>NZ_JBIUVC010000028.1:0-68192 GCF_044742755.1 Streptomyces sp. NPDC087845
AGCAGGCCGCGCAGGGCGGCGCGTTCGGTCTGCCGGCGCAGGACGACAAGAACTTCGAGCTGCCCGACGAGTTCAAGAAGTTCATGGGCTGAACGGCCGACGGCATCGGCATGTGCAAGGGGCGCTCACCGCGGGTGGGCGCCCCTTGCGCATGCCCGCCGTGCGGCCCGGCCGAGGCCGACCCGGCCCCAGCCGGGCCGCGGCAGGAAGCTCCGGTGCCTTGCGCGGACGTGATCGCGAACGGCGCGCCCGCCTTCCTCTTCAACGGCGCCGCGCGGCCCGGACGGGCATCCATCGGGCCTCGCTTCCCCCGGTGGGACCACTGGAAGGGTCCACCGGGGGCTCTGGGGCGTTTTCTCATCTAATGTCACATTCAGTTGCTGTCGGCAGAGGAGCGCGTGTGACCACCCCCGTACCTCCCCGCGACCGACCCGATCAGCCGTGGCGCTCCGAGGGTGCGCCGCCGCCCCCGCCACCGGGCCGGAAGATGCCGGGAGGCTGGGGCGGACTGCTGCTGACCGCGCTCGCCGTCTACCTGATCGCCAATCTGGTGCTGTCCTTCTTCAACGGGGAGGAGGAGCGCACGATCGCGTACACGGAATTCAGCAAGCAGGTCACCTCGGGCAATGTCTCCAAGATCTACTCCAAGGGCGACGCCATCGAGGGACAGCTCAAGAAGGAGGCGAAGGTCCCGGGAAGCGACAAGACGTACACCAAGTTCGTCACCCAGCGGCCCGCCTTCGCGGACGACAACCTCTGGGCCGAACTGGTCAAGGACGACGTCATGGTCACCGCCGAGCCCGTCGTCCAGCAGCGCAGCTTCCTCGCCAACCTGCTGATCTCGCTGGCCCCGATGCTGCTGCTCGTCCTGCTCTGGGTGTTCATCGCCCGGCGGATGGCCAAGGGCATGGGCGGCGGGATGGGCGGCTTCGGGCGCAAGGCCCCGCCCAAGCCCGTCGAGCTGGAGGCCGGCAAGCGCACCACCTTCGAGGACGTGGCCGGGATCGACGAGGTCGAGGGCGAGCTCAACGATGTCGTGGACTTCCTGAAGAACCCGCAGGCGTACCGGAAGATGGGCGCCCGGATGCCCGGGGGAGTGCTCCTCGCGGGACCGCCCGGCACCGGCAAGACCCTGCTCGCACGGGCCGTCGCGGGTGAGGCGGGGGTGCCGTTCTTCTCGGCATCGGCCTCCGAGTTCATCGAGATGATCGTCGGCGTCGGCGCGAGCCGGGTGCGGGAGCTCTTCGCGGAGGCGCGCAAGGTCGCCCCCGCCATTGTCTTCATCGACGAGATCGACACCATCGGCCGGGCCCGCGGCGGTGGCTCCGGCATGGGCGGGCACGACGAGCGCGAGCAGACGCTCAACCAGATCCTCACCGAGATGGACGGCTTCTCCGGTTCGGAGGGCGTCGTCGTCCTCGCCGCCACCAACCGCGCCGACGTCCTCGACCCCGCCCTCACCCGGCCCGGCCGCTTCGACCGGATCGTCCAGGTCAGCCCGCCGGACCGGACCGGCCGGGAGGCGATCCTGGAGATCCACACCCGGCAGATCCCGCTCGCCGACGACGTGAACCTGGCCCAGGTGGCCGGGACGACCCCGGGAATGACCGGCGCCGATCTCGCCAACCTCGCCAATGAGGCCGCTCTGCTCGCCGTCAAACGCCGGCAGCCCGAGGTCAGCCAGTCCGATCTCTCGGACGCCCTGGAGAAGGTCCAGCTGGGGGCGGAACGCTCGCTGGTCATGTCGGACGAGGAGCGCCACCGGACCGCGTACCACGAGAGCGGGCACGCCCTGCTCGGCATGGTCCAGCCGGGTGCCGACCCGGTCCGCAAGGTCACCATCGTGCCGCGCGGCCGGGCCCTGGGCGTCACCCTCTCGACGCCGGACGCCGACAAGTACGCCTACACCGAGGAGTACCTGCGCGGCCGTATCATCGGCGCGCTCGGCGGGATGGCCGCCGAACAGGTGGTCTTCGGCGTGGTCACCACCGGCGCGGAGAGCGACCTGGAACAGGTCACCAATCTGGCCCGCGGCATGGTCGGCCGCTGGGGCATGAGCCAGAAGGTGGGCAGGCTGACGGCGATCCCGAGCGATGCCCAGCAGGCGTACGGGCTCTCCGCGGCCCCCGCGACGCTCGACGCGGTGGACAGCGAGATGCGGCGCATCGTCGACGAGTGTTACGAGTCCGCGTGCCGGCTCCTGCGCGAGAACCGGGACAGGCTGGACTCGCTGGCCGCGGCACTGCTGGAGAACGAGACGCTGGACGAGGCCGCGGCCTACCGTGCGGCGGGCATCCCCCGCCTGGCCAAGTAGCCGCCGCGGCCCGAACGGCGCCCGCGGGGTTCAGGTGGTGCACACGAGGTAGCGGAAGACGTTCGGCATCCAGATCGTGCCGTCCCGGCGCAGGTGCGGATGGAGGGCCTCCGCGACCTCTTTCGCCACCTGGCCCCGGTCCGTCGCCCGTACCGCCGCGTCGAAGAGCCGCGTCGACAGCAGCCCGCGTACCGCGCTGTCGACGTCCGCGTACCCGAACGGGCACGCCACCCGGCCCGAGCCGTCCGGGTTCAGACCCGACCGGAACGCCACTTCCTCCAGATCGTCCCGCTCCCACGGCCGCCAGCCACCGCCGCGCGGCGCCCCGGAATCGTCGGAGAACCGGCCCGCCACCCGCAGTACCGGCGCCGTCGCACACCGTTCCGGCGGCCCCCACGCGGTCAGCACGACCGTGCCGCCCCGGGCGGCCAGCGGCACGGCGGCTCGCAGCGCGTCCACGAGTCGTTCGCCGTCACCGGACGAGCAGCCGATCGGGGTGAACGCCGTGATCAGGTCGTACGGGGCTCCGTCGGCCGGGGCGGCCGCGGACGGATCACCGTCGAGGAGCCGGGCGTGCCCGGCCGGGAGTCCGGCGTCGTTCCCCGCACCGGGCAGCAGCCGGGCCCGCGCGAGTGCCAGCCGTTCGGAATCGCTGTCGACGCCCGTGACGCGCGCCCCGCGCGCGGCCGCGATCAGCAGCGCGAGACCGGAGCCGCAGCCGAGGGAGAGCAGCCGGGTCCCGGTTCCCACTTCAAGCCGCTCGTACACCGCTTCGTACAGCGGTGCGAGCATCCGCTCCTGGATCTCGGCCCAGTCCCGGGCACGGGTCCCCGGGTCCACAGGGGTGGCCGTGTCCGCGTAGCTGTGGTGCCGGACGAGCGTTGGTGTCATGGAAGCGCCCCAATCCGCCGAGAGGTCGGTCGTGTCCGATCGGTCGTGCCCGAGTGGATGCTCCCCCCTGCGTGTCTGCGCCCGTTCCCCCCCGTATGTCAGAGAACTGCGCATCCGCGCCCGCGTCCAGAGGTCTGATGGCAATGGTTGTGTGCTGCGGTGATGCGCCCGTGGGTCCGGTCCGTGGAGGCAGGGCCCGTCGCTCCGTGTGGTGGGCGGTGTCGCCGTACGATGCGCGCCATGGCAAAGGCACCCGTTCTCACGCCCCAGGCCGAGGACTTTCCCCGCTGGTACCAGGATCTGATCAACAAGGCCGAACTCGCGGACAACGGTCCGGTGCGCGGCACCATGGTCATCCGGCCGTACGGATACGGCCTGTGGGAGCGGATGCAGCAGGAGATGGATGCCCGGATCAAACAGGCCGGCGCCCGGAACGCCTACTTCCCGCTCTTCATCCCCCAGTCTTACCTGACACGCGAGGCCGAGCACGTCGAGGGCTTCGCACCGGAGCTCGCGATCGTGACCCGCGCCGGTGGAAAAGAGCTCGAAGAGCCCGTGGTGGTGCGGCCGACGTCCGAAACGATCATCAACGAGTACTTCTCGAAATGGGTCCAGAGCCACCGCGATCTGCCGCTGCTGATCAACCAGTGGGCCAACGTCGTGCGCTGGGAGATGCGCCCGCGGGTCTTTCTCCGCACGACGGAGTTCCTCTGGCAGGAGGGCCACACCGCCCACGCCACGTACGAGGAGGCCCGCGACTACGCCGCGCACATCCACCGGGACGTCTACGCGGACTTCATGGTCAATGTCCTGGCCATCGATGTGGTCCTGGGCCGCAAGACCCCGGCCGAGCGCTTCGCGGGGGCCGTCAACACCCTGACGCTCGAAGGAATGATGCGGGACGGCAAGGCCCTGCAACTGGGTACGAGCCACGAACTCGGCACCAATTTCGCCAGGGCCTTCCACACCAGCTATCTGTCCAGGGAGGGCAGGCAGGAGCTCGTCTGGCAGACCTCCTGGGGCTCGTCGACCCGCATGGTCGGCGGCCTGATCATGGCGCACGGCGACGATCACGGCCTCCGGGTGCCGCCGCGTCTCGCCCCCGTCCAGGCCGTCGTCCTCGCGGTCAAGGAGGGCGACGCGGTACTGGCCGCGGTCCGGTCGATCGGGGAGCGGCTGCGCGCCGCCGGGATCAGGGCCGAGGTCGACGACCGCACCGACGTCCCGTTCGGCCGCCGCGCGGTCGACTGGGAGCTGAAGGGCGTGCCGGTACGGATCGAGGTCGGCCCGCGTGATCTGGAGAACGGCACCGCGATGCTGGCCCGGCGCGTCCCGGGCGGAAAGGAACCGGTGGCGATCGAGGCCCTGGCCGCGCTTCTCCCGGCCGTTTTGGAGGAGGATCAGGCAGCCCTGCTGTGGGAGTCCCGGAGCAGGCGCGAGTCGGCCACCAGCGAGGTCGCGTCGGTCGAGGAGGCCGTGGAAGCGGCGGCGGCGGGCGGTTGGGCGCGTATCGCCTGGTCGGCCCTCGGCCCGGCGGGGGAGGCCCGGCTCGCGGAGCACGGGGTGTCCGTGCGGTGCCTGGTCGCCGAGGACGGGTCGGTGCCGGATTCGGACGACGCCCCCGGTACTGTCGCCCTGGTGGCCCGCGCCTACTGACGCGCCACCCGCCTCCCGGGCCGACGGACGGCCCGGCGTACGGTTGCTCTCCACGCTGCTTTCTGCGCGTCCGGGCGTACGGGCCGCTACGTACCACCTTGGTGTGAGCTGTGAGACTTCTCCGCAGATCTGCGCACCCGCCCTCGTCAGGACGCATCAACGGCAACTGACTGGTACGTGCAAAATATTTGGGATGGCCCGGAATCGGAACACCGGGGCACTCGCGCTCGTTGTCACGACGTGAGCACGACACCACCTGTACTTGCCGCAGAGCTGGCGCAGGCGTGGGCCGACATTCAGCGGTACCACCCCGAGCTGCCGGATCTAGCCGCGCCCGAGTCCCTGATCGGAGAGTCCTCGTCCGCCTGCGGCGCCGAGCTCTCCTTCGAACGACTGCTCCATGAGGCAGTCCATGGCATCGCCGCCGCGAGAGGTGTCCGCGACACCTCGCGGGCCGGCCGTTACCACAACCGACGATTCCTCGCGATCGCCGAGGAGTTGGGCCTCGACCACGCCGAGGAGCCCCACCCCAGCAGCGGTTTCTCGCTGGTCGCGCTCAACCCCGAGGCCAAGCGGAGGTACCGCCCGACGATCGAGCGGCTGCAGCGCGCCCTCAAGGCGCACACGGTCGCCACCGCCGCCGACACCAAGCGTTCCTTCCGCGGGCCGGCCGCCCGGCACGGCTCCTCCGGTGGGGGCGTCCGCGTCAAGGCCGTCTGCGACTGCGGACGCAATGTGCGGGTCGTCCCGTCGGTGCTGGCGCAGGCGCCGATCGTCTGCGGCGGCTGCGGAAAGCCGTTCCGCATCCCCGAAGCCGCGGTCGCGGTGGGGTGACCCGATGCGGTGTGGCACAATAGCTAGCTGTACTCGACAGTCGCACAGGACCCCTCTCTCCTCCGGCTGACGCGTCCATCGGGCACCCGAGTACCGCAACCCCACGTGGCATCTTCGTTGTGCCCAACCACGTCATAGACCAGGAGACACCACTTCCGTGGCAGTCAAGATCAAGCTGAAGCGTCTGGGCAAGATCCGTTCGCCTCACTACCGCATCGTCGTCGCCGACTCCCGTACCCGCCGTGACGGCCGGGCCATCGAGGAGATCGGCCTGTACCACCCGGTGCAGAACCCCTCGCGCATCGAGGTCAACTCGGAGCGTGCGCAGTACTGGCTGTCCGTCGGCGCCCAGCCGACCGAGCCGGTTCTCGCGATCCTGAAGCTCACCGGTGACTGGCAGGCCCACAAGGGTCTTCCGGCCCCCGCGCCGCTGCTGCAGCCGGAGCCCAAGGCTGACAAGCGCGCCCTGTTCGAGGCCCTGGCCAAGGACACCGGCGAGGAGTCCAAGGGCGAGGCCATCACGCAGAAGGCGAAGAAGTCCGACAAGAAGGCGGACGAGGCTGCTGACGCGGCTGCGCCCGCCGAGTCGACCGAGGCCTGAGCATGCTCGAGGAGGCTCTCGAGCACCTCGTGAAGGGCATTGTCGACAACCCTGACGATGTGCAGGTCGCTTCGCGCAACCTGCGCCGCGGTCGCGTGCTGGAGGTCCGGGTCCACCCCGACGACCTCGGCAAGGTGATCGGCCGCAACGGCCGCACCGCTCGCGCGCTGCGTACCGTCGTGGGCGCCATCGGCGGCCGTGGCATCCGCGTCGACCTCGTCGATGTGGATCAGGTTCGCTGACAGAGTTGAACACCGGCACGGGCCGGGGAGGGCCAAGCGCCCGCCCCGGCCCGTCGTCGTATGACAGGAGAGACACAAGGTGCAGTTGGTAGTCGCGCGGATCGGCCGTGCCCATGGCATCAAGGGCGAGGTCACCGTCGAGGTGCGTACGGACGAGCCGGAGCTGCGGCTCGCGCCCGGGGCCGTACTCGCCACCGAACCGGCCGGCGCCGGACCGCTGACGATCGAGACCGGCCGGGTGCACAGCGGACGGCTGCTGCTGCGCTTCGAGGGCGTACGCGACCGTACGGCTGCCGAGGCCCTGCGCAACACGCTCCTGATCGCCGACGTCGACCCGGCGGAACTCCCCGAGGACCCCGAGGAGTTCTACGACCACCAGCTCATGGACCTCGATGTGGTCCTCGCCGACGGCACCGAGGTCGGCCGGATCACCGAGATCACGCATCTCCCGTCCCAGGACCTCTTCATCGTCGAGCGGCCCGACGGCAGCGAGGTGATGATCCCCTTCGTCGAGGAGATCGTCACCGAGATCGATCTCGACGAGCAGCGCGCGGTGATCACCCCGCCGCCCGGTCTGATCGACGAGAGCCAGGCCGTGATCGACTCCTCGCGCGACGAAGAGAGCGGCGGGGACGAGGCGCCCGGCACCGGGAAGGACGCCTGATGCGCCTCGACGTCGTCACGATCTTCCCGGAGTACCTGGAGCCGCTGAACGTCTCCCTCGTCGGCAAGGCCCGCGCGCGCGGCCGCCTCGACGTGCACGTGCACGACCTGCGTGACTGGACGCACGACCGGCACAACACGGTCGACGACACCCCGTACGGCGGCGGCCCCGGCATGGTCATGAAGACCGAGCCGTGGGGCGAGGCGCTGGACGACGCGCTGGCGTCCGGGTACGAGGCGGGGGCGCACTCCCCGGTGCTCGTGGTGCCCACGCCCAGCGGCCGTCCGTTCACCCAGGAGCTCGCCGTCGAGCTCTCCGGGCGGCCGTGGCTGATCTTCACTCCGGCCCGCTACGAGGGCATCGACCGACGGGTGATGGACGAGTACGCGACCCGCGTGCCGGTCGTCGAGGTATCCATCGGTGACTACGTGCTGGCCGGCGGGGAGGCCGCGGTACTGGTGATCACGGAGGCGGTGGCCCGGCTGCTGCCCGGCGTGCTCGGCAACGCCGAGTCGCACCGGGACGACTCGTTCGCCCCCGGCGCGATGGCCGACCTGCTGGAGGGACCCGTCTACACCAAGCCGCCCGAGTGGCGCGGCAGGGGCGTCCCGGACGTCCTGCTCAGCGGGCACCACGGGAAGATCGCCCGCTGGCGGCGGGACGAGGCGTTCCGTCGCACCGCGCTCCACCGACCCGATCTGATCGAGCGCTGCGAGGCGAGCGGCTTCGACAAGAAGGACCGCGAGATCCTCTCCATCCTCGGCTGGTCACCGGAGCCCGGGGGCCGATTTTGGCGCAGGCCCGAGGCCGTGGAACAATAGGCCGCTGCTGTACGTCCGACGTGCGCCCCTGCCACAGGGGGAAAGCGACCGTTGTGACCCCCGTGCGCATGGGGGTGGTCCCGACGCCCGTCCGGCGCGATCAGCACTCCCATCTCCTCACGAACTCCCGCCGATGACCTGTGGCATCGGCGAAGAAAGCAGACAACATGGCTTCCCTGCTCGATGGCGTCAACGCCGCATCGCTGCGTACCGACGTCCCGGCGTTCCGCCCCGGTGACACCGTCAACGTCCACGTGCGAGTGATCGAGGGCAACCGCTCCCGTATCCAGCAGTTCAAGGGCGTGGTCATCCGCCGCCAGGGCTCGGGCGTCAGCGAGACCTTCACGGTCCGCAAGGTCTCCTTCAGCGTCGGCGTCGAGCGCACCTTCCCGGTGCACAGCCCGATCTTCGAGAAGATCGAGCTCGTCACCCGCGGTGACGTCCGCCGCGCCAAGCTGTACTACCTCCGTGAGCTGCGCGGCAAGGCCGCGAAGATCAAGGAGAAGCGCGACAACTGAGCTGACTCCCAGGTCCACAGGGCGGCCGGTTAAGCTCTGGCCCCGATGGACACGGAAGCCAAGCCCTCGGAGCGCGACCGCTCCTTCGCACCCGCAGCAGGGTCGGAGGAGGGGTCGCGCTCCTCGCGTATCCCCGAGCGGTTGACCACCTCGACGTCGTGGCGGCGGACCGCCGTGCTCGGAGCCGTCTGCTCGGTCTTCGTGCTGCTCGTCAGCGCCTTCGTGGTGCAGCCCTTCCTGATCCCCAGCGGCTCGATGGAGTCCACCCTGCGGGTGGGGGACCGGGTGCTGGTGAACAAACTGGCGTACCGTTTCGGCTCCGAACCGCGCCGCGGCGACGTGGTGGTCTTCGACGGCACCGGTTCCTTCGTGCGGGAGCCGCCCCGGGAGAACCCCGTCACCGGACTGCTGCACGGCGCGGCAGCGTCCCTGGGCCTGGTGGAGCCCGCCGAGACCGACTACGTGAAGAGGGTGGTGGGCGTGGGGGGCGACCGGGTGGTCTGCTGCGACAAACGGGGAAGGGTCGAGGTGAACGGCCACCCGGTCGACGAGGACTATCTGTACCCGGGCGATGTGCCGTCCCGGGTGCGCTTCGACATCGTGGTCCCCGACGGCACGCTGTGGATGATGGGCGACCACCGCAGCAATTCCCGCGACTCGCGCGACCACCTGGGAGAGCCGGGCGGTGGCATGGTCCCGGTCGGCAGGGTGATCGGCCGGGTGGACTGGATCGGCTGGCCGCTGGGCCGGCTGGGCTCGCTGCCGGGCAGCGCGGCCTTCTCCGGTGTACGGGCGCCGGGCGGTGCCCATGAGTAGCCGCGACCGGGGGCAGGGTGGGGCCGCCGACTCGGAGATACCGCCGTCGACCGGCCCCCGGCCGACGGCCGCGCGCTCGCTGCCGACCAGGGCGGAGCGGCGCAGACTGGCCCGCAAGGTCGCGCGGCGGCGGCGCCGGTCGGCCGTCCGGGAGATACCCCTCCTCATCACCGTGGCGCTGCTGATCGCGCTCGTGCTCAAGACCTTCCTGGTGCAGGCCTTCGTGATCCCGTCGGGATCGATGGAGCAGACCATCCGGATCGGCGACCGGGTGCTCGTCGACAAACTGACCCCCTGGTTCGGATCCCGGCCCCAGCGCGGCGATGTGGTCGTCTTCAAGGACCCGGACCACTGGCTGAAGCAGGAGAACGCCGACAAGAAGACCCCGCCCGTCGTCGTCAAACAGATGAAGGAAGCCCTGACCTTCATCGGGCTGCTGCCGTCGGACGACGAGCAGGATCTGATCAAGCGGGTGGTCGCGGTCGGCGGCGACACCGTGAAGTGCTGTGACAAGGGCGGCCGGATCACCGTCAACGGCGTACCGCTCGACGAGCCCTATCTGAACCCCGGCAATCCGCCCTCCCTCATCAAATTCGAGGTAAAGGTTCCGGCCGGCCGGATCTTCGTGATGGGCGACCATCGGTCGGATTCGGCCGATTCGCGCTATCACCTGGACGAGCCGGGGCACGGAACGGTTTCCGAGGACGAGGTCGTGGGACGTGCTGTGGTCATCGCCTGGCCCTTCGGGCACTGGCGAAAACTGGAGGAACCGGAGACATTCGACTCGGTCCCTGACGCGCGCGCCGGGACGGCCGCTGTTTCGGGCCCGTCGAATAGTGTGTTGTCCAAGGATCCCAACGGAATGATCCCTCTCCCGACCCCTGCGGAACTCCCGCTCGTTATGGGAGTGGTGGGCCTGCACCGGCTAGGGCGCGGGCGGTGGCACGGAGTAAGGAGTGGATGTGGGGGATTTGGCGGTCGGCGCACGATCCGGACACGAGGAACCCGAGGACCGGCCGGAAAATCCGGAGAATGTCGAGTCAGCCGGGGCGACAGGCCGTACGGAGAGTGACGGCGACTCTCCGGACAGCGGCGGTACGGCCCTGAAGAAGCCGCGCTCCTTCTGGAAGGAGCTGCCTCTGCTCATCGGTATCGCGCTGGTTCTCGCGCTGCTGATCAAGACGTTTCTGGTGCAGGCGTTCTCCATCCCCTCGGACTCGATGCAGAACACGCTCCAGCGGGGCGACCGGGTGCTGGTCGACAAGTTGACCCCGTGGTTCGGCGCGGAGCCCAAGCGGGGCGAGGTCGTGGTCTTCCACGACCCGGGCGGCTGGCTGGAGGACACCCAGGCGGCCAATCCGAATGTGGTGCAGAAGTTCCTCAGCTTCATCGGACTGATGCCGTCCGCCGAGGAGAAGGACCTCATCAAGCGGGTCATCGCGGTCGGTGGCGACACGGTGGAGTGCAAGAAGGACGGCCCTGTCGTCGTCAACGGCAAGGCTCTGGACGACAAGTCGTTCATCTTCCCGGGGAACACCGCCTGCAACGACGAGCCGTTCGGCCCGATCAAGGTGCCCGAGGGCCGGATCTGGGTGATGGGCGACCACCGTCAGAACTCCCTCGACTCCCGCTACCACCAGGAGCTGCCGGGCGGCGGCACGGTCTCCGACGACGAGGTCGTCGGCCGGGCCATCGTCGTGGCGTGGCCGATCAACCGCTGGGCGACGCTGCCCGTCCCGAAGACCTTCGACCAGCCGGGGATCAACGCGGCGATGGGCCTGGCGCCCGGAGCGCTCGGTGCGGCCGGTGCGATCCCCATTGTGCTGTGGCGTCGCAGGAGGCTGACCAGCGGGCGTACCGCCGGGTAGTGTGCCGACTCGGATCAGCGGGTGTCGATCTCCGAGGTGGGGGCGCTGGGATGAGTGGAACAGGAAGTACGGGTGACGGCCACGGTCGGCTCGGCAGCAAGCTGTCGGGGCTGGCCGTGGCCGTCGGCTGTGTGCTCTTCCTCGGCGGTTTCGCCTGGGGAGCCGTGGTGTACCGGCCGTACACCGTGCCGACCGCGTCGATGACGCCGACGGTGCACGCCGGCGACCGGGTGCTCGCCCAGCGGATCGACGGCAGCGAGGTGCACCGCGGCGACGTGGTGGTCTTCACGGATCCGGCGTGGGGCGCGGTACCGATGGTGAAGCGGGTCGTCGGGATCGGCGGCGACAAGATCGCCTGCTGCGACAAGGGCCGGCTCACCGTCAACGGCACATCCATTGAGGAACCGTATCTGCACACCAAAAACCTCGCCTCGGTGAACGACTTCACGGCGGACGTGCCCGAGGGACAGCTCTTCCTGCTCGGTGACGAGCGCGCCTCCTCGCTGGACTCGCGGGTCCATCTGGACGACCCGGGACAGGGCTCCGTGCCGCGCAGCGCGGTGCAGGCCCGGGTGGACGCCGTCGCCTGGCCGATGGGCGGCATGATCGGGCGGCCGCAGGCCTTCGCCACCCTCCCGGGCGGGGTGTCGTCACCGGGGCCGCTGCGGTTGCAGCTCGGTGCCGTGGTGGCCGGTGTGGTGCTCATCCTCGGCGGTGCCGCGTACGGCCCGATCGCGGCACGGTCCACGCGATCGGCACAGAGCAGGCGGGCAGGGGCAGCGACCGGTGCACACTGAGAAGCGGAAGGTCGCCCGGGTGGTGCTCCTGGATCCCGACGACCGCATCCTCCTCGTGCACGGGTTCGAACCGGAGGACCCCGCGA
This sequence comes from Streptomyces sp. NPDC087845, assembly GCF_044742755.1. NCBI lineage: Bacteria > Bacillati > Actinomycetota > Actinomycetes > Kitasatosporales > Streptomycetaceae > Streptomyces > Streptomyces sp. NPDC087845. Next base: position 12,109 of record NZ_JBIUVC010000028.1, read on the forward strand.
GCACCTGGTGGTTCACCCCGGGGGGCGGCCTGGAGGGCGAGGAGACCCGGGAGCAGGCCGCGCTTCGCGAACTCGCCGAGGAGACCGGGATCACCGAGGTCGAGCTGGGCCCGCTGCTCTGGCAACGGATGTGCTCGTTCCCGTTCGACGGGCGCCGCTGGGACCAGGACGAGTGGTACTACCTGGCACGTACGACGCAGACCGCCACCGACACCAGTGGGCTGACCGGGCTGGAGCAGCGCAGCGTCACGGGTCTGAGGTGGTGGACCTCCGCCGAACTGTCGGCGGCGCGTGAGACGGTGTACCCGACCAGGCTCGCCGAGCTGCTGCGCACGCTGCTCGACGAGGGTCCTCCGCGTACGCCACTGGTCCTGGCCCCCGAAATCGCCTAAGCGCCCAGGGGCGCCGGGGTCTGGCGCACAATGGGGGCACGCACGGCTGAAGGGGAACATGCCAATGAGCGCCGAGGACCTCGAAAAGTACGAGACCGAGATGGAGCTGAAGCTCTACCGGGAGTACCGAGATGTCGTCGGTCTGTTCAAATATGTGATCGAGACCGAACGGCGCTTCTACCTCACCAACGACTACGAGATGCAGGTGCACTCGGTTCAGGGCGAGGTGTTTTTCGAAGTTTCCATGGCGGACGCCTGGGTCTGGGACATGTACCGGCCCGCACGCTTCGTCAAGCAGGTACGGGTATTGACGTTCAAGGACGTCAACATCGAGGAGCTCAACAAGAGCGATCTTGAACTTCCGGGCGGCTGAGCCCGTTCTCCGCGGGGATACGGGAAGGATTGATTCCCGCTTCCGAGGAATGATTCCCCCTTCCGGGGACTGACTCCGCCTCGGGGGGTTGATTCCCACCTTCGGGTGGTCGGGTTGTCCACAATCCCGGAGTTGTCCACCAAGATCCACGAGCCGGGACCGAACGCGTCAGAGTCGGTCCCGGAGGTGGTGCCGATATGAACGCACGGGGGGCACTCGGGCGGTACGGCGAGGATCTGGCAGCGCGGCTGCTGACCGACGCCGGTATGTCCGTACTGGAACGGAACTGGCGCTGTCGTGCCGGTGAGATCGACATCGTCGCGATGGACGCCGGCGCACTCGTGGTCTGCGAGGTGAAGACCCGCAGGAAGGGTGCCTTCGAGCATCCGATGGCAGCCGTCACCCCGGTCAAGGCGGAGCGGCTGCGACGGCTGGCCGGGATCTGGCTCCACCGGCACGGCGGCCCGCCGTCCGGCGGGGTCCGGATCGACCTGGTCGGCGTGGTACTGCCCAGGCGAGGGGCGCCCGTTGTCGAGCATGCGCGCGGGGTGGCCTGATGGGGTTCGCACGGGCGTGTTCGGTGGCGCTCGTCGGTGTCGAGGGCGTGGTGGTGGAGGTCCAGGCGGACCTGGAGGCGGGGGTGGCCGCGTTCACCCTGGTGGGGCTGCCGGACAAGAGCCTGGTGGAGAGCCGGGACCGGGTCAGGGCCGCGGTGGTGAATTCCGGGGCCGAGTGGCCGCAGAAGAAGCTCACGGTGGGTCTGTCACCGGCTTCGGTGCCGAAGGGCGGCTCCGGTTTTGATCTGGCGGTCGCCTGCGCGGTGCTGGGAGCGGCCGAGCGGATCGATCCGGCGTCCGTCGCCGATGTGGTGATGATCGGTGAGCTCGGGCTGGACGGCCGGGTGCGGCCGGTGCGCGGGGTGCTGCCCGCCGTGCTCGCCGCGGCGGACGCCGGATACCGCCAGGTCGTCGTGCCCGAGCAGACCGCGGGGGAGGCGGCGCTGGTGCCCGGGGTCTCGGTTCTCGGGGTGCGGAGCCTGCGGCAGCTGATCGCGGTGCTCTGCGACGAGCCCGTGCCGGAGGAGCAGCGGCCCGATGACGACGGGCGCCCCGACACCCTGCTGGCCGGGCTGATGGTGCCCGGCGCGGGCATCGGCACCGGGCTCGCCCGGGGGACCGGGCAGGGGGACGGCAATTCGCCGGACCTCGCGGACGTGGCGGGACAGCGGCGGCCCCGCAAGGCCCTGGAGGTGGCCGCGGCGGGCGGTCACCACCTGCTGCTCTCCGGACCGCCCGGAGCCGGCAAGACCATGCTGGCCGAGCGGTTGCCGGCAATCCTGCCGACGCTCACCAGAAAGGAGTCCCTGGAAGTCACCGCGGTGCACTCCGTGGCCGGCATTCTGCCGCCGGGGGAACCGCTCGTCACCCGCGCGCCGTACTGCGCACCGCACCACTCGGCGACGATGCAGTCGCTGGTCGGCGGGGGCAACGGGCTGCCGCGGCCGGGTGCGGTATCCCTCGCGCACAGGGGAATTCTCTTTCTGGACGAGGCGCCGGAATTCTCCATGCGGGTGCTGGACGCCCTGCGCCAGCCGTTGGAGTCGGGGCATGTGGTGGTGGCACGCAGCGCCGGGGTGGTGCGGCTGCCCGCCAGATTCCTGATGGTGCTGGCCGCCAACCCCTGTCCGTGCGGTCGGCACTCGCTCAGCGGCGCCGGTTGCGAGTGCCCGCCGTCGACGGTCAGGCGTTATCAGGCGAGACTCTCCGGGCCGCTGCTCGACCGGGTGGATCTGCGGGTGGCCGTCGATCCCGTCGGACGCGCGGACCTGATGGGGCACGGCGGCAGGGGCGAGACGACGGCCACCGTCGCGGCCCGCGTCCAGGCGGCCAGGGCACGGGCGGCGAAGCGGTTGGCCGGCACGGCGTGGACGACCAACAGCGAGGTGCCCGGCCATGAGCTGCGGACCCGGCTGGTCGCGGCACCGGGAGCGCTCCTGGAGGCCGAACGGGACATGGAGCGCGGCATGCTCACCGCTCGCGGCCTGGACCGGGTGCTCAGGGTGGCATGGACGGTCGCCGATCTGCGCGGTGCCGGTCGTCCGGAGGCGTCCGACATCGCGGTGGCGCTGGAACTGCGGACCGGGATTCCACGGGGCGCCCTGACGAAGGCCGGAGCGTCATGACACTGCGGGCGGACCATGGCCCGGGGCAACGGCCGCGGCGCCCGCCGGGGCAAGGCCCGGAGCACGGCGCGGGGACCGGACCGGAGGCGGGGCCGGAACCGGAAGCGGGGCCGGGAGTGGCGGTGAGCGATCGGGAACGCCTGGCTCGGGCCGCGCTGACCCGCGTCCTGGAACCTGGGGACGAGCGCGGGGGCCGATGGCTGCGCGAGCTCGGCGCCGTCGAGCTGATACGGCGGATCACCACCGGGGACGGGGCCGCGGAGCAACTGAACGGCATGACTCCGAAACGCCTCGCCGGATACCGGTTGCGGGCCGCGGACTTGGAGCCCGAGCGGGACCTGGCGGCGGTCGCCGCGCTCGGCGGGCGGTTCGTCTGTCCGGGCGAGCGCGAGTGGCCCAGCCAGCTCGACGACCTGGGGGACGCCAGGCCGACCGGTCTGTGGGTGCGGGGGCCACGCGATCTGCGGCTCTGGGCGCTGCGTTCGGTCGCCCTCGTGGGAGCCCGTGCCTGCACACCGTACGGGGCCCACATGGCGGCGAGCCTCGGCGCCGGGCTCGCCGAGCTGGGGTGGGTGGTCGTGTCGGGAGCGGCGTTCGGGGTGGACGGGGCGGCTCATCGTGGTGCGCTCGCCGTCGGCGGGGCGACGATGGCGGTCCTGGCCTGCGGAGTGGACGTCGCCTATCCCCGGGGACACGCCGAGCTGATCGGGCGGATGGCGGAACAGGGTCTCGTCATCGGCGAATTACCACCGTCCGATCATCCGACCCGCAGCAGATTCATTCTCCGGAACCGCGTCATCGCCGCGTTGACGCGCGGGACCGTCGTGGTCGAGGCCGAATATCGCAGCGGTTCGCTGGTCACCGCACGCAGCGCGCAGCGGCTCGGCCGCTTCACCATGGGCGTGCCGGGACCCGCCACCAGCGGGTTGTCGGCAGGAGTCCATGAGCTCCTGCGCGGGGAGGGGGTCCTGGTGACGGACGCCGCGGAGATCGCCGAACTCGTGGGGGACATCGGCGAACTCGCTCCGGCCAGGCGCGGCCCCGTACACCCCAGGGATCTGCTGGACGCGGTCTCCGCCAGGATCCTCGATGCGCTGCCGTCCCGCGGCGCCGCCGGCGGGCGAGACGTGGCCCGCGCGGCGGGAACCAGCGTCGACGAAGCACTCGGCAGGCTGTACGAACTGCACTCACTGGGGTTCGTCGAACGCGAGGGCGATGGATGGCAGTTGACGCCGCGGCGTATATGCAATGGCGACGCGCGGCGAGGCGGTACTTGACCTGGAGCATTCGGGTGAAAAGGTGATGCCGATGACCTCGGCGGATCCTTCAGCGACGCCTCCGGGGCCGGCGCACACCGCGACGGCCCCGGACTTCAGTCATGTTCGACCGGCCGGAATCGCGCAGTGCCGATCCGCAGGCCTGCGCGGACCGCAACGCCTCGGTCACGCTACGCTCACAAGGATCCCGACTCAGACACAAGTCCCCCCGCACTCCACAGCAGAACGGCTCAAGGCACCACATGCCCCAGCACACCTCCGGGTCTGACCGCGCGGCAGTACCACCGGCTGCGCGTGGCACTGTGCGTCCCCCCGCCCCCTCCTCGCTCGACGAGTTGTGGCGTTCATACAAGTCCACGGGCGACGAGCGGCTGCGGGAGCAGCTGATCCTGCACTACTCGCCGCTGGTGAAGTACGTCGCGGGCCGGGTGAGCGTGGGCCTGCCTTCCAATGTCGAGCAGGCGGACTTCGTCTCCTCGGGCGTCTTCGGACTGATCGACGCGATCGAGAAGTTCGACATCGAGCGCGCGATCAAATTCGAGACGTACGCGATCACCCGCATCCGGGGCGCGATGATCGACGAACTCCGGGCGCTGGACTGGATCCCGCGCTCGGTGCGCCAGAAGGCGCGGGCCGTGGAACGCGCCTATGCCACGCTGGAGGCGCAGCTGCGACGCACCCCTTCCGAGCCGGAGGTCGCTGCGGAAATGGGCATCGCGCTGGAGGAACTGCACGCGGTTTTCAGCCAGTTGTCGCTGGCGAACGTGGTCGCGCTGGAGGAGCTGCTGCATGTCGGTGGCGAGGGCGGCGACCGGCTGAGCCTGATGGACACGCTCGAGGACACCGCCGCCGACGATCCGGTGGAGGTCGCCGAGGGCCGTGAGCTCAGACGGCTGCTCGCCCGGGCGATCAATACTCTTCCGGAGCGCGAGAAGACAGTCGTCACGCTCTACTACTACGAGGGCCTCACCCTCGCCGAGATCGGCAACGTGCTCGGGGTCACCGAGAGTCGTGTCAGCCAGATCCACACCAAATCGGTGCTGCAACTGCGGGCGAAACTGGCCGACGCCGGACGCTGAGGCCACCGGGCGGCCGCTGCGGACCCTGGCCGCTTCGGCCACCGATCGGGGCCGTACGCGCCCTCTCGAACACCGGTCGCCGTAGAGTGGACGGGTGCCCAGGATTCGAGCGGCCTCGGTGGCCGAGCACCGGACCATGCAGCGCGGCGCCCTCCTGGACGCCGCCCGCTCCCTGCTGTCCGAGGGCGGTACGGAAGCGTTGACCTTCCCTGCCCTCGCCGAACGCACGGGCCTCGCCAGGTCCTCCGTGTATGAGTACTTCCGCTCCCGTGCGGCCGTCGTCGAAGAGCTCTGCGCCGTCGACTTCCCCGTCTGGGCGGCCGAGGTCGAGAGCGCGATGGAGCAGGCCACCACGCCGGAGGCGAAGATCGAGGCCTACGTGCGACGGCAGCTCGATCTCGTGGGTGACCGCCGCCACCGGGCGGTCGTCGCGATCTCGGCGAGCGAACTGGACGCGGGCGCCCGCGAGAAGATCAGGGCCGCGCACGGCGGGCTGATCGCCATGATCGTCGAGGCGCTCGGCGACCTCGGCCATGAACAGCCGAGGCTGGCGGCGATGCTGCTGCAGGGCTCGGTGGACGCCGCGGTGCGGCGTATCGAACTCGGTGTGGCGGAGGAGCCGGGCGTGATCGCGGACACCGCCGTTGCCATGGTCCTGCGAGGCGTGCGGGGCGTACAGGACTGACGTCGGCGCCGCACCGCGGCGACGGCGAGCAGAACGCCGGGGGCGGCGAGTCCGTCCCCGGCCCCCTCGGCCGAGGACCGCGGCTCCGGCACGCCGAACACCGGCAGCAGCCGGGACGGTCCGCGCCGCAGCAGTCCGGGTGGCAGCAGCGACAGCGGATCCAGATACGCGTCACCGCGCCGCAGCCCCCAGTGCAGACACCCCGACGCGCAGTGGAAGGGCCCCGCCTCCACGATCGCCACGACCTGTCCCGCCGCCACCTCCTCGTCCTCCTCGACCAGCGCGCGCACCGGCTCGTACGTGGTCCGCAGGGGCGGATCGCCGGTCCCCGACACCTCGATCGCCACCACCCCGCGCCCCGCCACGGACCCGGCGAACGAGACCCGGCCCGAGGCCGCGGCGAGCACCGCCGTACCCGGCTGCGCGGCGAGGTCCACCCCGCGGTGACCGCGCCCGTACGGGCCGGCCGGCGGCTCCCAGCCCCGTACGACCGCGGGCCGCCCGGCAAGCGGCCACACGGCTGGGGGCGCGGACCCCGCCGTCGCTGCCGCCGCGGCCTGCGTGCCGCACAGCGCCGCGAGGAGGGTCGCCACCGTCGTGAGGAGGGCCGTCACCGCCACGAGCGCGGGCTCGCGGAACCGGAGTCCGCGCAGGAAGAGGGAGACGGTCGGGCCAGGTGTGCATCGCATGGCAGAACGGTCCCGCGCCGCGCGGATTCGCGGGGATCATGAACCGGATCTGTGGACTACCGACCGGTTGTGGACAACGCCGTCACCCGGTGCCCGGACCGTCCCGTACACTTCCTATGGCGATCCGGGTCACCGGGTCGACTTCGCACGCCCCGCCACCTCCCTCTCTGCGGACGGTGGCCGCGCTCCTCGGTCCCTTGTGGCACGGCGCGTCGGGGCGTCAGGCGCGACAGCAATCCTGCTGTCGCGGCAACCGAGTACCTCAAGGAGTACGGCCATGGCCGTCGTCACGATGCGGGAGCTGCTGGAAAGCGGCGTCCACTTCGGTCACCAGACCCGTCGCTGGAACCCGAAGATGAAGCGCTTCATCTTCACCGAGCGCAACGGCATCTACATCATCGACCTGCTCCAGTCGCTGTCGTACATCGACCGCGCCTACGAGTTCGTCAAGGAGACCGTCGCCCACGGCGGCTCCATCATGTTCGTGGGTACCAAGAAGCAGGCCCAGGAGGCCATCGCCGAGCAGGCGACGCGCGTCGGCATGCCGTACGTCAACCAGCGTTGGCTCGGTGGCATGCTCACCAACTTCTCCACCGTCTACAAGCGCCTTCAGCGTCTGAAGGAGCTCGAGCTCATCGACTTCGAGGACGTGGCCGCCTCCGGCCTCACCAAGAAGGAGCTCCTGGTCCTCTCCCGCGAGAAGGCCAAGCTGGAGAAGACCCTCGGTGGTATCCGCGAGATGCAGAAGGTGCCGAGCGCCGTCTGGATCGTCGACACCAAGAAGGAGCACATCGCCGTCGGTGAGGCGCGCAAGCTCCACATCCCGGTCGTCGCGATCCTCGACACCAACTGCGACCCCGACGAGGTCGACTACAAGATTCCGGGCAACGACGACGCGATCCGCTCCGTCACCCTGCTCACCCGCGTGATCGCCGACGCCGTCGCCGAGGGCCTCATCGCCCGTTCCGGTGCCGCCACCGGTGACTCGAAGCCGGGCGAGAAGGCCGCCGGCGAGCCGCTCGCCGAGTGGGAGCGCGACCTGCTCGAGGGCGACAAGAAGGCCGACGCCGAGGTGCAGACCTCCGCCGAGACCGAGAAGGTCGCGGACGCCGCCGAGACGCCGGCCGAGGCCGCTGCCGAGGCCTCTGCCGCCGAGGCCCCCGCCGCCGACGCCCCGGCCGCGGACGCCGAGCAGGCCTGACACCTCTGTCACGGCTGAATGACGGCGGGGGCAGGTGCCACAAGCACCGCCCCCGCCGTTCACCCGTAGATCTTTCAGACTTCGAGAGAGAAACACAGACTCATGGCGAACTACACCGCCGCTGACGTCAAGAAGCTCCGCGAGCTGACCGGCGCCGGCATGATGGACTGCAAGAAGGCGCTCGACGAGGCCGACGGCAACGTCGACAAGGCCGTCGAGGCGCTCCGTATCAAGGGCCAGAAGGGCGTCGCCAAGCGCGAGGGCCGTTCTGCCGAGAACGGCGCCGTCGTCTCCCTCATCTCCGAGGACAAGACCTCCGGCGTTCTGCTCGAGCTGAAGTGCGAGACGGACTTCGTCGCCAAGGGCGAGAAGTTCCAGGCCGTCGCCAACACGCTCGCCGCCCACGTCGCCGCGACCTCCCCGGCCGACCTGGCCGCGCTGCTCGCCTCCGAGATCGAGGCCGGCAAGACCGTCCAGGCGTACGTCGACGAGGCCAACGCCAACCTCGGCGAGAAGATCGTCCTGGACCGCTTCGCGCAGTTCACCGGCGGATACGTGGCTGCGTACATGCACCGCACGATGCCCGACCTCCCGCCGCAGGTCGGCGTCCTGGTCGACCTCGACAAGGGCACCGCCTCGGACGAGGCGGCCGCGACGGCCGCCAAGGACGTCGCGCAGCACATCGCCGCCTTCGCCCCGAAGTACCTCAACCGCGACGAGGTCCCGGCCGAGACGGTCGAGAACGAGCGTCGTGTCGCCGAGGCCACCTCTCGCGAGGAGGGCAAGCCCGAGGCCGCCCTTCCGAAGATCGTCGAGGGTCGCGTCAACGGCTTCTTCAAGGAAGTCGTCGTCCTGGAGCAGGCGTTCGCCAAGGACAACAAGAAGTCCGTCCAGAAGGTCCTGGACGAGGCCGGTGTCACCCTGAAGCGCTTCTCGCGCATCAAGGTCGGCATCTGAGTCCGTCCGCGAACAACGGTGGGCCCCGATAGGGTCCAGTGCAGTCGTCGGCCGCACACATGCCGTACGACCGCAGATCTGACGAGGAGGCCATTGCCGCTGAGGGACACCAGACCCACAGGCAATGGCCTTCTTCGTATGTGCACGAGGAGAATCTCCATGAACAAGGGCGCGGACGCCGCAAAAGGTGACCACAAGCGCGACGACGGCAAGGTGCCCGGACGCTTCATGCTGAAGCTGTCCGGAGAGGCGTTCGCCGGCGGCGGGGGTCTCGGTGTCGACCCCGACGTCGTACACGCCATCGCCCGGGAAATCGCGGCAGTCGTCCGCGACGGCGCGCAAATCGCGATCGTCATCGGCGGCGGCAACTTCTTCCGCGGTGCCGAGCTCCAGCAGCGCGGCATGGACCGGGCCCGGTCCGACTACATGGGCATGCTCGGCACGGTCATGAACTGCCTGGCGCTCCAGGACTTCCTGGAGAAGGAGGGCATCGACTCCCGCGTCCAGACCGCCATCACCATGGGGCAGGTCGCGGAGCCGTACATCCCGCTGCGCGCCGTGCGCCACCTGGAGAAGGGCCGCGTCGTCATCTTCGGCGCCGGCATGGGGATGCCGTACTTCTCCACCGACACCACCGCCGCCCAGCGCGCCCTGGAGATCGACGCCCAGGGTCTGCTCATGGGCAAGAACGGGGTGGACGGGGTCTACGACTCCGACCCGAAGACCAACCCCGGCGCGGTGAAGTTCGACGCCCTTGAGTACAGCGAGGTGCTCGCCCGCGATCTCAAGGTCGCCGACGCCACCGCCATCACGCTCTGCCGTGACAACCAGCTGCCGATCCTTGTCTTCGAGCTGACCGCCACGGGCAATATCGCCCGCGCGGTCAAGGGTGAGAAGATCGGCACGCTCGTGAGTGACCAGGGCACCCGGGCCTGAGAACCGGGGGGCCTTCCCGGGAAGCCGCGGGAGGGCCCGGGGCCTGCGGGGAACACCCCGGGACAGGTCCCGAAGGATGGACAACGGCCTGCCGGTCGGACACCGTGCAGGTGAGGACGCGACCCAGGACCCGTCGGGCCCGAGCACGCAGGGCCCACTCAAGACACGCAGGAGCACGTGGTGATCGAAGAAACCCTCCTTGAGGCCGAGGAGAAGATGGAGAAGGCCGTCGTCGTAGCGAAGGAGGACTTCGCCGCGATCCGTACCGGCCGTGCCCACCCGGCGATGTTCAACAAGATCGTCGCCGACTACTACGGCGCGCTGACCCCGATCAACCAGCTCGCCTCGTTCTCGGTGCCCGAGCCGCGCATGGCCGTCGTGACGCCGTTCGACAAGACCGCGCTGCGCAACATCGAGCAGGCCATCCGCGACTCGGACCTCGGCGTCAACCCGAGCAACGACGGCAATATCATCCGGGTGACCTTCCCGGACCTCACCGAAGAGCGTCGTCGCGACTACATCAAGGTCGCGAAGACGAAGGCGGAGGACTCGAAGATCTCCATCCGGGCCGTGCGCCGCAAGGCCAAGGAGACGCTCGACAAGCTGGTCAAGGACAAGGAGACCGGCGAGGACGAGGTGCGTCGTGCCGAGAAGGAGCTCGACGACACCACCGCGAAGTACGTCGCCCAGGTCGACGAGCTGCTCAAGCACAAGGAAGCCGAGCTGCTCGAAGTCTGATGAACGACTCTTCCTGGGGCGCCCCGCAGGGAGCCGGCCACTGGGGTCCGCCCGAGATGCGGGCCGCTCCGGCGGGTCCTGCATACGATGTGCACGGCGCCCAGCAGACTCGGCCCATGCCCATCGTGCCGGACGCTCCCGACGCAGGTAGAGACGCTGACGACCGTGATGACAGGGACCAGGGGGCCGCACGCCTGAGTGGCGGCCCCCTGTTCCGCGACGAGAAGCCGCAGGAGCCCATGTCCACCGCACCACCGCCCCCGCAGAAGAAACGTGCGGGCCGTGATCTGCGAGCCGCCATAGGGGTCGGTGTGGGGCTCGGCGCCGTCATCGTCGCCTCGCTGTTCATCGTGAAGGCCGTCTTCGTCGGTGTGGTCGCCGTCGCTGTCGTCGTGGGCCTGTGGGAGCTCACCTCCCGGTTGGAGGAGCGCAAGGGCATCAAGGCGCCGCTCGTCCCGCTGGCTGTCGGCGGTGCGGCCATGGTCGTGGCCGGATACTGGCGGGGCGCCGAGGGAGCCTGGGTGGCGATGGCGCTGACGGCACTCGCGGTGCTCGTCTGGCGGATGACCCAGCCTCCGGAGGGCTACCTCAAGGACGTCACGGCCGGCGTGTTCGCCGCGTTCTACGTACCGTTCCTGGCCACCTTCGTCGCCATGCTCCTGACCGCGGACGACGGACCGCAGCGGGTGCTCACCTTCCTGCTGCTGACGGTGGTCAGCGACACGGGTGCGTACGCCGTGGGCTGGCGCTTCGGGAAGCACAAGCTCGCGCCGCGCATCAGCCCCGGGAAGACCCGCGAGGGCCTGTTCGGGGCCATCGCCTTCGCGATGGTCGCCGGTGCGCTGTGCATGCAGTTCCTGATCGACGGCGGTTCCTGGTGGCAGGGGCTGCTGCTGGGGCTCGCGGTCGCGGCCAGCGCCACCCTCGGCGACCTGGGCGAGTCGATGATCAAGCGGGATCTCGGCATCAAGGACATGGGCACGCTCCTGCCGGGGCACGGCGGCATCATGGACCGGCTGGACTCGCTGCTGCCGACCGCTCCGGTGGTGTGGCTGCTGCTGGTGCTGTTCGTGGGATCCGGCTGATCCTGAGGGCGGTTCACCGCCCTGACCTGGGCATGTGCGAGTGAGGGTCCGTTGTCCACAGGGCGGCGGGCCCTCACTGCTTTGTCTGCGACACTGGATGAACCATGCCTAAGCCCGGAGAACTCACTTTCGTCGCGCCCCGCGGAGCCAAGAAGCCGCCGCGGCACCTCGCCGACCTCACGCCCGCCGAGCGCAAGGAAGCCGTCGTCGCGATCGGCGAGAAGCCGTTCCGCGCCCAGCAGCTCTCGCAGCACTACTTCGCTCGGTATGCGCACGATCCGGCCGAGTGGACCAACATCCCGGCCGCTTCGCGGGACAGGCTCGCCGAGGCGATGTTCCCCGGCCTGATGTCGGTGGTCCGCCACATCAGCTGCGACGACGACACCACCCGCAAGACGCTGTGGAAGCTGCATGACGGGACGCTCGTCGAATCCGTCCTGATGCGCTACCCGGAGCGGGTGACGATGTGCATCTCGTCGCAGGCGGGTTGCGGGATGAACTGCCCGTTCTGCGCCACGGGGCAGGCCGGTCTCGACCGCAATCTGTCGACCGCCGAGATCGTCCACCAGATCGTGGACGGCATGCGGGCGCTGCGCGACGGGGAGGTCCCGGGAGGCCCGGCACGCCTCTCCAACATCGTCTTCATGGGCATGGGCGAGCCGCTCGCCAACTACAAGCGGGTGGTCGGCGCGATCCGTCGGCTGACCGATCCGGAGCCGGACGGGCTGGGGCTTTCGCAGCGCGGGATCACCGTCTCCACCGTCGGCCTGGTGCCCGCGATGCTCCGCTTCGCCGACGAGGGGTTCAAGTGCCGCCTCGCCGTCTCGCTGCACGCACCGGACGACGAGCTGCGCGACACACTCGTCCCCGTGAACACGCGGTGGAAGGTGCGCGAGGTGCTGGACGCCGCGTGGGAGTACGCGGAGAAGTCCGGCCGCCGGATCTCCATCGAGTACGCGCTGATCCGGGACATCAACGACCAGGCATGGCGTGGTGACCTGCTCGGCCGACTCCTCAAGGGCAAGCGGGTGCATGTCAACCTGATCCCGCTGAACCCGACCCCCGGGTCCAAGTGGACGGCCTCGCGGCCCGAGGACGAGAAGGCTTTCGTCGAGGCGATCGCGGCACACGGGGTGCCGGTGACCGTGCGGGACACCCGAGGCCAGGAGATCGACGGAGCCTGCGGTCAGTTGGCGGCAGCCGAGCGCTGAGGCCGGAACGGCCCGTGTAACCTGGGCCTGAAATCAACTTCATACAAATCAACTTCATATTCCGACAGGGGAGCGCCACAGCGCTGAGAGTGCGGCACCGAGAACAGGTCGGCCGCAGACCCTCTGAACCTCGCCCGGGTCATTCCGGGTAGGAAGTTCGGTCATCAACTCATGCTGTTGCGCCCTGCCCGCTTTTCGCGGGCGGGGCCGCGTCTCTTCCTGGCCAAAACCCAGGAGGAATCCACATTGAGCACCACGCGCAGAACCACGCACCTCGCGGCGACGGCCGTCGCCGCCGCGCTCGGCGTCACGGCACTGGCCGGATGCGGGAGTTCCGATACGTCGGACTCCGGTTCCGGCGGCACGAAGAGCTCCGGCTCGAAGACCGTGACGCTCGTCAGCCATGACTCCTTCAACGTCTCCAAGGATGTGCTGAAGGAGTTCACCGAGCAGACCGGCTACACCGTCAAGGTGCTGAAGAGCGGCGACGCGGGTGTCGCGCTCAACCAGGAGATCCTGACCAAGGGATCACCGCGCGGCGATGTGTTCTTCGGTGTCGACAACACCCTGCTTTCCCGCGCCCTCGACAGCGGTCTCTTCACGCCGTACGAGGCGAAGGGCATCGACCAGGTGGCGGCCGGCACCCGACTCGACGCCGAGCACCGGGTCACCCCGATCGACACCGGTGACATCTGCGTCAACTACGACAAGGAGTACTTCGCCGAGAAGAAGCTCGCGCCGCCGCGGACCTTCGACGACCTGGCGAAGCCCGCGTACAAGAACCTCCTCGTCACCGAGAACGCCGAGACCTCCTCGCCCGGCCTCGGTTTCCTTCTCGGTACCGTCGCCACCTACGGCGAGAAGGGCTACCAGGACTACTGGAAGAAGCTGAAGGACAACGGCGTCAAGGTCGTCGACGGCTGGGAGCAGGCGTACAACGAGGAGTTCTCCGGTTCCGCGGGCGGCAAGAAGGCCAAGGCCGACCGGCCGCTCGTCGTGTCGTACGCCTCCAGCCCACCCGTCGAGGTGCTCTACGCGAAGCCGCAGCCGGCCGAGGCACCGACCGGGGTCGCCACCGGGACCTGCTTCCGCCAGATCGAGTTCGCGGGCCTGCTGAAGGGTGCGAAGAACGAGGCGGGGGGCAAGGCCCTGCTGGACTTCCTGATCAGCAAGAGGTTCCAGGAGGACATGCCGCTCAGCATGTTCGTGAACCCGGTCGACGAGAGCGCGAAACTGCCGGAACTCTTCACGAAGTTCGGCGCGACGGTCGACACGCCGGCGACCGTCGCCCCCGACAAGATCTCCAAGAACCGTGAGCAGTGGGTCCAGTCGTGGTCCTCGCTCGTAGTGAAGTAACGCGGACCCCCGTACGCGGAACGGACGCGGGCGGGAAGGGCGCGCCCGAGGAGGGGCCGCGGGGGGAGAAGCCGCGCGCCCGCTCTGGGCACGCGGACTTCGCGCGCGCGAAGGCGCGGCGCGGGAGTGCGGTGCGGCTCGGCCTGATGGCCGTGCCCGTCGCGTTCTTCGCGCTGTTCTTCGCCTACCCCGTCACCGCGATCGTCGGCCGCGGGCTGAAGGCGGACGGTGTCTGGCAGTTCGGCCGGGTTGCCGAAGTGCTGACCCGGCCGGACATCCGCGACGTCCTCTGGTTCACGACCTGGCAGGCGCTCGCCTCGACCGCGCTGACTCTGCTGATCGCGCTGCCCGGCGCCTATGTCTTCGCCCGCTTCGACTTCCCCGGCAAGCAGCTGCTGCGGGCGGTCGTCACCGTGCCGTTCGTCCTGCCGACCGTCGTCGTCGGGACGGCCTTCCTGGCGCTGCTGGGACGCGGCGGGTTCCTCGACGAACTCTGGGGCGTACGCCTCGACACCACCGTCTGGGCGATTCTGCTCGCCCATGTCTTCTTCAACTACGCGGTGGTCGTACGGACCGTGGGCGGGCTGTGGTCACAACTCGACCCGCGGCAGGAGGAGGCCGCGCGGGTGCTGGGTGCCGGGCGGTTCGCCGCCTGGCGGCGGGTCACCCTGCCGGCCCTCGCACCCGCCGTGGCCGCCGCCGCGTTGATGGTCTTCCTCTTCACCTTCACCTCCTTCGGGGTCGTACAGATCCTCGGCGGTCCGGGGTACTCCACGCTGGAGGTGGAGATCTACCGGCAGACGGCCCAGTTGCTCGCCCTGCCGACGGCGGCCGTGCTGACGCTGGTGCAGTTCGCCGCGGTCGGCGCGATCCTCGCCGTGCACGCGTGGACCGTACGGCGCAGGGAGACCGCGCTGAGACTGGTCGACCCGGCGCAGACCGCCCGCAGGCCGCGCGGCGCCGGAGCGTGGGCGCTGCTCTGCGGCGTACTGCTGACCGTGCTGGTGCTGATCCTGCTGCCGCTCGGGGTGCTGGTGGAGCGCTCGCTGGACACCCCCGGCGGCCATGGCTTCGACTACTACCGAGCCCTGCGGTCCGTGGACGCGGGCGGCGGTACATTCCTGGTCGCGCCGCTCGAAGCGGTGTGGAACTCACTGCAGTACGCACTCGTCGCGACGGTCGTCGCGCTGGTAGTCGGCGGGCTCGCCGCCGCGGCGCTGACCCGGCGCGGGGGCCGGCTCGTGCGCGGTTTCGACGCCCTGCTGATGCTGCCGCTCGGGGTGTCCGCGGTCACCGTCGGCTTCGGTTTCCTGATCACCCTGGACAAGCCACCGCTGGATCTGCGGACGTCATGGATTCTGGTGCCGCTCGCCCAGGCGCTGGTCGGTGTGCCCTTCGTCGTACGGACCATGCTGCCGGTCCTGCGCGCGGTGGACGGGCGGCTGAGGGAGGCGGCCGCGGTGCTCGGCGCATCACCCCTGCGGGCCTGGCGGGAGGTCGATCTGCCGCTGGTGCGACGGGCAGTGCTGGTCGCGGCCGGCTTCGCGTTCGCCGTGTCGCTCGGCGAGTTCGGCGCGACGGTGTTCATCGCGCGGCCCGACCGCCCGACGCTGCCGGTCGCCGTGGCCCGGCTGCTGGGGCGGGCCGGGGAGCTCAACTACGGCCAGGCGATGGCCCTCAGCACCCTTCTGATGGTGGTCTGCGCCCTCTCGCTGCTGCTGCTCGAACGTATGCGCACGGACCGGTCCGGGGAGTTCTAGAGATGCTGACACTGGAATCGGCCACGGTCCGCTTCGGCGAGCGAGCCGCGCTCGACCGGGTGGACCTGGAGGTCGCCGAGCACGAGATCGTGTGCGTGCTGGGGCCGAGCGGCAGCGGCAAGTCGACCCTGCTGCGGGTGGTCGCCGGGCTGCACCCGCCGGACGGCGGCCGGGTGTTGCTGGACGGCGCGGACCAGGCGGGCGTGCCGGTGCACCGGCGCGGTCTCGGCCTGATGTTCCAGGACCACCAGCTGTTCCCGCACCGGGACGTCGGCGCCAATGTCGCCTTCGGGCTGCGGATGCGGGGGATGCCGCGACGCGATCAGGCGAGCAGGGTCGGTGAACTCCTCGACCTGGTGGGCCTGCCCGGCGCCGAGCGGCGGGCCGTCGGCGCGCTGTCCGGCGGTGAGCAGCAGCGTGTCGCCCTCGCGCGGGCGCTCGCCCCGCGCCCCAAACTGCTGATGCTGGACGAGCCGCTCGGCCAGCTCGACCGCGGCCTGCGTGAACGGCTCGTCGTCGAACTGCGCACGCTCTTCGGACGGTTGGGTACGACGGTGCTCGCCGTCACCCACGACCAGGGCGAGGCGTTCGCCCTCGCCGACCGGGTGGTGGTGATGCGCGACGGACGGATCGCCCAGGTGGGAACCCCGCTGGAGGTCTGGCAGCGGCCCGCGTCCGCCTTCGTCGCCCGGTTCCTCGGCTTCGACAACGTGGTGGAGGCGACGGTGACCGGCACGGCCGCCGACACGGTGTGGGGCGAGGTGCCGGTGCCCGAGGGCTCGCCGCAGGGGGCGTGCGATCTGCTGGTGCGCCCGGCCGGGGTCCGGATCGTCGCCCCGGACGACGGGCTGCGCTGCACGGTGGGAACGCGTACGTTCCGGGGCAACCATGTCGCCGTACAGCTGATGCCCGAGGACGGTCCGGTGCTGGAGGCGGAGTACCCGTTGCGGGACGCCCCCGAGGAGGGCGCGACGGTCGGGGTCGGTTTCGACGCGGCGGAGACCGTCGTCCTGCCCGCCGTCCGCTGACCGGACTCGCGCCCGACGAGGGCCCGCCCGCGTTCACTGGACCGGCCGAGCCGTGTCCGACGCCCGCGCCCGCCGTTTCCGGCCGTCCGGGACTGCCGGGCGGTCCGGACCGGGTCGTTCGCGCCAGGTCGGCACGGTGGTGTCCGTGCAAGCTGGGGAGGACATGCGGAAGATCCGGAGCGACTCCGGGAAGGACGGGAACAATGACCGGTTCAGCACGCGAGGGCATCGACATCACCCGGGTCCTCGACGCCCCGCCGGAGCGCGTCTTCGAGGCGTGGACGACCCCCGAGCACTTCGCCGCCTGGTACGGCGGGGACGCCGAGGTTCCGCTCGACCGGGTGTCGATGGACGTCAGGCCGGGCGGCGCCTGGAGCCTGGTCATCGTGGTGCCGGGCACCGAGATGCCGTTCCACGGGGTCTACCGCGAGGTGGTCGCGCCCGAGCGGCTGGTCTTCACGCTGAAGGACGCCACCGCGCCCGCCGGCATCGAGGGCGAGACCGTCACCGTCACCCTCGCCGACCGCGGCGGGAAGACCACCGAAATGGTCTTCAGACAGCGCGGGGGCAACCTCACGGCCGAGCAGTACGCGGCGGCCGAGGACGGCTGGGAGGCCTTCTTCGACGCGCTGGTGGCCCGCCTCGCGTCCCGCTGAACCCGCCGCGGCCGGTCGCCGGCCGGCGACCGGCCCCGGCTACCCGTCCGCCGACAGCCGGGCGAGTGCCTCGGGCGCCTCGTCCACCGTGTCGACGAGTGCGATGCGGGACTCCATCGTCCGGCCGCCGGCCAGCGCGCGCAGCAGGGGCCACGCGGGCAGCCCCCGCGTCCAGTGGGCGCGGCCGACCAGCACCATCGGGGTCGGACCGCCGCGCGAGCCGTAGTAGTTCGGCGTCGCGTTGTCGAAGATCTCCTGTACGGTGCCGGCCGCGCCGGGCAGGAAGATCACGCCCGCCGTGGAGCGGGTGAGCAGCCCGTCCTCGCGCAGGGCGTTGGCGAAGTACTTGGCGATGTGGTCGGCGAACGGGTTCGGCGGCTCGTGCCCGTAGAACCAGGTGGGGATCGACACCGAGCCGCCGCCACCGCGCCAGCTTTCCCGCACGGCGAAGGCGGCCAGCGCCCACTCGGTGACGGATGGGATGAACGAGGGGGTCGAGGCCAGCATCCTGCAGGCCTTGTCCAGCATCGGGTCGGGGTGCGGCGCCGCGTACGCCCCGAGGTTCGCGGCCTCCATGGCGCCCGGCCCGCCGCCGGTCACCACGGTCAGGCCGCCCCGGGCCAGAGCCCGGCCCAGCCGGGCCGCCGCCGCGTACTGCGCGCTGCCGCGCGCCGTGGCGTGGCCGCCCATCACCCCGACGACGCGGGCACCGAGGAGGTGTTCGTCCAGGGCGTCGGAGACCGCGTCGTCATGGAGCGCGCGCAGCATCGACGCGAAGGCGTCGCCACTCGCCCGGGTCTCCTGGAACCAGCGGTACGCGCGGGCGTCGGGCGTCGCCGCGTAGCCGCCGTCCGTCAGCCCTTCGTAGAGCGCGTCGGGGGAGTAGAGCAGGCCCCGGTACGGATCGAAGGGCAGTCCGGGCACCGGCGGGAAGACGATCGCGCCGTCCGCCCGTACCTTCGCCGCCGCTCCGGGCGCCATCCGGCAGCCGAGGAAGACCGTGCCGGTCGTGTCGGCGGCCAGCAGCGCGGCGCTCCGGTCCGTCAGGTCGACGGACTGGATCCGGCGTCCGGCCAGCGTTCCGGCGGAAACGGCCGCATCGAATGCGGCGAGCGACTCGATCTCGGGGCGGGACGGGCCCGCCGGGCTGGACGGCCCCGGCGAGCCGGATACGGGACTGCTTTCGTCCGGAATGTCCACGGTGTCATGCTACGTAGCGGCCGAGGTGCGCGGGCGCCGCCGGGTGGCGACGTCCTCAGGCCGTCAGCGGCAACGCCGCCAGCTGGGCGATCAGCCAGGTCAGCGGGGCGAAGACGACCAGCAGGGTGGCGGCGCGCAGCGCCGTCGCCACCCGCAGCGCCGGGGCCGCGGCGCCGAGCCTCCGCAGCACCTGCACCGTCCTGGCGCGGTCCTGCCTCGCCTCCAGGGCCGAGGTCAGCAGCGTCGCTGCCGTACAGCCGAGGACGAGCACCGCGCCCAGTTCCGTGAGCGGGCCGAAGGGGCGCGGCCCCGTCCCGTACAGCGCGTAGGCGGCGGTCACCGCGGAGAGCACCGCGCAGACCACGCCGAGCGGCCCGCCGATCCGGCGCGCCTCGTCCATCAGCACCCGGCCGGCCAGCAGGCGTACGGCGCCGGGGCGCACCGACTGCAGCAGCCGCCCGCACAGATACGCCAGGCCGGGGCCGGCCATGGCCAGGCCGATCGCCGACAGCGTCCACCCCGCCAGCACTCCGGCCGGGGTGGCGTCGAGCCTGCCGGGGAGCGGCAGCAGGCTGCGCCCGTCGCCGCGGCTCATGTACGCCTCGACGGCGAGGCCGACCGCGATCAGCGCCACCCCCCACGGCAGACCGGCCGGGGGCGCCGCGGGCACGGGCACCAGGTCGTCCGGCAGGGCGTCCGCGGAGGCGTCGTCCTCGACCGTCGCGGAGGCCGGGGCCGTCGAGACCGGCCGGGCGCGCAGCGCCAGCGCGCTCGCCGTCGCCGCGGACACCGGGACCAGGGTCAGCAGCACGAGCACCGCCGCGAGCGGCAGCGGGGCATCCGCGTCGAGCAGCCCGGCCGCGGCCCCGTCGAACGGCAGCCCGGACAGATCGCCGCGCAGATGCAGGAAGAGCAGCAGGGCCACCACCGACCCGAGGGTGCAGGAGACGGCGGTGGAGACCGCGGCGAGCACGGTGAGCTTCACCGGCCCGAGGCCCACGGCGGACAGCCCGGAACGCGGCCGGGTGCCCGGGTCCGTACGGGCCACCGCGACCGCGAACTGCACGGTGGCGGCGAGCGGGACGAAGCACCACAGCAGCCGCACCACGGCACCGGTGGAGTGCGCCGGGTGCCCCGAGGCGTAGCCCAGGGCGCACAGCAGCAGGAGGCCGACCCCGGCGGACGCGGCTGCGACCAGCAGCCGCCGCATCAGGACCAGCGGATGGGAACCCCGGGCTAGACGGAGAGCGAGCACGCCGCGCGGCCCTCCGCATCGGATACGGCGGGCAGCGCGACGGTGGCGACGCGGCGGCCGTCCAGCAGCGGGACCGTACGGTCGGCGAGGGCGGCGACCTCCGCGTCATGGGTGGCCAGGACGACCGTGATGCCGTGCGAACGGGCCGCACTGGTGAGCGTGCGCAGCACATGCGTCCGGTCGGTGCGGTGCAGGGTCGCGGTCGGCTCGTCGGCGAAGATCACCGCGGGTGAGGCCACCAGCGCGCGGGCCACGGCGATCCGCTGGCGCTGTCCCTGGAGCAGCGTGTGCGGTCGCTTCTTGGCGCACGGGCCGATGTCGAGCCGCTCCAGCCATTCCAGGCCGGCCTTCTTGGCCACCCGGTGCGAGGCGCCGCGCAGCAGCAGCGGAAGGGCCACGTTCTCCCAGGTGTTCAGCTCCGGCACGAGCTGGGGCTCGGGGGCGATCCAGCCGAACCTGTCGCGGCGCAGCCGTTCGCGCATCCGGGGGCCCATGGTGTGGACGGGGACGCTGTTGAACCACACTTCGCCCTGCTGGGGCACCAGTTGACCGGACAGGCAGTGCAGCAGGGTGGTCTTGCCGCTGCCTCTGGGGCCGGTCACGGCGAGGATCTCGCCGTCGTGGACGCCCATGGAGACACCGCCGAGCGCGGGTGAGCCGTTGTGGGAGTGCTGCAGGGAACGCGCCCAGATCACGTCGTTGTCCGGCGGGGCCACCATGGCGTACACCTCGGTTCAGATCGTCATTCCCGTCCCCCGTACGGGGGAACGAAGAGGGGGCCGGTCGGTCACTCGGCACCGTAAGGATTCGAACCGCGGTGTGGGCACAGCACACGGCCCGGGTGCGCCCCTTCCCACTCGAATGGGCGCATCCGGGCCGTGTGGACCGTATGGAACGACGGCTGGAAGCCGGTCGTGCGGTGGTCAAGCGAGGGTCAAGCCGCAGTGTCCGGCCGGCCGGCCGGTCCGTGGTCGGCCGACCGGCCGGACCACTGTCAGAGCTTGGTCCACGCCTCGGTGAGGACGCTCCGCAGAATGCCCTCGATCTCGTCGAACGTCGACTGGTCGGAGACCAGCGGCGGCGCGAGCTGGACGACCGGGTCGCCGCGGTCGTCGGCCCGGCAGTACAGGCCGTTGTCGTACAGCGCCTTGGAGAGGAACCCGTACAGGACGCGCTCGGTCTCCTCGTCGGTGAAGGTCTCCTTGGTGGCCTTGTCCTTCACCAGCTCGATGCCGTAGAAGAAGCCGTTGCCGCGGACGTCGCCGACGATCGGCAGGTCGAGCAGCTTCTGCAGCGTCGTGAAGAACGCGTTCTCGTTGTCCAGGACGTGCTGGTTGAGGCCCTCGCGCTCGAAGATGTCGAGGTTGGCGAGGCCGACCGCCGCGGAGACCGGGTGGCCGCCGAAGGTGTAGCCGTGCAGGAAGGTGTTGTCGCCCTCGTAGAACGGTGCGGCGACGCGGTCCGAGACGATGCAGGCACCGATCGGGGAGTAGCCCGAGGTCATGCCCTTGGCGCAGGTGATCATGTCCGGCACGTAGCCGAACTTGTCGCAGGCGAACATCGTGCCGAGACGGCCGAAGGCGCAGATGACCTCGTCGGAGACGAGCAGCACGTCGTACTTGTCGCAGATCTCGCGCACGCGCTGGAAGTATCCGGGCGGCGGCGGGAAGCAGCCACCGGCGTTCTGCACCGGCTCCAGGAAGACCGCGGCGACGGTGTCCGGGCCCTCGAAGAGGATCTCCTGCTCGATCTGGTCGGCGGCCCAGCGGCCGAAGGCCTCCGGGTCGTCGCCGTGGATCGGGGCGCGGTAGATGTTGGTGTTCGGCACCTTGTGGGCGCCGGGGACCAGCGGCTCGAAGGGGGCCTTCAGGGCCGGCAGGCCGGTGATCGACAGGGCGCCCTGCGGGGTGCCGTGGTAGGCGACCGCACGCGAGATGACCTTGTACTTGGTCGGCTTGCCCTGGAGCTTGAAGTACTGCTTGGCCAGCTTCCAGGCGGTCTCGACGGCCTCGCCGCCACCGGTGGTGAAGAAGACCTTGTTGAGGTCGCCCGGCGCGTAGTCGGCGAGACGCTCGGCCAGCTCGACGGCCTTCGGGTGGGCGTAGGACCACACCGGGAAGAAGGCCAGCTCCTGGCCCTGCTTGTACGCCGCCTCGGCGAGCTCGTGACGGCCGTGACCGGCGTTGACCACGAACAGGCCGGACAGGCCGTCGAGGTAGCGCTTGCCCTGGTCGTCGTAGATGTAGGTGCCCTCGCCACGCACGATGGTGGGAACGGGCGCGTTCTCGTAGTCCGACATGCGGGTGAAATGCATCCACAGGTGGTCGTACGCGGTTCGGCTGAGGTCCTTGCTCACGGCTATCGGGTTCCCCACATATAGGTCTGCTTCTTGAGCTTCAGGTACACGAAGCTCTCGGTGGAGCGCACGCCGGGGATGGCCCGGATGCGTTTGTTGATCGTTTCCAGCAGGTGGTCGTCGTCCTCGCAGACGATCTCCACCATCAGGTCGAAGGAGCCCGCGGTCATCACCACGTACTCGCACTCGGCCATGGCCGACAGTGCCTCGGCGACGGGATCGAGGTCGCCGTCGACATTGATGCCCACCATCGCCTGCCGCCGGAATCCCACGGTGAGCGGGTCCGTGACGGCGACGATCTGCATCACGCCCTGGTCGAGCAGCTTCTGGACACGCTGCCGTACGGCCGCCTCGGAGAGGCCGACGGCCTTGCCGATCGCGGCGTACGGGCGACGCCCGTCCTCCTGGAGCTGCTCGATGATTGCGAGGGACACGGCATCGACCGCTGGGGACGATCCGTTCCCGGTCCTGGAGTCTGCGCTGCGACTGGCCACGTATCCACTGTGCACTGGGACTCGTCTGTCTGGCAACCCCAAATCGATGAAATTCGTTGTCTGAGGGTCTAGATCTAACTGAATCCGAAGTTCACGGCGGGTGGGCATGTCGAAAGCGACACCTGAGCGACTAGGCTGGTCATCTCACCCATTGGACGTGTCGACAGGAGGGGTGGTTGTGACCACCGAGGTGCGCCGTCTGCGCAACTACATCAACGGAGAGTTCCGGGACGCCGCCGACGGGCGGACCATCGACGTGGTCAACCCGGTGACGGAAGAGGTCTATGCGACCTCGCCGCTCTCCGGCCAGGCCGATGTCGATGCCGCGATGGAAGCCGCCGCAGCCGCTTTCCCCGCCTGGCGCGACATCACGCCCGCCGAGCGCCAGAAGGCCCTGCTGAAGATCGCGGACGCCTTCGAGGAGCGTGCCGAGGACCTCATCGCCGCCGAGTCGGAGAACACCGGCAAGCCGATCGAGCTCACCCGCACCGAAGAGCTCCCGCCGATGGTGGACCAGATCCGCTTCTTCGCGGGTGCGGCGCGGATGCTCGAAGGCCGCTCGGCCGGCGAGTACATGGAGGGCCTCACCTCCATCGTCCGGCGTGAGCCGGTCGGCGTCTGCGCGCAGGTCGCGCCGTGGAACTACCCGATGATGATGGCCGTCTGGAAGTTCGCCCCGGCGCTGGCCGCAGGCAACACCGTCGTCATCAAGCCGTCCGACACCACTCCGGCGTCGACCGTCCTGATCGCCGAGATCATCGGCCAGATCCTTCCCAAGGGCGTCTTCAACGTCATCTGCGGCGACCGCGACACCGGCCGCGCGATGGTCGAGCACCCGATCCCGGCGATGGCCTCCATCACCGGTTCGGTACGGGCCGGCATGCAGGTCGCCGAGTCCGCCGCCAAGGACGTCAAGCGGGTCCACCTGGAGCTCGGCGGCAAGGCCCCGGTCGTCGTGTTCGAGGACACCGACATCGCCAAGGCCGTCGAGGGCATCTCCGTCGCGGGCTACTTCAACGCGGGCCAGGACTGTACGGCCGCGACCCGCGTCCTGGTCCACGAGTCCATCCACGACGAGTTCGTCACCGCCCTCGCCAAGGCCGCCGCCGAGACCAAGACGGGGCAGCCGGACGACGAGGACGTGCTGTACGGTCCGCTCAACAACGCCAACCAGCTGAAGCAGGTCAGCGGCTTCATCGACCGCCTCCCCGCCCACGCCAAGGTCGAGGCGGGCGGCCACCGGGTCGGCGAGAAGGGCTACTTCTACGCCCCGACCGTCGTCTCCGGCCTCAAGCAGGACGACGAGATCATCCAGAACGAGGTGTTCGGCCCGGTCATCACCGTCCAGAAGTTCACGGACGAGGCCCAGGCCGTCGCGTACGCCAACGGCGTCGAGTACGCCCTGGCCTCCTCGGTGTGGACCAAGGACCACTCCCGCGCCATGCGGATGTCCAAGAACCTCGACTTCGGCTGTGTGTGGATCAACACCCACATTCCGCTCGTCGCCGAGATGCCGCACGGCGGGTTCAAGAAGTCCGGCTACGGCAAGGACCTCTCCGCGTACGGCTTCGAGGACTACACCCGCATCAAGCACGTCATGACCTCGCTCGACGGCTGACACTCCGTCCGCCGACGCGTACGGCCCCGGGCCCGGCCCGGGGCCGTACGCATGCCGGAGAGCGGGGGACGGCATCGACAGGGTGTGCGGACGGAGCGGGTGCCGCTGGACGGTTGGTCCATTGCCCGCGCCGACCTGCGACCGGCATCCTGCGCGGGTGCGAGCAACCCCGAACCACCCCATGTCCCGCCGGTCCCTGCTGCGCGCCTTCGGGGCAACAGCGGCCGGTGCCGCTCTGGCCGGCTGCGGAGTGCCCGCCGCCTATGTGCAGCCCGGTGACCGCGCCGGACGCGACACCTCCGCGAGCGACCGTTCCCTGCACTTCTCGAACTGGCCCCTCTACATCGACACCGACGACAAGGACACGTCGAAGCGGCCCACCCTCGACGCGTTCGGCAGGCGCACCGGGATCTCGGTCACGTACACCGAGGAGATCAACGACAACGACGAGTTCTTCGGGAAGATCAGCCCGGCGCTGATGAACCACCAGGAGACCGGCCGGGACCTGATCGTCATCAGCGACTGGATGGCCGCCCGGTTCGTACGGCTCGGCTGGGTGCAGGAGATGGACCGGGCCGAGCAGCCCAACGTCACCAAGTACCTGGACCCGCAGCTGCGTTCGCCCGCCTTCGACAAGGGCCGGATGCACAGCGTCCCCTGGCAGTCCGGGATCACCGGCATCGCGTACAACCGCAAGAAGCTCGGCCGCGAGATCAAGCACACCGGCGATCTGTGGGCGGACGACCTGCGCGGCAAGGTCACGCTGCTGTCCGGTCTCGACGAGTCCTTCGCACTCCTGATGCAGGGCAACGGCGTCGATGTCACCCGCTGGGAACGCGACGACTTCTACCAGGTGTGCGACCAGGTGGAGAAGCTGGTGAAGAAGAGGCACATCCGCCGCTTCACCGGCAACGACTACATCAAGGACCTGTCGACCGGCGATGTGCTCGCCTGCCAGGCCTACTCCGGCGACGTCATCCAGCTCCAGGCCGACAACCCGGAGATCGAGTTCGTGGTGCCCGAGGAGGGCGCCGAGCTCTGGGCGGAATCGCTCATGATCCCCAACCTCGCCCACCACAAGCGCAACGCCGAGAAACTCATCGACTACTACTACGAACCGGAGGTCGCCGCGGAACTGGCGACCTGGGTCAACTACGTCTGCCCGGTGCCGGCCGCCCGTGAGGTGCTGGCCTCGTCCAAGGACGAGGAGACCGCCGCACTCGCCGAGGACCCGCTGATCTTTCCGGACGGCGCGATCCGCCGGCGACTGGCGATCGCCCGCGACATCACGTCCGAGGAACGCACCGAGTTCGCGAAGAAGTGGAACTCCGTCGTCGGCCTGTGAGCCGTGGCCGGGGTGGTGTGAAGAGCGGGTGAACGCGGGCGTACGCTGCGGCCATGAGCGAGCGGAGAGCCCTGCTGAGGCGCATACGCGTGTGGTTGGCCGTCTTTGTCGTCTGTCTGGCGCTGAGCGGGCTGACCGCCTTCCCGCTGGTTCATGAACTCCACTGGGCCGAGGACCTGCTGAGGTCCTCGGCCTCTCCCGTGCCCGAGCACTTCCCGGCCCTGATGGAGTGGATCACCCGGGTCCGCACCGGTCTCGACGAGGCCGACGCGGAGTATCCCTTCGTGCTGTACGGCACCGACTGGCTGGCCTTCGCGCACCTCGTCATCGCGGTCGCCTTCTACGGCCCCTACCGCGACCCGGTCCGCAACATCTGGGTCGTCGAGTTCGGCATGATCGCCTGTGCCGGGATCATCCCGCTCGCCCTGATCTGCGGACCGATCCGCGGCATTCCCTTCTGGTGGTCCGTCATCGACATGTCGTTCGGGGTCTTCGGGGTGATCCCGCTGCTCGTCGTCCGCCGCATGATCAAACGGCTGGAGGCGCTGCCGCAGGCACCGTCACCGGAACCGCTCGCCGCCGCGGCGGCCGGCTGAGTCACTCCCGCGCCGGGGCCCGAGGCGCCGGCTGCCAGGCCCATCACGACGCCGTCGGTGCCCTGCCCCTTCGCGTCCGTGGAGTTCATGCTGTGGACGAGGGCGCGGGAGAGATCGCGGGTGCCCCCGTCCCCGCGTTGCCGCCCCGGCGGCCACCGGTCTCGGGGCCGCCCCGATGTCCGCCGCCCGGGGCCGAGGCTCCCCACTCCCCGGGCGCGCGCCCACCCCGGTGTGCCCACTACGGCTTCCGGGCCACCGCGCCGAACTGCGCGACCTCCACCGCGCCCGGCTCGGCGCGCCAGCGCGCGCAGGACACGATGCCCGGCTCCACCACGTCGAGCCCCGTCAGGAACCCGGTGAACTCGGCCCGGCTGCGCGCGGTGATCGCAGGCGTGGCGTTCTCGTTCCAGAACCGCATCGCCGCCTCGTTGCCCTCGCCGCCCAGCTCCAGTGTGGGGTGGGTGAGCACCAGATGGCTGCCGGACGGCACCGCGTCCATCAGCGTGCGCACGATGCGCCGGGCCTCACCGGTGTCGAGGACGAAGTTGAGGATGCCGAGCAGCATGACCGCGACCGGCTTCTTCAGGTCCAGCGTCGGTTCGACGGCCCGCAGGATCGACTCCGGGTCGTGGGCGTCCGCGTCGATGTACTCGGTCGCGCCCTCCGGTGAGCTGGTGAGCAGCGCCCGGGCGTGGGCCAGGACGATCGGGTCGTTGTCGACGTACACGACGCGGGAATCGGGCGCCGTGTGCTGGGCGACCTCGTGGGTGTTGTCGGCGGTGGGCAGGCCGGTGCCGATGTCCAGGAACTGGCCGATCCCGGCGTCACCGGCCAGATACCGGACCGCTCGCCCCAGGAACGCCCGGTCGGCGCGCGCCACTTCACCGATGCTCGGGTACATGCCGGTGACCTGGTCGCCGACCGCGCGGTCCACCGGGTAGTTGTCCTTGCCGCCGAGCCAGTAGTTCCAGACCCGCGCGTTGTGGGCGATGTCGGAACGGACGCGGGCGGGGTGGGGGATGGTGCGGGGATCGGTCACGTCTGTGCTCCTCTTGATCCGGGCCTGGCATCGCGGTGGATGCGGCGCTGTCCATGATGCAGGACCGATCAAGAGGGGTTGCCGGACGGGGAGTTTCCGAGGACGTCGCGCAGGGCGTCGACCCGGTTGGTGGTGATCGAGTCCACGCCCTGCCGGACCAGGCGGCGCATGGTGCGCTTGGTGTCGGCGGTCCAGACGGAGACCAGCAGCCCGTCCCGGTGGAGCCGGTCCGTCAGCTCCCGGTCCACCAGGCCGAACCGGTAGTTCAGCCACCGCGGCCGCACCGCGTCGAGCAGTGCGGCGCGCGGCGGCGCGAGCGTCGTCCGGGTCAGGGCGATCTCCGCGGACGGGTCGGCGGCACGCACCCGCAGCATGGCCTCGGAACCCGCGCAGTAGTACACCCGCTCACCCGCGCCGCACTCGCGCACCACCGCGACGGTCTCGCGGACCGAAGCATCCGTGGAGCCGGGCAGATCGACCATGACGCGGTGGCTCCCGGCGGCGAGCAGCGCGTCGCGCAGGGTGGGCACACCGCCCGCGGTCAGCCCGGTGAGCTCCTCGTGGGTCAGCCGGTCCAGACGCAGGTCGTGGCCCCACAGCCGTCCCAGCGTGGCGTCGTGCAGCAGGACCGGTACGCCGTCGCGGGTGACCCGCACATCGATCTCGACCGCGTCCGCCCCCCGGTCGAGGGCGGAGCGGATCGAGAGGAGCGTGTTCTCGCGGACCCGGTACGGATCGCCGCGGTGGGCGACGGCGGTGACAGTGGTGGCCATGGGGCCATTGTCACCAACGGGGTCAGCGGCCCGTACGCGCCGACCAGTTCGTCGTGTACGTGTCGATCTCGGCGGCCAGCGCCCGCTTGCCGGCCGCGTCGAGGTACGACGCGTCGACCGCGTTCTTCGCCAGCGCGGCGAGGCCCCGCTCGTCCAGGTCGAGGAGGCGGGCGGCGACCGCGTACTCGTTGTTGAGGTCCGTGCCGAACATCGGCGGGTCGTCGCTGTTGATGGTGACCAGGACGCCCGCCCGCACCATCTCCTTGACCGGGTGCTTCTCGATGTCCGCCACCGCCCGGGTCGCGATGTTCGACGTCGGACAGACCTCCAGCGGGATGCGGTGCTCGGCGAGGTGGGCCAGCAGTTCCGGGTCCTGGACGGAGTGGGTGCCGTGGCCGATGCGCTCGGCGCGCAGATGGGTCAGCGCGTCCCAGACGGTCTGCGGCCCGGTGGTCTCC
Source organism: Streptomyces sp. NPDC087845 (assembly GCF_044742755.1). Lineage (NCBI taxonomy): Bacteria > Bacillati > Actinomycetota > Actinomycetes > Kitasatosporales > Streptomycetaceae > Streptomyces > Streptomyces sp. NPDC087845. Next base: position 40,848 of record NZ_JBIUVC010000028.1, read on the forward strand.
CCGGCGTGCGGCACGGAGTGCAGGCCCTCGGCGATGGCCCGGTCGAAGTAGGGCTTGAACTGCGGGCGCTCCACACCGACCTCCGGACCGCCGAGCCCGAACGAGACGAGCCCCTCGGGCCGCAGGTCCACGGCCAGCCGGGTGGTCTCCTCGGCAGCTTCGAGCCCGGCCTCACCGGGAATGTCGAAGCACCAGCGCAGGACGACCCCGAGCTCGGCCTCGGCGGCCCTGCGGGCGTCCTCTATCGCCTCCATGAACCCCTGCTCCGGGATGCCGCGCCGGGTCGAGCTGAACGGGGTGACGGTCAGTTCCGCGTACCGGATGTTCTGCCGGGCCATGTCACGGGCGACCTCGAAGGTCAGCAGCCGGACGTCCTCCGGGGTGCGGATCAGGTCCACGACGGAGAGGTACACGTCGATGAAGTGCCGGAAGTCCGTGAAGGTGAAGTAGTCGGTCAGCGCCTCGGGGTCGGTGGGGACCTTCGAGTCGGGGTGATGCGCGGCCAGTTCCGCGACGATACGGGGCGAGGCGGATCCGACATGGTGGACATGCAGTTCCGCCTTGGGCAGCCCCGCGATGAAGGGGTGCAGATCGGGCATCGGACTCTCCGGGGCGTGGGACGGTCGGGGTGCCGGGCGCGGTCGGCCGGGCAGGGGACGGGGATCATCGTAGGCCGGGTCCTGCCGTACGGGGCCTGGCCGTAGCATGACGGGATCACGATGGGGGAGGCCCATGTCAGAGAACACAGAGCAGCCTGCGGGCGGGCCCGCGCCGAGCGATCCGTGGGCTCCGCCGGACAGCAGGGTGCCGCTGGACAAGCCGGCCGCCGACCCCCGGCCGCCCGCTGCGCACGATCAGCCGACGGTGACCTCGATGCCGGGTGCCGAACCCGGCCCCGCACCCGCCCCGGGACCGGGGCCCGGTGCCGGGGTGCAGGCCGGGCCGGCGCCGGGCCCCGCAGGCGGCTTCGGGCCCGGCTTCGGCACCGGGGAGGTACCGCCGCCGCCGATCGCACCGAACGGACCGGGCCAGCAGGTCCCGCCCGCGGGGCAGTACGGCTACCCGGCCGCGCCCGCCCCGCAGTACGGCGGCTACCCGGGATACTCCGCCTACGGCCAGGCACCCTGGGGCAGTCCCGCGCCCTCCAACGGGATGGGCACGGCGGCCATGGTGCTCGGCATCCTGGCCGTCTGCCTGTTCTGCGTCTACGGCATACCCAGCCTGATCCTGGGCGTACTCGCCCTGATCTTCGGCATCCTGGGCCGCAAGCGGGTGCAGCGCGGCGAGGCGACCAACAACGGTCAGGCACTCGCCGGGATCATCATGGGATCCATCGGCATCGTCTTCGGCGTCGCGATCATCAGCTTCTTCATCTGGCTGTTCGTCGCCCACGGGGACGAGCTCGACGACAACACCTACAACGACCCGTACTCCACGTCCCTGGTGGTCGACGCTAGGTCCTAGGTGTTCTGCCCGGACCTCCGCGGGCACGGGCACCGCATCCCTTCCGACGGCCGGGCGGCCCGGACTTCTCCGGCCCGCCCGGCCGTCGGGCGTCCAGGGCCTCTCGTTTGGATCGGGCCGCCTCAGGACCCGCGCAGCTCCGCCCGCGCGTCCATCAGCGCGAACCCCAGCAGATTCAGCCCCCGCCAGGTCGCCGGATTCTCCGCACGCGGGTCGTCCGCAGCCAGCCCGATGCCCCAGATCCGGTCCATGGGGCTGGCCTCGACCAGCACCCGGTCCCCGGTGTTCAGCAGGAATTCCCGCAGCTGAGGGTGGTGGCGGAACTTGTGGACGCTGCCGGCCACCACCAGCGCGTACCGCTCGCGCACCCACACCGCCTCGTCGAATCCGCGGACCAGCCGGCCCACCTTCTTCGCCTGGGCCGGGCTCTTCGCCGACACCGCCCGGGTCTCCGCCTCCGTGTCGCCGAACAGCCGCGCCTTCGCGGCCATCATCCAGTGCTCGGCCGACGCGTAGGTCACGCCGTCGACCGTGAAGGGCGACGGCCACCACTGACTGAGACAGCTCGCACCGATGCGGCCGTCGGGCCGGGGGCGGTGCCCCCAGAAGCGCAGGTACTTCACTTTCTCGCCGCGCGCGGACCGCGCCAGGAGGTCGTCCATGTGTTCCATGACACGCGAGTCTGGCATCCGCCACTGACACTCCGTACGGGGATTTCCGCACTGACGCGACACATGGTCGAAGGATTCCGTCGCGTAACCAAAAGGCAACAACGGAATCACTTGTTGGGGTCGATCCCCTCTGTCAGGATCGGCACTCAAATCGAGCAGAGACTACGCCGCTCCCGTATTCCCGGGAACGCGGCGGAGGAGAGCGTCATGGGCAACGGCATCCAGGTGCGGGACCGCTTCGCGGACGGCGCACAGTACATCGGCGGAAAGCTGCGGTCCGGTACATCGGGACGTCACCACGAGGTGGTGAATCCGGCAACGGGCGAGACCGTCTACCGCTACGAACTGGCGGGCACCGCCGACGTCGACGCGGCCGTCGCCGCCGCACGCGAGGCGTTCCCGGGCTGGTCGGGGGCGACTCCGGCCGAGCGGGCCGAGGCGATGCACCGCTTCGCCGCCGTCCTCGCCGAGCAGGCCGACGACTTCGCGTACGTCGAGTCCCTCCAGTGCGGAAAGCCGATCAAGCTCTCCACCGAGTTCGACGTGCCCGGCACCGTCGACAACACCTCCTTCTTCGCGGGTGCCGCCCGCCATCTGGAGGGCAAGTCCGCGGCCGAGTACGACGGCGACCACACCTCCTACGTACGCCGTGAGGCGATCGGCGTCGTCGGCTCCATCGCGCCCTGGAACTACCCGCTCCAGATGGCCGCCTGGAAGGTCCTCCCGGCCGTCGCCGCGGGCAACACGATCGTGCTCAAGCCCGCCGAGATCACCCCGCTGACCTCGTTGATGTTCGCCCAGGCGGCCACGGAGGCGGGCATCCCGGACGGTGTGATCAACATCGTCACCGGCGCGGGCAAGGACGCCGGCGAGCACCTCGTCGGCCACCCGGACGTCGTCATGACCTCCTTCACCGGCTCCACCGCCGTCGGCAAGCGGGTCGCGGAGATCGCCACCTCCACCGTCAAGCGCCTCCACCTCGAACTCGGCGGCAAGGCACCCTTCGTCGTCTTCGACGACGCCGACCTCGAAGCCGCGGTCCACGGCGCGGTCGCCGGAGCGCTCATCAACACCGGCCAGGACTGCACCGCCGCCACCCGCGCCTACGTCCAGCGCCCCCTCTACGACGCCTTCGTGCAGGGCGTCGCCGAACTCATGGAAACCGTCCGGCTCGGCGACCCCTTCGACCCGGCGACCGACCTCGGCCCGCTGATCAGCCATGCCCAGCGGGACCGGGTCGCCGGATTCGTCGAGCGCGCCCGCGCGTACGCCACCGTGGTCACCGGCGGCGAGGCACCCGGCGGCGAACTGGCGGCCGGGGCCTACTACCGGCCGACCCTGGTCGCCGGTGCCGCCCAGGACAGTGAGATCGTCCAGTCGGAGATCTTCGGCCCGGTCCTCGTCGTGCTGCCCTTCGACACCGACGACGAGGGCATCCGCCTCGCCAACGACACCCCCTACGGGCTCGCCGCCTCCGCCTGGAGCCGCGACCTGTACCGGGCGAACCGCGCCACCCGCGAGATCAAGGCGGGCTGCGTCTGGGTCAACGACCACATTCCGATCATCAGCGAGATGCCGCACGGCGGATACAAGGCCAGCGGCTTCGGCAAGGACATGTCCTCGTACTCCTTCGAGGAGTACACGCAGGTCAAGCACGTCATGTACGACAACACCGCGGTCGCCCGCAAGGACTGGCACCGCACGATCTTCGGGGACCGATAACCCGGCCGCCCCCGGCCACACACACCCGAAAGGGCAACGCGCATGGAGCAGTACGAGCCCGAGCGCCTCTCCGCGGCCCAGCTGGCCGCGATGCGACGCAGTCTGACCAGCGGCCGGGGCGCCCTGACCCGCCGTTCGCTACTCCGCGCCTCCGGCCTGGGGGCGCTCGCGATCGGCGGGCTGGGGACGCTGAGCGCATGCGGCATCCCGCCGGCGAAGCGGGAAGGGGATGCCGCGGCGGCCTCGGACGACCACTCGGCCCAGGAGAAGCAGGTCAACTTCTCCAACTGGACCGAGTACATGGACGTCACCGACGACGGCAAGCACCGGCCGACGCTGGAGGCGTTCACGAAGCGCACCGGGATCAAGGTCAAGTACACCGAGGACATCAACGACAACGTCGAATTCTTCGGCAAGATCAAGCCGCAGCTCGCGGCCGGCCAGGACACCGGCCGCGACCTCATCTGCGTCACCGACTGGCTGGCCGCCCGCATCGTTCGCCTCGGCTGGGCGCAGAAGCTCGACCCGTCGCATCTGCCGCACGCCTACGCCAACCTCTCGGCCCAGTTCCGCACCCCGGACTGGGACCCGGGCCGCGCCCACTCGTACCCGTGGGCGGGCATCCCCGCCGTCATCGCCTACAACTCCAAGGCGACCGGCGGCCGCAAGGTCGATTCCGTCAGCCAGCTGCTCGACGACCCGAAGCTCAAGGGACGGGTCAGTTTCCTCTCGGAGATGCGCGACACCGTCGGTATGACCCTGCTCGACATGGGCAAGAACCCCGGCACCTTCACCGACGCCGACTACGATGCCGCGATCGGACGGCTCCAGAAGGGCGTCGACAAGAACCAGATCCGGCGCTTCACCGGCAACGACTACACGGCCGACCTCGACAAGGGCGACATCGCCGCCTGTGTCGCCTGGGCCGGCGACATCATCCAGCTCCAGGCCGGAAACCCGGACATCAAGTACGCCATCCCGGCCGCCGGCTACCTCATATCCAGCGACAACCTGCTCGTCCCGGTGAAGGCGCGGCACAAGACCAACGCCGAGAAGCTCATCGACTACTACTACGAGCCGAAGGTCGCCGCCGAACTCGCCGCGTACATCAACTTCGTCTGTCCGGTCGACGGCGTCCGCGACGAGCTGGCGAAGATCGACCAGGCGATGGCCGACAACGTCCTGATCCTTCCGGACGAGGAGATGGCGGCCCGGTCGCACGCCTTCCGCTCCCTGACATCCGAGGAAGAAACGGCGTACGAGGAGAAGTTCGCCAAGCTCATCGGCGCCTGACCGCCGCGCGTTCCCCTTCCCCGATCTCCCCCCTGACACCACTGGGACTGCGATCCATGACACAGCAGCAGACAGGCGGCGATGTCCGCCTCACCGGGATCAGCAAGACGTACGGCTCCTTCGCCGCCGTCAAGCCGCTCGATCTGACCGTCCCGCAGGGCTCGTTCTTCGCGCTGCTCGGCGCGTCCGGCTGCGGCAAGACCACCACCCTGCGGATGATCGCGGGCCTGGAGGAGGCGACCACCGGCACCGTCTCCCTCGGCGGCCGCGACATCACCGACCTGCCCCCGTACAAGCGGCCCGTCAACACGGTCTTCCAGAGCTACGCGCTCTTCCCGCACCTCGACATCACCGAGAACGTCGCCTTCGGTCTGCGCCGGCGCGGCATCAAGTCGGTGAAGAAGCAGGTCGACGAGATGCTGGAGCTCGTCCAGCTCGGCGACTTCGCCAAGCGGAAACCGCAGCAGCTCTCCGGTGGCCAGCAGCAGCGCGTCGCCGTCGCCCGCGCCCTGATCAACCACCCGCAGGTGCTCCTCCTCGACGAGCCGCTCGGCGCCCTCGACCTCAAGCTGCGCCGCCAGATGCAGCTGGAGCTCAAGCGCATCCAGACCGAGGTCGGCATCACCTTCATCCACGTCACCCACGACCAGGAGGAGGCCATGACCATGGCCGACACCGTCGCGGTGATGAACGGGGGCCGGGTCGAACAGCTCGGCGCCCCCGCCGATCTGTACGAGAACCCGAAGACGACCTTCGTCGCCAACTTCCTCGGCACCTCCAACCTCATCGAGGGCGAGATCGTCTCCGCAGGCACCGACGTCGTCGTCGCGGCCGGCGACGGGAAGCTGCGGCTGCCCGCCGACCGATGTACGGCCCCGACCGTGAACGGCGGCAAGCTGCTGCTCGGCGTACGCCCGGAGAAGATCTCGCTCGCGCACGCCGACGACGCGGACGCGATAGCCGACGGCCGCAACCGGGCCACCGGCCGGATCGTCGACTCCAGCTTCATCGGCGTGTCCACGCAGTACGTGGTGGAGAGCCCGGCGGGCAAGGCCCTCCAGGTCTACGAGCAGAACATCGAGCGCGATGGCCGGCTCGTCCCCGGTGCCGAGGTCGTGCTGCACTGGAACCCTGCGCACACCTTCGGTCTGGACGCGGCGCAAGACATCGACGCCGGTGTGGAGACGGTGGAGGACGCGGCGTGACCGTCACCGAGGCGCCGCCCACCGCGCCCACCGCCGAACCGAAGCTACGCAAGGCCTCCGCCCGCAAGCGCCTCGTCCCCTACTGGCTGCTGCTCCCCGGCATTCTGTGGCTCGTCGTCTTCTTCGCGCTGCCGCTGGTCTACCAGGCGTCGACCTCCGTACAGACCGGCTCCCTGGAGAAGGGCTTCGAGGTCACCTGGCACTTCCAGACGTACTGGGACGCGCTGACGGACTACTACCCGCAGTTCATCCGGTCCCTGCTGTACGCGGGCACCGCCACGACCCTGTGCCTGCTGCTCGGCTACCCGCTCGCGTACCTGATCGCCTTCAAGGCCGGCCGCTGGCGCAACGTCGTCCTCGTGCTGGTCATCGCGCCCTTCTTCACCAGCTTCCTGATCCGTACGCTCGCCTGGAAGACGATCCTCGCGGACGGCGGCGCGGTCGTCGACGTACTGAACACACTGCACGTCCTGGACGTCACCAGCTGGCTCGGCTGGACCGAGTCGAACCGGGTGCTGGCCACGCCGATGGCGGTGGTCTGCGGTCTCACGTACAACTTCCTGCCGTTCATGATCCTGCCGCTCTACACCTCGCTGGAGCGGATCGACGGCAGGCTGCACGAGGCGGCCGGCGACCTGTACGCCACCCCCGCCACCACCTTCCGCAAGGTGACCTTCCCGCTCTCCATGCCGGGTGTCGTCTCCGGAACGCTGCTGACCTTCATCCCGGCCAGCGGTGACTACGTCAACGCGGAACTCCTGGGCTCCACCGACACCAAGATGGTCGGCAGCGTCATCCAGACCCAGTTCCTGCGCGTCCTCGACTATCCGACGGCGGCCGCGCTCTCGTTCATCCTCATGGCGGTCGTCCTGATCATGGTCACCGTCTACATCCGCCGCTCCGGGACGGAGGACCTGGTCTGATGCCCGTACTGCGCTGGATCCGCCGGAATCTGATCGTCATCGCGGGTCTGCTGACCCTCGCCTACTTGATCCTTCCGAACATCGTCGTGATGGTGTTCTCGTTCAACAAGCCGAAGGGGCGCTTCAACTACGCCTGGCAGCACTTCTCCCTGGACGCCTGGAAGGACCCCTGCGGCGTCGCCGACATGTGCGGCTCGCTCTCCCTGTCCCTGCAGATCGCCACCTGGGCCACCGTCGGCGCGACCGTCCTCGGCACGATGATCTCCTTCGCGCTGGTCCGCTACCGCTTCCGGGCGCGCGGCGCGATCAACTCGCTGATCTTCCTGCCGATGGCGATGCCCGAGGTCGTCATGGCCGCCTCGCTGCTCACGCTCTTCCTCAACATGGGGGCGCAGCTCGGCTTCTGGACGATCCTCATCGCGCACATCATGTTCTGCCTGAGCTTCGTCGTGACCGCGGTCAAGGCCCGTGTGATGTCGATGGACCCGCGACTGGAGGAGGCGGCCCGCGATCTGTACGCGGGGCCCGTGCAGACCTTCCTGCGCGTGACGCTGCCGATCGCCGCCCCCGGAATCGCGGCGGGAGCGCTGCTCGCCTTCGCGCTCTCCTTCGACGATTTCATCATCACCAATTTCAACGCGGGCTCCACCGTGACCTTCCCCATGTTCGTCTGGGGTTCGGCACAGCGCGGCACGCCCGTGCAGATCAACGTCATCGGTACGGCGATGTTCATCATCGCGGTGCTGGTGGTTGTCGTCGGCCAGCTCATCGCGAACCGGCGGAAGAACACCGCTCGATAGAAAGCCTCGAAGGAGTTGGAAACCATGGCCCCAGCCGCCATGCGTACTGCTGCACAATCACTCTCCGACGCCAAGCCGGTCTCGTTCTGGCTGGACGACCCGGGCAGGCCCGACGCGCTGCCCGCGCTCACCGGTGACGAGCACTGCGATCTCCTCGTCGTCGGCGGTGGCTACAGCGGACTGTGGACCGCGCTGATCGCCAAGGAACGCGATCCGGAGCGGGACGTCGTCCTGATCGAGGGGCACGAGGTGGGCTGGGCCGCCTCGGGCCGCAACGGCGGATTCTGCGCCGCCTCCCTCACCCATGGCCTGCCCAACGGCCTGGAGCGCTGGCCGGACGAGATCAAGAAGCTGGAGGAGCTGGGCGAGCGGAACCTCGACGCCATCGAGGCCGCCGTCGCCCGCTACTCCATCGACTGTGAATTCGAGCGCACCGGCGAAATCGACGTCGCCACCGAACCCCACCAGCTCGAAGAGCTCCTGGCATGGCACGAGGAGGCCGAAAAGCTCGGATTCACCGGGCTGGAGTTCCTGGACCGGGACGCGCTGCGCGCCGAGGTCGACTCGCCCACGTTCCTCGGCGGACTCTGGGACCGGCGCGGGGTCGCCATGCTGCACCCCGCCAAGCTGGCCTGGGGCCTGAAGCGGGCATGCCTCGACCTCGGTGTGCGGATGTACGAGCACACCCGGGGACTCGAACTGGCCAGGACCAGCGCCGGAATGGCGGTCCGCACGCCCTACGGAAGGGTCTTCGCGCGCCGCGTCGCCCTCGGTACGAACATCTTCCCGTCCCTGGTCAAGCGGGTCCGCCCGTACACCGTGCCGGTCTACGACTACGCGCTGATGACGGAACCCCTCACCGCCGACCAGCTCGCCTCCATCGGCTGGAAGAACCGGCAGGGGCTGGGCGACAGCGCCAACCAGTTCCACTACTTCCGGATGTCGGCCGACCACCGGATCCTGTGGGGCGGCTATGACGCCATCTATCCCTACGGCGGCCGGCTGAGCGCCGATCTCGACCAGCGTCCGGAGACCTTCCTCAAGCTCGCGGGGCAGTTCTTCGACTGTTTCCCGCAATTGGCCGGAATCCGGTTCAGCCACGCCTGGGGCGGGGCGATCGACACCTGTTCCCGCTTTTCCGCATTCTTCGGTACGGCCCATCAGGGCCGGGTCGCCTATGCCGCCGGATATACCGGACTCGGCGTCGGAGCGACCCGTTTCGGGGCCGATGTGATGCTCGATCTGCTGGCGGGCGAGCGGAATGAAAGGACCGCTCTGGAAATGGTCCGCAAGAAGCCGATGCCGTTCCCGCCGGAGCCCTTCGCCTGGGGCGGGATCGAACTCACCAAGAGGTCCCTGGCCAGGGCGGACAGCAACGGCGGGCACCGCAATCTGTGGCTGCGGACGATGGACCGGCTGGGGCTCGGTTTCGACAGTTGAGCGCGGTCCGGCGCGGCGTGACCCAGTTCACTGCCAACTGGTAGCCCGAAGTCGCGTCATGGTTCGGCGCCACCCCTCTCTCCTGTGTGGACACACCGGCAACGCATGGCCGGTGCACACGGAATGGAGGCCGGTCATGGCTGGCGCGGGGGCCAAAGCAGCAGTCGAGTGGCTCGTATCGGTGGCGCCGGATCCGGACGCCTGCCGGTGGGAATGGGAGCGCAATCCCGAGGGGATCGCGCTCCTGCCCGCCGGCCGGCGCTGGGACGTACTGATTCTTCCGGGGGAGCTGGGCTGTCCGGCGCTCGATGTGCTCACCCGGCTCATCGACCGGCCCGGACCGGTCCTCTCCGATTCCGGCGATGCCCGCATGGGTTTCTTCGTGCCGCCGGGCACCGCCGGCCGCTGGCTCGGCACCGGCGTACGGGGGGCGGGGCAGGGGACCTGGATCGTCGTGCCGCACCCGGGGCGGGAGGCCCTGGGCGGGATGCACTGGCTGATCCCGCCGGACGGCTCGGGAACGCTCGTCGACGCGGCGCTGCTGGAGCTCGCGATGCATGAGGCGGCCGCCGGGCGGGCCGAGAGCGGCGGGAACTGACGGGGAGCGGCGGGGGCCGGCCGGGGGAACGAGAGACGTGGACGGCCGCACACCGGAGCGGCCCGGGTGCGGCCGCCGCCGCACCGGGGTGCTGCCAGAGGTCTTGACAACCTGATTGGTCTGGACCATGTTGTGGCCGCCGCACTCAATTCCCCCATGCACGGAGGCCGTTGTGGAACGCACGGGACCCCCCGCCCGATTGACCGGACTTCTGGCCGCCTTCTCGGCGGCCCTGCTCACCGCCGGTGGCCTCGCCGCCGCCCCGTCCGCCGCCGCGGCCGACTCCGATCTGGCGCGCAACGGCGGCTTCGAGGCCGGACTCGACGGCTGGAGCTGTACCGCCGGCAGCGGAGCCGCCGTCAGCACTCCTGTCCGCACCGGCACTTCGGCGCTGAAGGCGACCCCCTCCGGCGGCGACAACGCCAGATGCTCCCAGTCCGTGACGGTCAAGCCGGACTCCACGTACACGCTGAGCGCCTGGGTACAGGGCAGTTACGTCTACCTCGGCGCGGACGGCACGGGCACGACCGACGTGTCCACCTGGACACAGTCGGCGGCCGACTGGAAGCAGCTCACCACCACCTTCAGGACCGGGCCCGCCACCACCTCGGTGACCGTCTACACCCACGGCTGGTACGGCACCCCCGCCTACTACGCCGACGACCTCACCCTGATCGGCCCCGGCGGCGACCCGGCCGAACTCCCGGCCACCCCCACCGGGCTGAAGGCCGGCACGGCCACCGCCTCCTCGGTCGACCTCTCCTGGACCGGCTCCTCGGGCGCCACCGGCTACAACGTCTACCGGGGCGGCGCGAAGGTCCTCTCGGTCACCGGCACCTCCGCCACCGTGACGGGCCTGGCCGCGTCGACCGCGTACAGCTTCCAGGTCGCCGCGACCAACTCCGCCGGTGAGTCCGCCAAATCCGCCGCCGTCTCCGCCACCACCACGGCGGGCGGCGGAGGCGGCGGGGGCGGCTCCCTGCCCGCCCACGCGCTCGTCGGCTATCTGCACTCCAGCTTCGCCAACGGCTCCGGCTACACGCGGATGGCGGACGTGCCCGACTCCTGGGACGTCATCGACCTGGCCTTCGGCGAGCCGACCTCGGTCACCTCCGGCGACATCCGCTTCTCGCTCTGCCCGGTCAGCGAGTGCCCGAACGTCGAGTCGGCGGCCGAGTTCAAGGCGGCCATCAAGGCCAAGCAGGCCGCGGGGAAGAAGGTGCTGATCTCCATCGGCGGTCAGAACGGCCAGGTGCAGCTCTCCACCACCGCCGCCCGTGACACCTTCGTCTCCTCGGTCAGCAAGATCATCGACGAGTACGGTCTGGACGGCCTCGACATCGACTTCGAGGGTCACTCGCTCTCGCTGAACACCGGGGACACCGACTTCCGCAACCCCACCACCCCGGTCATCGTCAACCTGATCTCCGCGGTGAAGACCCTCAAGGCCAAGTACGGCGACAAGTTCGTCCTCACCATGGCCCCCGAGACCTTCTTCGTGCAGCTCGGCCACCAGTACTACGGCTCGGGCCCCTGGGGCGGCCAGGACCCCCGCGCCGGTGCCTACCTCCCGGTCATCCACGCGCTGCGCGACGACCTGACCCTGCTGCACGTCCAGGACTACAACTCGGGCTCCATCATGGGCCTGGACAACCAGTACCACTCGATGGGCGGCGCGGACTTCCACATCGCCATGACCGACATGCTGCTTGCCGGATTCCCGGTGGCGGGCGACCAGACCAAGGTCTTCCCGGGGCTCCGTCCCGACCAGGTCTCCATCGGCCTGCCCGCCTCCACCCAGGCGGGCAACGGCTACACCTCGCCCGCCGAGGTCACCAAGGCGCTGAACTGCCTGACGAAGAAGACCGACTGCGGCTCGTACGCCACGCACGGCACGTGGCCGGGGCTGCGCGGACTGATGACGTGGTCGATCAACTGGGACCGCTTCAACAACGGGGAGTTCTCGAAGAACTTCGACGCCTATTTCGGCAGCTGACGCCTACGGCGACGGCCGGCGGAACCGGTACCCGGTCCGGCGGCTGAGCCCCAGGGGCAGAAGCAGCAGCCCGCACAGGAACCAACTGCCCAGCACGTCCAGCGGCCAGTGGTAGCCGCGCAGCACCAGACCGATGCCCGTCGCCGTGGTCAGCAGGACAGCGGCGACGGGCATCATCCACGCCCGCCCCGTGTACGGCGCGGTGAGCAGCGCCGCCGCCCCGTACGCCACCGCGGCCGTCGCCGCGTGGCCGGACGGGTAGTAGCCGATGGCGTCGGTCAGCGGCCCGGGCCGGGCGATCCAGTCCTTCAGCGGGACGACGAGGAGGGGCACCGCCGCCATGGTGAGCGCCGCGTACAGCGGCTCCCGGCGGGCGCCGCGCACCAGCGCCCAGACGATCGCGCAGCCCAGCACGGGGAGCGCGATCTGCATGTTGCCGAGATCGGCGAGGAATTCGGTCGGGGGAGCGGGGCCGTGTCCGACGACGGCCCGCGCGATCCGCTCGTCCGCCCCGCGCAGCGGGCCGTCGGCCGCGACCTGCCAGGTGGTGAGCGCGAAGAGCGCCAGGAGACAGGACGCCGCGGAAACGAGAAGAGCCGGCCGCCCGGGAACAGGGGGGGTGGTTCCGGGGCGGCCGGTCGGACCGGTTTGCCGCGCGCCCCGGGGGGTCTGGGGCGGGCGGCCATCCGATCGGTGAGGAGTTCCGGAGCCAGAGGCTCCAGTGGTGTGCGCGAAGGCACGGCCAGGACGGTGCTGGGGAAGCTCCGTCCCGGCGTCGCCGGCAGTCCCCTGCGGGCGGGGTGTTTCTCTCATCTGCGGAAACCGTACGTCAGCGGACGGGGGACCGACAGGCGGAAACAGATCCCGCCATCGCCCCCCCACACCTTCTTCACAGGCCCTCACGCGGGCCCTGCATCCCCGGCGGAAACGCAGTCCGCCACCGCCGGGGGATTCGCACAGATCAGATCTGGCCGAAAGCCTGCTCGATGACGTCGAGGGCCTCGTTCAGCAGGTCCTCGCCGATCACCAGCGGCGGGAGGAAGCGCAGGACGTTGCCGTACGTGCCGCAGGTGAGGACCAGCACGCCCTCCGTGTGGCAGGCCTTGGCGAGCTTCGCGGCGGCCTCCGGGTTCGGGTCCTTCGTGCCGGACTTCACCAGCTCGATCGCGATCATCGCGCCGCGGCCGCGGATGTCACCGATGACATCGCCGTTCGGCAGCTTCGCCTGCATCTCGGCGAGGCGGCCCTTCATGACCTCCTCGATGCGCTTCGCCTTCCCGTTCAGGTCCAGCTCGCGCATCGTCTCGATGGCGCCGAGCGCACCCGCGCAGGCCACCGGGTTTCCGCCGTAGGTGCCACCGAGGCCACCGGCGTGGGCGGCGTCCATGATCTCGGCGCGGCCGGTCACGGCGGAGAGCGGAAGCCCGCCCGCGATGCCCTTGGCGGTGGTGATCAGGTCGGGGACGATGCCCTCGTCCTCACAGGCGAACCACTGGCCGGTACGGCAGAAGCCGGACTGGATCTCGTCCGCGACGAAGACGATTCCGTTGTCCTTGGCGAACTGGGCGATCGCCGGGAGGAAGCCCTTGGCCGGCTCGATGAAGCCGCCCTCACCGAGCACCGGCTCGATGATGATCGCGGCGACGTTGTCCGCCCCGATCTGCTTGGTGATCTGGTCGATGGCCTGGGCGGACGCCTCCGCACCGGCGTTCTCGGCACCGGTCGGCCAGCGGTAGCCGTACGCCACCGGCACCCGGTAGACCTCGGGCGCGAACGGGCCGAAGCCCTGCTTGTACGGCATGTTCTTCGCGGTCAGCGCCATCGTGAGGTTGGTGCGGCCGTGGTAGCCGTGGTCGAAGACGACGACCGCAGTGCGCTTGGTGTAGGCGCGGGCGATCTTCACCGCGTTCTCGACGGCCTCGGCCCCCGAGTTGAACAGCGCGGACTTCTTCGCGTGGTCGCCCGGCGTCAGCTCGGCGAGCTGCTCGCAGACCTCGACGTACCCCTCGTACGGCGTGACCATGAAACAGGTGTGGGTGAAGTCGGCGAGCTGCGCGGACGCACGGCGCACGACGGCCTCGGCGGAGGCGCCGACCGACGTCACGGCGATACCGGAACCGAGGTCGATCAGACGGTTGCCGTCCACGTCCTCGATGATCCCGCCACCGGCGCGGGCGGTGAACACCGGCAGGGTGGAGCCCACACCTGCGGCCACCGTCGCGAGACGGCGGGCCTGCAGCTCCACCGACTTCGGGCCGGGAATGGCAGTGACGACGCGGCGCTCCTGCGGAATTGCGGTCATGAGGGGCTCCTGTGGGGTGTTTCGGACGCTTCTCTTCCTGCAGGCTATGGGCGGGCCCGGGGGTGTGGCATGTTCCGTTCGGGAGTGGTGGCCGGACGCCGTTGTCCGCCACGGACATAGCGAGGGGTGCGGGGCCGGGCCGCGGCGGCGCGCGGACGGGTCCTCAGGCTCCCGGGGCACGGGCGGAGACTTCCCGCCGGACCGCGTCCGACGGGGTGGCCCGGGGCACTAGATTGATGACTTCGGGCGCGTGCGCCCGGAGTTACCGGTCGGCGCTGGTCAGGGGACGAGGGACAGCACATGGACACCGAGGGCACGTACGACTCACGCTCCACCCGCTCGGGTCCACCGGTGCCGCGTCCGGCGGGCCCGCCGCCTCCCGGACTGCCGCCCAGGCCGGGATACGCCCCCGCCACGGGCCCCTCCCTGGGGGACTGGCTCCGCATCCCGAGGCCCGCCGCGGAACCCGGTGTCTGGCGGCTCGGCCATGCCCCCCGGCCCGCCGAGGAGAAGGAGCGCACCCCGGACCGCACGCTGGTGAGCGGCGCGGTGATCTCGCTGCTGGCCTGCGTCCTCGTCTGGTCGCTCTGGCGCAACAACTACATCCCGTACTGGCGGGTCCCGCTGAAGCTCTTCACCCCCGGCGACTGGTGGGGGCCCTTCGGCGACGCACCGCAGACCCGGGGCGCGGTCCGCGCCCTCGACATCTACCGGCTGCTGATCATCGGGGGCCTCGTCTACGGATTCGGCCGGCTGGGCAACTGGCCGGCCGCCTTCGAGCGCTGCGTCGCCGCCCGGGGCGCCGCGGCACGGGCGGTCGGTGCGGCGGTCGGCGCGCTGCTGGTCTGGACCCTCGTCTGGAACGGGACCGTGCCGGGGATGGGACTGGCCTTCGGCCTGGTTCCCGGCTCCTGGCTGGGCCCCGACCAGCCGATGTCCCCGGTGATCAGCTATGGGCTGTACGTCCTGCTCACCCTGGTGATCGTGTGGCCGTTCGCCGGGCTGGGGCGCTGGGCCGAGGCATGGCGCCGCAACCGGTCCCCGCAGCCGGCACCCGGCCGGGACGCCCGCGACACGGCAAAACCGGAGATGCCCGCCGGTGCGGACGCCGTCGTCGAGGGCGGCGAGGACGACCCGGCCGAATGGCCCGACCTGCGCGCCGCCGGACAGCACCAGGCCGCCGCCAAACTCGCCGGGGAGACCAGGTCCGGGCGGATGAACGACGTCGACTACGCCCGCATCCGCCGTGCCTGGACGTCCGTTCGCGCCGACCACGCCCGCCTCTCCGCCTTCACCGACACCGTGCTCCGCAACGGCTCCGCCGCCTGCACCCACCCCTCGGGCGCGCGTGACCTCCCGGTCCGCGCCGCCCGGCACGATCTGCTGGTCCAGCAGGTCAGGCTCGGCACCGTCGAGGACGGCGAGCGCAACCCGTACGCCCGCCGGGGCAGCGGCATCGCCCTCGATCCCGGGCTGCTGGGCACGTCCCTGCTCGCCGTCGGACCGCCCGGAGCGGGCAAGAGCCGGGCCCTGATCCGGCCCGTCGTCGAATCCCTCGCTCTGCAGGCGCTCGCCGGACAGGCCGCCGTCGTCGCCGTGTGCGCCGCCGGTACCCAGCTCGGCGGCGACCAGGGATTCGACGTCGTCATCAAGATCGGCGACCCGTCCTCCGTGCACGACCTCGACCTGTACGGCGGCACCACCGACCCCGACGAGGCCGCGACCGTTCTCGCCGACGGCCTCGTCGGTGACCTCCCCGAGGTGGACAGCCGGCGCGCCGCCACGGCCCTCGCCCAGCTTCTCGGCCCCTTCCGGGCCGCCCACGGCCGCTTCCCCTCCGTACCGGAACTGCGCGAACTCCTGGACGGCGTACCCGAGGCCCTCACCGCGCTGCGGGAGGTGCTCGACGCCGCGGGGCACCCCGGAATGCGGCGCGAACTCGACGGCCGCGCCCGCCAGGCCGGGGCGCCCGGCGACCCGGGCCCGGCGCTCGCCGACCGGGTGGCACTGCTCGACCGGCCCGCCTTCACCGAGTTCTTCGACACCACGGGCAAGACCCGCCCCTTCTCGCCGCGCGCCCTGGAGCACCCGCTCCGGGTCCGGATCGACCTGCCCGAACGCGGCCACGCCGAGGCCTCCCGGGTGCTGGCCCGTCTGGTCCTCGCCCAGTTCACCGCGAGCGCCGCCGCCCGTGCCGACCGCTCCCTCTTCGCCTGCCTGGTCCTCGACGACGCGACCCGCACCCTCACCCCCGACACCGTCCGCGGAGTCCAGCGGCTGCGCTCCGCGCACGCCGGGGCCGTACTCACCCTGCGCACCCTCGACGACGTGCCCGAGCAGTTGCACACGGCGCTGCTCGGCGCGGTCGGCTGCCGGATGGCGTTCTCCGGGATCACCACGTGGGACGGGAAGAAGTTCGCCGAGGCCTGGGGAACGGAGTGGGTCGAGACCCGCGACGTCACCCAGCGCACGGTCTTCGCCGACCAGCCGATGACCCGGGCCATCCACGCCTTCCGCAAGCTGGTCACCGGCAAGGCCGTCACCACGGACGCGGTGACCGTGCGGCAGGTCGAGCGGGAGCGCTGGTCGGCCTCCGAACTGGCCCACCGGGTGCCGGCCGGACACGCGGTGCTGTCCCTGACGACCGTACGGGGGGAGCACGCGCCGCCGCTGCTGGTGGACCTGAGCGGCTGAGCGGCTGAGCGGTACGGGGGCGGAGCCCGGGGCGTGAGAGCGGCTACCCCGGACCCTGCCGCCCTGGCAGAATCGAGGGGAGCCGTTCATACGGGACGGCGAAAATCGACTCCCTGAGGTCCCACGGTCCCCATGCCCCCCACTCTCGCCTCGCTCGTCCAGCATTCGGCGCTCAAACTCACGGTGCGTGCGGGGGCGGACCGGCTCGACGCGCCCGTCCGCTGGGCGCATGCCAGCGAGCTGACCGACCCCGTCCCCTACATGGAGGGCGGCGAACTCCTGCTCGTCACCGCCACCAACCTCGACGCCGAGAATCCCGAGGCGATGCGGCGCTACGTGCGGCGGCTGGCCGGAGCCGGAGTCGTCGGACTGGGCTTCGCCGTCGGCGTCCACTACGACGACGTACCGCAGGCCCTGGTCGACGCCGCCGAGGAAGCCGGACTGCCGCTCCTCGAAGTGCCGCGCCGCACCCCGTTCCTCGCCATCGCCAAGGCCGTGTCGTCGGCGATCGCCGCCGATCAGTACCGGGCTGTGACCGCGGGGTTCGAGGCCCAGCGGGAGCTGACGAAGGCCGCACTCTCGGGCGACGGCCCCGGCGAGCTCCTCACCCGGCTCGCGGCCCATGTCGACGGCTGGGCCGCGCTGTACGACGCCTCCGGCGCGGTCGTCGCCGCGGCCCCCGAGTGGGCCGCCCGCCGCGCCGCCCGGCTCACCCCCGATGTGGAACGGCTGCGGGAGCGGCTCGCCCCGGCCAGCATGGTCGTCGGCGGGACCGAGGACCGGGTCGAGCTCCAGTCCCTGGGCACCGGCCGCCGGGTCCGGGGCGCACTCGCCGTCGGCACGGGTGCGGCACCCGGCACCGCCGAGCGGTACGCCGTGCACTCGGCGGTCGCCCTGCTGACCCTGACCACGGCCCGCTCCCGGTCCCTCCAGGGCGCGGAGCAACGGCTGGGCGCGGCGGTGCTGCGCATGCTGCTCGCCGGCCAGCCGGACCACGCGCGGGCCGTCGCCGGGGATCTGTACGGGGGGCTGCTCGACGCCCCGTTCCGGCTGCTCATCGCCGAGGCGTCCGCCCCCGCGACACCGGCGGCGCTGGGCGAGGCGATGGAGGCGGCGGCCTTCCGGACCGGCGAGGCGCTGCTGGCCGTGCCCGAGGGCGAACGGCTCGTCGTCCTGGCCGCGGACGGCGGAGCCGCGGTCGCCGCCTGCACGGCGTTCGCGGAGGCGCAGGAGGCCCATGCGGAACGGCCCCCGCGCGAACCGGCGGCGGCGGAGGAGGGCCAGGTGGTCGTGGGCCTCTCCGCACCGGCGGGCCCCATCGCCGTCTCCGCCGCGTACAAGCAGGCCGAACAGGCCCTGTCGGTGGCCCGCCGCCGGGGCAGGGCGCTGGTCGAGCACGAGGAGCTGGCGACCGGCTCGGTGCTGCCGCTCCTCGCGGACGACGCCGTACGGGCCTTCGCCGACGGAATGCTCCGCGCCCTGCACGAGCACGACGCCAAGGGCCGCGGCGACCTGGTCGCCTCACTGCGGGCGTGGCTCTCCCACCACGGCCAGTGGGACGCGGCGGCGGCCGACCTGGGCGTGCACCGCCACACCCTGCGCTACCGGATGCGCCGGGTGGAGGAGATCCTGGGCCGCTCCCTGGACGATCCGGACGTCCGGATGGAGTTGTGGCTGGCCCTGAAGGCGACGAGCTCTCCGACGACGCCCCAGGGATAGCGGCGCCCGCGGGGCCGGGCACTCGCCGCCGTAGCCGTAGCCGTAGCCGTCGCCGCCGTACCCGTCGCAGCAGGACCGGACGCCTTCCCCCGGAGGCGGCGTGGGAGGCGACGTGGCGGCTGCTGCCGGGAAGGCCGTGCGATCCCGGTCGTCGCCCGGCGCCGCACCCCTGCCGGAAGGCCCCGCGCCCCCGTCGGCGCATCCGACAAACCGGAGTGTCCCCGCCGGGTTCTGCTCCATGCCGGACAAACGCCAAGACGGCCGTGCGGCCCTACGGTGGGGGCACCACACCCCACGTCTTCGAAGGGCCGGAACCTCCATGACCTCCACCCACGCCTTCTGGCTCGCCGGCCGCCAGGCCACCGGCGAGGACAGCTTCGACGTCACCAATCCCTGGGACGGCCGTCTCGTCGGCACCGTCAGCGTGCCGACCGACGCCCAGATCGAGGAGGCCGTCGCGGCCGCGCACGCCGTGCGCGAGGAGTTCGCCGCGACCCCGGCCCACGTCCGGGCCGCCGCGCTCGACCACGTCGTACGGCGCCTGGTGGAGCGCACCGAGGAGATCGCCCAGCTGATCTCCGCCGAGAACGGCAAGCCCATCAAGTGGGCCCGCGGTGAGGTCGGCCGTGCCGTCTCCGTGTTCCGGTTCGCCTCCGAGGAGGCCCGCCGCTTCAACGGCGGCGACGCCCAGCGCCTCGACACCGACGCGGGCGGCACCGGCCGTCTCGGCCTGACCCGGCGCTTCCCGCGCGGCACGGTCCTCGGCATCGCGCCCTTCAACTTCCCGCTGAACCTGAGCGCCCACAAGGTGGCCCCGGCCATCGCCGTCGGTGCCCCGATCATCCTGAAGCCCGCCCCGGCCACCCCGATCTCGTCGCTGATCCTGGGCGAGCTGCTGGCCGAGACCGACCTGCCGGCCGGTTCGTGGTCCGTGCTGACGGTCCCCAACGACCGGATGCCCGCCCTGGTGCAGGACGAGCGCCTGCCGGTCATCTCCTTCACCGGTTCCGGCCCCGTCGGCTACTCGATCCTGGAGTCCGTGCCGCGCAAGCACTGCACCCTGGAGCTCGGCGGCAACGGCGCGGCGGTCGTCCTCGGCGACTACGCCTCCGACGAGGACCTGGACTGGGCCGCGAACCGTATCGCGACCTTCTCCAACTACCAGGGCGGCCAGTCCTGCATCTCGGTGCAGCGCGTCATCGCGGACGCCTCGGTCTACGACCGGCTCGTCCCGAAGATCGTCGCGGCCGTCGAGGCCCAGGTCACCGGCGACCCGTCCGACGCCGCCACCGATGTCGGCCCGCTGGTCAGCGAGGACGCCGCCAAGCGCGTCGAGTCCTGGGTCGACGAGGCCGTGCAGGCCGGTGCCCAGCTCCTCACCGGTGGCAAGCGGGACGGTGCCACCTACGCGCCGACCGTGCTCGCCGAGCTCCCGGACGGCGTCACCCTCTCCGGCGAGGAGGTCTTCGGACCGGTGCTGTCCGTGCAGAAGGTGGACGGCGAGGCCGAGGCGTTCGCAGCGGTCAACTCCTCCAAGTACGGCCTCCAGGCAGGCGTGTTCACGCACGACCTGCAGACCGCTTTCCGCGCCCACCGCGCCCTTGAGGTCGGCGGCGTGATCATCGGCGACGTCCCGTCCTACCGCGCGGACCAGATGCCGTACGGCGGCGCCAAGCAGTCCGGCGTCGGCCGCGAGGGCGTCCGCTACGCCATGGACGACTACACCTACGAGCGCGTGCTGGTCCTCACCGGCCTCGCCCTCTGATCCGCGCGGATCCATGTAGTCCACGAACCGGATCGAATCGATCCACCAGCGCCGCCTGCGATCCGCCTGGACAGCACGAAGCAAGCGGCAGGGAGACGGCTGGAGCCCACTGTGCGGGGGCTCCAGCCGTTCCTGCTTTCCCCGCCCCGCCCACGGCCCGGCCGCCGTGTCACCGCGGGGCTGTCCAGTGGAGTGGCTCCCGACCCGATCGGCGTCCGGGGGATGGTGGGAGTGCCGGGAATCGGGTACATCAGGACACGTAGCACCGGTTGGTACGGCTCGGCGGCGCCATGCGCTCCGCGCGGACCGGCCGCGTCCGCCCACCCCACAACGCGGCGAGGTGAGCTCCTCATGTCCGCACCATCCGCACCGAAGAACACGCCCAAGGTCACCGAGCGTGAAGCGCGTCAAGTGGCCGAGGCCGCGCGCGAACAGGACTGGCACAAGCCCAGTTTCGCGAAGGAACTCTTCCTCGGGCGCTTCCGTCTCGACCTGATCCATCCGCATCCGCTGCCGCCCGCCGACGACGTGCGGCGCGGCGAGGCGTTCCTCGCCCGGCTGCGCGACTTCTGCGAAACCAGGATCGACAGCGCCCTGATCGAGCGTGAGGCCAGGATCCCCGACGAGGTGATCAACGGCCTCAAGGAGCTCGGCGCGCTCGGGATGAAGATCGAGCCGAAGTACGGCGGCCTCGGTCTGACCCAGGTCTACTACAACAAGGCCCTCTCCCTCGTCGGCTCCGCCAGCCCCGCGATCGGTGCGCTGCTCTCCGCCCACCAGTCCATCGGCGTACCGCAGCCACTGAAGCTCTTCGGCAGCCAGGAGCAGAAGGACGCCTTCCTGCCCCGGCTGGCCAGCACCGCCATCTCGGCGTTCCTGCTCACCGAACCGGACGTCGGCTCCGACCCGGCCCGGCTCGCCACCTCGGCGGTCCCCGAGGGATCGGACTACATCCTCGACGGTGTGAAGCTGTGGACCACCAACGGGGTCGTCGCCGACCTGCTCGTCGTGATGGCCCGGGTCCCGAAGTCGGACGGCCACAAGGGCGGCATCACGGCGTTCGTCGTCGAGGCGGACTCCCCGGGCATCACCGTCGAGAACCGCAACGCCTTCATGGGCCTGCGCGGCATCGAGAACGGCGTCACCCGCTTCCACCGGGTCCGGGTCCCGGCCGCGAACCGCATCGGCCCCGAAGGCGCGGGGCTCAAGATCGCCCTCACCACGCTCAACACCGGACGGCTCTCGCTGCCCGCCATGTGCGTCGGCGCCGGGAAATGGTGCCTGAAGATCGCCCGTGAGTGGTCGGCGGTGCGCGAGCAGTGGGGCAGGCCGGTCGCCCGGCACGAGGCCGTCGGCGCCAAGATCTCCTTCATCGCCGCCACCACCTTCGCGCTCGAAGCGGTGGTCGACCTCTCCTCCCAGATGGCCGACGAGAACCGCAACGACATCCGGATCGAAGCGGCACTCGCCAAGCTGTACGGCTCCGAGATGGGCTGTCTGATGGCCGACGAACTGGTCCAGATCCGGGGCGGCAGGGGCTTCGAGACAGCGGCGTCCCTCGCCGCCCGCGGCGAACGGGCCGTCCCCGCCGAACAGCTCCTGCGCGATCTGCGGATCAACCGGATCTTCGAGGGCTCCACCGAGATCATGCACCTGCTGATCGCCCGTGAGGCCGTCGACGCCCACCTGAAGGTCGCCGGGGACATCATCGACCCCGACAAACCCCTCTCCGCCAAGGCTAAAGCGGGCGTGAACGCGGCCGGTTTCTACGCCCGCTGGCTCCCCAAGCTCGCTGCGGGTCCGGGACAACTCCCGCGTACGTACGGGGAGTTCAACCCCTCCGGCCATCCGGATCTGTCCGCCCATCTGCGCTACGTCGAACGCTCCGCCCGCAAACTGGCCCGCTCCACCTTCTACGCCATGTCGCGCTGGCAGGGCCGGATGGAGACCAAGCAGGGCTTCCTCGGCCGGATCGTCGACATCGGCGCGGAGCTCTTCGCGATGAGCGCCGCCTGCGTCCGCGCCGAACTGCTGCGCTCCCGCGACGACCACGGCCGCGAGGCCTACCAGCTCGCCGACGCGTTCTGCCGCCAGTCCCGCGTCCGGGTCGAGGAACTCTTCACCCGCCTGTGGTCCAACACCGACGACCTGGACCGGCGTGTGGTCGACGGCGTCCTGTCCGGTACGTACACCTGGCTGGAGGACGGCATCGTCGATCCGAGCGGCGACGGTCCGTGGATCGCCGACGCCACCCCGGGCGCCTCCGTCCGGGACAACGTCCACCGCCCCGTTCGCTGACCCGCGGGCCCACCGGGCGGGCCCGCGTCCACGCGTCGGACGTACCCCGCCCGTCCGGGCGGGGTACGGCAGGATGACGACCCGTGACCGTCATCCACATCCCCGGCTCGAAGTCCGTCACCGCGCGCGCCCTGTTCCTCGCCGCCGCCGCGAACGGCACCAGCACCCTCGTACGGCCCCTGCACTCGGACGACACCGAGGGCTTCGCCGAGGGGCTCGCGCGCCTCGGCTACCGGGTCGGGCAGGAAGCGGACCGCTGGCACATCGAGGGCCGCCCCGGGGGCCCCGCCGTCACCGACGCCGACGTCCACTGCCGGGACGGCGCCACCACGGCCAGGTTCCTGCCGACCCTCGCCGCGGCCGCCCCCTCCGGCACGTACCGTTTCGACGCCTCCGCCCAGATGCGCCGCCGCCCCCTCGCCCCGCTCACCGAGGCCCTGCGCACACTCGGCGTCGACCTGCGCCACGACGGGGCCGAGGGCCACCATCCGCTGCGGATCGGCGCGTCCGGAATCAAGGGCGGCGAACTCACCCTGGACGCGGGGGAGTCCTCCCAGTACCTCACCGCGCTGCTGATGCTCGGACCGCTCACGGCGGAGGGGCTCCGGATCACCGTCACCGACCTGGTCTCCGCCCCGTACATCGAGATCACTCTCGCGATGATGCGGAGCTTCGGGGCCGAGGTGACCCGCGGCGGCCCGGACGGCAACATCTTCACCGTCCCGCCCGGCGGCTACCGGGCCACCACGTACGCCGTCGAGCCCGACGCCTCCACCGCGAGCTACTTCTTCGCCGCGGCGGCCCTCACCGGCCGTGAGATCACCGTCCCCGGCCTCGGCACGGACGCGCTCCAGGGCGACCTGCGGTTCGTCGACGTACTGCGCCGCATGGGCGCCGAGGTGCACACCACCGCCGGGTCCACCACCGTCCGCTCGACCGGCTCCCTCGGGGGCCTCACCGTCGCCATGCGCGACATCTCCGACACCATGCCGACGCTGGCCGCGCTCGCCCCCTTCGCCTCGGGCCCCGTGCGCATCGAGGACGTGGGCAACACCCGGGTCAAGGAGTGCGACCGGCTGGAGGCGTGCGCCGAGAACCTCCGCCGGATGGGCATCACGGTCGAGACGGGCCCGGACTGGATCGAGATCCACCCCGGCGTCCCCCGCCCCACCGAGATCGCCACCCGCGGCGACCACCGCATCGTCATGTCGTTCGCCGTCACCGGCCTGCGGGTACCTGGCATCACCTTCGACGACCCCGGCTGCGTACGGAAGACGTTCCCCGGATTCCACGAGTCCTTCGCGGAGTTCGCCGAACCCACGAGCCGCCAGGTGTATTGACCCGCAGCGTTGTCCACGCGGCTGATCGGGGCCGGCCTCCGAGTGCGGCGCAGCAGCGGTGGTGGTTGCAGATGTGCGGGAAGTCTGCCGGGGCCGTGGTGCGCGGCCACCGAGTGCGCGCCGTCGGAAGCGGCCGGCCCCGGGGCCGGATCCGCCGGCGACCGGGACGCACTGTCCACACCCACAGCCGATGCGGCCACAATGGGGGGCATGAGCGACAGCCCTGCCCCCCTCGCCGACCCGCACCTCGTCTTCGACGCCGCGGAAGGCCGCCGGGATCTCGTCATCCTCGGCTCCACCGGTTCCATCGGCACCCAGGCCATAGACCTGGTGCTGCGCAACCCCGACCGCTTCCGCGTCACCGGCCTCTCCGCCGCGGGCGGACGGGTCGCCCTCCTCGCCGAGCAGGCGCGGCAGCTGCGGGTGCGCACCGTGGCCGTCGCCGCACCGGACGCCGTACCGGCCCTCCGGGAGGCCCTGCGCGCGCAGTACGGGACGGGCGAGCCGCTCCCCGAGATCCTGGCCGGGCCCGAAGCCGCCACCCAACTCGCCGCCGGCGACTGCCACACCGTACTCAACGGAATCACCGGCTCGATCGGTCTCGCCCCCACGCTCGCCGCGCTCGAAGCGGGCCGCACGCTCGCCCTGGCCAACAAGGAGTCGCTGATCGTCGGCGGCCCGCTGGTGAAGGCGCTGGCCGAGCCCGGCCAGATCATCCCGGTCGACTCCGAGCACGCCGCGCTCTTCCAGGCACTCGCCGCGGGCACCCGCGCCGACGTACGCAGGCTCGTCGTCACCGCGTCCGGCGGCCCCTTCCGGGGACGCACCAGGAGCGAACTCGTGGACGTCACCCGGGAAGAGGCCCTCGCGCACCCGACCTGGGCCATGGGGCCGGTCATCACGATCAACTCCGCCACCCTGGTCAACAAGGGACTGGAGGTCATCGAGGCGCACCTCCTCTACGACATCCCGTTCGACCGGATCGAGGTCGTGGTCCACCCCCAGTCGTACGTCCACTCCATGGTCGAGTTCACCGACGGCTCCACCCTCGCCCAGGCCACACCCCCGGACATGAGAGGCCCGATCGCCATCGGTCTCGGCTGGCCCCAGCGCGTGCCGGACGCCGCCCCCGCCTTCGACTGGACGAAGGCGTCCACCTGGGAGTTCTTCCCTCTCGACGACGAGGCCTTCCCGTCCGTGGGACTGGCCCGGCACGTCGGTACGCTCGGCGCCACGGCCCCGGCCGTGTTCAACGCCGCGAACGAGGAATGCGTCGACGCTTTTCTGGCGGGACAGCTGCCGTTCAACGGAATCATGGATACGGTCACGGCGGTGGTGGCCGAACACGGCACCCCCGCCACGGGAACTTCGCTCACGGTCGCAGACGTCCTCGAAGCGGAGACCTGGGCACGCGCCCGGGCCCGTGAACTCTCGGCGAAAGCGACAGCGGAGGCGCGCGCATGAGTATTTCGACGGTCCTGTTGACGATTCTGGGCATCGTCGTCTTCGTCATCGGGCTGCTGTTCTCGATCGCCTGGCACGAACTGGGGCACCTGTCGACCGCGAAGCTCTTCGGTATCCGCGTCCCCCAGTACATGGTCGGCTTCGGACCGACGATCTGGTCGCGGAAGAAGGGCGACACCGAGTACGGGATCAAGGCCATCCCGGCCGGCGGCTACATCCGCATGATCGGCATGTTCCCGCCGGGACCGGACGGGCGCCTGGAGGCGCGGTCCACATCGCCGTGGCGCGGCATGATCGAGGACGCCAGGTCCGCGGCCTTCGAAGAGATCGAACCGGGTGACGAGAAGCGCCTCTTCTACACACGCAAGCCGTGGAAGCGCGTCATCGTGATGTTCGCCGGACCGTTCATGAACCTGGTCCTCGCCGTCGCGATCTTCCTCGGTGTGGCGATGTCCTTCGGGTTCCAGACCCAGACGACCGAGGTCGCGGGCGTCCAGAAGTGCGTGATCCCGCAGAGCGAGAACCGCGACACCTGCAAGAAGTCCGACGCGGTCTCGCCCGCGCAGGCGGCGGGACTCGAGAAGGGCGACAGGATCGTCGCCTTCGACGGCCAGAAGGTCGACGACTGGGCCACGCTCTCCGACAGGATCCGCGACACCACCGGTCCCGCCACCCTCACCGTCCGGCGCGACGGCCAGGAGAAGACTCTCCACGCCGTGCTGAAGGAGAACGCGGTGGCGAAGAAGGACTCCAACGGCAACGTGGTCGAGGGCGAGTACGTGAAGGCCGGCTACCTCGGCTTCGCCGCCCAGACCGAGATCGTGCCGCTCTCCTTCGGCGACTCGGTCGTCCGCATGGGAGACATGATCGAGAACGGCGTCGACTCGATCATCGCCCTCCCGTCCAAGATCCCCGACCTGTGGGACGCCGCCTTCGGCGACGGACCGCGAGCGGCCGACTCCCCGGTGGGCGTCGTCGGCGCGGCGAGGATCGGCGGCGAGGTGATGGCGCTGGACGTACCGGCGCAGAACCAGATCGCGATGATGCTGTTCCTGCTGGCAGGCTTCAACCTCTCGCTGTTCCTCTTCAACATGCTGCCGCTGCTCCCGCTCGACGGCGGACACATCGCCGGAGCGCTCTGGGAGGCACTGCGCCGGAATGTGGCGCGGGTCTTCAAGCGACCCGACCCGGGCCCCTTCGACGTGGCCAAGCTGATGCCGGTCGCCTATGTCGTCGCGGGCGTCTTCATCTGTTTCACCCTGCTGGTGCTGGTGGCCGACATCGTCAATCCGGTCAAGATCTCCTGATCTCCGGCAGGTCCGGCGCACGGAGGGTGACCGCCCGGAGCACAGCGCGTGTCCGGGGCGGCGCCTGCGCGGGGCACTCCCGCACGCGGTGTGCTCCGGGCCGCCGCCGGTGCCGTAACCTCGAAACCCGGAGCCCGCCGATCTCGGGACCTTGATCCACACCTTGGGGATGCTCAGCGCATGACTGCGATTTCTCTCGGAATTCCGTCCGTTCCGACCAAGCTCGCCGACCGGCGGGTCAGCCGCAAGATCCAGGTCGGGTCGGTTGCGGTGGGCGGGGATGCGCCGGTGTCGGTGCAGTCGATGACGACGACGCGGACGTCGGACGTCGGTGCGACGTTGCA
>NZ_JBIUVC010000029.1:0-65636 GCF_044742755.1 Streptomyces sp. NPDC087845
TAACGCCGTCGGCCACCACCCTGAGGTCGTACCGGAGCCGACGGCACCACTCGCTCGAACAGTTCCCACAACCGGTCCGGGACCAGACGCTCCACAATCGTCACGACCACAGACTACCGATCAAACCAAATGAGACCACCTCTTAGGTGCCGGGAACTTCGTGAGCGCCAGCCTGGTGAAGGCGGGGCTGTGGGGCCACTGGCCCGTGTTGGTGGCGAACTCGCGGATCTCGATGCGGGCCGTGCCAGGAAGGGGGCTGATCTTCAGGTTCTTGAGGGTGATGACGATGCCGGAGACGTCGACGGGAGAGTTGGGCGTTCTCGGCTCGGCCTTGAAGTGGGCGTAGTCACCCGGCGGCAGGGCGGTCTGCGTGCCTGGCTCGATGCGCGTCACCGTCCAGTCCGGGGCCTGACCGTCCCCCGCGCCGGCCGTTACCAGGCTCTGGGCGAGATTGCCCAATGGCTCTCATGCGGTTGATGGTTCTGGTGCGTTCGACTGAGAGGCCATTTGCGATGGGAGAGGATCAGGGTGAGCTCCTTGGTGATCCTCGGAGGAGCTGGCACAGGGACTGTCTGCCGCCGGAGACAGCGGGCGAACTCGGCGACGACGTAGGAGTCCTTCAAGTCGGACTTGCCCTGGCCGCTGAAGCTCTTCTTGAACGCTGCGAACTTTGAGCCTGTGACGTACCGGGGACTCTGACCGTGGTTGGCCAGGATCCCCAGCAGTAACGCTGCTGGCCCGTCAACGAGGTCAAGTGCCCACGTCACGTGGTCCGCTGTATCCATAACCTCACCGAATACGGTGAGGATGTCGGGCTCGGAGTTGATCACCTTACGGTTCCACAGTGGGTCGCCATCGGCATCGACCACGGAAATCCAGTGGTGTCCTTTCCCCACGTCGATCCCGGCCCATACCTGTGGCGGCCGTTGCGTCATCTCGTCTCTCCAGATCGAACACGAACAGGAAGTGCCAGGCCACCCCTGAAGCAAGTCCGTACGAGCAATCGAGGTCGCAGCTCTTAATCAGTTATGGCGGGTGACCAGAAGACTGGCCGACGGAGTCGACATGAGCCCCATGACGGGCAGGAGTACGAAAGTCGCATCCAGCCTTCCTGGCTATAGATGCAACGATCATCAGACAGTCGGGACACCCGCAGGCAAGTCCGTACGAGCGATCGAGTCGCCACTCTTAATCAGCAGTTACGGGGCGTCCCGGAAGGCCGGCCGACGGAGTCGTGAAGAGCCCTTTGATGGGCAGGCTGCTACGAGTCGCATCCGGCCTTCCTGGCCGGACGCGGAGTTTACCGCCCGACCGGGTGCCCACCTGCACGCCCGTACTGTAACGATCCTGATCGCAGCTCTTAATTAGCAGCGAGGGCGAGCAGCGGCACCGGTGTCCCGGGGCTGCCGCTCATGCCCAATCGAGCCTGATTGAAGGGTACGGGCTGCTACTCGGTCGGCGACGACATGTTGTGGGGCGTCAACCGCCGCAAGAAAGGTGCCGCGAACACGCTGGCCGCGCTCAAGTCGATCCGCGCCGCCCGGCCCGACGGCGCCCCCATCTACGTGATCCTGGACAACCTGTCCGCCCACAAAGGCACCAATATCCGCCGCTGGGCTACAAAGCACAAGGTCGAGCTGTGCTTCACCCCGACCTACGCCTCTTGGGCCAACCCCATCGAGGCCCACTTCGGACCGCTGAGGCAGTTCACCATCGCCAACTCCAACCACACCGTGCAGACACGAGCCCTGCACGCCTATCTACGCTGGCGCAACGCCAACGCCCGCCACCGCGACGTCCTGGCCGCCGAACGCAAGGAACGCGCCCGCATCCGAAGCGAGAAGGGCATCCGTTGGGGCGGACGCCCCCTCAACACCGCAGCCTGACCAACCGCGAACTTACACAGCCACAGCGCATCATCGGTCCGCTCGTGGCCAAGCGCGGACGACCGAAGCGTTGTGAGGATGATCTCGGCCGGGCAGACCCGGAGCCCCGAACGGGGCCGGTTCAGGAGAAGGACGGCGCCAGAGGAGAATGACTCAGGAGGCGGACGGCTCGATCTCCCCCGCGAAGACGATGACCTGGTCGATGAGGCTCCGCCGCAGATGGACGACGTCCGTTCCCGCCAGGCGGGGGCCTCCATCCGGCGTCGTGAAGACCCACTGGTACCGGGCCCACTCGTCCGGCATGTCCACCGCCGAACAGCGCACCATCGTGCCGGTCCCCGCGGGGTGGCGCCGGATGTCCAGCACGAACCGCTCGACCGCCTCGATCCCCTCACTGCGGCCCAACGGTCCCCAGAAGACCACGTCCGAGGTTAGGGCCTGGGAGAGCAGCGCAGTCACATAGCTGTCGTCCGAGGCGTTGAACGCGGAGATGAACGTGTCGATCGCGGATCGCGCGGTCTCTTCTTGCATGCACCAGTAATACCAGTTGCCTCGCGGACCGCGCTCGTCCCGTGAGCCGTCTCCCGACCACGGTGAACCATCCCGGTCACAGCGCTAGGCTCACGCCGCCACACGCGACACCCTGTTCGACGGGGTTTCTCTACTGGTCTGGGGTTCAGGTGCGGGCGGCGTCGACCTCGCCAGCTTCGACGAGCGCCCGGCGCAGCTCCTCGACGGCGTCGCGGTGTTCGCCCGCGATGCCCGGCTGGGCGGTGCGCAGCAGGGCGTGGGCGTGATGGAGTACGCCCTCGTCGTGCCACGGTTGCTGGGGGTGGCCGACCAGCTGGGCGACCAGGTGCAGCGCGTCCGGGGCGCCGGGGTGCGCGGCGGCTCGTTCGGCCACGCCCGAGGCGTCGACGAGGGCGGGTGTGTGCTCGGCGCTGGCGCGGGCCAACGGCAGCCACACGTCGTCAGCGATGTCTGTGCGGGCGAAGAGGCCGGCTCCGGCCAGCGCTCCGGGCGGGAGGTCCGCGGCGAGCGCGGCGCGCCACAGGGTGGCCGCCGCGCCCGTGGCCGCCGCGCCGGTGACCGTGCCCAGCGGCTCGGTGGCCGGGCGGCGCAGGACCAGGTCTTCCAGGAGGCGGGAGGCCGCCGCCGCGCCGCCGGGGCCGTCGGCGATGGAGGCCCAGGCAGTGGTCGGGTCGCCGAGGTAGTCGTGGTTGGTGGCGAGCGCGTGTGCCAGGTGTTCGCTCGCGCCGCGCACGCGGGCTCGCAGAGCAGCCAGGAGCTCGGTTCGGCCGAGGGCGGCGAGGAGGTGCGGGTCGGCGCGGCCCCACTGCAGCCAGGCGCTGGCCGGTGACGGCCGTCCGTCCGTGGGCAGGGCGAGCAGGCCGGCGCGGTGGGCGACTGTGAAGTCGGGGGCGTGGCGGTACAGGTTGGGCAGGTGGACGCCGACGGTGAGGGCGACGGCCTTGTGGTCTTCGCAGGAGTTTGCGGCTTCGGCGGTGAGTTCGAGGATGTCGCGGGGCATCTCCCCGCTCGTGCGGGCGTGGTGGGCGGCGTACTCCAGCAGGCAGCCCAGCGCGCGTGCGGCGGAGTCCGGGCCGAAGAGGCCGGGTGGTGCCATGTCGGCGGACGCCCCTTCCTCCCCCTCCTCTTCCTCCTCGGTGCTGGCCGCTGCTGGCGTGGCGTCGGGACGGGTGAGCTCAACGGCGAGGGTGCGCAGGTGCGCGAGGGCGTCGGGCAGGACGTCGGCGAGATCGGCGCTGGTGCGCCAGGCGAGTCTGAGGAGATCGAACACCGCCTGGTCTGCGAGGAGTTCCGTCGTGTGGTCCCGGTCGGCGGCCGACGGGCGTTCGTCGGCCGCCGGGACGAGGGTGCGGCGCAGGGCGAGAGCGGCGGCGCAGGCCTGCGTCAGGGTGTCGTCGGGGAACGCGCCAGGCCGGGTTGCGGCCGCCGCGGCGGCGGCAAGGTAGCCGGCGCGCAGGACCGGCAGTTTCAGCGCGTCGAGGACTGAGCGGACATCGGTCGTCCATCGGGCCGGGTCGGCGTCGACGATGCGGTGCAGCACCACGGCGTACGCGTCGGCCTCGGCCAGCGTGCCGGACGCGGCAGTGAGGGCGGTCGCGGCTTCGGACGGGGAGCGCTCGGCGGCCAGGTCCTCCCATTCCGGGGGCGTGACAGTCCTTACCGGCTCGAAGCCGGGGGCGGTGCGGGGGTCGGGCGGGTCGGCGGGTATGAGGCGGCGCACTGCGGCGAGAAGCGGCTCCCAGCCGGCCAGTACGCACGCCGGCAGCACGGGTGACCAGTCCCACGCCCGGAGCCAGGACGTGAGCGGTTCCCGGGTGCCGTCCACCGCACCAGTGGAGGCGGGCAGCACCTCGTCCACGTACTGGCCGGTCGGCGCGGCGCCCAGAGCTGTGCGGGCCGCCCGGTCCAGCTCCTGTGTCTCCTCGGGCCCGGCGGCGTCCCAGAGGGCTTCGACAAAGCGGGCCGTCTCCGGGGCGGGCCGGTCTGGTCTTCAGATCGAACAGGGCGAAGTGGAGGGGGGTGAGTCGGCCCGCGTAGAGGTTGGAGTCTGCGTAGAGCAGGGGCGGGTTGTGGCTGGTGAAGGTGAACCGTCTCCAGAAATCCTGGTATCCCTCGCAGCGGGGCGGTTCGATACCGGCCCGCAGGAACCCTTCCGCGCGGATCGGCCAGATGATCTCGCGCAGCAGGTTCTCCGCGTGGGCCCAGTCGTAGAGCTCCTCATCGCCGCGATGCGGGGCGGGGACGCCCTCGCAGGGGTTGCGGAAGAAGAAATCGAAGTCGACCACGAGCAGTCGGCCACCTGGCTCTCCTGACACCACGCTCTCCTCGCTTTCCCCGTCGGATGGCCCCGGACTCATCCTCGCAGGCGACGACGGGGCCCGGCGGAGAGGCTTGCACCGCCTCCCGTCGTACGGGCACGAAGGACATCTGCATCCCGCGCTCCGGGCGGCATGCTTCTGGCGTGCTGCTGCGGTCTGCGGGTCCAGGATCTTCCCGCCAGCTGGCTTCAGGGCCATGATGGTGATGGTGGATCGGCGGTATCGGTCAAACGCGCAGGGTGGCTGACCATCGTCGAACACGCCAACCTCGAGGAAAGCAGTGGCCGCCCCTCCAGCGGTACGAACCCGGTAGTGATCGTTCTCCACCGGTCTTGATGCATACCGTCGCGGCCGTCGTGCACCTCTCCCCCACCGCCACCCTGCTCACCGCTCTGGCCGACGACGCCCTCACCCTGCGCCGACACCTCGACCAGGTCCTGACCGACCTCCCGAGCGACTGCGCCATGCACCAAGCCGGGCACCAAGCAGGGCTTCATGGACCGACCGAAAGGCACATGCTCGAAAGCCGGGCGGCGTCGGGCGATTGAGCCCCCGCTGTCCACGGCGGACGCCGCAGCCCCCGAGGTGCAGGCAAACAGGCATGCAGGCATGGGCCGATACGACGGCATGGCCGCTTTGGCCAAGTTCAAGTGGCGGTTTTCAGCCAACGGATACTAGTGGGGCAGCCGGGGAGGCGGTGGGGGCTGTCTCGGTTGACTATTGATCAATTACCTTGTGCCGTAAGCCAGTCACTGACCTTGAGGGAGCCCCATGTCCACCGCGCAGCAGGTGCCCGACATCCTCTCGCCCGAGTTCGCCGCGGCCCCCTACCCGGCGTACCGTCTGATGCGCGACACCGCGCCCCTCATCTGGCACGAGGCCACGCAGAGTTACATCATCTCGCGCTACGAGGACGTCGAGCGCGTCTTCAAGGACAAGAACGGCGAGTTCACCACCGCCAACTACGACTGGCAGATCGAGCCCGTGCACGGCAAGACGATTCTCCAGCTCAGTGGCCGTGAGCACGCCGTGCGCCGCGCCCTCGTCGCCCCCGCCTTCCGCGGCGCCGGCCTCCAGGAGAAGTTCCTCCCCGTCATCGAGCGCAACTCGCGCGAACTGATCGACACCTTCCGGAACTCCGGCTCCGCCGACCTGGTCAACGACTACGCCACCCGCTTTCCCGTCAACGTGATCGCCGACATGCTGGGCCTCGACAAGGCGGACCACGCGCGCTTCCACCATTGGTACACGTCCGTCATCGCCTTTCTCGGCAACCTCTCGGGTGACCCCGAGGTGGCCGCGGCGGGCGAGCGGACCCGTGTCGAGTTCGCCGAGTACATGCTGCCGATCATCCGGGAACGCCGCGAGAACCTGGGCGACGACCTGCTGTCCACACTGTGCGCAGCCGAGGTCGACGGTGTGCGGATGAGCGACGAGGACATCAAGGCGTTCTGCAGCCTGCTGCTCGCCGCCGGCGGCGATACCACCGACAAGGCGATCGCCAGCATCTTCGCGAACCTGCTGCTCCACCCCGACCAGCTCGCCGCAGTCCGCGCGGACCGCGACCTGATCCCGCGGGCCTTCGCCGAGACCCTGCGATACACCCCGCCCGTCCACATGATCATGCGGCAGTCCGCGACCGAGATGAAGCTCAGCGGCGGCACCATACCCGCCGGCGTCACCGTCACCTGCCTGATAGGCGCCGCCAACCGCGACGAGAGCCGCTACCGCGACCCCGACCGCTTCGACATCTTCCGCGACGACCTGACCACCACGACCGCCTTCTCCGCCGCCGCCGACCACCTCGCCTTCGCGCTCGGCCGGCACTTCTGCGTCGGCGCGCTGCTCGCCAAGGCGGAGGTCGAGATCGGCGTCAGCCAGCTGCTGGACGCCATGCCCGACATACGCCTCGCCAACGGCTTCGACCCGGTCGAGGAAGGCGTCTTCACCCGTGGACCGCAGCGCCTGCCGGTGCGGTTCACGCCCGTAACGGCCGCCTGACCGCCTTACCGGCACCACCGCCGAGGTGATGGGCCCCGCCCAGGGGCCCATGTGCCCAGGGGCCCATGTGCCCGCGCTGCCGCACCACCGGGTGGGCCGAGCTGCCGCGCGATCGGGCGCCCGCCCTACCGGGGCATCGGGCGCCCGCCCTACTGCACCATTGGCGTGAACTGCACCGGCAGCGCCGTCAACCCCCGCATCCAGATCGACGGACGCCAGGTCAGCGTCCCCGGCTCCACCGACAGCACCAGGTCGGGCAGCCGCTCCAGCAGCGTCTCGACCGCCGTCCGCGCCATCACGTCCGCCAGCAGCGGTGCCGGATAGGGGCAGCGGTGCTCGCCGTTGCCGAACGACAGGTGCGCGGCGTTCTCCGCGCCCACGTGCGCCCCCGGCCAGATCTGCGGATCGGTGTTGGCTGCGGCCAGCCCCAGCACCAGGCAGTCGCCCGCCCGGATCTGCCGCCCGCCCAGCTGGGTGTCCCGAACGGCCCAGCGCCCGATGAAGTTCTGCGTCGGCGTGTCCAGCCACAGCGCCTCGTTGAGCGCCTCGCCCACACTGAGCCGGCCGCCCGACACGTTCACCGCGAACCGCTCGTCCGTCAGCAGCAGCCGCAGCGTGTTGCAGATCCAGTTCGCGGTCGGCTGCTGCGCCGCGGCGATCACCGAGATCAGGTCCTGGACGATCTCCTCGTCCGTCAGTCCCGCCGGATCCAGCAGCATGCGCGAGGTGACGTCCGGACCTGGGCTTTCCCGCTTGTCCTTCACCAGCTGCCGCAGCCGCTCGCCCACGCGCCCGTACGCCGCCACCGGGTCGTCACCCTCCGCCGCGTCCAGCGAGATCCGCAGGTCCTCGACGAGCTGCTGGGTGTCCTCACCCGAGGTCGGCATCCCGCACATCTGCACCACGGCCCGCATCGGCAGGGCGTGCGCGTATCCGGTCATCAGCTCTGCCTGCCCGCTGCCCGCGAAGTCGGCGATGAGCCGGTCGGCGATCAGCTGGCAGTTGCGCGCCACCTCGAACTGGTCGACGCCCTCCAGCGCCTGAGTGATCACTCCGGCCCGCCGCCGGTGCTCGTCGCCCTCGGTGAACAGCACCGACGGCTGGTAGCCGACGTACGGCAGCAGCGGCCAGTCCGCCGGGATGTTCTCCCACTGGTTCCAGCGCCGGGAGTCCCGCGCGAACAGCTCATCGTGGCTGGTCACGTACGTAACCTCGGAATAGCTGAGCACCAGCCAGGCCGGGATGTCCCCGTCGAGCAGTACCGGCGCGACCGCGCCGTGCTCGCGGCGCATCGCGCGGTACAGCTGCGACGGCGTCTGCTGGTACTCAAGCCCCGCCAGGCGCACCGCGTCGGTGTGGGCGGGGCAGCCCGGCGGAGCCGGTTGCGCGGAAGAGGGGTCGGTCATGGTGTCGCCTCCTGGGCCATCGCCAGTTCGTACAGGTGGTCCACGAGGGAGACCAGCACGTCCTTGCCGGACTGGCGGACCCGCGCGTCGCAGTCGAGCATCGGCACATGCTCGGGCAGCGCGAGCGCCTGGCGGATCTCCTCCAGGGAGTACCGGTGGGCGTCGTCGTCGAACCGATTGACAGCCACCACGAACGGCGTCTTGTGGTGCTCCAGCCGGTCTATCGCGTACCAGGAGTCGTTCATCCGGCGCGTGTCCACGAGCACCACGGCACCCAGCGTTCCGGAGAACAGCCTGTCCCACAGGAACCAGAAGCGCTCCTGGCCCGGCGCGCCGAACAGGTACAGCACCATGCGTTCGTTGAGGCTGATCCGCCCGAAGTCGAACGCCACCGTCGTGGTCGTCTTCGTCGAGACCGCACTGGTCTCGTCGACGCCGACGCCGGCCTGCGTCATCACCTCCTCGGTGTTCAGCGGCCGGATCTCGCTCACCGAGCGGACCAGGGTCGTCTTGCCGACACCGAAACCGCCCACGATGACGATCTTCAGGCCGGTCTCCGCCGCGTCGGCCAGTGGCGTGCGGTGGGAGGGCAGCTCAGAGGTTGCGGAGCCCATGGAGCACCTCCTTGAGAAGGGCGGAATCGGGGAGCGAGGCGACGGACTGCGCCGCGCGCGGGTGGCGGGCGGTGATGCGGCCCATGTCGAGCAGGTCGCCGAGCAGGATCCGCACCACCGTGATGGGCAGTTTCAGCTCCGCGGCGATCTCGACGACAGCCGTGGGGTGCTGGCACAGCTCCAGGATCCGGGCGTGCTCCGACTGCATTCCCGCCGTGGGCCGGCACTCACTGACGATCAGGGTGACCAGGTCGAAGGAGTCGTCGGCGCGGCTCCGGCCGGCCGTGACCGTGTAGAGCCGGTCGGGGTCACCGGTGTCCACGGGCTTGCGCATCACGACGCGGCACTCCCCGGAACGGGCTCTCGGGGCTCGGCGCGCAGGTGCTCGCCGATCTGCTCCACCAGATCCGTCATCTGATGGCCCACCACGCCCGGGTCGGCGTCCTCCTCGGCGAGGACAGCCAGATGCGCTCCCTCGCCGGCCTCCACGATGAACAGCAGCCCGCCGTGGAACTCGGTCATGGACTGCCGGACGCCGCCGGTGCCGTCGCCGAACTCCACGGACGCGCCTTGGGCCAGGGCCTGGATGCCGGAGCAGATCGCCGCCAACTGGTCGCCCTGGTCGAGCGTCAGGTGTTCGGTCCAGCAGAGCTTCAGGCCGTCCCGGGACAGGGCCAGAGCGTGCCGGGTGCCGGGGGTGCGCTCCAGGAGGCTCTGGAGGAGCCAGGTGAGGCTGTTGTCGGTGGTCTGCATGATGGGTGATGGGACGGTGGTGCCGGTTGACCGGTCACCGGCCCGTTCCTCCAATCTCAGGAACTCGAGCGGGAAGTGGGCGCCGATGCCCCGGGCGCCGTACGGGAAAGGGGTCGGCGGCTACGGGGTGGCCGGCGACTCGGACTCGGGCCGGGCATCCGGCCCTGCGGTGCCGCCCGCGGCCCGGCGCCCGCGGTGGAAGGCGCCGAACCGTGTGCCCGCGTCGCGTGCCGGGCGCTGCTCCGGGCGGTCTCCGTCCGCCGTCTCGGGCGCGGCCCCGGATGCCGCCTCGGACGCCGACCGGCGCTGCTCGCGCTCCCGCTCCGCCTCGGCCATGGTGCGGCCGGGTGCGCGGACGGGCAGGCCGTTCAGCGTGGAGCCGGTGGCGCGCCGGGGCTGTCCCTGTTCGGGCAGCTCCGGCCGGACGGCGGGCCGCTCCGGAACGCCGGGGCGCGAAGTGGGCTCGGGCGCCGGGGCCGGGGCGGGCGAGGCGGCGGGGCCCGGCGTGGGCGCGGTCCCTGCGGTGGGGCGGCCGGCCGCCCCGCGCGACACCGACTCGCGCTGCTGAGCGAGCAGTTGCTGGGGCAGCAGGACGACGACGCCGGTGCCGCCGCGCGACGAGGGGCGGTAGTTGACGCTGATGCCGTACTTCACCGCGAGCCGTCCGACCACGGCGAGGCCGAGCCGGGTGCCCTGGAGCGAGGCGAGGTCGGTCATGTGACCGGACACCGCCTCCTCGGCGTGGCGCATGGCCGCGTCAGCCATCTTCAGGCCGCTGTCCTCGATGGTGACGACCATGCCGGCGCTGTGGTCCTCGACGTAGACGTGCACCTCGTCGATGGGCGGAGAGAAGTTCGCGGCATTGTCCATCAGTTCGGCGAGCAGATGCATGACGCCCTCGGCGGCGAAGCCGGAGATCGCGGCAGTGGTGGAGCAGTGCAGGCGCACCCGCTGGTAGGCGGCAATTCGGCCGACGGCGCCGCGCAGGATGCTCTCCATCACGATCGGCTTGTTCCAGGCGCGGCTGGACCGGCCGCCCATGAGCAGCGCGAGCCGGTCGGTCATCAGGCCGAGCTGGGAGGTGCTGTGGTCGAGCTTCAGCAGGTCGCCGAAGACCTCCTCGCCGTATCGTTCCTGCATGTCCCGCAGGTCGGCGAGCATGCTGACGGACTTGGCCTGGACGCGGCTGAGCGCCCTGGCGGAGGCGGCCTGTGCCGCGGCGGCACGCCGCTCGCTGTGGGCGAGTTCGCGGACGAACGACTCGGTCGGGGTGCGGACCATGGGCAGCCGCGGCAGGTCGAGTTCGGCGAGCACCGTGTCGGCGGACTGGCCCTCGCGCAGCCGGGCGACCGCGGCGGGCAGGGTCTCCTGCGCCAGCCGCTCCAGCGCGGCGGCCTCCTCGTTCAGCTCGTACTGGGCCTGCCGGCGCTCGCCGTCCAGGGCGGTCGCGCGCTGCACGCCTTCCTCTACGGCGGCGGCGAAGGTGTGCACGATCCGGCCCAGCTGCGGGTCGGACGGCGGGGGCACGCTGCCCAGCGCGTCGGCCGCGCTCGTGCCCTCCCGCAGCTGCTTGGCCACGGCGGGCAGCGTAACGTTGACCAGGTGCGCGGTCTCCCCCGACAGCTGCGCCGACTGCGCCTTGAGACGGCCGGTCTCGGAGGTCTGCGCGACAGCCGTGCGCCGGGCCCGCTGGACGAGCCGGTGGCTGACGAGGACGGCCGCGGCCACGCACACCCAGGCGACCGCCGCCACGGTCAGCGCCCAGGTGCGGGCGCCGGACGGCGCCAGGGCGACGGCCACGCCGCCGGCCGCGGCACTCACCACCAGCACGACCAGGGGCGTGGTCGGCGAGGTGCGCGGCGCCTTCGCCGGCCGGTGCTGACTGAGCGGTGCAGGCACTGACATTCCGCGGTCCCTCGGTCCATGAGATCAGAAGAAACGGGGCAGCCGAACTCACGGCAGCCGCAGGTCGGAAAGGGGGTCGCCAAGAGGACGACGATCTTCCGACCGGGTACCCGCTCATGCTAGCCACACTGCCGCGCGAGAAAATCTGACTAACTGCACAGTCCGCCGGTGACCCCAAGTTCGTCGTGAACCAACCACCTAAACGCCCGTCCGTGGTATAGGCGATGACACCCCCTCAGCCCGGCTGACACACAGAGGCGGACTGAAATGCGTTGACGAAGTGTCAGAATTGTAAAAGTGAACGCCGTCTACACGTCAACTCCGAACACAAACAACCACTTTCCAGCCAATCACACGCAGGGCCGAAGCCAAACCCGCCCAACTTCCAGGGCTGTTGGGACACCCGGCGAGGGCGGCGGCGACTGAAGTGAACCCCGGTCAGCGGAAGGACGGCACGCCCTGGGCGAGGTGAGCGGCAGACGAGTCGGGCTGTACGCCGGGGTCTGTTCCCCGGGTTCCTCGCGGAGCACGGGGCGACGGCCATCCATCTGGTGCCGTGACCGCATTGGTTCGCCGGGTGGGATCCGGTACGACGGCGACGCCCCCGCCGGAAAGAACCCAGCCGTCCGGCACGGCGGTGCACCGACCTCCTCGTCCACGCTGCCGTCGCCCGGCACGGCCGGGCGAGGATCACAGCGGACCGTGCCACGACGTACGCGTCGCTGTCCGGGTCACCACTCGCCACCGCGGCGGCAGCCCGGGAAGTGGCAATCGTGTCCGCCACCAGGACCAAGCCACAGCCGCGCAGCGGCTCATCCTCGCCGCCACAGCCGACGTGGAGGCCACCGCCCCCGAAGAAGCCCGTCGAGCCGTACCGCGCCGGGGCCGCGCACTCCCAGGCACCGCGGGAAGATCGCGCAGCAGTTCGTACCGCACGACCTTCGGCCGGTAGCCCTGCGCGACGAACTCATCGAACTCGGCGACGGGTTCCGGGCCTATCAGCAGCGCAGCGAGCCCGACCTGGCGTTGCTCGCCAGCCTGCACGACCGCAAGGCCCTCGCCTTCACCACCTGGGCAGGCGTGACCGGCGATGGACAACTGTGCGGCGTGCCGAGCAGGCCACGGCCGCCGCTCGTCTTCAGCACGAGCAGCGCACCGGCGAAGGCGCCGAGGGGAGCGGGCCTGCCGTCGCGCGCCTGTTGACCGGGCATAACCAGTGGGAGCAGGCGCGTGCCGTCCTCGCTTACGCCCGCGATCACTCGCCGCGGCCGGGACCGGAGGTCCGCCTGCTGGTTCTGCTGCTTGCCCTGCGCACCGCGTGCACCGGCACCGGAAACGTCACCGGCCAGGACCTGGCCGCATGGCCGCTGGGCGATGCCGAACAGGTGCTGGAGGAACTGGTCGGCACGGGCTGGCTGCGGCTTCCGGGCACCGTGGGTGAGCTGCTGGCATCCGGCTCCGCGGATCCCACTCACATCACCGTGCCCTCCCTCCTCCCTCACGGTGACGGCCGTGGACCGTTCGGCTTCGGGAAGTCCATGCGGCCCAAGCTGTCCGGCTGGACGCAGAAGGTCGTCGCCGAACGCAAGCTGCGCAAGAAGAAGCTGCCCGCTGCCGCGCGGTTGCTCGCTCTTGCCTGCGCCGCTCACGCCAGTGCCGATGGGCGGCTGGGACCCTTCGGCCGGGGACTGGAGATCGAGACGCTGGCCGCGCTGTGCGCCGTTGAAGCCACTCAGCTCGGCGAGCTGACGGAGCAGTTGACGGTCACCGAGTGGCTCACAGACGTCGCGGTGACCGACACGCACGTCACGGGCAGGCTGTGCGAGCGGGTCCTTTCCTTCAGCTGCCCTGCACCGGCCGGAAACTGTGCCGGTTCGGCCGGTGCGTGACGCGCCGCTTCGTCGCCGTCCGCGCGGGTGGACACGGGCGAGGAGGAGACACGGGCGCCCGGCGTCTGACGGGAATCAGACCCTTTCTCTCCTTTGCCTGCCAGGTTGCCGGGCCTACCGCCTCCCCCCGTGGGCTCCAGGCCTGACTCAAGCCCCAGTGTCGATACCCGAGGCCCCGGGTCACATGCGAGACCGGACGCCCCCGAGGTCTGGACCTCACGGATCGCTCGCTCACGCAGTTCATCGGGGTACTTCCGTGGTGCAGGCATCGGACCTGTGTTCTCCCACCGGCCGAGGCGATCAGGCCTGGCATCAGGGCCGCACGGAATGCGGTTCAGCTCAGTGGCCGGATCGCCGGGTCACCCACCTTTTGCCCACTCCTCGGGCGCCGCGTCGAGTAGCTCGGCGAGGCGGGCGC
This sequence comes from Streptomyces sp. NPDC087845, assembly GCF_044742755.1. Lineage (NCBI taxonomy): Bacteria > Bacillati > Actinomycetota > Actinomycetes > Kitasatosporales > Streptomycetaceae > Streptomyces > Streptomyces sp. NPDC087845. The sequence goes on from NZ_JBIUVC010000029.1 coordinate 13,722, forward strand.
GGTCCGGCAGCGGACCGTGGTCGCCGGTCACCCGCAGTGCGGCGCCCGCCGTCAGATGCCCCAGCCGCAGCGCCCGTACGGGTTCCTCGCCGCGCAACAGCCCGGCGAGGAACCCGGCCGCGAACGCGTCACCGGCGCCCACCGGTTCGATGACTTCGACCCTGGGCGCGGGCACGGTGTGGACCCTGGGGCCGTCGAAGGCGGTGGCGGCCCGTGCACCGTCCTTGACGACGAGGACGGGCGGTTGTGGCAGCAGGTCCCGTACGGCGAAGGCGTCGGCCAGTCCGTCTCCCCACAGAGCCTGTGCCTCGTCGAGGCCCACGAACGTGATGTCCGCCCGTCGGGCGAGCCCGAGCAGCAAGGTGGCCGCTGCACCGTCCGCCCACAGAGCGGCCCGGTGGTTGACGTCGAAGCTCACGGGGCACGGGCGTTCAGCGATGTCGGGCTCGAGCAGCGCGGTGACCAGGTCCCGGCAGCCTGCCGAGAGCGCCGGGGTGATGCCGCTCAGGTGGATGAGGCCTGCGGAGCGCACGGCGTCGTCGTCCAGAAGGTCCGGGGTCAGGGCCGAGGCGGCGGAGCCGCGGCGGTAGTAGTGGACCCGGGTGCCCTCGGTGCCGGGGTCCTTGACGAGGAGTCCGGTCGGGCGGTGCGGGTCGGTGCGTACGCCGCTGACATCGACACCGGACGCGGCCACCTCGGCGCGGACCCGGTGTCCGAACGGGTCGTCACCGAGCGCGGAGACCCAACGGGCGGGCACCCCGTGGTCGGCGAGGTACATCGCCACGTTGGACTCGGCGCCCGCGATCCGGATCCCGAGCAGACCGGCGCCGTCCAGCGGGGCGGCGGGTTCGGGGATCAGCGCGGCCATGGTCTCACCGATACAGGTCACCGGTCCCGTCACCGGCCGCCGGCCGGTTTCGCGGGACGTGTGAATCGCCGTCACTCGGTTCTCCCGGGGTGGTAGGCACACGTGGGCAGGCCCCGGACGCCGACCCGGGTGGTGAAGACCGCACCGTCCAGCGGTCCGGGTGCAGCGAGACCGTGCCGCGCGCTGGTGACGTACAGGTTGTCCCCGTCGAGGCACAGCCCGGCGGGCTGCGTCGCAGGAATTCGGATCTGCCGGTCCAAGGTGCCGTCGGCGCGGTAGCGGTGGACGGTGCCGGTGCCCCAGACCGCAGTCCACAGGGCGCCCTCGGCGTCCACCGTCATACCGTCGGGGCTCCCGCGGTCGAAGACGGCGAAAGTGTCCGGCGTACCCGGCAGCCCGGTGTCCGGGTCGACCGGGTACCGGCGGATGATGCCCTTGGCGCTGTCGGCGAGGTACATCACGGTGCCGTCCGCGCAGAATGCCGGGCCGTTGGGAACGGTGAGGCCGTCCAGCACCCGGATCACCGTGCCCTCGTGGTCGACACGGTAGAGGGAGCCCGCGCCGTCCTCGGCGTCGTAGGCCATGCTGCCCGCCCAGAACCTGCCGTACGGATCGGCGGTCGCGTCGTTCATCCGCATGGCCGTGGCGGCCCCGTCCTCGGGGCGCGCGAGCCACTCGATCCGCCCGTTCCCGGTGATCAGGCAGACACCGGTGCCGGCGGCCGCGATCCAGGTGCCGGGGCGTGCGTGGACGGGGGAGACCGCGCCCAGGGGCACGGACAGCCGGGCGAGTTGCGTCAGCGGAGCCGAGCGGTCCGCGGGTCCGGCCAGCAGCCGCCCGGTGAGGATGTCGACGAGGACGATGCCGTCGTCGACCGCGCGTATTCCTTCACCGAGCCCGAGCCGGTCCTGCCAGCAGACGGCCGGTGTGCCGGCGGTCATCGGCCGGCGTCCGCGGGGGCGGCGGCGCGTACGGCGTCGCGGAAGGCGCGCGCCCGCTCGCGGAGTGCTTCGAGGCTGCCGCCGTCGGCCGCGTCGCCGATCAGCGGCGAGCCGACACCCACCGCGGTAGCCCCGTGCGCGAGATAGATCCCGGCCGCTTCGGCGTCCACCCCCCCGACCGGCACGAACGGCGCGTCCGGGAACGGGCCCTGCAGTGCCCTCAGATATCCGGGGCCGCCGGCCTGCGCCGCGGGAAAGATCTTGAACGCGTCCGCACCGAGCCGCTGTGCGGCGACGATGTCGGTGGGGGTCATCACCCCCGCGAGGACGGGCAGCCCCAGGCGCTCGGCCTCCGTGACGGCCTCGCAGACGGCAGGAGTGACGACGAAGTCGGCTCCCGCGTCCCGCACCGCGTGTGCGTCCTCGGCGGTGAGGACGGTGCCCGCACCGAGCGGTGCACCGGGGCCCAGCGCGGCGCGGGCCCGGCGGATGACGTCGAGTGCGTCCTTTCCGCTGAGAGAGACCTCGATGAGCGGGAGGTCCTCCTCCGCCAGGGTCAGTACGGTTCTGAGCGCGGCGTCCGCGTCGTCGCCGCGCACGATGGCGACGATCCGGTGGGTGCGCAGCGCGGTCAGCAGATCCACGTGTGAGTTCCCTTCCTGTCTGTGTCTTCTGGTGCCGTGTCGGATTCCGGCTCCGTCTGTGGCGCTGGTTGTGTCCACGGCTCCGGTGCCTGCGCAGCCAGGGTGAGACGCCAGCGGACCTCGCCGCTGCGCGGAACGCACGCGGCGTCCCCGTCCCGCGCGGCCGCCAGGTCGAAGACCCGGCCGAGCATGGGCTCGACCCCTACGGACCGGTACGGCTCCTGCTCGGGGAAGCCGCCGAGGTTGCGCCACAGCGCCACGGACACCGGCTGGCTTTCGGCCTCGACGGCCATGCGCAACGTGGCCGCGCCGTCGCGGACGTACACCTGCGGGGTGTCGACGATGGCGCCGACGGCCGTCCCGTCATCCGGCCCGAGACGGTCGAGCCCTTCCGTCCGCCCGGGCTGCGACGGCCAGGCGCAGGGGGTCCACCGGGCGCCGCTGTCGGGATAGAAGCGGGTCGGCGTGCCGTACCTGATCCCGATATGGGCCTCCTCCGAGAGATCGAACAGCGCGTGCGCGGCCCACAGGAAGCGGTAGCCGGGTTCGGCCGTGAGCCGGTAGTCGGCCACTGCGCGGCCCCCGTCGCTGCGAATCCGGCGGCTGAGCCGGAAGTCCGGGCAGTCGACGGACTCGGTGCCATCGACCCACTGCCAGGGCCGGGCCCAGACGTCGCCGTGGTCGGGTGTGCCGCGTACGGTCGGTACGCATTCCTCCAGTCCACCGGCATCGGCGAAGGCGTCGCCCGGAATGGCGCCGGGGCGGCGTGGCTCGTCGCGATGCCAGAGCCATTCGCGGCCGGCCGCCCGCAGCGACGTCCACCGTCCGCCGTGGGACGGGTCGGTCTCGATGCCGATGGGGGTCACCGTGCTCACCACTCGGCGAAGGCGCCGTCGTCGTGCCGCCACACCGGGTTGCGCCAGGCGTGTCCGGTCCGGTCGGCCGCGCGTACGGCTTTCTCGTCGACGGTGATGCCGAGCCCCGGCTGTCCCGTGCGCCGCGCCCGTCCGCCGACGAAGCGGAACGGTTCGGTGTCCACGACGTACGAGAGCAGGTCGGCGTCCTTGTTGTAGTGGATGCTCCGGCTCTGCTCCTGGATGAGGAAGTTCGGGGTGGCGAAGGCGATCTGGAGACTGGCGGCGAGTGCGATCGGGCCGAGGGGGCAGTGCGGGGCGAGTTGTGCACCGTAGGTCTCGGCGAGCGAGGCGATGCGGTGGACCTCGGAGATTCCTCCGGCGTGCGAGAGGTCCGGCTGGGCGACCGCGATGCCGGCCGTGAGGGCGGGCAGGAAATCGGCCCGCCCGTACAGCCGTTCGCCGGTGGCGATGGGGACGGAGGTGGCGCCGACGAGGGCGGGCAGCAGGTGCCCCTGTTCGGGAAGGAGCGGTTCCTCCACGAACAGCGGGTGCAGCGGCTCGATGGCGTGCAGGACCCGGCGTGCGCCGGCCGGTCCGAATCTGCCGTGCATGTCGATGGCCACATCGCGGCCGGGGCCGAGGACCGCACGGGCGGCGGTCACCCGATCGACGACGGCGGCGGTCTCGGCTGGGGTGGGGAGGGGTGTGGTGCGACCCGCCGCGTTCATCTTGACGGCGGTGAAGCCGGCCTCGACCTGGGCGGTGATCTCCTCGGTGAGCTGGGCGGGTTCGTCGCCGCCGACCCAGGCGTAGACCCGCACCTCGTCGCGGACCGGCCCGCCGAGCAACGCGTAGACGGGGGCGCCGTAGACCTTGCCGGCAATGTCCCACAAGGCCTGGTCGATTCCGGCGACGGCGCTGGAGAGTATCGGCCCGCCCCGGTAGAAGCCGCCCTTGCTGAGCACCTGCCAGTGGTCCTGGATGCGCAGCGGGTCCTGGCCGATCAGGTATTCGGCGAGGACATCGACGGCGGCGCGGACGACCTCGGCCCGGCCCTCGACGACGGGTTCCCCCCAGCCGACGACGCCCTCGTCGGTCTCGATCCGGCAGAACAGCCAGCGTGGCGGTACGAGGAAGGTCTCGATGCGAGTGATCTTCACCGGTTCGCGGTCCCCTCGTCGGTGGCCGGCCGGGTGCCGTGGGCCCGGTCGAGGTCGCGTACGGCCTGGTCTAGCAGGTCCCGCATGGCGCGTTCGGCGGCAGCCTGGTCCTGGTCGCGTACGGCGTCCAGCACAGCCCGGTGACTGGGTACGGGGTCCTCGCCGTGCGGCGAACTGTGCACGATCTCGTCGCGGTGCGCGAGGCCCGACTCGATGACCATCTCCAGGCGTTCGAGCAATTCGTTGTGGGTGGCAGCGAGGAGCGCGCGGTGGAAGGCGAGGTCCGCCTCGACCGCGTGGGCCGCGCCGCCCTCCTGCTCCCCCATCGCGGCGAGGGCCGCTTCGAGTGCGTCCAGGTCGGAATCGGTGCGGCGGGCGGCGGCCAGCCGGACAGCAGCCGGCTCGATGATGCCGCGCACCTCACCGAGGTTGTGCAGCAGTGCCGGATCGGTGCCGGAGCCGGTGCCACCCGCGAACTGCCAGCGCAGCACGTCCGCGTCGAGGAGGTTCCAGTCGGCGCGGGCTCTGACGAAGGTGCCGCGCTTCTGGCGCGCGTCGACCATCCCCTTGGCGGCGAGGACCTTCAGGGATTCCCGCAAGGCGGTCAGGCTGACGTCCAACTCGTCCTGCAGCGCCACGAGATCGAGTGTCGCTCCTTCGGGGATCTCGCCGCTCAGCACCCGGCGCGCGAGAGTCTCCACGGTCTGGCCGTGCACTCCGCGGCGCGCGTATGGCGTCATGTCTGTGTGCCTTTCTGGTGTGCGATGGGTACGGAGACGGTCAGGCCGAGGCCTTGAGGACGGACCAGCCGCCGTCCACCAGCAGGCTCGATCCCGTGATGTAGGACGCCTCGTCGGCGGCGAGAAACGCAATCGCCGCCGCGGCCTCCTGGGGGGTGCCGAAACGCTTGGCGGCAGTCTCGGTGACGCTCTGCCTCCGGTCCTCCTCCGAGACCCGGTCCCATGCCCCGGTGAGGATGGGGCCGGGCAGGACGGCATTGACCCGCACCTCGGGTCCGTACTCCACCGCCAGTTGTCCGCACAGAGAGAGCAGCGCGCCCTTGGACGCCGCGTACGCGGGATGTCCGGGGATGCCCTTGTGGGCGTGGACCGAGGAGGTGAGCACCACGGCGCCGCGGCGTTCGCGCAGGTCGGGCAGGACCGCACGGAAGCCGAGGAACGCTCCGGTGAGGTTCACTGCGAGCTGGCGCTCCCACGAGGTGACGGTCATCTCGTGCGCGGGGGTGACGTCGACCGTGAAGGCGTTGCTCACCAGGACGTCGACGGGGCCGAAGGTGTGCGCCGCGGAGACGATCCGCCCCCAGTCGCCCTCGTCCGCGACGTCCGTGCGGACGAAGAGGGCTCGGCCGCCCGCTGCTCGGATGCCCGCGGCGACACGTTCGCCCGCGTCCTCGGTGATATCGGCGAGGATCAACGCGGCGCCTTCGGCGGCGAGCCGTTCGGCGGTGGCCGCGCCGATGCCCGACGCGGCTCCGGTGACCACTGCCACCTTGTCGGCGAAGCGGGTGTTTCCGTTCATGGGGCTGTCGGCTCCTCGGGTGGTGAAGCTGTCGGCGATTCTGCCGGTGGCGCCGTTCGGACGGTTGGCTACTGCCTGACGCGGACGACGGGTTGGACCGCGGGGTGACCAGAGAGGTGCGGCTCCGTGCTGTGCTGAGGTGTGCCTGCGACTCCGCATGTGCCCCCGCGGAACGAGGCCCGGCCTCCTGACCCAGGCGGCCGGGCCTCGTTCGGCTGATACAGACTGACGGAGCAACCGGGCCACCGTCAAGATTAATTACTAATTTATCTACTGGCTTTGACCGGGCCGATCCCCTGCCCCGCGGCTCTCGGCCGTGCGGGTCACGAGAGTCCGATCCGGTTCATGGGTATCCGCTGGTAGCCGGGGAGTTGAGCGGCGATCAGGTCGTCGTTGCCCAGGGTCGGCCTCCCGTCCACGACTGTCACGACGCCGGGGTCGGCAGTGAGTGTCAGATTGCGGTCGACCGTTCCGTACGTGCGCGCGGACGGGGCGATGTCCAGCGCGGCGACGGTGCGGAGCGCGTTGTACTCGACGACGTTGTACTTCGGGTACGCCGGCTGATCGTCGGCCATGTTCACGAGGTTCGGATAGCGCGACCGCCACGGCTCCTTCTGGTAGGGAACGGCGGCCAGCAGGTCGTACATCCCCCACGCGCCGCCGGGTGCCACGGCCTCCGCCGCCCAGTTGAGACCTCGTTCGTCGAGCGTCACCGAACGGCCCGACGACAGCATGATGTTGTTGCTGATGACGTTGTCCCGGCCGCCGCCGATCTGGAAGGCGGTGTCGACCTTGTAGAAGATGTTGCCGAACGCCGTCGTTCCGCAGAAGCAGTCGTCGAGGTAGACGCCCGAGGCGAAGTGGGATCCGCCGCTGCCGACGATGTCGTGCAGGAAGTTGTAGCGGATGACCGTGCCGCGTCCGGTCCACTCCCGTCCCGCGTAGATGGCACCGGCGTCGTTGGTCTCCTTCACCACATCGTTGATCTCGTTGTACTCGATCACGTGATCGTTGCCGCGGAAGAGGATGGCGACGTGCGGCGCATCGTAGATGTGGTTGTTGGCGACGTGGTTTCCGACACCGGCGAGTTCGACCGCAGGGCTGTACGTCAACTGAAGGCGGCTGTAGTCGTGGATCTCGTTGCCGACCGCCCGGTTGTGCGCCGGGGTGAGGGTGGCCCGGTCACCGCCGGCGAGGGCGATGCCCCCCTGGCCGGTGGCCTGGATGTGGCAGCCGCGGACCTCGTTCCCCGATCCGCCGTGCGGGCCGGCCGAGACACTTGAGTCGCCGATCGTGACCGCGCGACCGCCCAGGAGCCGCAGGGTGCAGTCCGCGACCGTGTTGGACGTGCCGTCGGTGATGACGATGCCGTCGCCGCGCGACCCCTCGAACATGAGGTTCGAGAACGTGACGTTCGAGCAGCCGTTGAGGACGGCCATCGGGTCGGCGAGCAGCGACAGTTGCACCGACGCGCCGGGCAGGTCACCCGGCGGGTACAGGTACAGCTTCCCGGTGGCCCGGTCGAGGTACCACTCACCCGGCGAGTCGAGTTCCTCAAGCACGTTGTAGTAGTAGTAGCGCTGGCCTGCCTTGACGCTGTACATGCTGGCGGTCTTGGTGGAGACCGTCTGCGCCGCCGGGTCGATCGCCTTGATCTGAAGGTTGCCGTCGGCCCACTCGTAGAACCAGTAGCCCTGCATCCACACGTCACTGGTGTCGGTCCAGGTCGACGGCCGGGGGTCGGTGTACTTGAACGTGGCCCCCTTGGCGAATTCGGCGGCCATCTTGTCGGGGTCGCCGAGGACGCTGCGGGGGTTCCCGCCCGGGTCGATGACCTGACCGACGGCGAGGAACTCGGTGTTCGGGTAACGGGCAAGGGTCATCGCCTCGCTGTTGAAGAACAGTTCGGGCGGGGTGACCGCGCGCGGCAGGCCGTATCCGGTCTGGACGATCCGGCCGTAGTCGGTGATCCCGAGCGCCTTCAGGTCGAACTCGCGGACGATGTCGCGTGACCCGGCCGGGAGACGGTCGCGGATCGCCTGGTCGCCGACCGCCTCGAAACCGGTGGCGGGCAGGTCCACGCCGCCGACGAGCCGGACCTGTTCGCCCTCGTAGGCGGCGTAGGTGACCGGCCGGCCCGGTGCACCGGAGTCCTGCGCTTCGAGGGTGAAGCTTCGCGTCCGCCGGTACGTACCGCCCCGGAGGAAGACGGTCACCGGTTCCGTGGCACGGCCCGGCGCCCCCTGCCGCCAGGTCCGGATCACGTCGCGCGCCTTCTCCAGCGTCGCGAATGGCGCGGCCTGCGTGCCCCGGTTCGAGTCCTTCCCGTCCGTTGCCACGAAGAAGGACTTCTGGTCCTCGGCCCGGTCTCGCCGGTCACCGGTACCGGCGTAGGCCGGCCCGGCGATGAGGGCCGCCGACGCGCCGGCGCCGACGGCCCCGGCGGCCCTGAGGAGATCACGTCGAGAGAATCTGGACATGTTGTGCCTTTCGTAGGCGCCTATGGGAACCGGGCCCTCGGTCCGGGCGCACAGCGCCTCCGGCCGAGCCTTCGTTGCACGACGCTCCGACTAATCGATAATCGCTGAGCGACAAGTAGTGGGTCGGTAGTGGCGAGTGTCAAGGGATCTTTCAAAACCCGCTGGATGAAGCACAGTTCGCACGCACCGCAGGTTGCGAACGGGTAACGCCTTCGTTGACAGGCCTTGACCGTCGCCTGGCAGGTCCTCGATGGTGAGCTCGCTATCGATAAGCGATAAGCGATAAGCGATCGATGGAGGGTTCGATGGTTTCGGGTTCTCGCCGGCACCTGGTCAAGCTGGGTGCCATCGCCATATCCGCCGCACTGCTCACGGGCTGCTCGACCGGCTCGGACTCAGCAGGCGGCGACAAGAACATCCGCATGCTGGTCAACATCACTCCGGTGCTGACCAAGCAGTTCTACAAGGACCTGGTGGCGGGGTACGTCGCCAGTCACCCCGGAGTGAAGGTCACGATCGAGGCGCCCACCGGCAGGGGCATCGAGGACACGCTGAAGCAGCAACTGGCCGCGGGCAGCCCGCCCGACATCCTCGCCGGCGGGCAGAACACGGCTCTCGCCGGACAGATGGAGCCGCTGCCCGACGAGCAGTGGGTGAAGGACGCACCGTTCGCGGAGGCGTCCAAGCTGGACGGCAAGGTGTGGATGGCCGGCACCGGCGTCCAGCTCCAGTCGCTGGTGTTCTACAACAAGGCTGCCTTCGCCAAGGCCGGTGTCACCGGGACGCCCAAGACGGTCGACGAGTTCACCGCCGCGCTGCGCAAGCTGAAGGGCGCCGGTTACACGCCGCTGCAGACCGGTGGTGAGTGGACCACCGGCGCGCAGGCCCTGATGATGGCCAACCCGAACGTGATGAACACCGAGCCGCAGTGGTACGCGAAGCGGAACAAGGGCTCCGTGACCTTCGCCGGCAGCAACTACGCCAAGTACCTGGGCGTCTACCAGTCCTGGATCAAGGACGGCCTGGTTCCCAAGGACGCCAACGGCATCAAGTACCAGGACATGATCAACAACTTCACAGCCGGCAAGTCGGCGACGATGGTGATGGGCAACTGGCTGGCGGCCTCGCTCGCCGAAGCGAAGCCGGGCATCGACGCGGGCGTGTTCCCTGTCCCCACGTTCGACGGCTCCACGCCGCCGCAGGCGGCCAACCCGGCCATGCCGTACTCGGTGCTCAAGAGCTCCAGGCACGCGGACGCGGCAATGGACCTGGTGAAGTACCTGGTCAGCGACAAGAAGGCGATCACGAAGGCGCTGAGCGCGGAGGGCAACTTCCGTACCGGATACAGCTACGAAGCCTCCCCGCTGACCAAGGACATCGCGAAGCTCCTCGACAAGGCCGGCGGCAAGACCGTGGCGATCGGCCCCGGACTGGGCGACAACTCTTCCCCGGCGGGCTTCCCCGCGGAGTTCAACACCCAGGTCCAGAGCATGTATCTCGGGACGACAGCCGATCAGGTGGCGGGTGCCATGGACAAGTGGTGGGCCGCGAATGCGCCCAAGTAACAAGACGCTTACCGCTCCTGGACCGTCGGACAACCCGCCGGTCCCCGAGTACCCCCGTCACACTCACCACACTTCCCCGCGCCCGCTGCGCGCACGCGCCGCCCGCAGCCTGCCCAGCATCTTCATGGTCGGCCCCGCACTGGCGGCGATCGTGGCCTTCATCCTCATCCCCGTCGTGGTCGCCGGACGGCTCAGCCTCACCGACTGGGACGGTTTCTCCGACAACTCCAAATTCGTCGGCCTGGACAACTATGTTCAGCTGTTCCACGACCCGGACGTGGCGAGCGCGGCATACGTCACGCTCGTGATCGCGGTGGTCGGCACCGTGGCCTGCAACGTCCTGGGCCTGGGCCTCGCGGTCATGCTCAACGGCCAGGGGCGCGTCAAAGCGATGCTGCGGGGCCTGTTCTTCTACCCGCACGTGCTCGGCGCGGTCATCATCGGTTTCCTGTGGTCGGCCATACTGAGCAGCGAGGGAGCGGTCAACACCCTCCTGACCGCGGCGCACCGCTCGAAGATCCCGTTCCTGTCCGATCCGCAGTGGGCGCTCGCAGCGGTCGTCTTCGTGGTGATCTGGTCGACGTTCGGGGTGAACGTGGTCCTCTACCTCGCCGGGCTGCAGACGATCCCCGAGTCGCTCCTGGAGGCGGCGCGCATCGACGGCGCCTCACGCTGGCAGACGTTCCGCCAGGTCGTGCTGCCGATGCTGGCACCCACGGTGACGATCAACGTGGTCCTCGTACTCGTCCAACTGCTGCGGGTCTACGACCTGGTACTGGCGATGACCGACGGTGGTCCGGCCGGCCACACGCAGACGTACGCGTACCTGGTCCTGTCGGAGTCGTTCCTGAACGGGAAGATCGGCTACGCCTCGGCCCAGAGCATCGTCCTCATGATCGTCATCGCGGTGCTCGCCGTCGTGATCGTCTCGCTGCGCCAACGCAGCGAGAAGGCGGTGGAACTGTGAACCGCAATGCAGGCAGCCGCGTCGGCTCGGTCATTCTCGGCCTCTTCGCACTGGTCATGCTGGCGCCGCTGTACCTCGTGATCGTCAACGCGTTCAAACCGGAGTCGGCGATCCGTCAACGGCCGTTCTCCGCCGACCCGGGCGTGCTGTCCACGGACTATCTCCGATCGGCACTATCGTCACCGGACTACAACATCATCAAGGCGTTCGGTGTGACGGTGATGTTCGTGGTCCTGGTCAACGCGCTGTCCCTGGCGCTGGCCGGTCCGGCCGCCTACGTCATCGCCCGGGGTACCCGCCCGTGGCACAAGGGGATGCTGCTGGTGTTCCTGGCCGGGCTGTTCATCCCCGGACAGGTCCTGGTCATCCCGGTGATCTACGTGCTGCGCTTCACGGGTCTGATGGGCACGATCCCCGGCTTCGTCCTGTACGAGGCGACGCTGACCCTGCCCCTGTCGATGTTCCTGTTCGTGGGCTACATCAAGTCCATCCCCCGCGAGCTCGACGAGGCGGCGCAGATCGACGGCGCGGGCCGACTGCGCACCTTCTGGCAAGTGATCTTCCCGCTGATGCAGCCGGTCGTGGTCACCGCGGTCGTCCTGCACACCATCGGAGTCTGGACGGACTTCGTGAACCCGCAGATCGTGCTGGGCCCGACATCGGGCCTGTATACCGTGATGACCGGCGTGTACTCCGCGATCGGTCTGCACACCACCGACCTGTCCGTGGTCTATCCGACGCTGCTCCTGGCGATCGCACCGGTGCTGGTCTTCTTCGTGATCATGCAACGCAAGATCGTCGGTGGCCTCACCGCCGGCGCGACGAAGGGGTGACCGTGGGCAAGCACATGGTGAGCGTGACGGCGTCCGTGCCGGCCTGCGAACCGCCGGCCTGGGCCGTACTGCAACGACAGCTGTTCTCGGTGCTGGACGAGGCATGGCGGGTCTTCGAGGACCGGTACTGCCACCCCGGCGGTGGGCTGCGCTTCGACGGGGAACTGAAAGGCCGTGACGGGGCGGACGACTTCTACGAACCGTTCTTCAACTGGCCGATGCTGTACATGCTCGGCGGGGCGGACGACCTGCTCGACGCCAGCAAGAAGCACTGGAACGGGATCACCCGGCAGCTTTCCGACGCCGGGTTCCTGGTCGACGAGTACGAGCGCGGGTACGACTGGTTCCACCAGGGCGAGTCGCTGCTGATGTTCTACGGGATCTGCGCGGCCGACCCGTCCGACGAGGCGTTCCGCCGGCGGGCGCTGCGCTTCGCCGACCTCTACCTGCCCACCTCGCCCGTCGGCAACGTCGACGGCTCGCAGCGGATCATCCGGGCTCCGCACACCGGGGCCGGCGGGCCGCGCCGGGGGGTGGATGACGCATGGGCGCAGGGGTTCGGCGCGGAACTGGCCAACATGAAACCGTACGGCCTGCCCCTGGAGGATCTGCCCGGCATCGACACCTGGGACGACCTGGCCGACCCCGTCAACGCGCGGCGTATGGGCGAGGCGATGAACCGGCGGCTCGGCGACGGCGACGTCGCGGTGAACCTCGCTTCCACCTCGCTGATCGCCAACGCGTGGCTGTACACGGGCGAGGACCGGTACCGCGACTGGCTCGTCGACTACGTGCAGGCCTGGCGGGACCGGGCCACCGCCGCAGGCGGTGTCATCCCCGACAACGTGGGACCCTCCGGGGAGGTCGGCGAGCTGCACGACGGCCGCTGGTACGGCGGCCCGTACGGCTGGACCTGGCCGCACGGTCTGCACAGCGTCGGCGCGGTCGCGGTCGTCGCTGCCATGAACGCCGCCCTGGTCACCGGCGACAACGCGTGGTTCGACCTGGCCCGCGCCCCACTGGACCGGGTGCTGGAAGAGGCGACGCGCGGGCCGGTTCGTGACGGTGACTCCAGCATGGCCACGACCTGGCTCCAGCGTCTCGGGCCTGATGCCGACAGCAACCTGCAACTGGTGCCCTACCGGTACGGCCTGCACGGCTGGTTCGACCACCAGCCGCTGCAGATCGCCTTCCCGGCCTGGATCTGGTGGTGCTCCGGCGACCCGCAGGACCGGCAGCGACTGGACCGCGTGGAGCGCGAATGCGGCTACGACTGGACGACCGTGCACGCCTTCCGCGACAAGGAGGAGGCCGGACACGAGGCGCCGTGGCTCGCCTACCTCGACGGTCGCAACCCCGACTACCCGGCCCGAGCCCTCGGCATGGCGCTGGGGCAGGTCGCCCGCAGGATGGCACTCGTCCGCGAGGATGCGACGACCACCCGCACCGATGACATCCACTGGTGGCAGCGGCTCAATCCCGTGGTGACAGAGATTCTGGTGCAGCTGACCACCGGCGCTCCCGCCACCCCCTACAACGGGGGGCTCCAGCAGGCACGGGTGCGCTACTGGGACGCCGACCGCGGCCGTCCCGGCCTGCCGGCCGACGTCGCCGCCCTCGTCGAGGGCCTCGACGAGGCCCGGGTCGGCGTCCAGTTGGTCAACCTGAGCAATACGCGTGAGCGGCGTGTGGCCGTGCAGGCCGGCGCGTTCGCCGAGGACGGCATCGACCATGTCGTGGTGGATCAGCTCGACAGCGGCTACCCCGGCCCGAACCGCGCCTACCGGGCCGACGAGCTCACGACCAGTACCCGGCGCATCGACGTGCACGACAACCACCTGCTGGTGATCCTGCCGCCCGGGACCCGGCTCGATCTGACCCTGCAGGTGCGGCGCCGTCAGTTCACCCCGAGCCACCCCACGTTCGACCGATACCAGGAGAAGTAGAATGACGAACGACGAGCATGCCCAGCCGGTGTTTCCCCTTCCGGTGCGCGGCGACACATATCGGCGCGCCGATGCGGAGCTGGTGGATCAGATGGGCCAGGTGAGCAGCGCCACCGCGTGCGCGAAGCTTCATGGCCTGGGCATCAGGCGCACGTGGATGGAAGGGCCGCAGCCCCTCACAACCGGGCAGAAGATCGCCGGGTCGGCGTTGACGCTCCAGTTCATGCCGCAGCGCGAGGACATAGCCAGCGGCCTGGCCCAGGAGGCCGTCGAACGCCAAACCGCCCTGTGGGCGGTCCTGGAGGCGGTACAGCCCGGCGACGTCCTCGTCATCCAGGCGTACGGGTCGGCGTTCAGCGGCTGCGTCGGCGACATGCTCGTCCGCTACTTCAAGCGCAAGGGCGGCGCCGGGATCGTCGTCGACGGCCGGATCCGGGACGCTCCGCGGGTCCGCGAGCTCGGCGTGCCGATCTGGTGCACCGGTACCACCCCGCACTACGCCTCCCAGTCGGAGCTGTTCCCCTGGGCGTACGACGTGCCGGTTGCCGCCGGAGGAGTGCTGTGCCTGCCCGGCGACATCGTGGTCGCCGACGACGACGGCGCCGTCGTCGTCCCCCAGGCGACCGCGCCGGAGGTGGTCGCCACGGCTCAGGACCACCAGGAGTGGGAGGTGTTCAGCCGGATGCGTCTCGACCAGGGCGCCCGGCTCGGCAACTACTACCCGCTGACGTCGGAGTCGCGCGCGGAGTACGAGCAGTGGCGCGACCAGCAGCGGTCGTCCCAGCGATGAACCATGTCTCGGGCCCGGGTGTGCTGGGCCACACCGGTCTCACGGTCGGCAGGCTCGGCCTGGGCTGCGCGCCCCTGGGCAACCTGTACGAGCCGGTTCCGGAGCAGGACGCCACCGGCACGGTGCGTGCCGCGCTGGCGGGCGGGACGCGCCTGTTCGACACCGCCCCCCGGTACGGCAACGGCGTGTCCGAACAGCGCCTCGGCCAGGTGCTGGCCGGGGTACCCAGGTCCGAGGTCGTCGTCGCGACCAAGGTCGGATACCTCCTCACCGACGACGGGGCCGAGCCGGACTTCTCCTATGACGGCACCATGCGGTGCCTGGAGCAGAGCCTGACCCGGCTCGGCCTGGACCGGGTGGACATCGCGCACGTGCACGACCCCGACCACCATGAGCAGGAGGCTCTCGCGGGGGCCTTCCGCGCCCTGGTCGACCTGCGGGAGCAGGGCGTGGTGTCGGCGGTGGGCGCGGGCATGAACCAGAGCGGCATGCTGGAGCGGATCGTCGCGCAAGTCGACGTGGACTGCGTGCTGCTGGCCGGCCGGTACACTCTCCTCGATCAGGAAGCTCTGACGGGCCTGCTGCCTGAATGCGAGGCCCGCGGTGTCGGGGTCATCCTGGGCGGGGTGTACAACTCCGGCCTGCTGGCCGATCCCCGACCCGGCGCGAGGTACGACTACCGGACAGCCGAGCCGCACCAGGTTGCCGCCGCACTGGCCATCGCGGAGATCTGTGCCCGCCACGGGGTGCCGATGAAGGCGGCGGCCCTGCGGTTCGCGTGGGGGCATCCTGCCGTGTCCGCTCTGGTCGTCGGAGCCAGAACGGCCGATGAAGTGCGGGAGAACCTCGCCATGGCGCAGACCACCGTCCCCGCCGACCTGTGGGCGGAGCTGCGCGCAGCGGGACTGGTCCCGCAGGAGGTACCGACGCCGTGACCGTCATCGACGCACACGTCCACCTGTGGGACCCCGGCCTGCACGACCATGCGTGGCTGCGGTCCGCAGGCGAACTGGATCGCCCCTTCCTTCTCGACGACCTCACCGCGGCCTCCAGGTCGGTGACGGCTGTTGTCGTGCAGGCCGGGCGGACCGTGGACGAGGCCCGTTGGCTGCTGGGCCTGGCCGCGCGGTCCCCACGGATCGCCGGCGTCGTCGTCCACGCGGATCTCGCCGGCCCGGCCGCGGTGGACACGATCGACGCACTCCGCGCGGAGGACGGGGGTTCGGCGCTGGTCGGGGTCCGTGACCCGGTCGGGGCAGGCGAGGGCGCCCGCCTCGGGCTGCCTCAGGTGCGGCGCTCACTCGCGGCTCTCGGCGAGCGGGGCCTGGCCATGGACCTGCTGCTGGGGCACGGGACTCTGCGCGCGGCATACGCAGCGGCCAGGGACCTGCCGCAGGTGCGGTTCGTCGTCGACCACGCAGCCATCTCGGCCGTCGACGTGCGGCGCGAGGGCCTCGGCGCATGGGCCGCGCAACTGACGCCACTGGGCCGACTGCCCAACGTGGTGTGCAAGTTGTCCGGACTCGGCAAGGCCACCGCCGAACCGGGCGGAGTGCGCCTGGACGCCGTGGCGCGGGTGCTGCTCGACGTGTTCGGGCCTCGTCGGCTGATGTTCGGGTCCGATTGGCCGGTCAGCACACAGTGGTCGCCGTACGAGGACGTGGCCGGGGCCACGGCCCGGGTGCTGGACGGGCTGACCGCTGACGAGTCCGCCCTGGTCCGGGGTGGAACGGCCATCGGGGCATACCGACTTGATCTGGCGGACCCGTCCGCCGAAGACAGGATGACAATGATCCGGCAGAGGGAGCACTGATGACTGGTCTGAACGATCTGCTCGAACAGAACAGGGGCATGACGTCGGGCGGGCTGCTGTCCGACCGCGTCTACCGGCTGCTGCGCTCGGCCATCCTGAGCGGCGAGATGGCACCGGATCAGCGGATCGTCGAATCCGACATCGCCAAACGCCTGGGCATCAGTCAGGCCCCGGTGCGCGAGGCCGTCAAACGGCTGGTGCACGAGAGCCTGGTCACTCACGTGCCGCGGCTGGGCAGCCGGGTCGCCAGCATCTCGATCGAGCAGGCTGAGCAGGCACGGGAACTACGCGGTCTGCTGGAGGAGTTCGCCGCCCGAGCCGCCGCCCAGCGCCGCGCCGAGGGCTACGTCGACCAGCTGAACTCGGTGATCGACGACATGCGACGGGCGGCCCTGCACGACGACCCGAGCAGCTTCCGCGACAGCGACATGGCTTTCCACCGCCTCGTCTGCCAGGCCAGCGGCAACCACCTGCTGCCGCGGTTGTGGGAGGTGATGGAGCCCAGTCTCTGGACGCTGCGCGTGGTCTCCAACCCGTTCTACACCGGCAGCCGCGACAAGCTGGTCGACGAACACGCGCGCCTGCTCGACATACTCGTCAACGGCCGGGAGGACGACGCCGCAGAGGCCTTCCGTCGCCACGCGACCGGCGCGGCCAAGCCGTCGCAGCGCGACGAATAGAACCATCCGGCTGCAACACGGTAGGCGGGCGCGATCCGTACCGCGACCGTGTTCACCCATGTCCGCGGGGAACGGTACGGGTGCCGGCGTACGGCGAACCGGTGGGCGCGGGCGACGCGTTCGCCGACGGCCACCTGTACCGCCCTCTCCCGGCGCCTACTTGGGTGGCCCGGCTTCGGCTCGGCCACCTGATCGCCGCCGCGGCACCGGGGTGTGACCGGGAGATCGGGCCACTGCCGGCCGAGGACGCCGCTGAGTCACGCATCGAACGACATGGGAGGTTCCGCATGCCCCGGCAAGGCGCGCACGCCACCGGCTCCACCGATACCACGCGGATTCTGCTCACGGGCGCCGCGGGCAGGATCGGCACGCAACTGCGGCCGTCGGCGGCACGGGAGGGCCGCACGCTGCGGCTTCTCGACATCACCACGCCGCCCGCCGTCGAAGGGAGCGGAGCGGAGGAGACCGTGATCGCCTCCCTCACCGACACCGAGGCCCTGTTGGAGGCGTGCCGGGGCGTCAGCGCGATCGTCCATCTCGGCGGCCAGAGCGTCGAGTCCACCCTGGACGACGTACTGGACCGCAACGTGCGCGGCACACTGAACCTCCTGGAAGCGGCCCGGCTGGCCGGTGTGCCCCGGGTCGTCCTGGCCTCCTCGACACATGCCGTCGGCTTCCACCAGTACGACGGCACTCCGGTCGCCGCGGACGCACCGGCCCGCCCGGACACCCTCTACGGCTGGAGCAAGGCCGCGATCGAGTCCGCCGGACGGCTGTACCACGACCGCTTCGGCATGGACATCATCTGTCTGCGCATCGGAAGCTGGTTCCCGATGCCGAACGGGATGCGCGGGCTGTCCACCTGGCTGTCACCGGCCGACGGGCACCGCCTCGTCGAAGCCTGCCTGAGCTGCCGCGAACCCGGCTACCGGATCGTCTGGGGAGTCAGCCGCAACACCCGGGGCTGGGTGAGCCTGGCCGAAGGTGAGGCGATCGGCTACCACCCGCTCGACGACGCCGAGCAGTTCGCACCCGAGGTGATCGGCGAGTGCGGCCTGCCGGACCCTGCCGACCCGATCACACCCCGGCTAGGGGGCGACTGGTGCGCCATCCCGCTGGGGCAGACCTTGTGACAGCCATCCGTTCGTAACAGCCGTCCGTTCATAACAGCCAACTGCTCGTAACCGTCGGCCGGGTACCGCCTCGGCCGAGGTAACCCTTGAAGTGGAGATTCATCCATGAATACCGTGAAATGCGATGAACGAACAACGCGGCTCTCGGGACTGCTCTCCTTTCCTCTGACTCCCTTCGACGACGCCGACGAGGTCGACCTGGACGTCTTCGCCTCCCACGTCGAGGCACAGATCGCTGCCGGACCCGGCGGGCTGTTCGTGGCGTGCGGCACCGGCGAGTTCCCCGCGCTCGGGCTCGACGAGTACCGGCAGGTCGTGGCCACCGCGGTGAAGCAGGCCGCCGGACGCATACCGGTGTTCGCCGGGGCGGGTGGAGGCCCGCGGGTCGCGCGGAAGTTCGCGCTGGCCGCGCAGGAATGCGGCGTCGACGGACTGCTGTTGCTGCCCCCCTATCTGCTGACGTCCACCCCGCAGGGGCTGGTGCACCACATTCGCTACGTTGCCGCGGCCACACCGCTGCCGATCACCGTCTACCAGCGGGCCAACGCGGTCCTCGATCCGGCAGCCGCGGTGGAGCTGCTCGACATCCCGAACGTAGTGGGCATCAAGGACGGCCGCGGCGACGTCGACGCGATGCTGCGCCTGGTCACCGCCGTACGTACCAGCGGACACCCCCGCGCCGCCGAGTTCGGATTCCTCAACGGCCTGCCGACTGCGGAGCTCGGCGCACGGGCTTACGCGGCGATCGGCGTGGAGAGCTACTCCTCGGCGGTGCACTGCTTTGCCCCCGACATCGCCACCGCGTTCCACCGGGCTGTGCGCGACGACGACGAGGAGGCGCAGCGAACACTGCTGACGGAGTTCTACCTGCCGTTCGCCGCGCTGCGCGACCGCGTGCCCGGCTACGCCGTTTCGCTGGTCAAGGCCGGTGCGCAGCTGGCCGGTCTGGCCGTCGGCCCCGTCCGCCCGCCGCTGGTGGAGGCCGCACCGGAGCACGTCGCGCAACTCGCGTCCATCGTGGACCGCGGACGCACGGCGCTCCGTCGACTGGAGGAGTCCCGCGCATGACAACTGGTTCTCGTACGAGGAAGGGCCCCATGGAGCCACAGAGCCCGTCAGGGCACCCCACGATCGTCGACATCCGCATCACGCCCATCGCGTTCCCTGATCCGCCGTTGCTCAACGCCGTGGGCTGTCACGAGCCGTGGGCCCTGCGCGCGATCATCGAAGTCGACTGCGGGGACGGGCTCATCGGGCTCGGCGAGACGTACGGCGACGCCTCGCACCTGGCGGTGCTGCGTACGGTGGCACCGCTGCTGATCGGGCTTAACCCGTTCCGGACCGAATACATCAAGTCCGTGGTGGACGGGCTGCTCGGCACCGTTGACGCGCCGTCGGAGAAACTCGGTCCGTCCGGCGGCATGGGCCCGGAGAAGGTGTCGCTGCGGGTCTTCTCCGCATTCGAGGTCGCCTGCCTCGACGTACAGGGCCAGGCGATCGGCCGTCCGGTCCACGATCTCCTCGGCGGCCGGGTACGCGACGCCGTGCCCTTCTCGGCGTACCTGTTCTACAAGTGGGCGCAGCATCCCGGCGATGCCCCGGACCTCTTCGGCGCCGCGCTCGACCCTGCCGGGATCGTGGCCCAGGCCCGGACGATGGTGCAGAAGTACGGCTTCCAGTCGATCAAGTTGAAGGGCGGTGTCTTCCCTCCCGACGTGGAACTCGACGCCATTCGCGCGCTGCGCGAGGAGTTCCCCACGCTGCCGCTGCGCATCGATCCCAACGCCGCGTGGAGCGTCGAGACGTCCCGCCGGGTCGCCGCCGAGACCCAGGGCCTGCTGGAGTATCTCGAAGATCCGACCGAGGGCCTGGCCGGCATGGCCGCCGTCGCCGAGACCGCAGAAATGCCGCTGGCCACCAACATGTGCGTGGTCTCCTTCGACTACATCCCCGAGGCCGTCGAACGCGGCTCCGTTCAGGTCATCCTGTCCGATCACCACTACTGGGGCGGACTGCGGCAGTCCGTGCGCCTGGCGGGCATCTGCGAGACCTGGGGCCTTGGCCTGTCGATGCACTCCAACAGCCATCTCGGCATCAGCCTTGCCGCGATGACCCATCTCGGCGCGGCGCTGCCGCAGCTGTCCTACGCCGCCGACACCCACACGCCGTGGCAGCTGGGTTTCGACGTGGTGGAGGACCCGCTGACCTTCGTCGACGGCGCCGTACCCGTGCCGATGTCGCCGGGGCTCGGCGTGCGGCTGGACCGGGACGCGCTTGCCCGGCTGCATGAGAACTACCTTCGGCAGGGCATCACCGGACGCGACGACACGGGTTACATGCGCCGGTTCCACCCGGACTTCAACCCGACGAAGCCGCGGTGGTGACCGAGGATCCGGTCAGCAGCTCCGTCTCCCGCCGCCGCCCGACCAGGGCCGGGCCCCGCCTGTCCTCCGCCACTCTCGCCTCCGGGTTGGCCGAACCGCTCGCCCGGCTGCTCAAGGTTGTCGTCCGTAGGGGAGGTGCTGCCCCGGGTTCCGACGTCGGTGAGGTGGTGGCCCGCGAGCGGGGTCGGCAGGTGGCGCGTCCACGCGATGTCGGTGCCGGCGGTCTCGTGCATGACGCGCCACATGGCGGCCATGGCGTTCGCGTCACTTCGGGCAGCAGCGGTGCTTGCCCTTCTTCAGCCCGTACTTCTGGGGCTACTCGAATGCCAGTTGCTGAGCCTGCCCACGGTCCTTGAGGTGCGCTTCGTACTGCTCCGCTGTCCATTCGGGCGGCCGGGTGTCGTGGGCTGCGACCCCATAGGGCCACGCAACGCCTCCGCAGTCGTTCTTGCCGAATATGGGAATCGCGCTGGTCTTGCTGACGCTCTTGTGCGGCCCCTCTGGTGATGATGGATGAACATAGAAGCCGGGCCAGCCTTCACAGGCTGGCCCGGACAGGGTGTCAGGCTTGGTCACGCACTGGTGCGAGATTCCCACATTTGTGCCCGTGCGGCTGTTAACTCGTCGAGGCCGCGTACGTTGAGATCCAGGGTCCGAACCGGCTCGCCCTCCCACCGCTTCGGCGCCGTGGTCGTGATGATCGCCGCGTCCGAGCGGTCGGGGGTGGGCTGCGCAGCGAACTGGCTGTGGGCCGCCGCCCACGTCTCTTGCCGGGCGAGAGCCAGCGCGGCAGCGGCCACGCCTCCTTCGGCCACGACCCCGACCCGTTCGCCGAGCGCCTCGCCGACACCGTCCGATTGACCGTCGACGCCGAGCAGGACGACAGCCCGGTGATCGAGCTCTCCATCCCGGAGTTCCGCCGACTGCTCGACGGTGCCGAGCATGACCTGACCAACTTCCTTTCAATAGCCGCTGACTGAGTGTCGCAGTACCTGCCGGACCACTTCACCCCCGTCACCGCCGCGCTCGCGCGCGTACTCGCCCTGCCCGCGTCGTCCGTGCCGTCAAAGCCATGGGTTGACGGCACTGCTCCGCCGATCAACTGATGGCCGTATGCCTCCGGCGCAATCGTCGTGTGCGACACGGTGAGCATGTCGCGCGCAGAAGAAATGAAACGCCGTGATCGCTCCCGAGCGAGCCGGTTGCGCGTAGTCGTACACCGGCCGTCCCGCGCCGTGATGCCGCAGGTCAAGAGCACAGGCTGCACTACACCCGGCTCGTGTAGGGCGAAGACCTCGGACGATGGGTCACGGCGCAGCGGCTGCCCGCGCCGCAGTCACGCCCGTCCCCGCAGGTGCCTGCGTACGCGCCCGTCATGTCCGAGGCACCCGTGCGCTCCGTGATCTCGACAGCAGGCGTGCGAGCACCCCGTTTCCGGTGGGGTGCTCTTCCTCGTTTCCCGACGATGGCCCCGTCAGGGGCTTGGCGTTGCGGGCTCGTATCCCTAAGTTATGAGCAGAACATGAGTCCCGCTCACATTTAAGGATCTATGCGATGACCATGGTTCAACCTCCGTACCGCAGACTCAGATCCCTCACGGTGGTGTCACTGCTCCTCGCCGTGATGACCCTGGCACTCGGCCCGATGCCCAGCTCCGCGGCGGAGCCCAACTGGTGGGATCCGACCGCCCGGCCCGCACCCGACGCGCAGATCGGCGTCGCGGGCGAGCCCTTCAAGGGCACCGACGCCCAGGGGCGTGTAAGGGGCTTCGTCGACGCCCACGACCACATCATGTCCAACGAGGGCTTCGGCGGCCGGCTGATCTGCGGCAAGCCGTTCTCGGAGCAGGGCGTCGCCGACGCGCTCAAGGACTGCCCCGAACACTACCCAGACGGCACGGGCGCCGTCTTCGACTTCATCACCAAGGGCGACGGGAAGCACGACCCCAACGGGTGGCCCACGTTCAAGGACTGGCCCGCCCACGACTCGCTGACCCACCAGCAGAACTACTACGCCTGGATCGAGCGGGCCTGGCGCGGCGGCCAGCGGGTGCTGGTCAACGACCTGGTCACCAACGGCGTGATCTGCTCGGTCTACTTCTTCAAGGACCGCAGCTGCGACGAGATGACCGCCATCCGTCTTGAGGCGCAGAAGTCGTACGACATGCAGGCCTTCATCGACAAGATGTACGGCGGCCCGGGCAAGGGCTGGTTCCGGATCGTCACCGACAGTGCGCAGGCCCGCGAGGTCATCAAGCAGGGCAAGCTGGCCGTCGTCCTGGGGGTCGAGACCTCCGAGCCGTTCGGCTGCAAGCAGATCCTGGACGTCGCGCAGTGCAGCAAGGAGGACATCGACCGCGGCCTCGACGAGCTGTACAAACTGGGAGTGCGCAGCATGTTCCTGTGTCACAAGTTCGACAACGCCCTGTGCGGGGTGCGCTACGACTCCGGCGCCCTCGGTACGGCCATCAACGTGGGCCAGTTCCTGTCGACCGGCACCTTCTGGAAGACGGAGACCTGCCGCGGCCCGCAGCACGACAATCCCATCGGCAACGTGAAGGCACCCGGGGCGGAGAAGCAGCTGCCGGCGGGGGTGGCCGTCCCCTCGTACGCCTCGGACGCGCAGTGCAACACCCGCGGGCTGACCGGCCTGGGTGCGTACGCGGTGCGCGGCATGATGGAACGTCACATGATGCTGGAGCTCGACCACATGAGTGTCAAGGCCGCGGATCAGGCCTTCGACATCCTGGAGTCCGAGTCGTACCCGGGCGCCATCTCCTCGCACAGCTGGATGGACCTGGGCTGGACCGAGCGGCTCTACAAGCTCGGCGGGTTCGCCGCCCAGTACATGAGCGGCTCCGAGGCGTTCAGCGCGGAGGCCGAGCGCACGGACGCGCTGCGCGAGAAGTACAAGGTCGGCTACGGCTACGGCACCGACATGAACGGTGTCGGCGGCTGGCCCGCCCCGCGGGGCGGGGACACCCCGAACCCGGTCAAGTACCCCTTCCGCAGCACGGACGGCGGCTCGGTGATCGACAAGCAGACCGCCGGCGAACGCACATGGGACTTCAACACCGATGGCGCCGCGCACTACGGCATGGTCCCGGACTGGATCGAGGACATCCGGATCGACGGCGGCCAGGGGGTCGTGGACGACCTCTTCTCGGGCGCCGAGTCCTACCTCCGCACCTGGGGCAACACCGAGCAGCACACGTCCGGGGCGAACCTGGCCTCGGGCGCCACCGCCTCGGCGTCCTCGTCGGAATGGTGGAACCCGTTCGTCAGCTTCGCGCCCGGCAAGGCCGTGGACGGCGACAACGGCACCCGCTGGGCCAGCGAGTGGAACAACGACCAGTGGCTGCGGATCGACCTCGGATCCTCGAAGCCGGTCGAGCGTGTCACCCTCGACTGGGAGGCGGCGTACGCGAAGTCGTACCGCGTCGAGCTGTCGGGTGACGGCACGGCCTGGAAGACGGTCTGGTCCACGACCGCCGGTGACGGTGGCCTGGACACGGCGCGTTTCGCCGGAACTCCGGCGCGCTACATACGGATCAAGGGGCTGGAGCGCGGCACCCAGTGGGGCTACTCACTTCGCGAGGTCGGCGTCTACGCCAACTGACGCACCCGTGAGGCGGTGTCCAGAGCCGGGGCCGGCCGAATCAGCTCTCCTGATCCGGCCGGCCCCGGCTGACTTTCCGGCGCGTTCGCCGACCGAGCCGCGCAGAGCGCAGGGAACCACACGCCGCGAAATTCGATAGCCCCCGTCAGGGGCTTGGCGTTGCGGGCTCGCATGCCTAACGTATGAGCAGAACATGAGCCCTACTCACGTTTGAGGATTTTCGTGATCACTCACCACTCCGAAGCCCGCCTCTGGCTCCTGAGCACCCCTGGCACCTCGTACGCCTTCCGGCTGGACGCCGACGACGTCCCCCGGCACGTGCACTGGGGCCGACCGCTGACCCCGGAGCAGGCCGTCGTGATCGCGGCCGACCTGCCCGGCGAGGACCCCGGCGGCGACGACCCTGGGGGTGAGGAGTACGTGGTCGAGGGCGGCCTGCGGTTCGGGGCGCCGTCGCTGACCGTCCGGTTCGACGACGGTGTCCGTGGCTTCGAGTGGCGGTTCCTCTCGCACACGGTCGAGGACGACCTGCTCACGCTCTCCTTCACCGACCGTGTCCGCTCCCTCGGTCTCGACCTGCACTACCGGCTCCGGGACGGCCATGACCAGATCGAGCGCTGGGCCGTCCTCACCGCTGACGAGCCGGTTGACGTCCTGCGGTTCGACTCCGCCGCCTGGACGCTGCCCGCCCGCGACGACTACCGGGTCAGTCATGTGGTGGGGGAATGGGGCCGGGAGTTCCAACTCCGGCGCGACCGGGTGCCCGTCGGGGAGACCGTGTTCACCAGCCGCCTCGGCATCACGGGACAGCACGCCGGGCCGTGGCTGATGCTCGACGCGCAGGACGCCGCCGAGGAGCACGGCGAGGTCTGGAGCGCGGCCCTGGCCTGGAGCGGCAGCCGCCGGATCACCCTGCGCCGCGACACCTACGGCCGCGCCTCCTGGACGGGCGGGTTCGGCCACGAGGGCCTGGTCTGGAAGCTGACCGCCGGCGAGCGTCTGGAGACCCCCGTCTTCACCGGGCTGTATGCCCCCGACGGCTTCGGCGGCACCAGCCGCCGCTGGCACGCCTACATCGAACGCGAGGTGCTGCCCGCCCGTCCCGCCGAACGCCCTTTGATCTTCAACTCGTGGGAGGCGACCGAGTTCGACATCAGCGAGCAGCAGCAGACCGACCTGGCCGGCCTGGCCGCGGGTCTCGGCGTCGAGGTCTTCGTCGTGGACGACGCCTGGTTCGGCGCCCGCACCAGCGACATGGCCGGGCTCGGCGACTGGTGGCCCAACCCCGACCGCTTCCCGAACGGCCTGGGCCCGCTCGCCGACCACGTCCGCACGCTGGGCATGGGCTTCGGCCTGTGGGTCGAGCCCGAGGCGGTCAACCCCGACAGCGACCTCTACCGTGCGCACCCCGACTGGATCCTCTGCCAGGACGGCCGTACCCGCACCCGGCGCCGCCACCAGCACGTGCTGAACTTCGCCCGCCGCGACGTCCGGGAATGGGCGGTCGACTGGCTGGTAAGGACCGTCACCGAGCTGGACGTGGTCTTCCTCAAATGGGACATGAACCGGCCCTTCAGCGAGGCAGGGCAGCCTGGTGCCGCCGACCCCGACCGGGTCTGGATCGAGCACACGCGCGGCGTCTACGAGGTGATGGACCGGCTGCGCGCCGCCCGTCCCGGCCTGTACCTGGAATCGTGCGCGGGCGGCGGCGGCCGGGCCGACCTGGGCGTGCTGGCCCGCGCCGACCAGGTCTGGACGTCGGACAACACCGACGCCGCCGACCGGGTCGCGATCCAGCACGGCCACGGCCAGCTGCTGCCCGCCCGGACCATGGGCGCCTGGGTCACCGACAGCCCGCACAGCTTCAGCGCCCGCCCGACCTCGATCCGGTACCGCTTCCATGTCTCGATGGCCGGGGCGCTGGGCATCGGCGGCAACCTGCGGAACTGGAGCGAGGAGGATCTGGCCTGGGCCCGCATGCTGGTCGAGCAGTACAAGCGGATCCGGCCCGTGGTGCACGGCGGCGTCCAGTACCGCCTGGAGCACGACGCCGTGCAGTACCTCACCGAGAACGAGGTCGTCGTCTTCCAGTTCCAGCCGTCCGCGCTGACCCGCTCGGTCGCCCGCACCCGGCTGAAGGGCCTCGACCCCGACGCCCGCTACCGGGACGAGACCACCGGCACCGTCCACGAGGGCGCCGTCCTGCTCAGCCACGGCCTCCCGCCGCTGCTGTCCTTCGACTGGACGAGCGAGCTCGTCCACCTCAAGAGAGTGTCCCGATGAGCCTTGCCCCCGAGCTGCCCGATCACCCCGAGCGCAGCCGGCTGTCCGAGCGCCCCGAGGCCCTCGCCGAGCCCGTCCGCCGGGTCGGCCCCGGCTGGGTCGCCCTGTACGTCCTGGCCAACGTCGGGGTGTTCATCCCGATGCAGGTGCCCACCACGTTCCTGATGCCCGAGCAGATCGCCCAGATCGACCCGGCGGGGAAGGTCGGCAGCTACGCCTGGGTCAGCATGATGGGCGCGATCTCGGGCATCGTCATCGCACCGCTGGCCGGCGCGCTCAGCGACCGCACCACCAGCCGGTTCGGCCGCCGCCGGCCGTGGCTGCTCGTGGGCTCGCTCGTCTGCATGGCGACGCTGGTCTTCACCGGCCTCCAGACGACGGTCGTCGGGGTCGCGCTCGGCTCCCTCGTGCTGTCCGCCTCGTTCATGATCATCGGCGCCGGACTCTCCCCGGTGGTGCCCGACCAGGTCCCGGTCGCCCAGCGCGGCGCCGTGCTGGGCTGGGCCATGGTCCCGCAGGCGGGCGCCCTGATCGCGGGCGGGCTACTGATCGGTCTGGTCACGGGCTTCGCCTCGCAGTACCTGCTGATGGCCGCACTGCCGCTCCTGATCCTGCTGTTCGCGACCACCATGAAGGATCCGCCGCTGCCCCGCCGACACCGCGAGCCGTTCTCGCTGCGTACCTTCCTGGACGGCTACCGGATCAGCCCGCGCGCGCACCCCGACTTCGTCTGGGCGATGAGCTCCCGCTTCATCATGGGTCTCGGCTACGGCATGGGCACGCTCTACCTGCCGTACTTCCTGGACGACGTACTGCACTACGAGAAGTTGTTCCCCGGCCAGTCCACCGAGGACGGTCTGCTCATCGTGATCGGCATCAATTGCCTGGCCACGATCTCTACGGTCGTCCTCAGCGGCTGGCTCTCCGACAAGCTGGGCAAGCGGCGCATGCTGGTCTTCCTCGGCGGCGTCACGATGGCCGTCGCCGCAGTCCCGCTCGCGCTGTCGCCCACGTGGACCATGACGCTGGTCGCGGCCGTCATCCTGGGCCTGGGCTACGGCGTGTATCTGGCCGTCGACACCGCCCTGGTCACCGAGGTGCTCCCCGCCTCGGCGGACCGCGGCAAAGACATGGCCCTGGCCAACCTGATGACCTCCCTGCCCTACGTCCTCGTCCCCCCGATCGCCTCGGTCGTGCTCGGCGGTCCGGGAGGCTACAGCTCGCTGTTCCTCTGCTCTGCGGCCATGTCCGCGCTGGGCGCGGTATTGGTCTGGAAGGTCAAGGCCGTCCGCTAGGGCCGGTCACCGGCGTCGATCGTTCAGATAGCTGTTGAGGACTCGTTTGCACTCAGCGATCAGCTGGGCGTCGCCCAGCGGATCGATACGGAAGGCGAGTTGCAGCACGCTGTCGGCGCACTCCAGGGCCACCCGCACCGCGATCTCGAATTCGGCGTCGTCCTGGACCCCTATCAGGGAGGCGGTCAGTGAGCGCAGCCTTCCGGCGACCGCGGTGTTGTTGTCCAGGGTCGGCTCCAGGATGTGGTCCTGTCCCACCGCGCCGAAGTCGACCACGCCGAAACCGGTGATCGTCCGGCGCATGGTGACGAACTCGTCGACGGTCACATCCACGATGCCCGAGATGCCCTCGGGCTCCTCTTGCTCCAGCCGGTCCGCGACCCGCCCCAGGAAGGACTCCAGATTGCGGGCGGCGAGCGCACCGATCAGCCCCTCCCTGTCGGAGAAGAACTGGTAAAGGGTGCCGATGGGCACCTCGGCCCTGCGGGCCACCTCCTTGGTGGTCAGCCCTGCATAGCCGACCTCGTCCAGGAGTTCGGCGCAAGCGTCCAGCAGCCGTTCGAAGCGTTCGGCGCTGCGCTTCTGGACCGGCAGCCGGCGCAGCGTCCCTGCGGTGCGATCTTGATTCACGCTTCCATCATCCCATCGAGCGGGTTAACGTGAGCCCTGCTCATGTTTCAGGAGGTTAGACGTGACACTGGACCATCTCCCCGCGGACTTCATCTGGGGCGCCTCGACGGCGTCGTATCAGATCGAGGGCGCCACCAAGGAGGACGGCCGCGGACCCTCGGTATGGGACACCTTCACCGCGCGGCCAGGCACAATCCGCGACGGGCACACCGGTGACGTGGCCTGCGACCACTACCACCGGTACGAGGAGGACATCGCGCTGATGGCCGAGGCGGGCCTCACCGGCTACCGCTTCTCCATCGCCTGGCCCCGGATCCAGCCGACCGGCACAGGCGAGGTCAATCCCCGGGGTCTGGACTTCTATGACCGGCTGGTCGACGGCCTGCTCGCACGCGGCATCGAACCTGTCCCGACCCTGTTCCACTGGGACCTCCCGCAGGGCCTGGAGGACAGCGGCGGCTGGCTGAACCGCGACACCGCGCACCGCTTCGCCGAGTACGCCGCCATCATGGCCGACAGGCTGGGCGACCGCGTCCAGAAGTGGATCACACTCAACGAGCCGTTCATCCACATGGTCTGGGGCTACGGTCTCGGCACTCACGCACCGGGCCGCACCCTGTTCCTGGACTGCCTGCCGGCCGCCCACCATCAACTGCTCGGCCACGGCCTGGCGCTGAGGGAGCTGCGGGCGCGCGGCCTCCAGGTGATGATCGCCAACAACTGCACCCCGGTCTGGCCCGCTTCGGACTCCCCCGCCGACCACGCCGCCGCGCGAGCCTATGACAACCTGCACAACCGCCTGTTCAACGACCCGATCCTCACGGGCACCTACCCGGACCTGTCGGACTTCGGCGCGGACACGACCCTCGGCGGCTCCGTGCGGGACGGCGATCTCGAACTGATCTCGGCCCCCTTGAGCGCGCTCGGCATCAACTACTACAACCCGACCCGGATCCAGGCGCCGGCGTCCGAGGGACTGCCGTTCGAAGAGGCCCCCATCGAGGGCTACCGCCGCACCTCCTTCGACTGGCCCGTCGTCCCCGACGGCCTACGGGAACTGCTCGTCGGCCTCAAGGAGCGCTACCCGGCACTCCCGCCGGTCTACATCACGGAGAACGGCTGCTCGACCGAGGACGTCGTCAACGCGGACGGCACCGTCCTCGACCTCGACCGCATCGACTACTTGGACACCCACCTCCAGGCCGTCGACACCGCCGTGGCCCAGGGCGTGGACGTGCGCGGCTACTTCACCTGGACCCTGATGGACAACTTCGAATGGGCCGAGGGCTTCCACCAGCGCTTCGGTCTCGTCCACGTCGACCACGACACCCAGGTCCGCACCCCGAAGGCGTCCTTCGCGTGGTACCGCGACCTCATCCGTGCTCAGCGCGGTTGAGCCGCCCGCCGGGATCGCGTCGCGGATTGCGTACTCGCGGGGTGGTGAGCTCCGGCACGTCACACTGACGCCTCGTCATGCTCCGGGTGTGTGCCCCTCCGTCCACCGGGCGGAGGGGCACGGGTCTCACACAGTTGCGATGCCCGGGTCACTCACGCCGACCTGACCGTTCTCGACGTGCCCGGCCAGGCGCCGCAGGTATCCGGCGTTGCCCTCGACCACGACCGTCAGGTCGTACCAGCGCTTGGTGGCGCGCAGGTCGATGCTCTGCACGACGGTGGCGCCGGCGCGGACCGTTTAGGTTTGGCGCCCGCCGCCGTACGCGTTGGTCACGGTGAGGTGCGCGTCGGCGGTCGACGGGTTGGTCAGGGTGAGCTTCAGGTTGCCGGCGTCGTGGCGTGCCGTCACCTCCGGCTCGGCGGCTTTGTTGTTGCCCTTGAAGGTGCGCAGGAAGCCGTTCGGGCCGTGGGCCGTGAGGTCGTAACTGCCGCCGGAGTACCCCGAGTTCCAGCTGTCCGAAGCGGACTTTCCCTTCCCGGCTGCCGCCGTGTATGTCCACGGGCCGTCGGTGCGCTTCTGGGAGCGCACCTGGACGGCGGCGCCCGCCTGGTCCCCCGCGCTGAACGTCAGCTTGTACTTGCCGGTCGTGAGGTCTGCGGCCCCGCCGACGAAGGGAGCGTAGGAGTGAGGTGCCCCCCGGAGTGTGGACACGGGGATTCATGCTGCGAGTGAGAGCCTAGCTGTCTTGCAGTGCTGCTGTTCGAACTCCATCGGGGAGAGGTAGGACAGCGCGCTGTGCCGACGTCGGGCGTTGTCGTAGGTGAGCCACTCGAATATCTCCAGCCGCGCCTGACGCATCGTCGCGAACAGTTTCCTGTGCATCGTCTCCCTCTTCGGCCCCGGCCACAGGCTCTCGGCCAGGGCGTTGTCATAGCTCGAGCCGACCTTGCCCATGCTCCTGCGGACGCCGTACCGGTCGCAGACTCGGACGAACGCGGCCGAGGTGTACTGCGATCCGCGGTCCGCGTGGAAGATCACCCCGGCGACGTCCCCGCCACGGGTCGCGACCGCGGCCTGGAGCGCGTCGATGACGAGTTCGGCGCGCATGTGCGGGGCCATCGACCAGCCGAGCACCCGGCGGGATCGGATGTCCACGACGCAGGCGAGGTAGAGCCACGTTGGTCCGACCTGCACATATGTGATGTCCCCGCACCATTTCTCGTCCAGGGCGCCGGCGGTGAAATCCCGCTGGACCGGGTCCGCCACTGGCGGCGCGAGGCGGTCCGGGATCGTGGTGCGCTTCTTCCGGCGCAGGTGGCGGCCGACGATGTGGTGCTTGCGCATCAGCCGGGCGACCCGCTTGCGGTTGACGGTATGGCCGAAGCCGCGCGGTTCGGCATGGATGCGCAACGCGCCGTAGTGCCCGCGGTGTTCGGCGTGGATCTCTCGGATCTCGTCGACCAGGGTGTCCTCCGCGGCCTGCCGCTCGGCCCGCGTGCCGGCGCCTGCGATCCACCGGTAGCAGCCGGAGCGGGAGACTTCCAGCACCCGGCATATCCGCTTGATGCCGAACCCCTCGGCGTGGGCGGATATGAAGTCCCAAGCGGCGGTCTTCACTTCATCTCCCGGGCGAAATACGCCGCTGCCCGGCGCAGGCTTTCGCGTTCCAGCTGCCATTCCTTCTCCGCCTTGGCCAGCCGGGCATTCTCCGCCCGCAGCCGGGCCAGCTCGGCCTCGATGTCCTGCGACGCGGCGGCAGAGGCCGGACGGTCGTCGGCGTCATGCACCCAGGTACGGAGCGTTTCGGGATTGACGTTCAGATCGGCTGCGACGTCCTTGAACGTCCACCTGCCGGCCGAAGCCCGCCACAACGCGATCGCGTCGGACCGGAACTCCGCACTGCACTTCGAAGGCCGTGCCATGTAGATCTACACCTTCCTGGACCATCAAGATCCATTGTCAGGTGTGTCCACACCACGGGGGTCACCTCACCTACTCTCCGGGCAAGATCTCCGGACGGCACTCCTCGGCATGAGACGGGTACTCCGAGACAACGGACTGTAGATGATCACTGTCCGGGCCTATGCCGAGACGCGTCAGACCAGACCCACGTCGACACCTCCCCAGGTCTCGCAAACACACGACGGCCAAGCGATCACCTTCCAGCTGTGGCACTGGCACGAAGACGGCGAACGCTACGACCTGGAGCACTTCCAGCTCATCCCCGCAAAGAACACCTGGCAGGTCCGAGTCCGCCGGACCACCCACTGGGCGCTGACGCCGCCGCAGCTGACAGAGTTCGTGACTGAAGCCGGCTTCACCAAAATCGCCTGGCACAGTCCGGCCTCCAGCGGGTACTACCAGCCCGTGCTCACCGCACAGCGCGCTCCCTCAGCGCAGTAGCCCAGACATCGGCTCCGCCCTGCCCAACTTTCCGTTCATCCAGGGTCTGTCA
Organism: Streptomyces sp. NPDC087845; assembly: GCF_044742755.1. Lineage (NCBI taxonomy): Bacteria > Bacillati > Actinomycetota > Actinomycetes > Kitasatosporales > Streptomycetaceae > Streptomyces > Streptomyces sp. NPDC087845. Next base: position 45,999 of record NZ_JBIUVC010000029.1, read on the forward strand.
AACGAGCGGTGTAACTCAGGTTGTTGGAGTTACTGACGGGCTGCGGAAAGCCTGCCGTCGAAGGTGATGTCGAAGGCGTTGAGGGCGGTCTTCCAGCGCATGGTCCAGCGGGCCTGGCCCTTGCCGGTGGGGTCGAGCGACATGATCGCCATGTAGACGCACTTCAGGGCGGCCTGCTCGTTGGGGAAGTGGCCGCGGGCCTTGACCGCTCGGCGAATCCTGGCGTTGACGGACTCGATCGCGTTGGTGGTGCAGACGATGCGGCGGATCTCGGTGTCGAAGCGGAGGAACGGGGTGAACTCCTCCCACGCGTTCTCCCAGAGCCGGACGATCGCCGGGTACTTCTTGCCCCAGGTGTCGGCGAACTCGGCGAACCGCTCGAGGGCGGCCTCCTCGGTCGCCGCGGTGTAGACGGGCTTGAGGACCTTCGCGATCTTGTCCCAGTCCTGGCGGGCGGCATAGCGGAAGGAGTTCCGCAGCAGGTGGACCACGCAGGTCTGGACGGTCGTGCGGGGCCAGACGGCCTCGACCGCGTCGGGCAGGCCCTTGAGCCCGTCGCAGACCAGCATGAGAACGTCGTTCACGCCGCGGTTCTTGATCTCGGTGAGGATATGCATCCAGTGCTTGGCGCCCTCGCCGCCGTCGCCGGCCCACAGCCCGAGGATGTCCCGCCGCCCCTCGGTCGTGACCGCGAGGGCGACATATATGGGCCGGTTGGCGACCGCCCCGTCGCGGACCTTCACGTGGATGGCGTCAATGAAGACCACCGGGTAGACGGCATCGAGGGGCCGGTTCTGCCATTCGGCCATGCCCTCAAGGACCTTGTCGGTGATCGTGGAGATCGTCTGGCGGGACACGTCGGCGCCGTAGACCTCGGCCAGGTGGGCCTGGACCTCGCCGGTGGTCAGGCCCTTCGCCGCAAGCGAGATCACCATCTCGTCCACGCCGGACAGACGCTTCTGCCGCTTCTTGACGATCCTCGGCTCGAAGGAACCCCCGCGGTCGCGGGGCACGGCTATCTTCACCGGGCCGACATCGGTCAGTACGGTCTTGGCGCGGGTGCCGTTGCGTGAGTTGCCGCCGTTCTTCCCGGCGGGATCGTGCTTGTCATAGCCGAGGTGGTCGGTGATCTCGCCCTCGAGGGCCGATTCCAAAAGCCGCTTGGTCAACTGCTGAAGCAGCCCGCCCTCGCCGGTCAGCTGCAAGCCCTCGGCCTGAGCCCGGCCCACCAGCTCGTCAATCAGCCGGTCGTCCACAGATTTCGACGGCACCGCCTCAGACGGCTCGACAGTCTCGACCTCAGGCACGTTATTGCTGGTCATCGATGCATCTTCCATGATCGGGAGTTACACCGAACGTTTTACAGTCCCTTCATCCATGGCAAACCGGTGAACGTTGCCGGTCACAGCACTAGCGACAGCACTTGTGCACGGGTTCCGGAGGCAGTTGGTGATCAACCCGGCCACAAACGTTGACGAGAAACGATGCCGTTGCCGGTATCGCTGCTCGGGTTGCGTGAACTATTCGCTGTGACATGGCGAGGAACGTCCGTAGGGTTCGCGCATGGCAGACGAGAGTGAGGCCGTTCAAGCGGCCATTGAGGCGGAGATGCGGCTTCTAGACCCTGACGTGCGTGCTTCGCCGGCCCTGGTCTTGGAGCTCCTGGACCCGGAGTTCCTCGAGATCGGAGCGTCGGGGCGGCGCTGGGACGCGACGTCAATTCTCTCGGTGACGAGTGACGGTTCGGTGGCCCCCGAAGCTCCGGTCGAGGTCAGCGATATGTCGGGGGCCGTACTCGCTCCCGGCATCGTTCATCTGACGTACTTCGCTGACCACAGCAGGCGCCGAGCATGGCGGAGCTCCGTGTGGCGTCTGACGGAACTGGGCTGGCGCATGTACTTCCACCAGGGCACTTTGACGAGCTGAGCGGTCGGTGGCCGCGGTGAACCGTCACGGCCGGCCCCAGGACTGGCGTCCGCTGCTGGCGGAGCTGACCCGTCGCTACGAGTCATAGGCACCCTGGCTGGTACAACCGTTTCCCCTAATCCAGTGAGTAAGCAGACGGCCCGGGCCCATGCAACGACCCGGGACGACTGCTCGCACTGGACAGCGAATGCCTGGATCCCCCCCTGGCCGTCAAGGCCTCCTCAAAGAGCGGCATTGCTGTCCCCTGCGGGGTTCGCGGTGATGACGCGGGCGCCGGGCTGATGCCTCCGTTTCCCCGGGCCCTTGAGGCCTCTGTCAAGAGCGGCGCAGCCCGGCGCCTCCGTGGTCACCGCGAAACTCCCGGGGGCTGCTCGGACGTTGACCGTCACGGCGCGAGCCCGCTCCAGGGTCAACCTCTTGTTCAACCGCGAGCCCGCGAGCTCTGCAGAAAGATCGAGTCCCTGGAGTGCGCTGGTGTCGCGAACGGCTACTGAGATGGCGGACCAACGAGTCCTTGGATTAGGGCGCCGCGTGACCCGCATGTGCTCGTGACCTGCATAAACGGACGGACCCGGGAGGACAACTTGACCGTGTTCTGCGGTATCGACTGGGCAGAGCGCCACCACGACGTCGCCCTCGTCGACGACACCGGCACTCTGCTCGCCAAAGCCCGTATCACCGACGACGCGGCCGGCTACCACAAGCTCCTGGACCTCATGGCCGAGCACGGCGACAGCCCAGACGATCCGATACCGGTGGCCATCGAGACCAGCCACGGCCTCCTGGTCGCGAGCCTGCGCACTGGCAGCCGCCGGGTCTTCGCGATCAACCCGCTGGCCGCCTCCCGTTACCGCGACCGGCACGGCGTCAGCCGCAAGAAGTCCGACCCCGGCGACGCCCTGGTTCTTGCGAACATTCTGCGCACCGACATGCACGCCCACCGGCCCCTGCCGGCCGACTCCGAACTCGCGCAGGCCATCACGGTCCTGGCCCGCGCACAGCAGGACGCGGTCTGGACCCGGCAGCAGGTCGCCAACCAGGTCCGCTCGCACCTACGCGAGTACTACCCCGCTGCTCTGCTGGCCTTCCAGGGCAAACAAGGCGGCCTGACCAGGGCCGATGCCAGAGTGATCCTCACTCTGGCCCCGACCCCCACCAAGGCCGCGAAGCTCACCCTCGCCCAGTTGCGGGCCGCCCTCAAACGCAGTGGGCGCCTCCGCGGCTGCGACGCGGAAGCCGAGCGGCTGCGGGACGTCTTCCGCGCCGAGTACGCCCACCAGCTCCCCGGCGTCGAGGATGCCTTCGGCCACCAGCTCCTGGCCCTGCTCAAGCAGCTGGACGCCACCTGCGAGGCCGCGGACGACCTCGCGGAGGCGGCCACAGCCGCCTTTCACCAGCACGCCGACAGCGAGATCCTGCTCAGCTTCCCCGGCCTGGGGCCCATGCTCGGCGCCCGCGTACTCGCCGAGCTGGGTGACGACCGGGCACGGTTCGCCGACGCCAGGGCGCTGAAGTCGTACGCCGGATCCGCCCCCATCACCCGCGCCTCCGGCAAAAAGCGCTTCGTCGGCCGCCGCTTCGTCAAGAACAACCGCCTCATCAACGCCGGCTTCCTCTGGGCCTTCGCCGCCCTCACCGCCTCACCCGGAGCCAACGCGCATTACCGACGCCGACGCGACCACGGAGACTGGCACGCCGCCGCACAACGGCACTTGCTGAACCGCTTCCTCGGTCAACTCCACCACTGCCTCCAGACCCAGCAGCACTTCGATGAACAACACGCCTTCGCACCCCTCCTCCAAGCTCCTGCGGGACCCAGAAGCCCGGGCAGCGGCGATGTCAGTGCATCCGTCTAGAGTCCCCGCGTGACTGAGCCTTCTTACCTGTCTGAGGTCCGGGAGTCATACGACACCGTGGCCAACGCCTACGCCGCCCTCGTCAAGCCCCCATCAGAACTGGACCCGTTGTCACGCTCGATGCTGACCGCGTTCGCCGAACTCGTGCAGGCATCTGGCCTCGGACCGGTCGCAGACCTGGGCTGCGGCCCGGGCAAAGTGACGGCGCACCTCGCCGGGCTCGGGGTGTCGCCGATCGGCATCGACGTGTCCCCGAAGATGATCGAACTGGCGCGCACTGCCTTTCCGGACCTGCCGTTCTCGGTGGGATCCATCACCGCCCTGGAGTTCGCAGACGACGCGCTCGGCGGCATCCTGGCCTTCTACTCCACCCATCACACGCCTCCCGAACTGCTGCCGCTCGTGTTTGCCGAGTTCCACCGCACCCTGACACCCGGTGGACATCTTCTCCTCGTGGGTCACGTCGGTTCCGGTGAGCACCGTCGTCCTACACAGGCCTACGGCGGCCTTCCCGTGTCCTTCGAGTCCTATCGCCTGCCTCCAGGCCAGCTTGCGCAGTTGCTGAACCGGGCCGGGTTCACCATCGACGCTCAGCTGGTGCAGGAGCCCGACGAAAAGCTGACATGGAAGATCGCCAGCTTCCTTGCCCACAAGCCGACCTCCCAGGAGGCCAGCTTGACTTCTTAGCCCCCTGAGATGTCTTGACACAGGCCGAGGTCAAGGGGAAACGCGGCGGGTGCGCATCGGGTGGATGCGCGGCACCATCCCCGGCGATGCCGCGCACTCCCGGCCGGTGGACTCCGCCCGGTGGAGTGGATGCCGGGCATCGTCGGTGCGCACTGCAGGATCGGGTGCGCGGCATCGGGTGCACTCAGTGGCCGGCCTCCCGGCCGCAGTGCGCTCCGGGCTGCTGCGGGCGGTGCGCCTGCTGGTGGTCCTCGCGCGCCGAAGCACTGTCCACCGCCGAGCCGGTGTCGGCGGGACGGCTCCAAGTCCTGGAGCGTACAGACGGCGTGACGATCATCAACGACGCGTTCAACGCCAACTCCCAGTCCATGCGCACCGGCCTCGAAACGCTCATCTCCCTTGCCGGGGACCGGCGGACTGTCGCGATACTGGGAGAGATGAAGGAACTCGGCGACACCGTCAAGGCGGCCCACGCCGAGGTCGGCCGACTCGTCGGCGATCTGGGCATCGATGTCCTGGTCACCGTGGGCACCAGCGACGAGATGACCGCGCTCGCCGAATCCGCCCGCCCGTCCTCGCCCCTGCGTATCGAATCGGCCGACGACCCGGACATTCTCCGGCCGCTCCTGAACCGCCTGCTCACCAGCGGCGACGTCGTCCTGGTAAAGGCATCCAAATCCGTTGGCCTGGAAAAGTTCGCCAACATCCTGCACGCCGAAGTACCGGCGTAGGACGGTGGGAGAGATGGCCATGCCACGCCCGCTGACCTGGAATTCTGCACCTCCCCGGGCCCGCGGCGGATCCGTGAGCCCGACGGTGGCGTGCAGTCCCATGGCAAGGGTGTGCGCGGGTGATCACCGAGCTCGAGATCACGGCGCGGGACGGCATCGACGAAGAGCTCCGGTTGGTCGCAGTGCACCCCGGCGTTTCGGCCGAGCAGGTCCGCGTCGCCACCGGCTGGGACCTGCGGGTCGCCGAAACTGCGCGCCAAGCACCTGGGCCAGCCCACCAAGACGAGGATCCGGGATCACGACGATGAGTGCGACGGGTATCGCCAGCAGCGCATGACTTGCCGCCAGGGATCCCACAGACCCGCAAAGCGTTCGCTGAGGTCCACATCTTCTACAGCGCACTGCTCCCGGACGGCTGACGACTCGGCCAGGTGTCGTTGGACCCGGCGAGCTGCAATTGCCATCTGCCGGAACATGGAGTCCGGACGCACACAATTGTCAGGCGGTCCCGTACGGTACCTGGCGAACTTCTGACGTTCCGGCGTCGTACGGTCGCCGGGCGGGCCTGTGCCCATACAGTCGGTGGCATGTTGATCCTGGTCACCGGAGGTGCGGGCTTCATCGGCTCGCAAGTCGTCACCGCCCTCACCGGCGCCGGCCACGAGGTGCGCGTGCTTGACGCGCTGTTGCCCGCCGCGCACCGCGCGTCCCCGCAGATCCCCGTCGGGGTGGACTGGAGGCACGAGGACGTCCGCGACGCGTCGGCCGTGGCCGAGGCCCTGCAGGGTGTGGACGCCGTCTGCCACCAGGCGGCGATGGTCGGACTCGGCAAGGCCTTCGCCGACGCCCCCGCTTATGTGGGCTGCAACGACCTGGGCACCGCGGTGCTGCTGGCCGGCATGGCGGAGGCCGGGGTGCGGCGTCTGGTGCTGGCGAGTTCGATGGTGGTCTACGGAGAGGGACGCTACGAGTGTCCGTCGCATGGTGTCGTACAGCCGGGGTTGCGCAGGGTGGCCGACCTGGAGGCGGGACGCTTCGAACCGCCCTGCCCCAGGTGCGGCGAGCCGCTCTCCCCGGGCCTGGTGGCCGAGGACGCCCCGCTTGATCCGCGCAACGTCTACGCCGCCACCAAGCTCGCGCAGGAGCACCTCGCCTCCGTGTGGGCGCGCGCCGTGGGCGGGCGGGTGGCCGCGTTGCGCTATCACAACGTGTACGGGCCCGGGATGCCGCGTGACACCCCGTATGCGGGCGTCGCCTCGCTGTTCCGGTCTGCGCTGGAGCGCGGTGAGGCACCGCGCGTTTTCGAGGACGGTGGCCAGCGACGGGACTTCATCCATGTACGGGACGTCACCGGGGCCAACCTCGCGGCACTGGACGGGCTGTTCGGCCTGCCGGAGGGGGCCGCGCGGGCGTACAACGTCGGCAGCGGCGAGCCGCACACGGTGGGGGAGATGGCCGGCGCACTGGGCGAGGCGCACGGCGGGCGGGCGCCGGTAGTCACAGGGGAGTACCGGCTCGGCGACGTCCGCCACATCACCGCCTCGTCGCGCAGGTTGCGCGACGAACTGGGCTGGAAGCCGGAGGTCGCCTTCTTGGAGGGAATGGCGGAGTTCGCGACGTCCCCGCTGCGAGCCGGCTGACCCCTCCCTCCCGGCCGGATGCCGGCCCTGAAGAGGGCGAAGGACCGGCCCTGCCTTCGCCGTCAGCGCCGGTCCTTCGTCGGCAAGCTCCTCAGCCGGCGGCGGGCAGGCGGACCTCGAAGCGGCAGTCGCCGGGGGCGTTGCGCAATGCCGCGCACCCTTGCCGGCCTCCACGATCCCGCGCATATCGCCAGGCCCAGACCTGCTCCGGCCGGTGGGGTACGGGCGTCGGTGCCGCGCCAGCCGGTGTCGAAGACGCGGGGCAGGTCCCGGGGGAATGCCGCCGTAACCATCGGTCACCGACACGACGACGCTGTTCGCCTCCCGGCGTGCGGAGACCGCGACCGTGCCGTCGGTCGGCGTCCGGTGGATCGCGTTGACGAGCAGGTTGGCCAGGACGCGGGACATCTCGCCGCCGTCGACCTCGACGGGACGGGCTCGACCACGTCGCCGGTGATCCGTACGCCGCGTTCCTTGGCCAGGGCGTCGGCGCCCGCGAGCGCGTCGGCGACAAGGCCGACCGATGTCCGGGGGTGTTCAGGGCGAGCACGCCGACCTGGATGCGGGAGAGTTCGAAGAGGTCGCCGACCATGCCGCTCATGCGCCCGGCCTCCGCGCGGATGCGGGCGTGGTAGACGTACGGGTCGTCGACCATGCCGTACTCCAGGGCCTCGGTCATGGGAGATCCGGGCGACCAGTTCGCGGCGGGAGTCCTCCAGGGCCTTCTCCCTCTCCCGCTCCCGGGATGCGGCGAGCTTCGCACTGGTGGCGGCGAGTTCGGCGGCGGGCGGGGTGAAACTGCCGCCGTCGCCGAGGGCGCGGGTGGCCTCGGCCAGGGCTCGGCCGCCGCGGACGACGTCGCGGCCGAGCGCGAGCGCCACCGCGAGCGAGACGACCGCCGCGATGGAGCGGACCATCGTCCCGATCAACAGGTCGTGGTCGGACAGGAGCATCGCCCAGGACACGAGCATGGTTCCGGCGAGCATCGCTGTGACCGTTACGGCGGCGACCACGGCCAGGAACAGCGCGACCGGGTGCTTGCACAGGAGCCGCAGGACGTCCGTGCCGAGCAGTCCGGCGCCGGCCGCACCGATGGCTGCGTAGACCGCGATGAGGAAGGTGCCACGCAGCATCATCGGCTCCGTCGTCCGCCAGGGGACGGGCGAAGCGGTAGCCCACGCCCCTCACAGTGTTGATCGGGCGGGGGCGTGCCGGGTCGTCCGCGGTCTTCTCGCGCAGGCGTCGTACATGGACGGTGACGGTCGACGGGTCGCCGAACTCCCAGCCCCACACCTGGCGCATCATTTCCCCCGGCTCGCCGCCTGCCCGGGGTTGCGTAAAAAGTACTCCGCCAGGTCGAACTCTCGGATGGGCAGGGCGAGTTCGGTGCCGTGGCGGGTGGGGCGGCGAGCGTTGGGGTCCAGGGCGAGGGATCCGGCGCGCAGCCGGGACTCGGCCGGTGCGGTCTGGGCGGCGGCCGGTGCTCCGGCAGGGCGCAGCACCGACTGCACCCTGAGCGCGAGTTCGCGGGGGACTGAAGAACTCGGTGACGTAGTCGTCCGTCCCGGCCTCCAGGCCGAGGATGCGGTCCTCCTCGTCGCCGCGCGCCGTCGGCGTGATCACCGGGAGAGGGCCGTTCTCGCGGATGTGGCGGCAGACTTCCGGCCCGTCCATGCCGGGCAGCATCAGGCCCAGCACCACCAGGTCGGGCGGCTGGGCGGCGGCCCGGACCACGGCGGCGGGACCGTCGCCGGCCGCGTCGACGGCGAAGCCCGCCCGGTCCAGGTAGCCGGCGACGACCTCGGAGATGGCGGGGTCGTCGTCCGCGACGAGTTCGCGTTTCACGCCACCGAGTCTCGCGCCGGCGTTCGGCCGTTGGCGGGAGCGGCGGCGGACTTCAGCGATCCACAGATCACCAAATCCCTTTTGCCTGCTTCGTCCTCGTAAGGTGAGTGGGGTGATCGAGACATCTCCCCCTTCGCCTGCCCCTGTGGACGTGGTGCTGCCCTGCCTCGACGAGGCCGAGGCCCTGCCGTGGGTACTGGACCGCATCCCCTCGGGGTGGCGCGCGATCGTCGTCGACAACGGCTCGACCGACAGCTCGGCGGACATCGCCCGCGTCCTCGGGGCGCATGTGGTCCACGAGCCGCGGCGCGGCTTCGGCGCCGCCTGCCACGCGGGTCTGACCGCTGCCACGGCCGAGGTCGTCTGTTTCTGCGACTGCGATGCTTCCCTCGACCCCACGCTGCTGCCCTCTGTCGCCGGGCCCGTCCTCGACGGCTCCGCCGACCTCGTACTGGGCCGCCGCAGGCCCGTCACGCGCCGCGCCTGGCCACTGCATGCCCGCCTGGCCAACCTGGAGCTGGCCCGTCTGATCCATCGGCGCACCGGACTGCGGCTGCACGACCTGGGTCCCATGCGCGCCGCCCGCCGCGAGTCCCTGCTCGCCCTGAACCTGACCGACCGGCGCTCCGGCTACCCGCTGCAGTTGCTGGTCCGCGCCGCCGACGCAGGCTGGCGGGTGGCGGAGACGGATGTGCCGTACCGCCCGCGCACGGGCCGCTCGAAGGTCACCGGCACATGGCGCGGCACCTGGCAGGCGGTACGGGACATGCGCGCAGTTCTCGCGGAACGGCCCGCCGGCGATCCGGTGTCGGCGGCAACCACCCGGGGAGGCGGACGATGAACGCCCGGCACCCGGCCACGGGGCCGGCCATCCTGCTGGTCATCGCCAAGGAACCCGCCCCGGGGCGGGTCAAGACCCGGCTCACCCCGCCCTACACGCCCCAGGAAGCGGCCGCTCTTGCCGAGGCCGCCCTCGCCGACACGCTACACACGGTGCTCCAGGCTCCCGCCCGGCGCCGCGTCCTCGTTCTCGACGGTGCTCCCGGTCCCTGGCTGCCGCCCGGTATCGACATCGTGCCCCAGGGATCCGGCGGCCTGGACGAGCGGATCGCGGCCGCCTTCGGCCACTGCGACCGCGGACCGGCCCTCCTGGTCGGCATGGATACTCCCCAACTGACCGCGGACCTCTTTGCGGCTGTCGGCAGAGACGACCACGACGCCTGGTTCGGGCCGGCCACGGACGGGGGATTCTGGGCGCTGGGTTTCGCCGATCCGGCGCGCGCGGCGGCCCTCGCCCGGGGCGTGCCGATGTCCACCGACCGCACCGGGGCGATCCAGCGGTGCCGACTCGTCGAGGCGGGGCTGAGCGTGAGCGACCTGCCGGTGCTGCGCGATGTGGACACCGCCGCCGATGCCGCCGCGGTCGCCGCCTGCTGCGCGCCCGGCTCGCGCTTCGCCGCCACCATGAACTCGCTCGCGGAGGCTGGGCGGTGAGCGGCACGGCAAGCGGTACGGACCCTGCCCTCGCCGAGCGGACGACGCAGACTGCGGCTCGACGACATCCGCAGACCCTGGTGGTGTGGCCTGCCCAGCTCAACGCCCAGACACTTTCGGCCGATCGGCTTGGTACAGCGGAGCCGGGCGAGCCGTGGACCGACACCCCCTACGCCCACGCTCTGCGCACCGGTCGCGGCCCGCTCTTCTTGCGCCGCCTGTCGCCACCGGCCCATCCGGGCGGCGCCGGAAGGGAGGGGAAACTGCTGCCACTGGACGTCGAGCACTGGTGCGCTGTCCCCGACGCCGCCGACACCGGCGTCTTGCACCGTTGTACTGGCCCCGTTCTCGATGTCGGCTGCGGACCGGGCCGTCTGGTGGCGGCCCTGGCCGCCCGGGGCCTTCGGGCGCTCGGCGTGGACGTCAGCCCGGCCGCGGTGGCCCGGACCCGGCAGCGCGGGGGTACTGCCGTGCGCCGGTCCGTCTTCGACCGTCTGCCGGGGGAAGGACGTTGGGACACCGTCTTGTTGATGGACGGCACCGTCGGTATCGGCGACGACCCGGTTGCTCTCCTCGGCCGCCTCCGTGCTGTGGTCGTATCCGGCGCGCGCCTGCCGGCAGAGGCGGACTCGCGCGACGCGGACGAGCGCCTCACCGTCCGCGTCGAGGACGGCCACGGCCGGCACGGCCGCGCCTCCCCCAGGTCCCGCCTGGGCGCCACCGCCCTGCTGCATGCAGCCGAGGCTGCGGGGTGGACCCTGACCGGCCGGTGGACGGCCGAGGGCCGCCCGTTTATGGGACTGCACCGCCCTCAGCCTGTGCATCACGACAAGCACGTCACGGTCACCGGGAGGCCCGGACACCCATGAGCGGCACCGCCTCCCCACACCATCAATCCCCCCAGCCACTGCCAAGGCAGCCCGCCGCACCCATGAACCGCACCTGGGGCCGTAACAGCACTTTCGCCACCGCAGCCCTCCTCGCCGCACTCACCATCGTCGTCGTCGACACCCTTCGTGCAGGCGACAATCAGAGCAACCTGGGCCGCCTGCTGGCCGGCTACGGCGTCGCGTGGGCGCTGTTCGCCGCCGCGGTATGGGCTGTGCGCAAGGCCCCGGAGCGAGCCGCGACCTGCCTGGTCCTGGCCGGTGCGGCTGCCGTGTCGCTGGCGGCGCTCGCCGCACCGCCCCGCACCAGCAACGACATGTACCGCTACGCCTGGGACGGCCGCGTCCAGGCCGCCGGGATCTCCCCGTACGCCTACCCGCCCGCCTCACCCGAACTCGCCAAGCTGCGCGACGACTGGCTCTTCCCCACCAAGGGCTCCTGCCAGGGCTGGGGACTGACCCGAACGGACGGCGGCGGGTGCGTCCGCATCAACCGCCCCACGGTCCCCACCATCTATCCGCCCGTCGCCGAGGGCTGGTTCTTCGCCGTTCACGTCCTGTCACCACCGGACAGCCGCCACAAGCCGCTCCAAGTTGGGGGCGCCGTCCTGGCGTTCGGCACCACCCTCGCCCTGCTCACCGTGGGGCGCCGACGCGGCGACCCGCGCCGGGCCCCGGCCCGCGCCGCCCTGTGGGGGTGGTGTCCGGCAGTCCCCTTCGAAGCGGTCAACAACGCCCACATCGACACTCTCGGCGTCCTGCTCACCGTGCTCGCTCTCGGCACCGCCACCGCGGGGGCCCGCCGTGGCGCGCTCCTCGGCGCCGCGATCGCCGTGAAACTGCTCCCCGTTCTGGCACTGCCGGGCGCCCTGTCCGGTGAGCGCAGTCCGGCGCGGGTGGTGCGCGTGGTGTCGGCCTTGCTCGCTGTTGTCGTGCTCGCCTACCTGCCCTACGTCATTGCTTCCGGCGCGGGCGTCCTGGGCTATCTGCCGGGCTACCTCCAGGAGGAGGGGTACGAACCCGGGGACGTGCACCGCTTCGCCCTGCTGCGGCTGCTATTGCCGGACACCGCCGCGGGAGTGACCGTCATCGTGCTGCTCGCGCTGACGGCCCTATATGTGTGGTGGCACGGCGACCCGGCCCGCCCTTGGCGCGGTGCCTTGTTGCTGACCGGCACGGGCCTGCTGCTGGTCTCACCCAACTACCCCTGGTACTCGCTGCTCGTCGTCGGCCTCGTCGCGCTCGACGGCCGCTGGGAGTGGCTGACCGTCACCGTCGCGGGCACCGTCCTCTACCTCAGCACCCGGCTGCTGCCTGGCTTCCCCCTCCAGGCGTGGGCATATGGCACGGCCGCCGTGTGTGTCGCGCTCGGGGCCTGCCTGCGCTCCGCCGCGGCACGGCGTCTTTTGGACCGACGCCGTGGCCGGAGCCTGCCGCGTACCTGACGCGGATGGCAGACGCCGGCCGGGTGCCCCGGAGCCGCTCGCCGCCGCGAGCCCGGGCGCTGCACGCCGCGGACACACAGCGCCGGTTCGGCGTCAACAACCCGGCTCAGGGACCGGCCACCGTGGTGTGGCGTGCGGGGCACTGATCCTGGCCGCCGACTTTGTCCGGCACCACGGCATCAGCGGTGGCGCCGGAACACGACCAGCCGTAGCACCGTGAAGCGCAAACCGGTCACCAGGGCGAACGTGGGAACCAGCACCAAGGTCTCCGCCGCCGGTGAGGAGGTGGGCCGGTAGCGGAGGAAGAGCAGGAGCACGCCTGAGGTGATCAGGTACGTCAGGATGAACAGGCCGCCGGCGCCCGCATGCGCCCGGACGGCCCGGACCGCAGACCCACGGAAAGTGAGCCGGCGGTTGGCCTCGGTGTTGAGAACCGTGACGACGACGAGGGAGACAAGATTCGCCAGCACGGGCGGCGACCAGTGCCGCATGCCCCAGTACAGCAGCGCCTGGGCCACGGTGGAGGCGAGACCGATCAGGATGAACCAGCCAAGCTCCCTGGTCAGCCCGGTGCGGCCGGGCAAGGCGGCGGCGTGGTGCCCTGCGCTGAGGCGTCTCACCCGACCATCATGAGGCAACCTCCGAGGCATCCGTCGACTTGTGCCGAGCAACGGCTCGGCCGTTCGGCTGGCGGCGGCCACCCGGCTATATGCCGGACCCGGCCTGCCGCCGGGACCTGTGTCAGCTTGCAGACCCGCGCGAGGTTGTAGGTGCCCCCGTGCCAGACACTGATGACACCAGGCGATCGTCCCCCTTAAGACGCCAAGATGGAGGAGACGGCCGATGGTCAATGGCTGACGGGCCGCCGCATCGAATGCGTCCGGCGGGCCGCAGCCCGCAACGGATGAAAGGCATGCGCGGGAGCGTTTCAGGGGGCACGCGCGGCTGCGGCGGCTCTCACCGGCCGGGCTGCCGCCAGTCTCCGGGCCGTCGCACGGCGGGTCGGGCAGGCGCGCCCCGCCGGCGGGGCCCCACCCAGCCCGCACGCGGCCTCCACCGCAGGTCACACCGCAATTCCTGGACGGCTTCGAAGTCCGACAGCCCACCCATACAGGGCCTGCAATGCGATCGCGGCAGCCAGTACCTGCGGTGGCATGCTCGGCCGCCCGTTCGCAGACGGGTACCTGTCCGCGAACATCTCAGCCGAGAACGCCGCGATGCTCGGCCAGGAACACGAACGCGCTCCCCGACGGGATCAACTCCCGGCAGGTCTCCCCCACATCCGGCCCGACCGTCTCCCCGGCCCATTTCCCCATCACCAGAAGAAACAGTCCGGCCCCGACGCCCGCCCGCCAGGGACAGCCCTTAGCCGGGCGAAGCCGTACCGGATCAGGATACGGCCCGGGTCACCGCGCACGCCGTCGGTGCGGACCGCGGTGACGACGGCCGCAATGAGCGCGGTGGGCAGAGCGATGGTGGTGGCGGTGCGCAGACGGACACCCACGGTGCCACCGTGACATCCAAGGGTCTTGCGAACGATCACACGCGGCCGGTTCGTCCGCGTTCCGTGGGGAGGCCCGTACGGTCACGGTGATCGGCCACTTGCTCGGCGCGGCCGTCGCCGGGGCCCGCATGGAGGCACATCCGGCAGTCGGCGAAGCTCCAGCGACGCCGGAGCCGAACCCAGGGCCGGGTGCACCGTTCGGCCGGGCAGATGGGTGCAATTGGCCCAGGGGTAGCCATTTATGGATGTTCCTGGGATATGTACTGAAGGCGCGACTGTAGCCGCCTGCTCTCAGAGAGAGTGGACCTGCGACGGAGGAGACGACGGATGAGTGGCGGACAGCCGTCGGCTCCCGGCACGTCCGGGGGGCCAGAGCGTCCGACGCCGGGCGAGCCCCCTGCGCGCGGCCGCGTCGAGCGGATCGCCGCCGGCGCAGCGGCTCGTGTCGCCACGGCTGCCGCCCGTGCCCGGGCGATCGCGCGGCGGGTCGAGCAGACACCTGCGCCTCCGGGACCCTTCCGCCCTGGGTTCTGGCGCAGCCCGATCCGCGGCCCCTGGCTGACATCGGTCTTCGGCCTGGTGCTGCTGGTCGGCATCCCGGTGCTCTTCGTCACCGGCGCACTGTCCTACGCCGCCTACAACCCGGATCTGGGCCCCCTCAACGACCAGACCCCCGACAAGGGCCTGCTGGGCTTCTACCTGTTCGACTGGCCTACGCATCCGTACTGGCTGTACCGGCTGACCCAGGGCGTGCACGTGACCCTCGGCGTCGTCCTGGTCCCTGTACTGCTGGCCAAGTTGTGGTCGGTCATCCCGAAGCTGTTCGAGTGGCTGCCGGTCCGGTCGGTCGCCCACGGGCTGGAGCGGTTGTCCCTGCTGTTGCTGGTGGGCGGGGCCATCTTCGAGTTCGTCACCGGCATCCTCAACATCCAGCTGTACTACGTCTTCCCCGGCTCGTTCTACACCCTGCACTTCTACGGCGCCTGGGTCTTCATCGCCGCTTTCGTCGTTCACGTGGTGCTCAAACTTGGCCGGATGACCCGCGCCCTGCGCTCACGCAACCTGGCAACCGAACTGCGCACCGACCTGGTTCATACGAGGCCCGAGCCCCCCGACCTGGACGGACTGGTGCCGACCGCACCCGCGGCGCCCACGATGACCCGGCGCGGCGCCGTCGCGATGGTCGGGACGGGGTCGCTGCTTCTGCTCGTGGTCACCGCGGGGCAGAGCATCGGCGGCCGGCTGCGCAACACCGCCCTGCTCGCTCCGCACAACCGCAACCCGGGGGGCGGCCCGAACGGCTTCCAGATCAACAAGACAGCGGCTGCGGTCGGCGTCTCCCCGGCGCACATCGGCCCGAGCTGGCGTCTGGCGCTGCACGGTCACGGGACGACGCCACTGGTCTTCACCCGTGAGCAGCTCCTCACGATGCGCCAGCACGCCGCCGCGCTGCCGATCGCCTGCGTCGAAGGATGGTCCACCGAGGACCAGCACTGGAGCGGCCTGCGGCTGGCGGATCTTGCCGCTCTGGCCGGCCTTCCTGACGCCGGAAGCGTGCTGGTGGAATCGGTCCAACCACCCGGCCCATACAGCTCGGTGGTCCTGCGCGGCAACCAGATCCACGATCCCCGGGCCCTGCTCGCCCTCCGTGTCAACGGCGCGGACCTCTCCATCGACCACGGCTTCCCGGCCCGCGTCATCGTCCCGGCCAACCCCGGTGTGAACAACACCAAGTGGGTGCACCGGCTCACCTTCAGGACCTGAACCATGGCACGCTTCGTCCGCTGGTACGGCTCCGGGCCCCTACATCTCCTCGTGCTCATCTGCTCGTTCGCCCTTGTCGGCTACGCCATGGTGCGCCTGTTCGCCGTCCGGCCGATTGACGTGGCGATCTGGTTCGTGGGCGCGGCGATCCTCCACGATCTGATCCTGCTGCCCCTGTACTCGCTCGCCGACCTGTCCGCCCACTCCGTCCTGCGGCACCGTTCGGGCGGCGTACCGCAGGTGCCGTGGATCAACTACCTGCGCGTCCCCACCTTCCTGTGCGGGGTGCTGCTCCTCGTGTGGTTCCCCCTCATCCTGGATCTGGCGATCCCCTACCAAGGCGACACGCGACTGCATGAAGGGGTCTACCTCGGCCGATGGCTGGCGATCACCGGTGTGCTCTTCGGCGCCTCGGCGCTGGCCTTCGCACTCAAGCTGCGCCGCGTCCGCCGGGCCACCCGCGCCGACGAGGAACGCCCCCCGACCGGCCCCGACGGCCAGCCGTGACGAGCGAGGAGAACCGACCTCAGCCCGCACACCAGGACCCCTACGCACTGGCCCTGCGAACCGGCGGCGGGCCGGTGTACCTAAGGCTGGCGTACGGACGGTGGACCCGGTTGCCGGTGCACCGCTGGTACGCACAGCCCACCAGGGCCGACGAGACGCTGCTGGAGCGCTGCGTCGGCCCCGTTCTGGACATCGGCTGCGGACCGGGCCGCCTGTGCAGGGCGCTCCTGCACCAGGGCATTCCCGCCCTCGGTATCGACGTTGCCCCGCGGGCGGTCGCCCGCACCACCGCCCTCGGTGGGACGGCACTGTGCCGGTCGGTGTTCGCCCCCCTTCCTGGCGAGGGAGCCTGGCAGACCCTCCTGCTGGCCGACGGGAACATCGGTATCGGCGGCGACCCCCGTGCCCTGCTCCGACGGTGTACCCAGCTCATCGCGCCGGCGGGTGTCCTGCTCGTCGAGGTCGAGCAGATCGACGTTGCGGAGCGCTGCACCGCATGGGTGGAAGACACCCATGGCCATCGGGGCCCCCCGTTTCCCTGGGCACGCCTGGGCGCTCCGGCGCTCAGCCTCATCGCGCCAGAACTCGGCCTCGGCGTCACCGACGAGTGGCAGAGCGATCACCGGAGCTTCCTCGCGCTCAGCCCTCAGTGCACTGCCCGGGGGCGTCCCAGCTGATTGGGGATCGGCGATGCGATGGCGAGGGCATCGCTCGGGCTCCGGTAACGACCAACCAGGTGGCCTCGCCGGATCGTGGTACTCCGTCATGACAACAGCGGCGTCGGGAGGTCCGGCCCGCCGATGGTGCCGCTTGAGTGAGGTCAGTTCGCTGCGCAGGGAGGCTGTGATGGATCACCGACCGGCACCTGATGTGGGCCTGTCCCGATGGCGGCGGCTCAGACCGTCCTGGCCGAGCCCGGGGCAGACGGGCTGCGGTCGGTGAGCGCGCGACCGATCGGTGACCACGCCCTGCTGTCCGACTGCCGCTCGGCCGCCCTGGTCACCTCCGAGGGCTCGGTGGACTGGCTGTGCCTTCCCCGCTTCGACAGCCCGGCGATCTTCGCCCGGCTCCTCGACGAGGATGCCGGCCACTGGTCCATCCGTCCCGCCGGACCCGCCGACGTCAGCCGCCGCTACGTCGAGGAGACCCTCGTTCTGGAGACGACCTTCCGCGCAACTGGAGGCACGGCAGTCGTACGGGACGCGCTCGCCCTGGGACGGCGCGAGCGCGGACACGCACTCGGCGACGCCTCCCCCGGAATTCTGCTGCGCCAGGTCACCTGCACCGAAGGACGGATGACCCTCGACATCGCCTACGCGCCACGCCCGGAATTCGGACTCGTCCACCCGCTCCTCTCACCGGTCCGGGGCGGGCTCGTCGCGTACGGCGGCGCCCACGTGCTACTGCTGTCCAGCCCCGTCGACCTGACGGTGAGCGGTGCCACCGCGTACGGCCGGTTCACATTGCGGACATCGGACCGCCTCGGCTTCGCGTTGCACGTCGGGCCGGCGTGGGGCAGCGAGCCGGCGCGCTGGCGGGAGGGGCGTATCCGGCGGCGCTTGAACGACACCGCCGAGGGCTGGCGCTCGTGGTCCCGGCTCCACCGCCGCTACGTCGGCCCCTGGCAGGACGAGGTGGCACACAGCGGACGCGTGCTGCGGGGACTGACCTTCGCCCCTACGGGAGCCATCGTGGCCGCGGCCACCACCTCACTGCCCGAACTCCCCGGCGGCACACGCAACTGGGACTACCGCTACACCTGGGTCCGTGACGCGAGCTTCACCCTCCAAGCACTCGCCACCGCCGCCTGCGAGAAGGAGAAGGACAAGTTCTTCGGCTTCCTCGCCCGCGCCGCGGCAACCCAGCTCCACCGCGGCGTGAACCTGCAGATCATGTACGGCATCGGCGGTGAACGCGACCTCAGCGAGCGGCTGCTGCCCCACCTGGCCGGCTGGCGCGACAGCACCCCCGTGCGAACCGGCAACGACGCCTGGCGCCAACGCCAGCTCGACGTCTACGGCGAACTTCTCGACGCTGCCCACGAGACCCTCCCACCCGGAGAGCACCTGGACCCACCCACCCGCACCCTCCTGGTCCAGGCAGCCGACACGGCCGCCCGTCGCTGGACCGAGCCCGACCAGGGCATCTGGGAGAGACGCGGACCGAGCAGACACTTCCTGCACTCGAAACTGATGTGCTGGGTCGCCCTGGACCGCGCCATCGCCATGGCCCCCGCCCTCAAGGCCGGCGAACGCGTACCCCACTGGCGGCATGAGCGAGACACGATCCGCCAAGCCATCGAAGAGCGCGGCTGGAACCCCAAATTGGGGGCCTTCACCCAGGCGTTTGGCAGTGACGAGCTGGACGCCTCGGCGCTGATGCTGCCCATCGTCGGCTTCCTGTCTCCGCACGACCCCCGCGTCCAGTCCACCGTGCTGGGCGTCGCCACCCACCTCACCGACCGCAACGGCCTGGTCCGCCGCTACCTCGGCGACGAGATCGAGGAAGCGGAAGGAGCCTTCCTGCTGTGCACCTTCTGGCTCGCCCACGCCCTCGCCCTGACCGGCCAGGTCGTCCGTGCACGGCAGGTGTTCCAGACCGCCCTCACACACGCCAACGACGTCGGCCTGCTCGCCGAGGAGACCGACCCCGCCACGGGAGAGGCCCTCGGCAACTTCCCCCAAGCCTTCAGCCACATCGGACTCATCAACGCCGCCCGTGCCATCCGCGATGCCGGGCAGCTACCCGCACCGCAACGAACCGAGCACCAGTCCCCGGCATGAATCGGCGACGGGTGCAGATCTTGTGAGGGTGCCTCGCTGGGGTGATTCGCAGGGGGTTTGCGATGTGGTGGTGCGGGGCGGTCTCCACTCTCGGCGAGGTGGGCCCGCCGTGGGTGCGGGCGCCGGGTGGGGGCGGGTGGTGTGGTGCCGTTGTTGATGGCCGCGTTGGATGCCAGGGAGAGTGCGTGCCGGTCCAGGCGTATTGCCCTGTGAGACACCTCAGAGTTCCAACTCGTCAAGCGGCGGCAGCGAGTTCGACGGGGAAGGCAGTTTGTTCGTCGAACAGCTTGTGGTGCTGAAGGCAGTGGCAGAGCCGGACATTCTCTGGGGGATTCGAGTGCCGCAGATACTCGGCTGCCTGTGTTCGTGCAGGTGGGCGACCTGACGAGGTGAGAATGGCAGTGCGACAGGTGTAGCGCAATCCCTGAATCGGGCGATGCCTCCACCTCGACCGGCCTACTCGCGCGAGTTGTAACGAGTTGGTGCGTGATAGGGGGTGATGTGTTCTTGCTGGTGGGTGGCATGATCCGGATGTGGCGATCATGCTCAGTCGGACGGTTCTCGCGCAT
>NZ_JBIUVC010000030.1:0-65359 GCF_044742755.1 Streptomyces sp. NPDC087845
CCGGGCAAGGACGAGGACGAGGACTTCGAGAAGGGCGAGCACCACAAGAACAGGCACCACGAGAAGATGAATGACGGCGTGAAGGTCAAGAACGGAGTCGTCGCCAGCTTCCGCGTCATCAAGCGCCACCACGACGAGAAGGGCGAGGGCGGCGAGGGCGGCGATTACTAAACCAGCAACCGCCTGAGACGCATGCTGGAGAACTCCGGCCCGCCGTAATCAGGCCGCGGCCCTCCGGCCAGGCGCACAACACAGAATCCCGGCCCGCCGTAATCGGGCCGGGATTCTCGTCTGGCCCCCAGCCGGAGGATATCCCTTCCCGGAACATCCAGCTCGGGACCGCGGCGTCCGGGTGTACTGGGTGTCCCCGCCCGAACGGCCGCCACATGGATCAGCGCGGTGCCGGCGATTCGGGTCCGTGCTCCGGAAGAACGAAAGCAGCCCTGGGTGGTGGACGACGGCCTCGCCGGGTTCGACTTCGCCGCCGGCCGCTGGACGTTCCGTCAGGCTCCGCTGTCTCAGTTCGTGCGCCGGCGCTGCACGAGCAGCTCGTCCCTGCGTCAGTCCTGCCGCGGTACCGGCGGGTCTACCTGGCCACCGGCAAGATGTACTACCGCGTACGGCCCCGCAAACGGTGGCGCGAGTTCCTGGCGCTGCTCAATGCCCTGTGTGCCCGCTGGCCCGGCGAGAAGCTGTACGTCGTCCTGGACAACTTCTCCCCGCACAAGCACCCCAACGTGCGGGCCTGGGCGGCAGCGAACGACGTCGAGCTGATCTTCCTGCCGACCTATGGATCGTGGCTGAACTGGATCGAGTCCGAGTTCGCCGCCCTGCGCTACTTCGCCCTCAACGGCACCGACCGTCGCAACCACGGCGAACAGAACGCCGCCATCGCCGCCTACGTCCGCTGGCACAACTCCCATGCCGAACCGAAGACGAACTTCGCCCCCGACTCACCGATCCGCACCTGGACCGACTACCCGACGAAGGCAGCATGAGAGGACCGCAGCGAGCCGACCAGGGCACGGATCACAAGGCCCGGGGGGCCAGTCCACCGTCCAAGACGATCCCCGAGCAGGGATTAACGAACACTGGGCAAGAGTTCCATAGCTCCACCCCGGCCCTGATCAACTCCAGTACCGCGCGTTGTTCATGGGGAGTCCAGGTGGCGCACTCGCCTTCGAACAGCTTCTCGTATGCGCTGTTCTGTACTCTTCCCTGCTGGGGCAGCTGGTGGACCGCGTCGAGGCCTCGGGCCAGATCCTCGAAAAAGTTCCAAGCCTCCAGCACCGCGCCTGGCGGAATTTTTCGATGCACCGGATCCTCCAGCCAGTGCTGGACACGGGAGAGCTCCAGCGTGTTGGCCTCAGAAGTGGCGAGCTCCCGGCCTCGTCGGCGCACGTACACCCGCGCCTGCCGAACAGTCACAAACACCGGCAGTTGCCAGCGGCCGGCTTCTGGCACCGCAAACACCTGGTCGGGTTCGTCGCCCCGCCCACCGATCCACAGAACTACGGCGCTGCGTGCGCGCCCACGCACCCGGTACGCATAGAGACTCCCACCTCCACCGCGGCGTCCGGTCGCGAACACGTCTGCCATCTCGATCTTTGTCACGCCCTCACACTGACAGGACCCGCAAGAATCCGTCGCGGCATTTCTCTGCAGAGTCCGGCGGATCGGACCTGAACCGCGTCACCACCAGGCTGCGGCGCCGCCGCGGGCGTGGAGTGAGCGCCGGACCGGCGTCCGTCAGCGGCCCGGATCCAGTTCCGCAGCGTCTGGGTGTTCACTCCGAGGTCGGTGGCAACCGACTTGATCGTCGCCCCCGGACGCGACCGATACAGCGCGACCGCATCCGCCTTGAACTCGGCGGGGTAGTGCTTCATCCCCACAGGGACTCCGTTCTCCTGGACCATCAAGATCCAAGTCTCTCCGGTGTCCAAAACCCGGGGTCAGGGCCCCCTCCGTCGCCTTGAGCTCCCTGTCTCTCTCTAGGCTCGGAATGCGCCAGGCGCTCGCCCGGCTACTCCGTCGGGACCAGATCCAGCGGGCAAGGGCGTTCGTGTACGGACTCAAGGGGGAACCAACCACCGTGGCTAACCCTCGGGCAATTATCCGAGACGACGTGGTCTACGGGCTCCCGGCCGGACTCATGGCCGGACACATGGATGGGCTCACGGACGACCGCATGGGTGGGCTCACGGGCAGGATCATTGTTGGACTTGTGGTCATGCTCGCGGGCGGGTTTGTGGGTGCGGCGCGGAGGTACGGGGTATTCCTGCTGTGCTCACGCGGCAAGCTGCCCTTCCGCCTCGGCGTCTTCCTCGACTGGGCCGTCACCGCCGGTCTCCTTCGCTACAACGGGCCCGGCTACCAGTTCCGCCACCGCGAACTTCAGCAATGGCTCACCCAACACCCCCACGCCTGAACTCCGGCGCCAGGCATTCACACCGCCTGTGGCCCCAGGCTGCCGAAGTGGCCTGGGACCTACGGCACGTGCCGACACCTACGAAACCGTGCCCCAGAAGGGGGTGGCCCCCGCAGCCATCAGGCATGACCAGGAGACGACGGCGCAGGCCACCGTGGTATCGAGGCCGGCCGCCTTCCGTTCCACGGTGAAGCTCGGGGTGTTCTTGAGTAACAGCAAGAGCAGGCGTGCCAAGCTCGCCGCCGACAAGCTCCAGGCGCTGGCCGACCTCCGTCTTGCCTGGGCGGCGGTGTGATGCCGACATCGCGAAGTTGTTGAACAGGACGAAGCCCTGAGAGGGCGTACAGGGGGGATGCGTGTGCCGTGCGGCAGAGCACCACCTGGCCGTGACCCGTCCCTGCTGAGGCCACGGCAGCGGTCGTCGGCCAGACGGTGCCCTGGTGCAGGATCACCGACCACAGGTGCGTGTAGGGCGCTGTTCTCCTGGCGCGCCTGACAGACTCCGGGCCCCAATGCCTCGCAAGCCCTGCACAAGGCACGGCGTGTTCTGTGCTGGGCGCTACGCACGGGCCCACGGGCAGAGCACGAGAATCGCAATTCGGCGGTGTGGGTTTCGTGCCGGGCAGCGGTCACCCGAGCTGCATGCTCTTGCTTGTTTGGTCGAAGGGGCGTCAGGCCGGCCAGCAACGCGACCGCGAGGGGTGGCCCTCGCGGTCGCGTTCCCCAAGGCCCATGTCCAGGGCGTCCAGGACGAGTTGGGTTTCCTTGGACGTCGATGCGGACAAGAGTTCAGCCTCGGCAGCCATGCACAAGGTCTTGGGGCTACCGCAGGGGGTTAATTAATACCGCGTGTATCTGGCAGGTAGCACCATTCGGGGATTGGAGTCGAGGAGCACATCGGCGGGACCGAACCATGCGGCCAGTTCGCGGATTTCGGGATCTTCGAGAAGGCGGAGGCGGCCGTCTTCAATAAAAGGTGTGCCGTCGATGGTGATGGTCGGCTTGTCGAACTGGCAGTCGCAGTGGGCGTGTCCTGGCCCGCTACGGTCAGGCTCCCCCTCCTCGGTCAGGGCGTCCAGGCCAAGGTAGAACGCACCGGCGTGCTTCTCCCGTTCGAACTGGGTGCCACCGCTTGAGCGCACTTTCGGGTTGAGTCCGATCAGGGCGTGCCGCAGGTAGTAGCCCCTTGGTGAATAGTGACGTAGCTCGGTGGCGGCAGTCGCGCCCTCGATCGCTGTTACCACGTTGTTGGTGAGTTCGATCGTGGTGGGCTCGGCCGGTGTGCCGGTGACCGTGGACTCCTCGATGACCAGCAGCCCGTCGGTGCGGTTGGGGTAGAAGTTGACGCCACCGTAAGGGAAGGGCCGCCACATTCCAGCGATGAGAGGAGCGTGATGGCCACTGGTGGCGAAGTCACGGAAGGTCACATCGGTGCCTGCAGCGGTGGTTACCCGGATCTCGCTGGCTGCGGCGAGTTGTGCGGTCGCCTTAGCTTCCAAGGCGAAATACAGCTCCAGCGGGAAGCGGGCGCCGGTGGCCAGAGCCGATGCGGTCGCGGTCTGGTGCAGTGAGAGGAACCGGGCCTTGCGCTTGGCAACCTCGTCGAAGAACAAGCGGTCGCTGTGCACCTCACCCCACCATGTGCAGGACAGCACCACATCAGCCTCGGCGTGGATGGCCGACAGCATTGGTGATGGCCGCTCGGAGTCCCAGCCACCCGCGCTGAACGGGGGAACGGCCAGAACGTGTACCTCGGCGTTGCGATAGGCGGCTGCTGCCGCCAGTGCCTGCACCACCACAGGGTCCACCGAGTTCTCCGTCAGGATCAGCACCTGTTCGCCGGCGGCAACGGCGGTGTACTCCATGACGTTGTAGGCGCCGGGCATGAGTTCGGTGATGGACAGCGGTGCTGCCATGGGAGTGTCCAAGTAACTGAAGCAGGTCGTTCCGTTCATGCGGATCGAATCCTTTCCGGTGCCAGCTGGGCGGTCGTTGATTGCGGGAGGCGGACCGCGCGACCAGCTCCAAGGCCGAAGAGGCCCTGAACGAGGGTCAGCGCGACAAGAAGGCCGAGCGGGACAGTCCACCCACCGGCGAGGTCGTGGGCTGAGCCGAACAGCAGAGGCCCAACGGCGGCTAGGAGGTAGCCGACGCTTTGGGCCATGCCGGACAGCGCGGCGGCCTGGGATGCGTCGGCCGCACGCTGGCCTTGGAACGTCAGCGCCAGCACCAGGCAGGCGCCGCCGCCAAGGCCGATCAGCACACTCCACGCGGTCGCCATCTCGGGGGCCAGGAGCAGCCCCAGGTATCCGGTGGCGCACATCAATGAACCGCTGACGGCCAGCAGCCGTTGGTCAGTGAGTTTTCGGGCGAGTATCGGCACAGTACTGCTGGAGACCAGACCGGTCACCTGGAGCAGGAACAGCTGCCAGCCGGCGGCGCCTTCGGAGGCGCCGTGGTCGTGCACGATGCTGGGCAACCACGCGATCGTGGTGTAAAAACCGAGGGACTGCAGTCCCATGAACGCACTGACCTGCCAGGCCAGTGGGTAACGCCACAGAGTATGCGCCTGCCCCGCTCCGGGGGCGGTGGATGTTGCGGGCCGGCGACGGGCCAGTTGCGGTGCCCAGGCCAGGACCCCGAGTAGCGCCAGCACCGCCCAGCAGCCCAACGCGGTATGCCATCCTCCGGGAAGATGGTCAGCCAGGGGCACGGACACCCCGGAGGAGACCGCGGCTATCAACCCCATGACAGTGACGTAGAGCCCGGTGACTGCGGCGATCCGCCGTTCGGGAACAGTGCTCTTGACCAGCGACGGCAGCAGCACGTTGCCGTAGGCGATCGCTGCTGCCATGACCACGGTGCCGGCGAACAAGGTCACCACGCCTGGCAGCGAGCGCAGCACAATGCCGACCGTCAGCACCAGCAAAGCGATCCACAAGACACGCTCGGTTCCGTGGCGCTGCGCACTCCTGCCAACCAGCGGTGACGTGGCCGCGAAAGCCAGTAGTGGCAAAGCGTTGAGCAGTCCTGCCGCGGTGCTGGACAAGCCGGTGTCGTGTTCGATCATCGGCAGCACCGAGCCGACGCCTGTCAGCGGCGCCCGCAGATTCGCCGCAACAAGCAAGATCCCAACCAGGAGCAACCCCACGCGAGGCGCTCCGCCCTGGTGACCGTCGGATTCGACCCCGGGAGCGTCAGCGCCCTTCGGAACAGTCACGCTCATGCACCCCCTCTTGCCCCAGCGCGGCGCGACGGCTGATCCGCACGAGCGTGGAGGCGGCGGAGCGGGCAGTCACCGCATCTCCCGCCGCAATGGCCTCTACGAGGGTGGTGTGCCAGTGGTCGTGTTCGGCGGCGATATCCCTGCCCCAGGTCAGCCCGGCGACCACTGAGGCCAGCGCGCTCCCCAAGTGCTTGTAGACCTCGGCAAGCAACCCGTTCCCGCCGGCTTCCACCACCGCCAGGTGGAATGAGCCATCGACGTCAGCCAACGCGGTCATCTCACCGGCACAGTTGGTCTCCTGCGCCTTGTGCAGCAGCTCCCGCAATCGCTTCACGTCTGCGCTCGTCCGACGCTGCGCGGCCAGCCCCGCAGCATGCTCCTCCAATACCGCGCGCAGCTCGAAGACATCGGACAGGTGTGCCGTTGCCGCCCTGCGCACCAGCACTGCCTCCAACTCGCTGGTGACCCGGACGTAGGTGCCGTCTCCGGCACGGGCTTCCAGCAGGCCCAGATGCACCAAAGCGCGCAAGGCCTCTCGCACGGTGTTGCGACTGATTCCGAGAATCGCGACCAACTCGTGTTCGGGAGGTATGCGACTACCGACCGGCCAGCGGCCGGAGGCGATCTGCTCCCGTAGTTGATCAGCGGCCTGGGCGGACAGGGTCGCTGCACGGCGCGGCTCTCTCAACCCCTCCATACAAACCTCCAAATGTTGGACAGCTGTAGATAAACACATGACGCCCCCAATGTGACAAGGTGACCTATGTCACATCACGCGATGTGTGGTCGACGTACACCTCTCGGTGCCCCAGCCAGGCACACGGGAACGTGCCCATGCGGCCGGGGCGGCGGCATCGCCGGCCCCTCGCAGGGGTTCGGTGTCGCAACGGGGTTCATGAACGCATGCCCGATGAATCGAACCTGTTGTCAGGCCTGGGTGCAGAAGGCCATGTACGAGCAAGAACAGCAGCCCGGCCGGGGCACGCCGGGGCGGCGGTGGTTGTCACATGCGTGGGCCGGGCGGTGTCTTCATGCCGAACAGCCCCACAAGGGGCGCATAGCAAGGAGAGACAGCATGACGCTGCGCCTGCCGAAGGCCGAGCTCCCCGCCGAGCTCAAGGAGAACATGATCAAGCAGCTGGGCGTCGTGCCCGAGAACGTCGAGGTGCTGTGGCACAGCCCCCGAGTGACCCAGGACAACCTGGAGTTCGGAGCCAGGGTGGGAACGTGGGACGCGGTCGACCCGGGCCTGAAGTCGTTCGCGCACATGGCCGTCGCGTCGCAGGTCGGCTGCAGTTGGTGCCTGGACGTCGGCTATTTCCAGGCACGGAACGAGAACCTGGACCTGGCCAAGGCGAGCCAGGTGCCGCGGTGGCGGGAGGCGGACGTGTTCACTGCGCTGGAGCGCGACGTCATGGGGTACGCCGAGGCGATGACCAGCACCCCGCCGACCGTCACCGACGAGCAGTACGCCGCCCTTCTTGAGCGACTCGGGCTGCCGGCCATGGTGGAGCTCACCGCGTTCATCGCCTACGTCAACCTGGCGACCAGGGCCAACGTGGCGAACGGGGTCACCTCGCAGGGCTTCTCCGACGCCTGCGAGATCCCGCTGGCCAACCGCCCGGCGACATCCCGCGTCGGGTCCACGGCGTGATCGTGGACCCGTGCGTCGCCCACCGCAGCCTGCTGTTCACCGTCGCCTACGAGATGCTCGGCTCCGCGGCCGATGCGGAGGACGTACTGCAGGAGACCTGGCTGAGGTGGGCCGACGTCGACCGGTCACAGGTCCACGACCCGCGGGCGTACCTCGTCCGGGCCGTCACCCGGCAGGCACTCAACCGCATACGCACACTCTCCCGCCGCCGCGAGGACTATGTGGGCGAGTGGCTGCCGGAACCCCTGCTGACCCACCCCGACGTCGCCGACGACGTCGAACTCGCGGAAAGCGTCTCCATCGCGATGCTGACCGTCCTGGAATCGCTCGGCCCCACTGAGCGGGCCGTGTTCGTGCTCCGCGAGGTCTTCGACGTCCCGTACGAAGAGGTCGCCGAGGCCGTGGGCAAGACCCCCGCTGCGGTTCGGCAGATCGCCCGGCGGGCCCGAAGCCACATCGCCGCTCGGCAGTCACGCGTCAGCGTGAGCCGGTCGGAGCACAAGGCCGTGGTGGCCCGGTTCGTCACCGCGCTGCACACCGGGCGCATCCAGGACCTGATGGAGATCATGGCGCCGGACGTGGTCTTCATCGCTGACGGCGGCAGGCTTGCCGGCGCCGCACTGGCCCCCGTCCACGGGGCCGACCTCGTGGCGACGATGCTCGCCGGCACCGACCGGGCCGCCTTCGAGACCACGGCGGTGTGGCTCAACGGCGCCCCGGCGATCCGGATCGAATCCGACAGCGGGCGGGCCGCGGTCAGCCTTGTGGTCGAGAACGGGCGCATCACCCGGATCTACGCGACATCCAACCCAGAGAAGCTGACGCGACTCGACAAACCGGCCGACCTCACCAGGTAGACCGCAGCGCGGGTGTTCCGGGCATGACGTACCCGGAACACCCGCGCCGCGGCGGCATCAGTCGAGGATCGTCACTGGCCCAATGAGAAGGCGCGGGCGTATCCCGAGGCGATCGAGGCGGCTCACGCCGCCTTCGTTGTCCTCCAGGACGCTGCCGATGTCCCGCACCCCCGTCCGGCCCGCACCCTCACGCCGGACGCCGAGTCGTAACGAGCCGCCCAGGCTCCAAGATCATCCCGCGGCGGGATTCTGGCGCCTCTGGGTCACACCCCTACGACGCCCGGGAGAAGACCGTTCAGCAGATCGCCGACATGTTCAACGTGCCCCGTTCCACCGTGTACGGACATCTCGACAAGACCCCAGCGACGTTACCCTCCTGCTCCTGGCCAACAACGGCGTCGTGCGAGAGTCCCCGGCGGCCTCCATGGCCACATCCCGCCGCCTGCTCGCCTACTTCCTCCAGTCCTGCCTGCCGACGGACGGCACACCCCTGCCCCAGCCCGCGCCACTCCGCCTTGACGACCTCTACAAGCCACTGCATCGAACGGGGTGACCGCCGGCGTCCGCCCGGGGGCACGTGCCCCTGACGTGGATGTTCCTCAGACCCCACCACCGCACTGCCGTCATTTCTGCTCGACATTTCGGAGCCTCGTGATCGCCAACCGCCTCCGAAGACCGTCGACAAACGCTTTCCTAGAAAACAACGAAGCCAACTGGGAGGTGCTGTTGTACGGGCACCTACTCAAGGACCGCTCCACGATGTACGACCTGACCAGCCACCTGGAACTTACGGCGACCTCCGAGGACAGCCGCGTCCTGGACGCGCTCGGGCACGCCCGCCGGTACAAGACCTCCCGCGACTACATCCCGGAACGGCACGAGAACGGCCGCACGGTCGATATCTCCTTCGCCACGCTGAACTGGCAGAAGACCGTCCGCGACAAGAACCGGCCCGGCGCCTTTGTCCGCAAGCACTTCGAGGCGATGGTCTTCGCCGCCCTCGCCGAGGAACTGCGCACTGGTGACGTCGCGGTGGCCAGCTCGGAAGAGTACGCCGACTGGAGCGAGCAGCTGCTCCCCTGGGAGGACGTCGAGGCGAAGCTGGGTGCCTACCTGCTGGAGGTCGGCCTCGCCGAGCCCCGGCGACGCGGTGCCGTACGACGCGGTCGCCTTCCGACGGCAGCTGGAGGACAACTGCTTGAGCAGTCGGGACGGGGAGCCCGCGTCCCACTGTCTCGCGTGCTGCACCAGCGGGAAGAATGCGCCGGTGCGGTCGTGGGGTGACCTCGCGGACCGCTCCCGCGTGGAACAGCAACGGAGGAGGGTGTCCGCAGTTGACGATCCCGACGGCCGATCCGTCGTCGGGAATCTCGGCGAGCACGGCCGTGGCGAAGGACTCCGTGTGGTCGCCGGGCAGCAACGCGGTGTAGCGGCCCATGCTGACGACGGGTTCGGCGCCGGCCAGGCAGGTCAGGGTCTTGTTCCGGTCCCGCGGAGGTCGTTCACCACCACCCGGGCACCCTCCGCGGGGAATCGGCGGGCCAGCGCGGCACCGATCCCGCTGCCCGCCCCGGTCACCACAACTCCCGCACCTCGCAGCGTGTCCACTGTCGGCACTCCCTTGGCCGGACGACGTCACCGAGGCGCGTACTAAGCGGTCGGTTATCCTCCCTGGAAGGGGGCGTACCGGGGTGTCGGAGGCGCGGGGGGCGTCACGCGCACAGCAAGCAGCGGGGTGGGGCTGCCTCCACCCCGCGGTGGACCCAGCCCCACCCCCGGATCCGGGGGTGGGGTGGATGGATCATCACCGGGCCGCTCGCCACGCTGGAAGCCATGACACGACTAACGCGAAAGCAGAACAGGCTCCTGGTCTCCGCGGCCCTGTGCACCAGCGCACTGGTGGTGGCCGCCGCCCCGGTCCAGGCGATGGGGCCGGCACCGACGCACGCCCCCGCCACCACCTCCGCGGCTCACCTCCGCGGCCCGGCCACCCCCGGCGATCCGCAGGAGAAGGACGCGGTGCGCGCCATCGAGCGCGCCGCGCATTCGCTGCTGTCCGCCGAACCCACCGGCGGCTTCCGCGATCTGCGCCCGTTCGGGCGGATGGTGGGGAACGCCACCATCGTGGGCGTCGGCGAGGCCACCCACAGTTCACACGAGTTCTTCTCCTTCAAGCACCGCGCGTTCCGCTATCTGGTTCAGGAGAAGGGCTTCCGCACCTTCGCGCTGGAGGCGCCCTGGAGCACCGGTCAGCGACTCAACGACTATGTGCGGTACGGCAAGGGTGACCCGCGGCAGATCATGCGGGACGAGTTCCGCAACTCCTACCAGGTCTGGCAGAACCAGGAATACCTGCGGCTGATCGAGTGGATGCGCTCGTGGAACGTGGCGCACCCCGGCGACCCGGTGCAGTTCATGGGCAATGACTTCGGCTACGCCGGGCCCGACCTGTACGACCGGGTGACCTCGTACGTCGGGCAGCGCTTCCCCGCACTACTGCCCCAGTTCACCGCTCTGTACCAGGGGCTGCGCCCGACCACCGACGTGGACACCTATGTCCACGCCTATCTGGCCAAGCCGATCGCCGAGCGGAAGGAGATGGCGCAGCGCACCGGGCAGGCGTTGGCACTGTTGCAGGGCCAACGGCCGGGCGGCGGGAAGGCCGAGCAGGAGGCGTACACCTGGGCGGTGCAGCATGTCCGGGCCATCGACCAGACCGCCACCGGGTACAGCTACGACTTCACCAAGCCCACCCAGGGCGCCGCGGCCATGCGCTACCGCGACCAGGTGATGGCGGACAACACGGTGTGGTGGCAGCGGCACACCGGGGACCGGGTGCTGCTCTCCGCGCACAACGCCCATGTCGCCTACGGCACCTACTCCCCGAATGAGTACCCGAGGATGCAGGGCGCGTTCATCCGCGACAAGATCGGCTCGTCCTATTTGAGCGTGGGGTTCACCTTCGACCAGGGCTCGTTCAACGCCGACGGGCCGAACGGCGCGCTGACCCGGTACACCGTCGGTCCCGCCGAGCGGGGCAGCAACGAGCGCACCCTGGACGCGGTGCGCTACCGGGACTACATGGTGGACCTGCGCACCGCGCCGGCGGCGGCCCGCAACTGGCTGGCGGTCGCCCGGCCGACCCGCAGCATCGGCACCTCGTACCCGGATCACGCGGTGTACGCCGTATCGCTGCTGCCCTCGCACGATGTGCTCATCCATCTGCACCGGATCAACGCGGCCGGTCTGCTGGACCACTGAGCTCGGCGCCCTGGTGGCGGGCGTGCTCGCGGCGCAGGGCCGCGAAGTACCCTGCACACGGCGCCCCCGCCGCTTCGGTTCCGGCCGCCGCGCCGCAGCCGAAGCTGCCGGAGACGTTCACCGGTTCTGCCACCCCCAGGCCACCGAGACGGAGACCGCCGCACCGGTTCAGGCCCCGGCCTTCCAGACTGCTCCCGAGCGTCCGGTGACATCGCGCCGCCCGGCGGCGAAGAAGGCGGTGAAGCCCGCGACCGATCCGCGGTTCCCGCACGGCCCGCTCGCGGTGCTGGACGGTGACGGCTCTGCGTACGGCGTCGACGGCATCGTGCTCGACTGCCCGGCCACCACCGTGCCGGAGCTGGTGGAGTGGACCCTCAAGGAGTCCGGCCTCGGCGCCGCGAAGCTCAACCGCTACGGCAAGGACTCCGACCCGCTGATCGTGCTCACCACCGCGGCCGCCGTGAAGCTCGGCCTGCCCGAGCGCCTGGTAGTCCACGAGCAGCGCCGCTCCCTGCGTCTGCCCGAGGGCCACCCGGTCGTCAAGCAGGTCACCAAGGCCAAGAGCGTGTCCTATGTGGGGTTGGCTCGTTGGGCTGGTCATGGGGCGGGATACGTGGAGTTGGATTGTTCCGGACGGGCTGTGGGAGATCGCGAAGCCGCTGGTCCCGCCGTCGAAGGTGCGGCCGCAGGGCGGTGGAACGCAGGACACGCCTGATGAGACGCTGTTCGCGGCCATCGTCTACGTGCTGGTGAGCGGGTGTGCCTGGCGGGCTCTGCCGCCGTGCTTCGGGATCTCGAAGTCCACCGCCCACCGGCGCTTCGTCATCTGGTCCAGAGCCGGTGTCTGGGGCCGGCTGCACGAGGCCGTCCTCGACCGTATCGACGAGTGCGGACTGCTCGACCTGTCACGCGTGGTCCTCGACTCCGCCCATGTACGGGCGAAAAAGGGGGCGAACACACAGGCCCGAGCCCCGTGGACCGGGGTAAACCCGGTTCCAGGATGCACGTCCTGTCGGACGCGGCCGGACTGCCCCTGGTCGTCGGGCTCTCCGCCGCCAACACCCACGACAGTCACGGTCTGAAGCCCATGGTGGGCGGTCTCCAATCGAGACACGATCCCCACCACGGCTGGAACCACAAACCCGGCAAACTCCACGCCGACAAGGCTTACGACCTACCTGACCTGCGGAGATGGCTCCGCGGTAAACGGATCGGCGTCCGTATCGCCCGCAAAGGAATCGAATCCAGCGAACGGCTCGGACGCCGCAGATGGGTCATCGAGCGCACCATGTCGTGGCTGACCGGCTACCGCCGACTCAAACACCGCTACAAACGCCACCCCCGCAACTACCGGGCATTCCTCAGCCTCGCCGCCACCCTCTGCTGCTACAAACAACTCCTCCGACTCACCACATAGGACACCGTCCAAGCCCCGTCGAATACGAGACCGCACTCGCAGCCTGACCAACACACCAAGGATGTCCGTCAAAGCGGAACAAGCTCGCTCCGAGGCCGTCCTGGTTACCGGTCTCGCGCCGTCCGACCTGCCGGAGCAGGTCGCCCCCGCCCGGTTTCAGGCCGGACGGGGGCGCCTTTGCCGTACGGGGACGTCACGGAACTCACAGAGCTACCGAGATCACGGAGCGAGGAGGTGGCCTGCGGCAACCGCCGACGCCACCGTCCCTCCGGCCACCACCGCCGAGGCCGCGAACAGCGGAACCCTCGGCGCCCACGTCCGCAGCGTCCTGGAGCGGGAGACGCGGTCCAGTAGGGCGTCCCGGCCACGCAGCACGATCAGGCCGACGCCCGTGAGCGTCAGCGCCATGCCGAGGCCGAAGGCGACAACCATCGCAAGGGCGATGCCGACCTTGTCGGTCAGCAGGCCGGTGAGCAGGACGAGGAAGGCGGATGGCGAGGGGAGCAGGCCGCCCGACGCGCCGAGGAGCACGAGGCCTCGCCAAGTGAGGAGGGACGGGGCATCCGGGATGTGATGGCTGCGATCGTGCCCGTGGTCCTGCCCGTGGCCATGGCCGTGATCGTGATCAGGCCCGTGATGGGAATGGTGATGGCTTCGGTGACGCAGATGCCGCCGCAGCAGGCTCACCCCCACCCCGGCCACCACCAGCGCCGCGATCAGCTGGAGCCACCCCGTCAGCGCCGCGATGTCCGGCGTGCTGTTCGCCGCCAGCCACCAGCCGACCGCCAGGGCGGCGACCGAGAACGTGTGCATCACTGCGACGATCCCGCCCAGCCACACCGCGTCGCGCGGCCTGCCCTTGGCGCCCACCAGATACCCGGCGGCCAGCGACTTCCCGTGCCCCGGAGCGCAGGCGTGGAGCGCACCCACGGCCGCGGCCGCGAGCAGAGCCAGCGGGAGGGCCGCTCCGTGGTCGAGCAGTGAGGTCAGGTCGGTTGTCCAGGCCCGCCAGCCCGAAGCGGCCGGTGAGGCCACGGCGGTCCCCGCGGCCGCCGGTTTCAGGGTCAGCGTCCGCGTCGGCTCCTGTGCCGTGTGCAGCCCGCCGGAGCCCGTGCCCGTCACCGACAGTGTCCGGTACGCCGGGTCGACGTCCGTCAGCGCCGTGACCGTCAGTTCGATGCGGTCCACCGGCCGCGGGCAGACGAAGTGGAGCTTCACGCCGTCCGCCCGGTTCACACGGCAGGGGCGGCCGTCCTGGCGTACGACGATGTGCGAGCGCAGATAGCCCGCCTCGTCACCGCCGGACTTCTTCTTCAGGACGGCGATGTCGTCCCGCTGCGCGGACCAGGTCGCGTCGACGGCGGCGCCCGCCGCCTCGATCTTCACGACGGGAGGGGCTCCGAAGGGGTGCGCCTGCGCCGTCCCCGCGCTGCCCAGGAGCAGCGCGAGGACGGCAGCCAGCAGGAGCAGCACCCCGCTGCAAGGTGATCGCACGGTGGTGCTTCCCCTCTACTTCCGGCGTGCGGCGAGCGCGTGGACTGTGCCGTCGTCCGTGAGGGCGAAGACCCAGTCACCGCTCACGGAGAGGGCCGAGGCCACTCCCGCGCCGAGGTTGTACGAGGCGACCTGCGCCCCGCTTGCCCGGTCCAGGACGAGCAGGCGACCGTCCCACGTCCCGACGTACACATGGGACTTCGTCACCAGCGGGTGCATGGTCGGCGAACCGGCACCGGCCGAACAGCCCATGGCGACCCGCCACTTGTCGTCCAGCGGGCTCTCCCCCGCCAGATAGCCGGACTT
The DNA here is from genome assembly GCF_044742755.1 of Streptomyces sp. NPDC087845. Taxonomy (NCBI): domain Bacteria; kingdom Bacillati; phylum Actinomycetota; class Actinomycetes; order Kitasatosporales; family Streptomycetaceae; genus Streptomyces; species Streptomyces sp. NPDC087845. Next base: position 14,644 of record NZ_JBIUVC010000030.1, read on the forward strand.
GGTCTCCCACACCGGCTTCGACGGATCGGTCGCGCTCGTGTCGTACGCGCGTACGACACCGTCCCGGCCCGCGGCATAGGCGATGTCGCCCCACACGGCCGGACTGGTGAGCGGAGCGCGCCCCGGCTCGCAGGTGCTGCCGCCGCCCAGCTTGGACTCCCAGGTCACCGCGCCCGTCTTCGGGTCGTGTCCGCGGACGCCGTACGCCGTGAACGTCACCAGCTTCGCCTCGCCCGTGGCCGGGTCGGTCAGGACGGGCGAGGAGTGGCTGTCGATGTCGCCCGCGGTGTCCTTCACCCACAGCTGGGTGCAGGTCTCAAGGTTCATGCCGATGACGGTGTTGCTCGACATGGACTGCAGGTAGGCGGTGTTGGAGCCGGGCTCGCGGATCACCGTGCTGTGGGCCTGCCCCCAGGAGAACGCGGCGTCGAAGCCGCCGGGCAGCATGCCGCCGGTCTCGGCGTCCCGGCAGCGGACCGCGTAGGCGTCCTGGTAGACGGCGACCGAGCGGCTCTCCGCGCCCGCCAGCGCGAAGACGCTGACAGGTCCGCCCGCGCGGCCGTAGCGGCGCACGGTGTCCCCGTGAGTCTCCTCTCGGTCGATCGACTGCCAGACTATGCGGCCACTCGCCGCGTCCAGCGCGTAGATCCGGCCGACGCCGGTGGTCAGATAGACCATGCCGCCGTGGAGCGTCGGCGCCGACTCGGCATCACCGTCCAGGTACGTACGCCACAGCTCACGCCCGGAGGCGATGTCGTACGCGAGCATCATGCTGTACGGCGAGTCGAAGGCGCGGGACGAGACAATGAGCTTGTCGTCCGCGACCACCGAGCCGTTGAGGTTGAACTGCTCGCCGGTGTGGCGGGCCCACCTGAGGTCGAGCTTCGCGCCGGGTTCGTCGCCGCTCGCGGACCGCCCGGCCTCGTCGCCTCCCTGCCGCAGCCAGTCCTGCCCGGTCCTGGGCTTCGCGAGCTCGGAGTCGCGCACGATCTCGAAGGTGTTCTTCACGACGGGGAACCGCTTGCCCCGGGTGTCGTACGCGACCGACTCGGCGGTGTACGTGCCGGGCCGCAGCCCGCGCAGTGTGCCGCTCGCCCGCGTCCAGGCCCCGCGTGCGTCGGGGCAGGGCTCCGGCGTGCCACCGGCCGGGGTGTAGCAGTTCTCGATGCCGGGTCGGGACGCCCCCTTGCCGAAGCGCACGTCCTGACGCTTCACCAGGTGCCCTCGGCTGTCGCGGACGGTGAGTACCGCCTTGACAGGCGTGCGGCCGTCGTCCTCCGCGTACACCTCGACGGGCACTGCGGCCTTGGCGCCGTGCACGCTGCCCTGCGCGGGGCTGACCAGCGCGGCGTCGTCGTCGATTTCGAACTGCCGGTGGATGCCGGTCACATGGCCGGTGTCCTCGTTGCGGTGCGTGCGCCGATCGTCCGTGATCGCGCTGAAGTCGAGCACCTTGTAGTCGGGATGGGCACCGTCGATGCCGTACGTGCCCTGGTTGTTGATCTCGACGGACCGTTCGAAGGCGCCGCGCCGGAACTCGGCCTGCTGGTTGTGACCGGCGGCGACCATCCGTACGTCGTACTTGGCGAGCTCGTCGATCGTCGGCTGCATGCCTGCGCCCGGGCCCCACTGGGTGAACAGAGAGCGGTGAGCGAAGACGAACACCTGCTTGCCGACCGCGTGCCGGGCGAGGTCCCGACGCAGCCACTCCAGCTGCGGCTTCAGCCCGCTCGCGTCGTAGTTGTCCTCAAGGACGACGATGTGGCGGCCGTCGCGATCGAAGCTGTACCACTCGGGGGCAATGTTGCGGCGGTAGTACTCCATGCTGCCGGCGTATCCCTGAGAGGTCGCCGTGCCTCCGAAGTCGTGGTTACCCATCACCGGATAGAAGGGGTGACCGAGCCGCCCTTCCTCCAGGCCCTTGCTGAACATGTCGTACCCGCCCTGGCGGCGCGGCTCGTCAGCGTAGTCCGTGACGGTGAGGTCACCGGTCGCGATCTGCATCGTCGCGCCGTCGACTTCGGACATCGCCTGGACCTGGCCGGTCCACTGGGGCAGGGCGCCCCGGGCCTGGGCGTCGGAGGTGTTGCTGATCTCGGGGTCGGAGTTCATGACCCACTTCTCGGTGGGGTTCGAGGCGTTGCGGTCGGGTACGAGCGCGAAGTCGACGTCTCTGCCGCCGGTCTCGGGGACCTTGTGGAAGAACTGCGGGATGTAGTCCTTGCGCAGCGCGGGCGTGTATCCGTCGGGCGAGACGATGCTGACGAGGTCGGTCTCGCGCCGCTTCGGGTCGATCTGCAGGCTGTATGAGCCGTCCGCGCCGGTCGTGGTCCACACGGCGCCGTCGGTGACGTCGATGCCGGGCATGGGCCACTCGCCCCTGTCCCGCTCGCCGTTGCCGTTGCGGTCCTTGAAGACGGTGCCCGCAACGGTGACGGTGTCGACCGGATCCGCACTGTCGTCGGCGAAGGCCGCCTGGGGCGCGAGGAAGGACAGCGCGACGGCTCCGGCGGTCGCCAGCTGCCAGCGCCGCCGGTTACGGCGCAGTCCGCGGACGAGGAACGGCAGTCGCCAGGCAACGAGCAGCAGTACGACACCGGCGGCCGTGACAAGCGCGACGGTGAGCCAGGGGAACGACGGCAGGGCGTGCGCGCCGCGGACGTCGACGAGCGGGGCGGCGGCAGAGGCGTCGACCGCCGTGCCGTCGAACTCGACGACGACCTGGGTCAGTCCGCCCTTGGCGAGGAGCGGGCTCAGGTCGAGCGAGTCGACGTGGCAGCTCCACGCCAGCTCGATGACGACTCCGCCGGGCACGCCGCCGTTGTCACCGGGCACGCCCGAGCCGGTGGCCGGGCAGGGGGCCGAGAGCAGCCCGGCCGCCCACGCGCCGGCCTGCTCGGGAGCCACGACGGCGTTGTGCACGATGAGGCGACCGCTGGTGACGTTGTCACCGGGCGCGACTACGAGTTCCGCATGCTCGCGCGTGACATGCGCGGACGCGGCCTGGGCGCCGATGCCCAGCACGAGGAACAGCAGCGCGAGGGCGAGCCCGGCTGTTCTGCATATGTGTTTCATAAAGCGGACGTTAATGATCCGCTGTTCGGTTACCGATCGGTCCTGAGTGACTTCACGGAGCCGCCCGGAAATGTTCAGCGTCCCGTTCATGGCTGTTGGGTCACGCGGGGCGCTTGAGACGTGCCACCAGCGCTTTCATGTCCTCGATGACAGGGGGGCCTTGAGAACGGAGAGGTCGACGGGATCCTGCGCCTGCTGCGCGACTTCCCGCTCACCTCGATGTTTCGGTTGGGGTGAAGAGACGTTTCCGGTCATCGGCTGTCGGGTGGGCAAAGTGATTTCGCTGCTTGGGCATGGCGGAGCTCCGGCGCGGTGGTCAGGCTCTCCGGGGTCCTTCGGATCGTGGAGGGGGCGACCACCGCTCGGCCCGCGGCCGCACTGGTGCCGGCCTCCCCCGCGCCGGCCCACGCCGCTCCGCCACCGCTGCGGCCGGGCAACGTGGGCGCGAGGATGCTGACGTTCCAGCCGGCCTTTGACCACGGCAGGGAAGGCTGTTGCGCGAGCCCGGCCATCTGCCCCGACGGCACGATCGCGCCCGGGCTGAAGAACGGTGCTCCCAGCCGGCACACCTTCAGCGTCCGGCGCCACAGAATGATCGCCCTCACGATCGCTCTCGTCCTCCTCGGGCTCGGGTCTGCCGGCCCGGTCCTCGCGATCGTCGCACTACGGCTGATCAGTCTGACCGGGGTGCCGCGCCGAGGCCGTCCCTCACCACCAGCTCAAGGCCGAGCAAGACCGCATCGCCGACCCGCTCGACACCGCGACCGCGAACTGCGCCGAAGGACGAACAGAACTCAACGAATGCCTCGGCCTCCCGGCCAACTGCCACGTCGTCTACCAGCAAGTTCCCGACCTCGTCCGGCGCCTTGTTTGGGCTTTGCGCTCGACTGTGTGGTGTTTCTACTGTCGGCGCTCGTGATCCTGAACTTCTTCTCGTCCCGGGGCCGGCAGTCCTGGGACGTTGAGCATCGGCCGTTGATCCCCGAGGGGATGCCCATGCTCGTCGACGACGACTTGCGCTTCGAGGACGGCCCGGCCGCGCCGCGTCCGACGGCGGCAGTGAACCAGTGGCTGCGTGAGCTCCCGGCCAGCGGGGCGCCGGCGCCGAGCTCGTGGGAGAACTACGCACGGGTGGTCAAGGAGTGGATCGAGTTCCTGGCCGAGCACGAGGTGGGCCTGTTCGACTCGCGGGCAGCAGCAGAACCCTCACTGCTCTGAACAGTGGTGAGTAACCCCCACGGCGGCCGAGATCCGGGCTTGTCGGTAAGGCATCCAGTTCTCGGCCCTCGACCCGCTGTCCACCCCGCCGGAAAGCAGTGACCACACCTGTTCGGCCCCGTCCGCGGCGAGGGCGAGAGCGACCTGGATCGTGCTGGTGCCATGGGTGACGCTGCCCTACGCTGACCACCATGCCGACCCGGGTGCCGATCAGCGACGAGCTGCGCTCCGCGTTGGGCTCCCCCACAGAGGCCACGCTCCTGGACAGCAGCCCGCGCTCCCGGGTGTGGCGGGCCGAGCTGTGCGACGGTAGCCGGGTGATCATCAAACAGATCGCCGACGGAGGTGGAACCGGGCCCGACGGGGATGCGCGCTATGCGCGAGAGGTCGCCGCGTTGCGGCTCGCCGCACGGGCGACCCGGCCGACCATCGCGCCCGCACTGCTCGGAACGGACACAGCGTCACGCGTGATGGTCCTGGAACACCTGGACGACCTCGGCGCGGCCGACGACTGGATGCCCGGCTACGCCGAGTCCCTCGCCCGTCTGCACGCGCTCACCGGGCCCGCCGACACGGGAACGCTCCCCGCCTGGTCCGGACCGACAGCCACCGACGCCGAGTCCTTCCTCACACTCGCCAGGGCTCTTGACGTCCCCGTCCAACCCGGAGTGCAGAACGAACTCGGCGGCCTGATCGACCGGCTCGACCCAGCGCCCCACAATGCGCTGCTTCACGGAGACCCTTGCCCCGGCAACGACCTGCACACCGCCGCCGGAGTCCACTTCGTCGACTTCGAGCAGGCGTCGCTGGGCAACGGCCTGGTCGAACTCGCCTACTTCCGCATCGGTTTCCCGACCTGCTGGTGCGCAATGTCGGTCACGGCCGCGCCGCTCGCGGAAGCCGAGGCCGTCTACCGTGCCACCTGGCGCGGCCTCACCGGCAGGGACGTTCCCGGCGATCTTGCCGACGCCTGTGCCGGTTGGCTGATCCGTGGCGACGCACTCGTCGAACGCGCCCACCGCGAGTCCGTCGACCACCTCGCACGGGTACCTGCGGAGGACTTCGAGTGGGGCTACGTTTCGGCCCGAGAACGCCTCGTCCACCGACTTGGTGTGGTCGCCGACCTGACCCGCAACCACGACCATTTGCACGCACTCGGTCACCTCAGCGCGGCTCTGGCCGTAAGCCTGTTGGAACGATGGCCCACACTGCGCGCACTGCCCACGCAGAACACACGGCCCTGGTACTGACAGCCTGTGTGATCACTGAGTGTGGGCGCCGGGGGCGTACTTCTTCCAGTTCCCTCCGGCTTGGGCGACGACGGCCTCGGTGTGGACGGCGTGATAGCCGAGCGTCCCCGCAACGATCGAGGGCGGGCCCGGAGGCGATCTGCCGCACGACGGCGGTCCGGGAGCCGCACGGACGTCGAGGTGGACGCGGTTCTTGGCGACCTTGTACTCCGGTATCTGCTGGAAGAACAACCGTGGGTGCGCAAGGCGGAGCTCTCCGGAAAAGGCACGATCCGCACGTTCGCTGAGACGCCTACGCTCCGATGGAAATCGTCCTCCCTGAAATCATGACCCCACCCGGTGAGATAACAAGGACTCTGAGACATGCGAACTGTTCATAACGGCGGGACCGTCGACGAGGGCGAGTCACCCGCCCACGCCGCTGCGCGCGAAGTGATGGAGGAACTCGGCATCGCCACCGTGGCCGATCGGGGCCTGGCCGTCGACTGGGTCTCCGCCGACGGCTTCGGCGCGCGCCCGTCCCTGCGGTTTCCCGGCGAGATCGTGCACGTCTTCGACGGCGGCACCTGGGACGAGGGCCGGATTGCGGAGTCCGCCTGCCCGATCACGAGATCACCGGTATCGAGTTCGTCGAGCCGGCCCGGCTCCGCGACCGGCTCTCCCCCAGCGATGCACGGCGGGCTCTGTCCGCGCTGCGCGCCCGGATCAACGCCACCGGGACGTTGCTCCTGGAGAACGGCCTCCCGATCGCCCCCACCGTCGTCGACCGCCTCGCCGTCCTGCACACTGTCCGCGCCGAGCTCCACCACCCGTGGCGCGAGGGCCCATCCCCGCACGAGCGGGCGGTGACGCAGGTTCAGGGTTGGCTGTTCGCACCGGACGGGCGCGTACTCGTCCTCCTCGAACCCGAAACCGGCACCGCCTGTCTGCCCGGAGGTGTGCCCGAGCCCCAGGACCAGGGCGACCCGGCGTCAACACTGTGCCGCGAGGCCGTGAGGCATGCTGCGGCCCCGCTCGGAACACCGCTGTCCTCGGGCACCTCACCGATCCCCGAACGCGACACACCCACCTGCGCTACGCCGCGAGGTTCACCGACACCGGTGCCCCACCGGCCGATCCGGACACAGGTCGCAGCCACACCCGCATCCTGGCCACCCCGGAACAGGCCACGCAGCTCTTCGACGGGGGCGAGCAGACCACCGCCCAGCTTGCCGCCGTCCACCGGGGCCGCCGACGCCTCGGCCTACCCATGGCCTCTCCCCAGCCCGTCACCGAACTCCCTGGCCCCACCCGGCTGACCTCTGCCCACTCCCGACCCGCTCCACCGGCCAGAGGTCCATAAACCACCGACCCTGCTCACCGTCCCCCATCACGGAACTCCCCGCCGGGGGATTCGGACTCGCCCCGGCGCCCTACCAGAGGGCCCCGGCCACGATCGGCACCGCCGACGGCCGGCTCGCCCCCGAACTGTGAGGCAGCCGTGATCGTTCTGCACGGCTACCGGCTCGTGTACGTGCGCACCCGGAAGACGGCGTCCACGTCGCTGGAGATCGCCTTGTCCCGCCTCGCCGGCCCCGACGACATCGTCACCGCGCTCTCCCCCCGGGACGAAGCCCTGCGGCGGGAAGCCGGAGGCCGGCCGCCCCAGAACCACTTCCACCCCGGCCTCGTCCCGGGGCCCGGGCCCGTCGCGCAGGGAATCGCCGGACGCGTCCGGTTCCACAACCACATGCCGGCGCGCCACATCCGCGCCGAGCTCGGGGACCAGTGGGACCGGTACGTCACCTTCACCGTCGAGCGCAGCCCGTACGACAAGGCGACCAGCCTCTACTTCCATCAGTACCGCGACCCGTCCGACCGGCCGCCGATCGACTACTTCATCGAGACCGGCGAGTTCGCCGACGCCCTCAACTGGCCTCTCTACACGGACACAGGCAGCCGCGTCATTGTCGACCACGTCCTGCGCGATGAGGCCCTGGACGACGGGCTCGACCAGCTCGTGGCGGCCGGCTTACCGGATTTGGACCTCCCGCGCGCCAAGGCCCATTTCCGACCGCCCCACTCGCACTACCGAGATGTCCTCACGTCGGCGGCCCGCCGCGCGATCGAGGACGTCTACGCACCGGAGTTCGAGATGCACGGCTACACCTGGTAGCCCGAGCCTGCGCAGAAGTACGCTGGGGCGCTCCGCCGGTCTGGCGAGGCGCCCCAGTTGCACGCGCTGCTGCACCTCGTCGGCCGCGGGGGGCGACGCCCGCCCCGGTCAGGCGCACCAGGACCTCCATGAACGCGGGGTATCTGGTGGCCACGGAGTCCCACCCGGTGATCAGTGTTTCGCCCTCGGCGGCACACGCTGCGGCGGCGGCCGCCATCGCGAGCCGGTGGTCTCCGTGACTGCCCGAAGTGCAACGTACCTATCGGCCGCGCCTGCCGCGCCGCCGCCGGTCACCCCACCGACAGGCACCGTGCACGCAGTGACGCCGCAGGGCCGCCACCGTACGGGGAATGGCGGAAGGAAGGACTGTTCCAGACGCCCAGACCGGCAGCGATCCCGGCGATCCTCGTGGACAGCCACACGATGGGCGCCGATTTCGGCGTCGACCAGCCCCTGGGTGACGCCGTAGCAATCGTCAACCACGTCCTGACACACCGGCTCGGCATCGGCCTTGGTGACGATCCCACCCTTGATCGCTTTGATGACGCGGCCCGTGCTCTGGCCCTCGCACGCGGGCCCATAGGGAGCGCTGATCTGGTGACGGTTCTGGCCGCGCAGGTAGCCACCCTCGCCAGCATCATCGCCGGACCGAACGGCGACCCGGAGCCGATGTACACCGCCCTGATCCGCGACCAGGTCGACCATGCGCGCCAACAACGGGACGCGCAACAGAGCGTCTCCGACTAGCCAACCAACCGTTCAGCAGCGTCCCAGTCGCCAACACGTACGCGGGGTGAGGACCACCATGTCCTGCCCCCGCGCCGCCGGTGTGGCCGGCTTGCCCGGGTCAGGCGCGAAAGCGGGAGAGCCAGCTGCCGGCCTGCTGCGCGGTGGCCTGTTCCTCCGCCTCCTGGCGGAGGCGCTCTTGCTCCTGGCGCTCGCGTTCGTCGGCATCGGCCTGCTGCTCGGCTGCGACGGCCCGACTCTGGCAGTCCTCGCACAGGTACGGGTGCGACTGGCGGGTCCTCCAGTCCCGGGTGTATTCGACCGCCGCCCACCGGTCGTCGGTGAACTTGCGCCCGCAGTCCTTGCACACCGGGCGCCGCGCCTCCCGCTCCGCGGCTTCCCGCTCCTCACGGCGCCGCTGCTCTTCTCGGGCGGCTTGGCGGCGGCGGGCCGGGCTCCAGGATCGCGGACGGGCGCGGCGGCGGGAAGGGGCGGATCGGTCGGGTGCGGGCATGGTGGTCTCGGTTTCTCCGGCCTGCTGGCCGGGTCGGCGGTCGTCCGGCCCGCACGCGGATCTGCGTACGGGCCGGGGCCACCATGAGGGAGCACCCCTTGTCCGCGGTCTGTCGGTCACCGCTGATGGGTGTCCGATTTCGCTTTGACCAGTATCGTTCCGGGCGGTTTGCCTATGGCCGACGCCACATCGCCCAGCACCCGGGTCAGCGGGCGGGGCGGGTGCTGGACGGCGAGGCTCCGCGCCGCCAGTCCGAGGGCTTCTGGGCGCGGAACGTCTCGCCGCTCTCGATCCGGGCCTTGTTCCTGACGGACTCCCGCTCGGCTGCCGACAGCTGCCGGGGCGCGCAGCCGGGGTTTCCCCAGCCGTCGGTCACCTTCTTGATGACCTCGCCCTTGCCGTAGTCCTTGAAGCAGGCCGGGCATTCGTAGAGGCGACGTCCGGCGGCCGAAGCGCGCCACGCGCACCGACCACCGGGCCGGTGGCGCACGGATGCGCACCGGTGCGCGCGGCGCGATGAGTTGTGCACGATGGACCGCGCTCCCCACCCTGATGCGCACCGGATGGACTCCACCGCGCACCCGATACGCCCCACATTGAGCCTCCGTCAACTTGAAGTCGCAGGTCAAATGGCTGGTATGACCAGCTCTCGGGGTGCTCACCCTGGTCGTGGGCGGCAGTCTGCGGCGTAGATCGTTTGTCAGCGGTTGACTTCGAGGTTCGTCAGGACGAGCAGAGCGCGCAGGAGGTGGGTGGCGCGGGCGGGGTCGGTGCGAAGTTTGGTGAGGGTCCGCCAATTCTTGAGGTGCGCGAAACCATGTTCGATCGGTGTGACCTATGAGCCCGCCATGCCGTCTCATTGGGTAACAGTCCGCACCCAGGGGGAGTAATGAATCATCGCTCAGGCCGTGTACTCGGTATGACTGCCGCCGCGTTAATCGGCCTAGTCGGTTGCGGCAGCGGGAAGCTCTTCGACGGCCCTACGCCCGAGTCCCGCTCGTCTGCCGTACCTGAGTACGTTGCTGCCTACCGTGCCGGATACACCGCGGGCAAGGCCGTCTACGACTCCTCGGGCAAGGGGGCGGCCGTGCGCGAGACCGTATGGGGCGGCTGTACCCGCCGGGCCCTGCAGGCCGGCAGCGCCGCCGAGATGGATCGTGGCTCCTGGGTGCGAGGCTGCCTCAACGGCGTCGCCAACGCCCCTGAGCAGTTGCCCACCGGCCCCATGACCAAGCGGACCACGGATGCAAAGATGCTGGAGCGGTTCCGTGCCTGGGCTCGCACCAAGGGTGACGCGCAGCAAGTCGACCACGTCCGCTTGCTGGCCACAGTCCAACTGACCGAACAGGACTATGACGTTGAGTTGAGCACGGACTACTCGGCAGGGTCCGGAAATCCTGGATCTGAATCGCTTGCCCAGAGTTTCGTCGAGTGGTGGGACGGCGATCACGGCCGAGACGGTACCGCCAGGAACATTCTGGTCCTTGGGGCAGATGGAAAGAGGCTGACCGCACAGCGCATCTGAGGAGCGTCAACGGCCCCGTAGCGCTGGCTCTTCGGCAGCCGGAAGTGCCGAAGAGCCGGTTCCTGCGCGCTGTAGCGGGGCGGCCTCTACGATCCGGTGCATGCTGGATCCCGAGCTGCTGGAACGGATCACCGCGCGACGCGCGGAACTGCACGAACTCGAAGAGCGGCTGGCCAAGCAGCTGGCGGAGGTACGGGACGGGCGGGACGAACTCGCCGTCGCCGAAAGTGTCCTTGAGCGGATGGGCAAGCAGCTCGCCGACGAGCGCGCCTCGGCCGCGCCAGCGGCCCGGACAGGTCGGCGGACAGGCTGTGATGCTGATCCCGCACCGCGCGCCGGACGTGGAGGAGACCATGCTCCCGCCGGGCTACCAGCGCGTCCTCGCCGCTGTGCGGCGGCCCGCCGGACCGGTCATGGCCCGGCAGGCCGACGAGATGCTGGGAGTGGACGTCAGCGTGCGGGGCAAGCTGGAACCGCTGCGTGCGAAGCTGGTCAGACTGACCGACCGCGGGTGGCTGCGGAAACTGCCCGACGGCCGGTTCACCACCCGCCTGTGACCTGTTCCGCCGCCCGGAGCGGTGCGGCCCGGGCGTAACCGAAGTGCCCCCGGCGGCCGTTGGAATTGTGTGACGAATACCAAAGAACGCGCCGAGGGCACCTGCCCGCTGGTCTACCAGTGCCGTCTGCCGCTGTCCACGAGCACCGTCAACCACCTCGCCGACCTGCTGCGATGCCATCTGAAGGCGATTCGGTCCAGGTGGCGGATCCTGCCGTCCGGAAGGATCGCGGTGATTGTCCTGGCCGGTTGCGTCACGACCAGCGCCTGGCCGACATGGCCGACATGGTCGGCGGCAACAACGTGTCGGAGTCCACCGTCCGCCGTTGGCGGGACGAGCTGATCGCCCTGCTCGCCACGCAGGCCCCGCGCCTCGACCGTGCCCTCAAGAAGATTTCGTCAAGCAGGGCGGCGAGGTGGTTCTGATCGACGGCACTCTCATCCCCACCCAGCGCCGCCCCGGCAAGGCGAACCGCCGCAACTACTCCGGCAAACACCGCCATCACGGCCTGCACTTCCTCGCCATGACCGACGAAAATGGCCACCTGATCTGGATCTCCACTGCCCGGCCCGGTCGCACCCACGACATCACCGCCGCCCGCCACGACCATGTCCTGGCCCACCTGCGCGCCGCCGGTCTCGGCACTCTGTCGACCCCGGCTATCTCCATGACCGGGCGCAGGCCCGGCGTCACCTCGCGGGGCACGGTAGTCAGCCTCAGCTCCTCACACACCTCGGTCGTCATCGTGGGGGTGCAGAGCGTCCCTGCGGCCGCCACATGCTGGAGGAGGCGGCGGGTGTCCAGCGCGTACCAGGAGCCGTCTGGGCGCTGCACCCGGTTCAGGATCAGGCAGTGGTCGTGGAGCAGAGGAAAGCCGTCACAAGACCGACGAGGCCACCAGACGCGGCGAATACGGCGACCTGACCAGCATCTACACCAGCCCCGCCGGAACCACCGAAGTCATCCGACGTGGCAGAAATCCCGGCTGAGCCGAGGACGATGGTTGTCACCAGGATCGGGCGCTGGCTGCGGCTGTCACCGGATCAGCGCGCTGCTTGTCGCCGACCGCCCGCGTCCTCACAGCATCTGGCCAGCCCGTCGAACAGCGGATCTCCGGATACAGCGCTGCGGCGGGGTTCCAGCGACAACAAGCGCTGCCTTGGGGGCAGCAACCATGCTTCGGCTCACAGCGGCGGCGGGCGGCCGCTCGAGCCCGGCCCGGTCAGTAGGAGACGTCGAAATAGTCGATGCCGGTGAGGGCGACTTCGAGGCCCGCGGCGCGGCGTCCGCCGTCCCTGAAGTACACCTCCTGCAGTCCTTCGGCGACGATGTCACGCATCTGCTGGTCGGAGGCGCCCTGCTCGCGGGCGTCGAACAGGCGGCGGGCGTAGTCCGGCGGAAGGTGGACGGTCAGTCGGCGCATCCGTCCGTCGTCGGTGGTGCCGACGGGCGCGGTGTAGCCGAACCGGGCTCGTGCCTCGATGGTGATGCCGGTTGCGGTGGCGGCCTGTTTCCGGTGGCGCCCTCGGACCTGGGGCTGCCAGCGGGCCCGTACGGCGGCGTCGATCCGGTCGGCGATGGGCTTGGGCGGGTGTTTGCGCTCGCCTGTGCGGTAGCGCTCCACCGAGCGCTGGCTGACCCCGAGTTCCGTGGCGACGGCCTTGGTGGTCTTCATCTGCCTCAGCAGGAAGTTGATGCGGGCCTTCAGGCCCTGGGGCGGCTGCCGGGTGAACGCCTCCTGGTCGGCCCGCTCGATCGCGTCCTCGATCTCTCCCACCGGTCAGCTCCCGTCCGTAGGCGCGCCGTGGCCGTAGCGGTGGCGGATCAGGTGGGCGTCGGCGGCCGGGGCGAGGTCCACGACCAGGCGCTCACCCACGCCGGAGGCCGCGGTGGCGTCGGGCGTGAGGTGGCCCAGGCTGCGCAGCTCACCGACCGCTTTACGGAAGGCGTCGCGGCCCTCGGCGGCCCGGCGCTCGTCGCGGGTGAGGGAGACCAGATCGCTGACCGTGGGCTCCTGCCCGGGGGTGTAGCCGGTGGCGAGTTCGGCCAGGACGCCGCGGGCACGCCAGGTCAGACGCATGTCCCGCATCGCCCGCGCGAACAAGGCCGGGTCGTGGACAGGCGAGGCGGAGGGAGCGGGCCACTCCGGGAAGGCCGTGGCGTCGGTGGTGTTCATCGGGTACGGCTCCTTCGGTGACATCTCCAGTGAGGGCGCGCAGGGGTACGGCCTACTCGCCCTCTTCGAGGACGGCATCGCCGCCCTTGATGTGGCGAGCGGGGTTGAGGCCCTTCTCCATCAGGTCGACCGCCCACGCCATCTCCTGGATGCCTTCCAGCTTTGCCAGGCCCGGGCTGGGGCCGAGGCGGAAGCCGCCCGGCTGCGGCTTGCCGGAGGCGGCGTACGGCAGGAAGTCCATCGGCGAGGCCCCGGGTGAGGGGTAGACGACGCAGTCGGACAGCACGGCCAGCGGGTACAGGCCCGCCATCTTGGCCATGTTGCTGAGCTTGCGGTGCACGTTGACCCGGGCCTTGCTGATGACGGCGGCCCGGATGTCCGGGCGCCAGGTCGGCCGCTGAAGGGCCGGCCACGTCTCGCCGTCGCGGTACTGCTTGCCCTGCGGGCCCTCGCGGAGCTTGCCGATGCCGCCCTTGACGGTGCCCTTGAAGGCGGCGAGCACGGCCGCCAGGGCCGGCCTTCTTCGCGGCCGGGCGGCGAGACGACGTCGCCGGGCGGGCGGGGCGCTCCGGCGTGACCGGGGCGGCGGGTGCCTCCGCCGGTGCGACGGTCTCCGCCGCGGGCACTTCGGGCGCGGCCGGGCCGGTGAACGTCTTCGGGGCCGGCTGTGGCGCGGCGGCCGGGATGGGCGCAGCGGCGGGAGTGCCGTGGGCGGGGTACTTCGCTGCCCAGCCGTTCAGCAACCGCTGGTACGCCTCCAGGCGCGGCGACTTCGGCTCGGAGCGGCCGTTCTCGTAGTTCTTGACCGACTGCGTCGATGTCTTCAACGCGACCGCGAGGCGGGCCTGGGTGATGCCGGCGGCCTCGCGGAGTCGGGCGCGCTCCGCCGGGGGCGGGAGCTGCGGCTCCTCCTCCAGCAGGGCGTCGACCGAAGCGAACAGCTCTTCCTCAGAAGCCATGTGTCTCTGCCTCCAGCCTGAGCACTAGCAGACTTTACCTCGGATTTAACTCACATATTTAACCCTTTCGAAAGCCTGTCAATGTGGCGTCAGAGAAGCACGCCAGGAATGAACATTGTCCTGTGCCATCGAAGTTTGATCTTTGCCATCGAAGGTTGATCATCAGTAAGTTCGTGCCACCGAAGTTTGATCGGCACGGCGTGCTGATGGTCAGGGGTGGCGGTGGGACAGCTCGCGGATACGTATGCAGATCCTGACCTTGGGGCGTTTGACCTGGGTTTTCTTGAGAACGGCGTACAGGTTCGGCGGTCGCTTGCCGCCTGCTGGGGTGTCCGTTTCGAGCGGGCAGCGCCAGTGCGTCCGTTCCGCTGGCCCAAGGGCGGGAAGAGCTTCGCGGGCTGGTACTTCTGCGCGACGACGGGCGAGCACATCGGGTATGAGTCGTGGCTAGAGCGGGACCGGCTGACCCTGCTGGACGCGGATCCGCAGGTGACGGGAATCGCGTCACAGCCGTTCTGGCTCCACTGGCACGACGGCCAGCGTCGGCGTCGGCATGCTCCCGACTACTTCGTGCGCCTTGCGGACGGGCGGGGCCGAGTGGTCGATGTCCGGGCCGCCGAACGTGTCGATGAGGCGGCGGCGGAAGCGTTCGCGGCGACGGAGCGGGCCTGCCGGGCAGTGGACTGGGAGTTCGTCCGGGCCGGGGCTTCGGATCCGGTGCTGATGGCGAACATGCGATGGCTGGCGCGCTACCGCAGATTGCGGTGCCTGCGCCGAGACGTGGCCGATCGGCTGGTGCAGGTCTTCAGCGAGCCGCGGCCGTTGCGGCCTGGGGCCGCGGAGGCGGGTGATCCGCTGGTGGTACTGCCGGTGTTGTTCCACCTGCTGTGGTCCGGCGTCCTGGTGACGGATGTGGCCTCGCGGTTGCTGGGCTCCGACTCCGTGGTCCACGTGGAAAAGGGGCGGTAATGGGACGGCTGAAACGGCCGGACGGCCTGGCTGTTGGGGAACGGGTCCGGTTCGACGGGCAGGTCCGGCTGGTCTTGGCGGTCTCGGGCCGGTCGGTGACGCTGTCGAACATGGGCGGCACACCGCGGGCTGTTCCGCCAGCTGTGCTGTTCGTCGACGACGACTTCGAGGTCGTGGACAACTCGGGACGGATGCCACTGCCGCCGATCTCCTTGCTGGAGACGCTGCCGGAGGCAGCGTTGGAGAAGGCTCTGTGGTGGGAGGGCCACATTCTGGAGGTCCTCCATGGCCTGCCGCCAGACGCGGATGCGGGCTCGGAGCCGAAACCCCAGTACGCCCTGTCACGTTCGCTGACTGCGCGGGAGCGGGCGAAGACCGTCGAACTCACTGCGGCGGGGCACAAAGTGACCGCGGGAACGGTGGCGAATTACCGGCGCCGTTACGAGAAGGACGGGGTGATGGGGCTGGCCGATCACCGGCCGGTCCGCAGGACACCGAAGTACGGCACGGTGGACGACGCGGTCGTGGACGCGATGCGCCAGGCGATCAGCGAGGCCACTGACGCCTCGACCCGCACCGGCACGTTCCTGCTCTGGCGGACCGAGCAGATTCTCCAGGCCAGCGAGGCTGGCCTGGAGGCGAAACTGCCTTCGCGCCGCACGCTCTACCGGCTGCTGGACAAGCTCACCACCGGCACCCACACCACCGGGTCGGCAAGAAACCGCAGGTCACGAGCGCACGGGGCGATTGCGCCATTCGGTGAGCTGCCCGCGTTCGCGCCTGGCGAGGTGATGCAGATCGACTCCACTCCGCTGGACGTGCTGGTCCGCCTGGACGACGGGATTGCCGCCACCGTCGAGCTGACGGGCATGGTCGACGTCGCGACCAGGACGGTGACCGCGGCGGTGCTGCGGCCCACGACGAAGGCGGTCGACGCCAGCGTGCTGCTGGCCCGCACGGTCACCCCGGAACTGATGCGGCCCGGTTGGGTCGACGCCTTGCGCATGTCCCGCTCGGTGTTGCCGCACCGGAGGCTGCTGTCTCTGGACGAACGCTTTGAGCATGCCGCCGCCCGGCCGGTGATCGTCCCCGAAATGATCGTCTGCGACCACGGCAAGGCATTCATGTCCCGCAACTTCCTCGCCTCCTGCCGCTTCCTTCAGATCGATCTCCAGCCCGCGCACAAGGGCTCGCCCTTCGAGAAGGGGACGATCGAGAAGACACTCGCATCCGTGGGCACGCTGTTCACCCAGTTCCTGCCCGGCTTCACCGGCAACACGACCGAGCAACGCGGCCGACATCTGGACAAGCAGCCCTTGTGGTCCCTGCTGGAACTGCAGGAACTCCTGGACGAGTGGATCGTCGCGCAGTGGCAGAACCGTCCGCACGACGGACTGCGGGACCCTGCCACACCCGGCCGGTCATTCACGCCCAACGAGAAGTACGCCGCGCTCGTCGAAGCCTGCGGCTACGTCCCCGTCGCGCTCAGCGGTGACAACTACGTCGAGCTGTTGCCCTCACTCTGGCGCGCGGTCAACGACTACGGCATCAAGATCAAACGCCGCACCTACGACAGCCCAGCCCTGGCCGGCCTGCGACGCCAGCACTCCGGCGTCAAGGAAAAGAAGGGGTTGTGGGAGGTCCACCACGACCCCTACGACGTCTCCCGGATCTGGGTACGCGACCACCGCACGGGCAGCGGCTGGATCGAGGCCACCTGGAAGCACCTGCACCGCGTTCCGGTCCCCTTCGGTGAACTGGCCTGGGACCACGCCGCCCAGGGCCTGCACGGGGCGACCGAGACAGAGATCGCCGACGCGGTTGCTGCCCTGTTGGCCAAGGCCCACGCCGGCCCCGGCCAGCCGGTGAAGGCGAAACGGAACGCCCGGGACAAGCGGGTCGCCGCCCGCACCCGTGCCGCCGGGCCTACCACCCCCCTCCCCGCTGCCCCGGCCGAGCCCGAGGCCGCCGCACCGGAAACATCCGGCGAGGACGCTGAGCCGCTGGCCGAGGTGATCCCACTGGGCCTGTTCAACCCGCTCGAAGATCCATGGAGACGCACGTGACCCCTCCCGGCCACATACCCGACGCCGCCGTGAGCACGGCGGATGACCAGGCCGGATACCAGCTGACCACCCGGCAGGGATGGTGCCACTTCACCGCCGAACCTCCCGCACCGCCCACGCTGCTGAGCACGGACGAATACGAACGGCTGGAGCCGTTTCAGCGGCAGCTCTACGACGAGGATCGGCTCGACCACCATGCCCGGCTGCGCGTGGTCGCCACATCCACGGTCCGCCACACCGTCACCTGCGGCCGCCGCCTGGTCCTGCTCAACAAGCACGCGATCAGCGCCCGCCGGGGCCTGATCGTCTCCGGCCCAGCTGGCACCGGCAAGACCATCGCCATCACCCAGCTCGGCAGGGCCCACGAACTCCTCGACCAGGCCCGCCATCCGAACGACCCCAATCGGATCCCGGTCGTCTACATCACCGTCCCGCCCGCCGCGACCGCCCGCATGGTCGCCGCCGAGTTTGCCCGCTTTCTCGGCCTGCCGGTTCGCCGCAGTTCCAACATCACCGACATCATCGAGGCCGTCGTCGGCGTCTGCACCGACACCCGCACCGGACTGATCCTGGTCGACGAACTCCACAACATCTCCCTCACCAGCCGCACGGGAGCCGAAGTCGCCGACACCCTGAAGTACTTCTCCGAGCGGATCCCCGCGACGTTCGTCTACGCCGGCATCGACATCGAGCACTCCAACCTGCTCTCCGGAACCCGCGGCCAGCAGATCGCCGGCCGGTTCACACTCATCCCCACCACCCCGTTCCCCTACAACGCGGAATGGAAGGGACTGGTCGCCACCCTGGAAAGCACCCTGCTCCTGCACCGCCACCGGCCCGGCACTCTCACCCGCCTGGACCGCTACCTTCACGACCGGACCGGCGGCATGATCGGCGCCCTGTCCCACGCGATCCGCGGAGCCGCGATCGACGCCATCCTCATCGGCACTGAGGCCATCACCAAGGACTCCCTCGCCGCCATCCCGCTGGACCACTCCGCGCAATCCTTGCAGCCCACCTCGACGAAGGTCCGCCGGTGACTCTGACGAGGCCGCTTGCTCAGCTGCCGATCAACGTCCGTCCCCGGCTCGGCGAGACCACCGTCCACTACGTCCAGCGCCTCGCCCGCGCCAACCACCTCAAGTCCAGCTACCTCCTTCGCATCCTCACCGGCCCCGCCGCCACACGAACCCTTCACGTGAAACTCGAACGGCTGGCCGCACTCAGCGGGCGTCCCGCGGACATACTTAAGGTCACGCTCGCGGACGCCGGCCCCACCTTGATTCCTGTCCACACCGCCGCCTCGCTCCGCCTGGAACGATTTGCATCACAGAAGTCCCGCCACCACAGTTCCAACCTCATTGGCCAGATCAAAAGGGACGCCCTCAGAAGCAAGGGCACCCTGCGCCAACTTGCAGCCAAGTGGATGTTGCCGCGTTGGCTGATCAAAAAAATCCTCAGCCCCGACTTCCCCGATCGCAGACCCGTGGGACGCTCCCTCATCTCCGAGGAACTGCACTCCAGGCTCCGCGCCTGCTATGAGCAAGGGTTGACTCCAGCGCAGACATGGACCGACCTCGTCGACAACCACGACCTCGATGTTCCAGAAGGCTCAATCCGCCACCGCTTTGCCCTGTTCGACCTGGAACGCGGAGTCGCCCGACTCTCAGAGACAGAGTGACTGTCCTGTCTCGAAGGATCTGGTCCCGTCTCAAGTGACCTGGTCTGATCCGCCGTTGCTCTCAGCTGCCCTGGTTCGTCATCCTGATCACTGCACTACTGTGTCGAGCCATGAACGCGGACCGCTGGTTGACAGACACCCGGATCTCTTACGACACGGTCGCGGTCAGCTATGCCGACCAAATACGCGAGGCTTTGGCCGGGGAACCGTATCTTCGTGCGGCTCTGGCAGTCTTCGCCGACTTGGTGCACGCCGCCGGCGGTGGGCCGGTGGCGGACGTGGGCTGCGGACCCGGACACGTCACTGCTCACCTGCACGAGCTGGGCGTGGACGCTTTCGGCATCGATCTTTCATCCGCGATGATCGACGTGGCTCGGCGTGACCACCCCCGCCTGCGGTTCGAGGTGGGCTCGATGACGGACCTCGACCTCCCCGAGGCTTCAGTCGTCGGCCTGCTCGCCTTTTGGTCGTTGATTCACATCCCCGACGAAGCAGTCCCCACGGTCTTCGGCCACTTCCGCCGCGTGTTGCGTCCCGGCGGACCACTGCTGCTCGGCTTTCACGTCGGCGATGAGTCGAGGCTGAAGACGCAGGGCTACGGCGGTCACCCGATGAACGTCCACGTTCACCGCCGCCAGCCTGACCAGCTGGCGGTCTGGCTACGCGATGCTGGATTCACTATCGAGGCCCAAATGCTGCTCGACCTCGACGAGAGCGTTCCAGGGGCGGTTCTCTTCGCACGCCGCCAGTCCTAGCGTCGGCGGTCCGGTTGCGGCCGACCATATTCGGTGAACCAGAGTGCCCACCGGCTCGGGACAGTGACCTCTGCCACTCAAACTTCGATGGCACGTGATCAAAGTTCGATGGCAGAGGACAAACATCCGTACATCGAGGGCGAGTTGGTTGAGGGTGTCGCCTAGGCGGTGTTGAGCGAGGGGGAGCACCGCGAGGTGCTCGCGGCGGCTGCTTCGATCTCCGCGGCCTCCACGCGGTTGCCTCGGATCTCGAGCTGACGGTCCCTACGGCCCCGGAAGTGCAGCGTGCCGGCCTCGTCGAGGTGGCCGAAGTCGCCCGTGCGGTAGGCGCGCACGGTGGCTCCGGACAGCTCGAATGAGACGAAGGCGCGCGGGCGGCCGCCACACCGGGTGGATGCGGCGGCCGTGGGTGGGGTCGGCTCGTGGTCCGAGTCAGTCGGCCCGGAGCAGGACGTGCAGCTCGGCGGTGTCGATGATGTGGGCCCGTGAGGGAAACACCTGATGGAGCAGGACGTTGTGGACGTCGGCGTCCGGGTCGGCGACGCCGTCGGAAAGGACGCAGAGCCGGTAGTCGCGGTCGGCCGCGTCGATGACCGTGGACAGGACGACGCCGCTGGTACTGATGCCGCACACGACCAAAGCGGTAATGCCGCGTTCGCGCAGCTGCCGGTCGAGGTCGGTGGTGGACATGCCTCCGTAGCGGGTCTTGCGCACGACGATGTCGCCGTCCCGGGGAGCCAGGCGCTCGTGGATGGCAGCGGCAGGGTCCTCGTCGTGCATCACGCGGTGTTGGGCCACTACGGCGAAGGACTTGTTGGTGGCCGGGATCGCGTCCCAGTCGTCCTCGGTGAAGCCGGCGCGTACGTAGGCGATGGTGCCTCCACTTGCGCGGACGTCTGCGATGGCCCCCTCCACGCGATCGAGCAGGGCGTCGCGCTCCCCGCCTTCGGGCAGCACGGCCAATATCACGGGCTGGTAGTCCATGACGAGAAGAGCGGTGTGCGCGGGGTCGAGTGCTGGGGCAGTGCTCACGCGGGTGTTCTCCTTACTTGTGGTGTGCCTGGTCGTCGCAAAGGCGCATCGACGGGCCAGCTGCGGCAAGTTGCGGTGTGGGTCAGGAGTGGTTGCGGGCCGGTTCCGGCTCGTGCTGCGGCGTGTGGTCGCGCCGGGGAAGCAGGAGCGGGGTGATCAGGATGAGCAGTCCCGCGACCGTGATCGAGGTGCGTGGGCCGGTGACGTCGGCGAGCAGCCCGCCGAACGCGGTGCACACCGCGATGGACGCCTGCTGGCCGATCGACCAGGCCGACAGGGTGCGGGCGACGAGGTGCTTGGGGGTGTGTTCGAGCCGGTAGGTGGCGAGCACCGGGGTGTACAGGCTCATGTTGATGATGATCGCCAGCTCGACGGCCATCACGGTGACGAGGCCGACGACGCCGGGACGGACGAAGGCCAGGCCGATCAGCCAGACGGCGCGCAGGGTGCCGACGATCCGGAAGACCCCGTGCCGGCCGTAGCGGGCCACGACCCGGGGGGCCAGTCGGGAGCCGATGAGTCCGCCGACACAAGGGACGGCGAAGGCGAGGCCGTACTGCCAGGCCGGAAAGCCGAGTTCGCGTAGCAGGAGCACGGCCAGCAGCGGCTCGGTGGCCATGATCAGGCCGGAGACGAGCATGTTGTTGAGGTAGAGCGCCCGCAGAACGGAATGGCCCATGATGTGTCGCCAGCCGTCGAGCAGAGCGCCCACGCGGACCGGGCTCCTGTCGGTTGTTGGCGGCGCTTCCTCCCGGCCGCGGATCGCCATGATGCCCAGCGCGGAGAACAGGTAGCTGAGCGCGTCGGCCACCACGGTGGTGACCGGCCCGAACAGGCCGATCGCCGCCCCGCCCAGCGGCGGCCCGACCGCGATGGAGCTCCAGTTCGTGGACTCGAACCGCGCGTTGGCCACGAGCAGGTCATCGGGCCGGACGAGGGCCTTGAGGTAGGCGCCGCTGGCCGCGCTGAAGGCGATCTTGGCCGCGGCGACCACGGCCGAGGTCACGAGAAGCTGGACGAAACCGAGCCGGCCGAAGGCGTAGGCGAGCGGAATCGTCGCCATGACCGCGAACCGGGCCAGGTCCATCGCGATCATGACCGGGCGCTTGCGCCGGAACTCCACCCATGGCGCGAGCGGCACCGCGATCAGCGCGCCCACCGCAGGCCCCACCGCGGACAGCGCGGACACCTCGGCGGGGCTGGCGTGCAACGCCAGCACGGCGATCAGAGGTAACGCTCCGAATCCCAGCCCGGACCCATAAGCGCTCACCGCGTACGCCGCCCACAGCCAGCCGAACTCCCGGCCCAGCCGTCTCCTGCTCACCATGCTCAGCGCTCCCACCCGAACAAACCGACGTTGACCGGTGAGAGCTAAGCGAGCAGCACAACAGCAGGTCAAACAACTGCACTGCCACCTCTTCACAACCATCCGTTGTTCACTAAGGTGATCGGTGTGGATCTCGAAGCAGTACGCACCTTCGTCGCCGTCGCGGAAGCGGGCCAGTTCCAGAAAGCCGCCGCCGACCTGTCGATCACCCAGCAGGCCGTCTCCAAACGCATCGCCGCGCTGGAGCGCAACCTCGGCGTCCGGTTGTTCACCCGCGCCCCCCGCGGCGCCGAGCTCACCATCGATGGGCAGGCATTCCTCCTCCACGCCCGCGAGCTGCTGCGCGTCGCCGAGCGCGCGGTCGCGTCCGTGCGCCCCGGCCGCCGTCCGCTGCGCATCGACGTGATCGCCTCGCGCAGCGCGCAGGCGGGCCTGATGCGCGACTTTCACCGCAAACACCCCGAGATCGACCTCGACGTGGTGATGCTGTTCGAAATCGAGACGGCCGTCACCGCCATCCGCTCCGGTGCGATCGACGCGTCCTTCCGCGCCGTCGCCGCGCCCGGCCGGCCCCTTCCCGAGAACATCGAGTCCGTCCGGGTGCTCGACGAGCCGCTCCAACTCCTCACCGGCCCCGCCCACGCGCTGGCGGGCACCCGGTCGGTAACCGTCGCTCAGCTCGCCGGGCACCGGATCTGGATGCCCGGCATCGTCCCCGGTACCGAGTGGGGCGCCTACTACGACGACCTCGTCGCCGAGTTCGGCCTCACCATCGAGGCGACCGGCCCCAACTTCGGCTCCGACGCACTCCTCGACACCATCGCCGACACCCCGGCCCTGGCCACCTTCATGGGCGAGCACACCCGCCTCATCTGGCCCGCCGGCCACGGCCTGCGCCGCATCCCGGTGACCGACCCGACACCCGTATACCCGCACTCGCTCCTCTGGCGCCGCGACAACCCCCACCCAGCGCTGGCCACCCTCCGCGCCCACCTCGCCGCCACAGCGGCCGACCACGACGCCGCCGGGACCTGGGTACCGGGCTGGGTGATTCGGCGCTGAACGCTGCCATCACACAGCCGCGCGCCGACGGGGCTGGTGACCACCTCGACACCGACCACCACCACGCCACCACCACTGGACGCAAACCCATCCTGACCATCGGCGATGGCCCCACACGATCAATCAGCACCTGATCGTCTCGGAACGCACCGCCCAGTCCGATATCCCCGTCAGCCCGAGGTGGCTCGGCACCCAGTTCCGCGAAGTCGGCGTCACCCTCAACCAGATCCGCCAGGACCGGCAGCCGGAAGAGGCCCTCACCCGCGGACCCAACGCCCTCCACCTGGCCGTCGTCTTCGGCATCAGCGAGCGCGCCGCGATGCGCTACGCCGACGCCGACAGAGCCTTCCTCGAGTCACCGCTTGAGCAGTAGTCCAAGTCACCTGTCGCCCTCGCGCAGCTCTGGCGTATTCGATTGTTGTCCGCGCCGAGGCCGACGACCGATCGGCGGCCTCGTAGATCCGTCGTGCTGCCGGGCACGAGCTCAAGCGGGCGGCGTAACCGAAGACCACACGCCGAACCACTGCTCGGCACCCCACTCCTCGTACCGCTCCACCTCGGTGAACCCGAGCTTCACCGCGAGGCGCATCGAGCGGTCGTTGGCGGTCTGGGTGCAGAGCACCACCGGCCGCCGGGAAACACGTCGGCGAACCAGCCGAGTGCCGCAGCGCACGCCTCGGTGGCGTACCCGCATCCCCACGCCTCCGGCAGGAACATGTAGCCGAGCTCGGTCCCCCCGGCCTCCGGACGGCGGTAACCCGGACGTTCCGGGTCGCGCGGGTCGAGCTGGATCGTGCCGATCATCGCCCCGTCGAGATCGAACACGAAGAAGCCAGGGCGTCGCCCGGGTACCTCGGGCACCGCGCGCTCGAGCTCATTACGCGGTCGAGGGCCACCGAGGTAGGTGCCACCTCTGGCGAGGCGAACAGCTCGATGACCCCCGCACGGTCCCGGGCCTCGGACTCACGGAGTACGAGCCGCTCGGTCTCTATCGGGGCAGGTGGCCAGGCGACGGGTCTGAGGTCAGTCATGCCAGCCGACCTAGCCAGCAGGCTCGACAGCGATCAAGAAGGAGGCCCCGTAGTAGTCGCCGGAGTTACGACCGGCCAAGGAGGACGGGAAAGCCGTCTGCATCGGACGAAGGGGGCCAGGTAATCGGACACCCGAAGTCGGGAGGTATGCGAAATGCAGAGCGCCGAAACGGTGCTTGGTGTCCTGCGTGAGCGCGGCAGGCGTGGTCTGCCGAGTGAGGAACTGTATCGACAGATGTTCAATCCGCAATCCGCAGCTGTATCTACTGGCCTACGGTCGTATCTACTCCAACAAGGGGACGATGACGCCGGGGCCACGCAGGAGACCGTGGATGGTATGTCAACGGGACGGATCGATCGCATCATTGATGCGATGCGTCACGAGCGCTATCGCTTCCGCCCCGCGAGACGAGTTTATATCCCGAAGAAACAGAGCGGAAAGACTCGGCCTCTCGACCTGCCTACCTGGTCGGATAAGTTGGTTGGCGAGGTGGTGCGACACCTGTTGGAGGCGTATTGCGAGCCGGTCTTCTCCAGCCGGTCCCACGGATTCCGTCCCCGGAAAGGCTGCCACACCGCGCTGCGCGAAGTGGCCAACACCTGAACGCGGACGACCTGGTTCGTCGACGAGCGTCCAGGTCACGTCCGTCCGGATGCCGGGGAGGCCGAACTCGGCTACATGTTCCTGCCGGAGGCATGGGGATGCGGGTACGCCACCGAGGCGTGCGCTGCGGCACTCGGCTGATTCGCCGACGCGCTTCCCGGCGAGCCGGTGGTGCTCTGCACCCAGACCGCCAACGTCCGCTCGATGCGCCTCGCGGCGAAGCTGGGGTTCACCGAGGTGGAGCGGTACGAGGAATACGGCGCCGAGCAGTGGTTCGGTGTGTGGTCCTCGGTCACGCCCTCCGGTTGAGCTCGTGCTCGACAGCGCGGATCCACGAGGCCACCGAACGCCCCCTGCTGGCGCGTGGACTGGGTCGAGGAGCTCCACAACGACCCCGAGGCGATGCGCCGCCTGGCTGCCTCCGAGAGCGCAGCCATCCGACGCACCGTCGTGCACGCCCGTCACCTGCCCCCGACGTCCTGGACCGCCTCTCGCACGACCCCGACCCCGACCCCAACCCCCAAGTGCATTCCAGCCTCGCCTACTTCTGCAAGGACGCCATGGCAGTCCGCCTGGCGAAACTCGTCCCCGGCAGGCACACTGCCACGGTGCGGGCGGCCGCGCACCACCCGAACATGGAGAACCCGGTCCGCTTCAGCACCGAACCGACATCGTTCCTGGAGACCGTATGAACAGCGCCCTTCTCGTGATGGACGTCCAGCGAGCCGTCGTGGACATTGTCGACGACGGCTCCGGATACCTGCCCCGCCTGCGCAGGGCGATCGATGGTGCCCGGGCGGCAGACATACCTGTCATCTACGTGGTCATCGCACTACGCCCGGGCTTTCCGGAAGTCGGCCCGCACAACAGGGCACTCACCGCCGTCGCGCGAGCCGGACTCCATGTCGAGGGAGACCCCGGCACCGAAATCCACCCCGATGTCGCGCCCCGGCCGGGCGAGGTGGTGGTCACCAAGAGACGGGCGAGCGCGTTCTCGGGCAGCGACCTCGACGTGGTGCTCAGAGCGCACGGCATCGACAGCCTCGTCCTCACCGGCATCGCCACCAGCGCCGTGGTACTGCACACCCTGTGCCAGGCCAACGACCTGGACTTCGATCTCACCGTCCTCGCCGACGCCTGCCTGGACACCGACGCCGACGTTCACCGGTTCCTCACCGAGAAACTGTTCCCGCAATGGGCGGACGTCGTCACCGTCGACAACTGGCTCAATGCCACCACACCCCGTTAGCGGCAGACCAGGGAGAAACTGGTGTGTGGTGGCACATGTCGACGCATTGCTGCTGCTTCGGGCATGACCTCGTCATGACACTCCGTCACGGCACGTGAGAATCCTTGTAGGCAGCGATGCCGCCTTCGACGAGCCGGGCAACAGCGCCGGCCGAACGGGCGATCGTCGCGGCGTGCGAGCTGGCTGGCTGGCTGGCTGGCTGGCTGGCGAGTACACCGATGTCTCTGCCCTTGAGGACGAGCTTGTCCGCCGGGCTGAGCCGCACGCCCGAGCGTCGCTGCCCCGTTGGTGTTCGTCGGCCAGACCGACACCGCTGCACGACGGCCGACGGCCCCGTCGGCTTCGGGCCGTAGCACTTCTGGACCGCCTTCATCGCATCCGCCGTACGCTGCCCGAACGCCCCGTCCGCGGTGACCGTGTGCACGGCTGCTGAGCGGATGCCGCACGGTACGGACGTCCGCTCCCCGGGGATCCGGCCTTCAGGCAGCGGCTATGCCATCGCGGCGGCGTGGATGAAGACGCCCAACCCGCTGACACCAGCCCACGAGCGCA
Organism: Streptomyces sp. NPDC087845; assembly: GCF_044742755.1. Taxonomy (NCBI): domain Bacteria; kingdom Bacillati; phylum Actinomycetota; class Actinomycetes; order Kitasatosporales; family Streptomycetaceae; genus Streptomyces; species Streptomyces sp. NPDC087845. Next base: position 41,127 of record NZ_JBIUVC010000030.1, read on the forward strand.
TCGACGTGACGCCCTTCAGCGTTTCTTCCTGCTGGCGCTGCTCGCGCTGGACACGAGCATGGGCATCCGCGCGACCGTGGCGACCGGCGAGCACGGCGAGAGCGAGGCCACGCTGCGGCACGCGAGCCGGCACTCCGTCACCGCCGACAACCTCCGCGCCGCCGTGGCCACGCTCGTCAACGCCACCTTCGCTGCCTGCAGCACCGCCTGGTCGGGTCCGTGGCAATGCCTGCACGTAGAAGTCGAAGAAGCTCGGATCCTGTCAAAAAGTTACCGAAAGCGGTGGTGAGCGCGCCGGAGTCTGCGATGGCGAGTGCGCCGCCGAACTGGCGAGAGGCGTTGAGTACACCGACTCTCCACCCGAGCCACCAAGCGCCCCGAGCTGGAGGCCGCCGTGAGGCTCGCCGGAGAGATCCGCTCCCCCCACGTCGCCGTCACCCTCGTCGTCCACGAGCACAAGCGACTCGGCCGCGGCATCGAACTCGCCATGCTCGCCGAGGAACTGAAGGCCGGCGACGTCGGCCTGAAGTTCCTCACCAGAGACCTGACAGGCCACGAGTCCGCCCGCAAACGCGGCAAGACCACCGGCGGCGCCGGCGTCACCGACAACGACATGCCGTCCATGGCCCTCCACTTCCGCAACCAGGAGATGAGCCTGCGCGACATCGCCAAGCGCCTCGCCATCACCACAGGCACGAAAAAGGGCCGGCATCCCTCCCCCGCCACCGTCATACAGATGCTCCGCGAACACGACGAGCAGATGGCCACCGCGATGAGTACGTGATCCCCCGCTACCTTGCGGCTGATGCCTGAGAGAGGACACCGGGGCCAACTCAAGGCGCCGGGACGGTCGGCCTTTGTGTACCCATGGCCAAGGAAGACAGTCCCGGTGCGGCGGCCGTCAAGGGAGCGAAAAGAGCCAGGACGGAGCTGCGGGGTAGCGGAGAACTTGGCTGTACGCCGACAATGCGGTCACCCTTCACCGTCCAGGGGCCACCGCGCTCCCGGATCGAACCGAGAGGACCGACCATCACCATGCGCAAGCCTCTCCTCGCCACCCTCACCGCCGTGGCCCTTGGCGCCGCCGCCTTGATAGGCACCACGGGCACGGCAGCCGCAGCACCCAACCGCGTGGGCGGGGCGACCCCCACTGCCGCGACGGCCGCCGCGCACCCTGACAGTACGCCCGCCTCAGTGACAGCCTCCTCCTTCGCCGGCACCGTGGCGCTTAGCAACTGCTCAGGCTCCCTGATCCGCATGCCGAACTCGCAGGCGACGGACCCGGGGCTGGTCATGACGAACGGCCACTGCCTCGAAACCGGCTTCCCGAGCGCAGGTCAGGTCATCACCAACCAGTCCTCCACCCGCAGCTTCACGCTGCTCAACGCCTCGGCAGGCACCGCAGGAACACTCAAGGCGAACAAAGTCGTCTACGCGACGATGACCGACACGGACGTCACGCTCTACCAACTGACCAAGACCTATGCCCAGATACAGCAGTCCACGGGAATCGCGCCACTGACGCTGTCCGCGACCCACCCGGTGCAGGGGCACGCGATCGACGTGGTCTCCGGCTACTGGAAGCGGGTCTACTCCTGCTCCGTCGACGGATTCGCGTACCGCCTGAAGGAGGACCAGTGGACGTGGAAGGACGCCGTCCGCTACACCCCGGAATGCCAGGTCATCGGGGGCACCTCGGGCTCTCCGGTCATCGACACGACGACCGGGCAGGTCACAGCGATCAACAACACCACCAACGAGAACGGCGAAAACTGCACCCTTGACAACCCTTGCGAGGTAAACGAGCAGGGAGCCGTCACCATCCGCCAGGGAACCGGGTACGCCCAGGAGACCTACGGCATCCCCGCCTGCTTCACGACGGGCAATAAGCTCAACCTGTCGGCCCCGGGCTGCACGCTCGCGAAGCCGACAGCGGTAACAGCACGCTGAGTTGACACCTGCTGGAACTCCGACAGCACCAAAAGACACACCAACCGCATCAAAACGCTGTCGCGCAGCCGGGGGCATCACAGCCCCCGGCCCTCACGGAACCGTACGTAACGATCCTTCGTTGTACGGCTCTTGCCGCCCCGGTCACCAGACGACGGGCACCGTGGGCACCCAGGCCCAGTGGGCGAAGGACCGGGCCGCTGCGTGACGGTCCTGTTCCACGCTTTCTGCGCCTCCTCTCGGCCCCGCAGCCGCTTGTATTTCTTGCGAATCCAGCGCATCAGACAGGAATTGATGCACCCCAGGAGGGGATAAAGCGCCGATTGGCAGAAGGCGCCGTAGCAATACATCCACCCTCGCACGACTGGATTGATCAGCCTGGCGAGGTCCGCTTCGGAGACCTCGGTGTGCGGATGCAGTCTCCAGAACTACATCCGCATACTTATCTTGCTTGTTCAGGGCATCGTTGCTGACCGCTGGATTGAAACCGGTGACCGGATTCCCAGTCTTCAGCCGCATCTGACGGGCCCGGAATGTGAACCCAGGAACGTGAACTCGGGATGCTCGTAGGAGCCGTGCCTGTTGCTGTCCCTGCTGTACACAACCCTGGTTCTGTTCAGGGTGCGGCTCCAGCCCGACCTCACGCATCCGTCTCTGGAGAGCCGCGATCCGGTGCGATCGCCTTGCCCCTTGACGTCCATTGACGCTTCGTAGCTCGCCCCGACGAGCGTGGGAGGGAGCCGGACAGCAGAATCACCTCTCGCCGACGCGCGCCACGAGCAGCGGTTGGAAGAAGCCTGTCTCCTGCGGCATTCGCCACCCGAGGTCCACAAACCCCGCGTCGGCTGCGAGGCCGGTCAGCCGGTCTCGGCCAAGCGCCCAGTACGTGGTCCGGCGGACCTGGACGCGCCAATCTCCGCCTGCCGGGAGAAGCTGGAAGTGCTCCAAGTCGTAGTGCTCGCCATCGTCGTGCCAGTGCCAGAGCTGAAAGGTGACGGTCCGTTCCCTGCTGTCGGCGCAGGTGGTGGGCCGGTGAACTTGAGGAGGCGTCGAAGCGGGGCGGTCACGCAGCAAGTCGTCGTAGGAGCGTGTGCTGACCAGCAGCAGGCCGGCGGGACGCAGCACGCGGCGCATCTCGGCCAGGGCGGCGACCACATCCTGCTCCGTCAGAAGATGGGGCAGCGCGTTGTCGGCGCAGACGACGGTGTCGAACCGGCCGTCGGGAAACGGAAGACGTCGCATATCGGCGGCGGCCGTGTGCAGCGTCAGGTTCCGGTGAGCGGCCTCATGGGCTGCGCGAGCGACGGCGCGGGAGCTGAGGTCGGTCCCCGTGACGTGATGCCCGCGCAGCGCCAAGCCGATGGCCTGCGTGCCGATGCCGCAAGAGCAGTCGAGCACCACCGCACGGTCCTGGCCGATCAGAGCATCCAGGGCGTCCCCCTGCCGACGGACGCTCGCGTCCCAGTCTTCGTAGACCAAGTGGTAGTCGTCGGCCAGCTCGTCGTAGAACTGTGTCACCGATAGCCCGGGCATGTCCCGAAGGCTATCGTGTCTGATCTCCGCATGGCACCGCAGGCACTCAGCACCTCGTAATCGGCGCAACGCCCTCACTGACGACGGGGCCGTCATTTTCTCCTGCAACATCTGCGAGCGCGCTGGTCGCTGGCTGCTGCTGCTTAAACACATCGACAAACGCCGCTGCTGGACGGTTCTGGCACACATGCCGTGAGCGATCTTGAGTCCGGCCTCACCGGACCCCGGTGACGTGTGGTCCGCGCAGCTCACCTGACACGCGTGCCTCCTGCCGGCGAGAGCCAGCGAGATCTTTCACGGAATGTGTGCCAGCACCTGCTGGACATGAACGAAGCCAAAGACTCGTACGTCCAGGTTCAGGCGCCCAGCAGCACGCGACGAGTCACTACAGGTTGCTCACGTTCATCTTGTAGGTGAGGCCCCGCGGCCGGTGGCCTTCGCGCCGGCCGCGTACCCACAATCGCACCAGGGTGCCGACGTACCGACTGCGCGAGGACGCGCCATTGCCCCAGGCGGGGGCGGAGGACTGCTCCAGGCAGGCTTGCGCCGCTCGCCTGGAGCCTGTCCCGCCGATCATGTGAGCCGGATGACGGTCGAGCGCAGGAGGTAGATGTTGGTGGCGGCCTCAGTGCTGGATCAGGCCTCCGACCTGGACGGGAGCGACGTGGCCGGTTTCCGGAACGGTCTGCGCCAGGGCGAGGCCGATGTCGACCAGCGACGACCGGCGCAGGCAAGCGACGTCGGGGATCGGGGTCCAGACCGACTCGACGCTTTCGCCGTTTGGCTCAGTCCGGAGTTGGCCGCCCGTGATGTGAACCTGGTAGAAGACACCGACATTCTGGTGTTCGGGTCCGCCGGGGATGGCGCGTTCGGCCGCAGGGATCACCCTCGAGTCCACACCAAGCAGGCGTTCGACCACCGCGTCGCAACCGGTCTCCTCAGCAACCTCCCGGATCACCGCGTCGAACGGATCCTCCGCGTGCTCGACCCTGCCGCCCGGAAGAGTCCAGTTTTGGGACACGTGATGGGCGAGCAACACCCGCCCGTCCTCGATGCATACGGCGTACGCCGCCAGCCGGAAACTCATCCCCGCACCTCCCACCGGACCTTATCCCGGCCCTGGCGGCGCCACCGGGCCACCCTGGACATGACAGCGCGCTCCATGCGATGGCCCGGGACAGGTGTCAGGCCAGACGCGTAGCCTTCAGCCCGTCGAGCGGATACTCGGGCGGGAGCTTGGCGGGGTCGCCCGGCACAGTGACCTGCACAGCGACGGGGCGCGAATTCCCCGCTTCCAGCAGTTGATCGGTCTGGGAGTCGATGTACACTTTGCCGTCCTCATACGTGACATCGACACCCGACGCCTCGACCTTCGCCCCGTGTGCCGTCCTCAGGTCGAACGAGATGCGGAACCTTCTTGTCTGCTTGCCCTCGCCGCCGGCCTTGCCGACGGCCGTGACGGTCAGCTCAATGCTGTACACCCTGCCCTGCGGATCGTAACTCTGCCACGAACTGATGGACTTCTTCGTCGTGACGATCTCGTCGTAGCTCGGTGGGATCGGCATCGGCGTGATGCGCCCGGCCCCGTTCACGACCTCCAAGCCGTCGACGGGGATCTTCCCGTTCCCGATCCGCTCGGCACGGTCGGGAACGGAGCTGCCGCTCAGGTCGAGGTGGTTGACGTTGCCTGCCGAGTCAACGGCGTAGAAGTGCCCGGCCGAGTCGAAGAACGTGGCCGAGTACGACTTCCTGGAACCGCTGGAGCTACTGGCCTCGGCGGGCAGGAAGACCCTCCTCCTGAGCACGGTCTTCATGGGGTCCCTCCGGGGATCCACATGAAGCAGGTCGCCGTTGTCGCCCTCGACCGAGATCAGACGTCCGTCCTTCGGATGATGGGCGAAGTCGTCCCAACGCCCGGAGCCCGGACGGTGTCCGGCGGTCGCTGTCCGGGTCACCACATCAATCGTGTAGCTGGGCACGTCGGGGCCACTCGCTACCAGCAGCTTCTTCCCGTCGACGTCCATGTCCCCGTCGTACCACTTCAGGCCGCTCGGCAGTCCGTCGACTACCGCGTCCGAGACCGTGCCGGCCTCCACGTCGATGGCGACCAGCCGGTTGTCACTGACGGCGAAGAGCAGTGGCTCCTTGCCATCGCCCCGATACTGTGCGCCCATGGCGGTGTAACCGGCCTTGTACGCCGACACGTTCTCGACCACACGGGTGTCCCCATCGATCGGGTCGAAGCGGTAGATCCGCGTGTTCGTCCTGCCGACCGCCAGATAGACCTTACGGTGCGCCATGAAACGATTCCTTTCGGTAATGCAGTGGGTGCCGCCCCAGATTCGGGGCGCTACGCATTTCTCCGCAAGGTCACGAAGTGGTCGACCGACGACAAACGGTCATTCCTGGTTGCCGGGTGCGCATTGGGCGCGTCTGCTGGACGGGCGTCGGAAGCCGATGCAGCCGATGGCCGAACGGCTCGGTGTGGGCCATCAGCAGTTCTTGGCCTCGTCGACCTGACGGTTGTGGAAACGGTTCGTATCAATGTGGCCCGCCGGGCGGTGGCCCTCGTAGGGCCGGGACGAACCGGCGGCCGCGAATTGGCGAGCCCGCTACCGGATCCCCGAATCTCGATCTCAACCGCGTCCAGACGCCCCAGCGCAGGCGGTCCCGCAAACATCAGCATCAGACCGGCTTCGTCAGTGGCTGGTCCGAATGGGGTGATCCTGACGGCAAGCACGGGGGTCGTCTCGTGATGCCGACGCTCCCCGCGCTGGTCCTCGACGGTGCCACCGGGTACCAGTCCACTGTCGGCGAACTGATCACACGCTGCGGACCGGGCTTCCAGCCCAAGACAGTGGGACGCGCACGACAACTGGCCGATACCGGCGCCTACATGAACTGCGACTTCGAACAACCGGCCGGGTAGGGGCAAATGGCCTCGCGCGGCGTGCGACGGACCGGCGGGCCACACGAGCACCGTCCCGTCAGGGCACCCACACCGACCCTACGAGCATGCGAATCTGACCGCCCGTCGAGATCAGTCGGCCGGAGGCTCCCGACCGTCGCGGGGAGGGCTCCAGGTGCTGGTGGTGCTGGGCGGTGCGAGGAAGTACATGGTGCGGGCGACGGGGTCCATGATGACGGGTGAGGCTGCGGCGCCCAGCACTGCTTCGTTGGGTTGGGTCTGCCTCCGGCCGGATGCCCACCACCAGACAGGATCCCCCGACGCAACGAAGCACTACTGGCCGAGAGTGCGGGCCCGTTCGAGCACCTCGACCGGAGCCTTGGCCACCGAGCCGGTGCCGAAGGGGGGTTGCGGGTCGTACTCGGTGTAGAGCTGGATCGCCTGGGCGGTCACCTCGTCGGTGAGCAGGGCGGCCAGCCGAACGGCCATGTCGATGCCGGAGGAGACCTCGGCCGAGGTGATCACCCGGTCGTGCCGGACCACCCGCTCGGGGGGGTAGACGGCGCCGTACGACTCCAGTTCGGCGGCCGCGTCCCAGTGAGTGGTGGCGGTCAAGCCGTCGAGCAGACCGGCCGCACCGAGCACCAGAGAACCGGTGCAGACCGATGTGGTGAAGCGGGTGCCGTCGTGGATCCGGCACACCCAGCCGAGAAAACCGGGGTCGTCCACCATCGTCCGGAAGCTGCCTCCACCCGGGATCAACAGGACGTCGCAGCGTTCCACCTCGGAGTACCTGGTCGGGACGTGCACCGGCAGGGACCCAACACGTCCTGCACCAGGCCGGGTTCGGCTGCGACGAACCGCACGGTGGCGCCGGGCACGTACGCGAGGATCTCGTACGGCCCGATCGCGTCGAGCGGCTCGAAGTGGTCAAAGAGCGGGATCACTATGTCCATGCGCCGCAGAATAACCATCCCCGGTCGGACCGCGCCGCGCCGGTGAGGCAGGCATGGCCGTCCCGTCGATGTCAACCTCGATGGTGCACCGGTTGGGCGGCCAATGATCGCCGCGGGCCGCAGCGGTGCGGCGAGGCGGATCACGCCGTCGGCCACGTACAGGCCGAACAGCGGCCATCGCCTGGGCAGCTCGACAGGAAGCTCGGTCAACTGTGCAGCTCCGCCAGTCCAGTTAATTCTACTTGCCACTGTCGGCAGATCCCGAGCTTCAGCCCGCATCAGGGTCCAGGTGGGAACGGACGAGGAATCCAGTTCCCAGACCGAATGGAGGAAGTGCTTCCCGGCCATCGGACCCGCGCTCCCCTCGTCCGCCGTGTCCGGTCCCCGGCCGGGCGCTGGACACAGCCCGCCGGGGCTGGGAAAGCCGCCAGCCCGCCCCCACACCCCGATGCTCTCCTCCCCCACTGACGACAAGGAGGGGAGGAGAGGAGGGGTGACGATGCTTCAGCGGACCGGAAACAGATGCTGCCCTGGACGAATGCGGGAGCTCACCATCACTGAAACCAAGGCGGGAGGTCGCACCTGCCCCCGTTTTGGCTCACCTGCCGCGATCCCGTCACTTCGGGTCGAAGGAGAGCCATGTACCGGCGAGGCCCTGCTGACCCGCCCCGGGCTGGGACCAGTCGCAGACACCGGTTCGGAAGATCGCCTTCAGATCCTCGAACTGGCCGTCGGTCACCGGCACTCGGTAGTCGGTGCGGATCACGGGACGCTTGCGGCACTTGACGATGTCGTTGGCCACATCGGCTCCGGCGACCATCCGCGGCGATGTCCACACCGGGTAGAGGGTGTTGCACTCGGTGTTGTCGATGCCCTCGACCTGGGGCTCCGCGATCTTCTTCGCACCGATGCCACGGGTCCAGCAAGCGTCTGTGAGACCCTGCGGCTGGTGGCGGACGACCTTCACGATGGGGGCGTCGTTGCCGGCGTCTCCCTTGATGCCGGTGAGCCACTGGTCCATGTCGGCCAGCATCCCGGCGAGAGTGAATCCGTGCCCGTTGGAGCGGGTGAGCATGACCTGGTTGGCGTGGGTGCCGTTGGCCTTGTCCAAGCGCGCCCGGGTGGAGAAGGATTGGAAGCGCATGTGCATGTCGCCGGCCGCCGCGTCGTCCGTGTAGTCGCGGTAGTCGATGATCGGAACGTCGGCGAGGCCGCCACCGCCGTTCAGCATGCGGCCCGTGCGGTAGGCGAGCCGTACCGCCTTGAGATCGGCGACGGTGCGCTCCGCGGCGGGCTTGGCGTCGTCGTCGAGGCCGCCGATGCGCCGGTTCAGGTCGATGAACTGGTCCATGCCGATGGTCCCCTTGTTCAGGGCCTCGAGTCCGTACTGGATACCGGTGTTGTCGAGCGGCCTGCGCGCCTTCCCGGTCTCCGGTACCTCGCCGTAGACGTTCACGGTGTGGCTGTAGACGTCACAGCGGGCACCGTCCGGGTTGGTGTCGGGGTCGTAGCGCTGTCCCTCGGGCAGCTGGGCCGGACAGAACACCGTGGGGTCGATACGGCCGGCGGCCCTGGCCAGGCTGCCGATGCTCTCCCACTTGCCGAACCCGGAGACCGCCCTCTGCTGCTCCTTGGTGAATGCGTCCGGCGCGACGTCCTTGAAGTAGTGGTTCAGGAGCTGGGCGTCGCTGAGCGTCTGAATCGTCCCGAAGGCGACGTCGGGAAAGCTGCAGCCGGAGAGGATGCCGTCCAGCAGACCCGGGTAGTTGTCGGCGATCTGGTGGGTCTGGTACGAGCCGCCGGAGCAGCCGTTTCCGATGGTGAAGGCCGGGACACCGTACGTCTCCACGAAGCGTTCCTTGACCATGCTCATGGTCTCGGCGGCCAGCACGTCGTTGCAGTTGTTGCCGAAGACGTTCAGCGTGGACGATGCGACACCGTAGCCCTTGCTCAGATACGTGTCGTTCATGATGCCGACGGTGTTGCGGCCCTGGACGTACCAACCGCCGTTGCAGCCCCCGCCGAAGCCGTACACGAGGCGCCCGTTCCAGCCCGGCCCACGCTGCAGCGGGTCGGGGGTACCGGCGTTCGGGTCGTGCAGCACGGCCGTCTCGTAGATGCCGCGGTTGATGGTGCCGGTCTCTACACGGACGATGTACGGCACCTTCTTGCCCGCGCTCGTCGTGGCGGTCGCCAGGTCGGCGGGCCGGACGTTCTCGTCGGGCAACGGAACGAACGTGCCGGCCGTGGTGCGATACATGTAATCGACGCGGGTCTTGACCGAGCAGTCCTTGTCGATCGGCTGCCCGAGGGTGGCGCCGGTGACCGTCTTGAACTCGGCGGTGTCACAGACGAACGGCTGCTCGTGCGGCCCGGCGAACACCGGCCCCGTGATCGGGTGGTTCTTCAGGGTCAGCTGTCCGGAGTCCGCGCCCTGGGCCCTGGCCGTGAGCCCGTTGTCGCCCTGGGACAGCTCCTTCACCACGCCCATCAGCGCATTGTCACCGGAGGGCCGGAAGCTCGGGGTCACGTCCCGGCCCTCCACCTCGACCCGGACTGTGTCGGCCGCTACGGAGGCGGGCACCTCGACACGTATCAGGGCGTCGTCTCCCGACACCGTGCCGGGCCGCGACGACACCACCGTCACCTGCAGCTTCTCACGTTCCTGGCTGCCGGCCGGCGTCGCCGACACGCCTACCAGCACGCCCATGAACGCTATACCGACAAGGCCCAGTTGGACCGGCCTCGCGGCTCTTCTCAACGACACGACGGAACTCGCCTCACTTTCTGGAGTCGGAGATCGTGCTCAGTGTGTGAATGCGGGCCATGGGCCCGCCGGGACGGTGATGCGAATGTCCCGTTGTCATGGTGCACGGCTTCCCAGCCAGTAACCGGAAGGGACCCGCTCCTCGTCCGGCGTCCTCTTCGGTACCGGATGGGACACAAGGGTTGTCAGCGGCTTTCGATTCCGCAGGGGCGGGCCCGCGCGGCCGACCGGCCCTGCCCGGCTACCAGTTGGTGAACGCCCCGTCCGCCGTGCGCAAGTGCGGGCGCTCGGCCGCCGCGGCCTGGTACCGGCGCGCCGCCTCCCGGTCGATGTCGACGCCGATGCCGGGCAGTTCGCTCAGCTCCACCCGGCCCGGCAGGATCGTCGGCCGCGCGGTGAAGAGGTCGGCGATGGCCGGATCGGGGTCGGTCTGGTGCTCCTGGATCGCCACATTGGGGCAGGCCAGGTTGAGTTGGAGCGAGGAAGCGGCGGTGACCGGGCCGAGCGGGTTGTGGGTGGCGAGCTTGATGTGGTGGGTCTCCGCCATCGCCGCGATCTTCTTCGCCTCGGTCAGGCCCGCGGCCACCCCGATGTCCACGCGCGCGTAATCGATGAGGTCGTCCTCGATGAGTGTTCTGAACTCCCATTTGGAGCCGTACTGCTCGCCTGCGGCCAGTGGTACACCGGTACGGGTCCGCAGCATGCGGTAGCTGTCCGGGTTCTCACAGCGCAGCGGGTCCTCGACGAAGTACGGGCGGGCCGCCTCGACCTCCCGGCACAGGGTCAGCGCCTCCGGCGGATCCAGGCGCGTATGGACATCAAGGATCAGCTCCACCTCGTCGCCGACCGCGTCCCGCACCTGGTGGAAGAGGTCGACCGAGTCGCGCAGGCAGCAGCGGGCGTCGAGCGTGCCGTCGGCGTCGTACGGCGAGGCGAACCGCAGATGACGCCAGCCCTCGGCGACCAGGTCGCGGCAGCGGTCCAGGAACCACGCGCGGTCGTGGTAGCCGTCGCCGACATGCACATAAGCGGGCACGTGATCACGCACCCGGCCCCCGAGCAGTTCATGCACCGGTACGCCGAGCGCCTTGCCTCGGATGTCCCAAAGCGCCACGTCCACCGCTGCGATGGCGGCGCCGAGTATGCGGTCGGCGGGGAAGAACCCGCGCCGGAACATGACCTGCCAGAGGTGCTCGATCCGTCGCGGGTCCTCGCCGACGATCAGCTCCGCGAGGTGTTCGAGACCCCCCGCGACCGCCCGTTGGCGCGACCTGATGCCGACCTCGCCCAGACCGTGGATGCCCTCGTCGGTGTCGACCACGACCAGCATCATGCTGTCGCCGTGGTCGGGGAGAGTCAGCACTTCCAGGCCGGTGATCTTCATTCCACTCCTCTATGAAAACGTTCCCGCAATTTCAGTGCCGTTCTTGAGAGCACATCATCGGCAGCAGTCGAGCCGAAGCGCAAGACCCATGCATGCAGAAGGTTTCCCTCGATGAAATACTCCGGACACATGTCTTGACACGCCATGGGAACGTTCGCAAACATCAACCGCATTCGCAGGATCCAGATGCGAGACGACCGGGTCCCCCGGCTCACAACGACGAGGAGGCCGTCCGTGGCAGTAACGATCCGGGAGGTGGCGAGCGCCGCGGGTGTCTCGGTGTCGACGGTGTCCCGTGCGTTCACCGCACCCGACCAGGTGCAGCCGACGACGCGGCAGCGCATCCTCGACGCCGCGACCAAGCTCGGCTACTCTCCCAACCCGGCGGCCCGTTCACTGCGCGGCGGCGGCACCGGAACACTCGGCCTGATCGTCCCGGACATCGCCAACCCGTTCTTCCCGCCGATCATCAAGGCGATGCAGGCCCGCGCCCGGCACCTGGGCTATACGGTCCTGGTCGCCGACAGCGACGAGCGCGAGGCGGACGAGCTGGCCGCCATCGCGGCCGTATCGAAGCGGGTCGACGGCCTGATCCTGTGGGCCTCCACCCTCACCGAGGACCAGCTCCACGAACTCGCGGGCCGGATGCCACTGGTGGTGGTGAACCGTCATGTGCCGGGCATCCCCGAGGTCCGGATCTCACTGTCCGCCGGCATCGCACAGGCCGCCGAGCAATTGAAGGCGTACGGCCATCGGCGCTGCGTCTTCATCAACGCGTCCCGCACCGAGCTGAGCCGCGGCAAGTCCATCCAGGAGTCCTTCGAAGCGCTCGACCTCTCCCTGTCCGAGCTCGGCCCGTACGAGCCGCGGTTCGAGACGGGCGTGCACGCCGCCACCCTCGTCGCCGCCCACGACGCGACGGCCGTGATCGCCCACAACGACCTGGTCGCCCTCGGCGTGCTGCACCAGATGGCCAACCTCGGCGTGAGCGTGCCGCGCGACGTCAGCGTCATCGGCATCGACGACACGCTGCTCGCCTCCGTCTCCACCCCCAGCCTCACCACGATCAGGATCGACCCCGAAGAGATCGCCACGCGCGCGGGGGACCTCCTGATCGAGACGATCGCGAGCACAACAGGCCGTGCTGGACAAGGACGTGAAGCCACTTCCCCCTTCGTGGAGATCGGCTCCCGCCTGATCCCCCGCGCCTCGACGGGCCCCGCACCCACCCACTGATCCACGGCACACACCACCACAACGAGCAGAGCACCGCTCGACAACGCACCCACTCCTGCCCTTCTTGGAGCCGTTATGCCCAGAAACTTCCACTGTGCGGCCATACTTGGCTGCATGGCGCTGACCGCGACCCTCGCGGGCTGTTCCTCCCTCACCCCGAGCAGCGCCGGCGGGGACGGCGATCTCGTGCTGCGGGTGCAGGGCATGCCGCCGGCCACCGACAAGCCGGGGGTCGCCCTGTTCAAGAAGCAGGTGGCCGACTTCGAGAAGGCCAACCCGGGCATCAAGGTCAAGGGTTCGACCACGGTCTTCGACCCGCTGACCTTCTCCGCGAAACTGTCCGGCGGCAATGTCGAGGACGTCATCAAGGTGCCGCTGACCGAGCCGCAGCGGCTCATCCAGCAGAAGCAGGTGCAGCCGATCACCGGGCAGCTCAAGGAGTGGAAGCACTTCAAGGAGTTCAACCCTCAGGTCCTCCAGCCGCTCACCGACAGCGCCGACGACGTGTACGGCGTACCGCAGAATCCGTACGCCCAGGGCCTGGTCTACAACCGCGAGCTCTTCGAGAAGGCCGGCCTCGACCCGGACACACCGCCGACCAGCTGGGCGGAAGTCCGCACAGCCGCCAAGAGGATCAGCGACAGTACCGGCAAGGCGGGCTTCGTCCACGAGTCCAAGGACAACCAGGGCGGCTGGCAGCTGACGATGCTGGCGTACGCCTTCGGTGGCGAGCTGGAGAAGGAGCAGGGTGGCAAGTACGCCGCCACGCTCACCGGGGAGCCGACGAAGAAGGGGTTGCGGCTGCTCAAGGACATGCGCTGGAAGGACGATTCGCTCGGCAAAACCCTGCTCAACAATCAGAACGACGTGATCAAGCAGTTCGCAGCCGGGCAGGTCGGCATGTTCATGGGCAGCCCGGGGACATACCGACTGGCGAAGATGCAGTTCGGCATGGAGAACACCGACGCCTTCGGAGTGGCCCCGATGCCACAGTCCGGCGGTGATGCGACACTCACCGGCGGCGACATCTACATGGTCCCGAAGTCCGCCGACAAGAAGCATGCGGCAGCGGCCGTCAAGTGGCTGACCTTCGCCTACGCCAAGCCGCAATACAGCACCGACATCGCCGCCGAGCAGGCCAAGGCGCTCTCTGCCGACCCGAAGTCCGCGGTGGGCGTGCCGACGCTTCCGGTCTTCGACAAGAAGCGGCAGACCGAGATCGACGCAGCGATCAAGCCGTACGTCAATGTGAAGCTGCAGAACTTCAAGCCGTACATCGACGGTCTCTCCACGCTGAAACTGAAGCCGGAGCCGCCGTACCAGGCGCAGAAGCTGTACACCGTGCTCGACCCGGTGGTCCAGGCTGTGCTCACCAAGCGCGACGCCGACATCGACTCCCTGCTGGCCTCGGCCGAGAAGGACGTCAATGCCAAGCTCGCCGCGGACCAGAAGTAGCCGGCCCATGGCCCTGCTCACTCCGTCCCGGCGCCCGGCCGCCGTCGCCAAGGAACCCGTGCCGCGAACCCTGCCGCAGCGGCGGCGTGGCACCGGCCCCCGCAAACAGTTCACGGCCTGGCTGTTCCTCATCCCCGCGCTGCTGGTCTTCGGGCTCTTCGCCTGGTGGCCGATCGTGCGCAGCCTGCTGCTCAGCTTCCAGAAGACCAACCTCGTCGAGCCCGCGGTCTGGGTCGGCCTGGACAACTTCCGTACCCTGTTCGACGATCCGCTGCTCGGCACCGCCGTCGGGAACACCTTGTTCTTCGTGGTCCTCGGCCTGCTGATCGGCTTCCCGGCTCCGCTGATCCTGGCCGCGATCATGTCGACGGTGCGGCGCGGCGCGGGCGTCTACCGCTTCCTGGTGTATCTGCCGGTGGTCATCCCGCCAGTGGTGGCGATCCTGCTCTGGAAGTGGTTCTACGATCCCGGGAGCGGGCTCTTCAACAACGTCCTCGGCAAGATCGGGCTCGGCCCGTACTCGTGGCTGGAGTCATCCGACAGCGCCATGCTCTCGCTGGTCCTGGAGGCCACCTGGGCGGGCATGGGCGGCGCCGTCCTGATCTACCTCGCGGCGATGGTCGGCATCCCCGGCGAACTCTATGAGGCCGCCGAGGTGGACGGTGCCGGGATCTGGCGGCGGATCTGGCATGTGATGCTGCCCCAACTCCGGTCTGTCATCGGACTGCTGCTGCTCGTCCAGCTGATCAACACGGTGCAGGTCTTCACCGAGCCGTACGTCTTCACCGGCGGCGGACCCGAGAACTCCACCCTCACGGTCCTGCTGCTGATCTTCCGATACGCCTTCCAGGACGGCGAGTACGGCCAGGCCGCCGCGCTCTCCTTCCTGATGGTGATCACCCTCGCCCTGCTCTCCGCGGTGTATCTGCGGGCCACCCGCAGCTGGAGCACGTCATGACCACGCTCACCACCTTCGTCTCCACCAACGACCGCCAACGCCCCGGCGTACGCGCCGCAGTGCGCTCCATCCAGGTGTTCACCCTGATCCTGCTGCTGCTCATCGGCATCGGACCGCTGTACTGGATGGTCAAGGGCGCGGTCTCAACGCCCACCGAGCTCACCACTCAGCCCCTGGCCCTCTGGCCGGACCGGCCGGCCCTGGGCAACTTCTCGGCGGCGTACACCGATCTGAGTGTCGGCCGCTATCTGATGAACACCTTCCTGGTGGTCGGCGGATCATGGTTCGTGCAGCTCTTCGTCTCGGCCACGGCGGGCTTCGCCCTCTCGGTGCTCAGGCCGAGGTTCGGCAAGGCCGTCTACGGGGCGATCCTCGCCACGATGTTCGTGCCGTACACGGTGAACATGGTCAGCCTCTTCATGACCGTGATCGATGTGCCGTTCCTGCACATCAACCTGGGCGACACCTACTGGGCGATCTGGCTGCCGGCCGGCACGAACGCCTTCACGGTGCTGCTCGCCAAGCAGTTCTTCGACGCCCTGCCGAAGGAGCTGTTCGACGCGGCGCGGGTCGACGGGGCGAGCACCCGGCAACTGCTCACCAAGATCGTGCTGCCCATGAGCAAGCCGGTGCTCGCCGTGATCAGTCTGCTCGCGGTGATGCACTCCTGGAAGGACTTCATCTGGCCGCTGGTGGCCATCACCGACCCCGAGAAGCAGCCGATCAGCGTCGCTCTCGCCCAGCTCGCCACGCAGGCTCCACAGGACCAGCTGATCGCCGCGATGGTGCTCGCCGTCGCCCCGCCGGTGCTCGTCTTCGTCGTCTGCCAGAAGTACATCGTCGCCGGGCTCGGCTTCACCGGAGTCAAGGGCTGAGCCCCACCGGAGCCAACGGTCGAGCCCTCAACTCCACCACCACACCTTCCGCTTCGGAGCCTTCGGAGCATCCGGAACATCCCGACCAAGAGAAGGGCACCTCCATGTCAGTCGCCCGCCGCAGATTCATCCAGGGCACGGCCGTCGCCACCGGCGCCGCACTGCTGCCGACCGTTCCCGCGTACGCCGCAGACCCGGTCACCATCGAGGCCGACGGCATCACCCTGGTCGGCCGTAGCGACGGCGGCGTCCTCGTGCAGGACGGTGCCGGCACCGACCGCATCCTGCTCAACCACTTCATGATCAAGGACACCGCGCTCGGCCAGCAGCGCACCTTCGGCGGTACGCCCGCCCGGATCACGCTCCCCGACGGGCGGCCCGCGATTCAGGTCACGTACACGATGGCGAGCGGCGTGTCCGGAGTCACAGTGCGCGGCACCTTCGACGTCACCCCTCACAAGGCACACATGAAGTGGGAGGTCAGCGGCTCCAGCACGCTCACACCGGCCGGCTTCATGTTCTCCCGCACGGTGTACGAAGCGAGCGCGCCGGAGTCGTACGAAGCGCTGACCGTCTGGGAGCGGGACGCCCGAGGCGGCATTCCGTACGAGGTGAACGCGGGCGGCGCGTACGTGGAGACGTGGGCGGGATCGAAGGGCTTCTTCTGCCTTTCGTCCACCAACCCGGCGAGCACGAACGCCACATGGGTCCATTCCCCCGGCACCTCGACCGGCGCGAGCACCGCGGTCACCGAGGCCGATCTGGTCCTCGGCGATCTGCGGCCGCGCGGGGCGGGAGCGCTCGCTGCCAAGAGGCCCCTCGGCGTGGAGGTGTGGACCGACCAGCCGTTCAATCTCTACAAGGCGGCCGGGCAGACGATGACGCTCAAGGCGCAGGTCGTCAACGGCTCCGCCGCGGCCAGGACGGTGACGCTCACCTGGTGGGCGCGGGACTTCGGCGGCAAGAAGATCGCCGGTGGAAAGCTCTCCAAGAGCCTCGCGGCGGGCGCCGCCTGGAATGCCTCTTTTCCCCTGACCTCGCCCTCGCAGAACATCGTGTTCACCGAGGTGGAGGCGGTCAGCGGCAATGACAAGGCGTTGGCCCGCACGAATCTGAGCGTGCTCCCGGAGTTCGCGTACAAGGCGGGCAAGGAGTCGATGTTCGGCCTCGCCAACTACCCCTGGCTGCTCAAGCCCGGCAAGGACGCAGTACTCGGGCTGGTCAGAACGCTCGGAATCAAGTGGATCCGCATCGCCTACGCAGGCGCCCCGGGCATCGACATCGCGACCCTGGACGCGAACGGCATCGGGCACAACGTGGAACTGAGCGGCATCCCCGTGGGCGGCAGTCCGGAGCAGATCGCGGCCTGGGCCGACACGAATGTCGCCAAGGCCCTGGACGCCGAGGCCGCGTACTTCGAGGTGAGCAACGAGGTCAACCAGCCCTGGATGTCGGGCCGCGGCGCCGACGCCTACGTCCGGGACGGTCTGCGCCAGGTCACCACGCGCCTCGACGCGGCGGGCTCGCGGATGAAGGTCATGAACGCCGGCCTCGGCGGCATGGACTACGTATGGACCAAGAACTTTCATGACGCGGGCGGCTGGGACCTCATCGACGCCTTCGCCTTCCACCCCGGTCGCGGCAACTTCACCCCCGACTTCGCGCCGCCGCCCGAGGAGTGGACACAGGGGTCGTCCGGCACGTACTGGAACTTCCTCGGCGCACTGCGCAAGGCGAACCAGGTCCTGGCGGAGTACGGCGGCGACAAGGAGCTCTGGCTCACCGAGGCGTACGCACCGACCCGGCCCAACGCGTGGTGGAGCGACACCTACCGGCACGCCGCCGAGAACACGCTGCTCACCCTCGCTCTCGCCAAGTCCGAGAAAGTGCGCGCCGTCAACTGGTACCAGCTGCACGACTCGATGATCCACCACCCGCAGGAGGCCGACCCGGCCAACCCGGAGTACCACTACGGCCTGATGAACCGCGACACCAGCGCCAAGCCCTCGCTCCTCGCCTTCGCGACCGCCGCCCGGGTCCTGGACGAGGCCGAGTTCGTCCGGCATCTCGCCTTCGCGGACCAGGACATCAAGGGGCTCCTCTTCACCACTCCCGGCGGACCGGTGTCGATCATCTGGAGCCGCAAGGACGGGTACATCCTCAACTCCGAGCACGGCGAGGATCCTTGGTACGCATCGCCCGAACCATGGATCGACACCTGGACGGCCAAGACCACGGTCGTGGCCCACTCGGGGACGGCCAACGGCATGGTGCGGGAGCTGAACTGCATCGGCCAGGAACGCTCTCTGAAAGCCTCCAGCGGCAAGATCACCCTCACCCTCGACGGCGCCCCGCGCGTCTACTACGGTCTCGCCGCCAATCCCGACTGGAAGTAAGTGACGTACGACATGAGGAATGAAACCGCACGGCACGACATCACCGTCGTCGGCGGCGGCCTGGCCGGGGTCTGCGCGGCGATCGCCGCGGCCCGGCTCGGCCGGAGCGTCGCGCTGATCAACAACAGGCCGGTGCTCGGCGGCAACGCGAGCAGCGAGGTCCGGGTCTGGGTGTGCGGCGCGACCGGCCACGGCAAGAATCACCATGCCCGTGAGGGCGGCATCATGGGCGAGTTGCTCGTGGAGAACCAGTTCCGCAACCCGGACGGGAACCCCTACTACTGGGACGCCGTGGTCCTGGACGCCGTGCGCGCCGAGCCCGGCATCACGCTCTACCTCAACACCGACGTGCGCGAGGTCGATGCCGAAGGTCCGGACGAGGCCCGGCGGATCACCGCGGTCACCGGCTGGATGATGGGCTCGGAGCGGCGGATACGTTTCGAGAGCTCTCTCTTCCTCGACTGCTCGGGAGACGGCCTGATCGGCCACCTGGCGGGCGCCCGCCACCGCATCGGCCGGGAATCGCGCGCCGAGTACGACGAGGCATGGGCTCCGGAGACGGCCGACGACATCACTCTGGGCTCCACTCTCCTCTTCTATACGAAGGATGCCGGTCACCCGGTCAAATTCGTACCGCCGGACTTCGCCAAGGACATCACCCGGACCTCCATCCCGCAGCGCCGCATCATCAAGGCGGGCGACAACGGCTGTGCGTACTGGTGGATCGAGTTCGGCGGCGAGCTCGACACCGTCCACGACAACGAACGCATCCGCGACGAACTGTGGTCGGTGATCCACGGCATCTGGGACCACATCAAGAACTCCGGCGAGTTCGACGCGGCGAACATGACCCTGGAGTGGGTGGGCTCGGTCCCCGGTAAACGGGAGTACCGGCGCTTCCTCGGCGACTACGTCCTGCACCAGGGCGACATCCTCGGCCAGACCGAGTTCGCCGACCGGGTGGCTTTCGGCGGCTGGTCGATCGACCTGCATCCGCCGCAGGGCATGTTCGCCACCGAGGCAGGGGCCAGACAGCTCTACGCGGACGGCATTTACCACATTCCGTACCGCAGCCTCTACTCGGTGAACACCGAGAACCTGCTTTTCGCCGGGCGCAACATCTCCGCCAGCCATGTCGCCTTCGGCTCGACCCGCGTCATGGCGACCTGCGCCACGATCGGACAGGCGGCCGGCACGGCGGCGGCACTCTGCGCCACCGGAGATGTCACCCCGCGCGAACTCCCCGTTCCCGAGCTGCACCGGGCGCTGCTGCGCCAGGATGCCTCGCTCATCGGCCTCGCCTCGACGGACCCGGAGGACCTGGCCCTGCGGGCGAGGGCCACCGCCTCATCCACCTTGAGCGGCTTGGCAGTCGAGGACTCCGACGAGCTGTGGCCGCTCGCGGCGGACGCCGGACTCGTTCTCCCCGCGGACCCGGACCTCTCCGGGGTGGAACTGCTCGTCGACGCCGACCGCGACACCGAGATCGTGATCGATCTGTACGACCCCGAACTCGGCCAGAACTACATCCCGCGCCGCCTCGTCACCTCCACCACCCTGCCCGTCGCCGCCGGTGCCCGGCAGTGGCTCAAGACGGGCCTGGACTGGTCTCCCGAGACCCCGCGCAACGCCTTCCTGGTGGTCCGCGCCAACGACGCCCTCGCTCTGCACCGCTCCGACCGCCCGACCCCCGGTGTCCTGTGCTTCACGCGCGTCCCGCTGCGCCCGTCGGACGAATCTCCGCAGCCGCTGCGCGAGTGGACGGACACGGGTCTGCTGCGCCGCACCTTCTGCCTCCGTACGGGAGAGACCGCGGCCTACTCCCCCGCCAAGGCCACCGACGGCTATGCCCGCCCGTACGCGGGACCGCACATGTGGGTCTCCGCACCACTGGCGGACGTCCCTTCCCCCTGGCTCGAGTTGGCCTGGCCCGAACCGGTCGCCCTGGGCCGGATCGAGGTCATCGCCGACGACGACGTCAACGAGGACCTGATCAACCTGCACCACCACCGCACGCCCTTCGACACCCTCCCCACCCTCCTTCGCGACTACCGCGTCGAGGCACTGGATACTGACGGCGCCTGGCGCGTCATCGCCCGTGCGGCGCAGAATCGGCGGCGACGCGAGACGCACACGCCGGCGGAGCCGGTCACCACATCGGCGATCCGGGTCGTCGTCGAAGCCACCAACGGGGCGGCGTCGGCGCACGTCGTCGCTGTGCGCGCCTACGAGTAGAAGCACGACGCAGGAGAGTGACTGGATGGTCGGAAGAGCGATGGTCACCGGGGCCGCCGGGCGGATCGGGCGAGCGGTCCTCGCGCTGCTCGCCGAGCGAGGGATCGAGGCGAACGCCTTGGTCCTCGATGATCCCGGTGATCTCGCGGCGCGCCTGGTCGTGACCGGTGACGCCGCCGATGCGAAGACCGTGCGGGCGGCTCTGGAGGGCGCCGACGCGGTCATCCACCTGGCGGCGATCCCGACTCCCGCGCGCAACACCGCATTCGAGGTCTTCGCGGGCAACAGCCTCTCCACCTTCACCGTCCTGGAGGAGGCCGGCCGGGCCGGGATCCGGCATGCGGCGGTGGCCAGCTCCTGGGGTGTCACGGGCCTGCCCTGGACGGACGTCGAGGATCCGCATCCGCCGTACGCACCGGTCGATGAGGCGATGGCCACCCAGGTCGCCGACCCTTACGGCCTGTCCAAACAGGTCGACGAGCTGACAGCGCAGATGATGGCGCGGCGGTACGGGATGAGCGTGGTGTGCCTGCGCTATCCGTACGTGGGCGGATTCGAGGAACGGCTGCACGCCCACGCCGCCCGGCTCACGGCCGACCCGGCCGCGGGGGCAAGAGACCTGTGGACGTACCTCGAGGTCCATGACGCGGCGAGGGCCGCGCTGCTGGCCTTGGACGTTCCCGGCCGTGCGGCGCACGCGGTACACCTCTGTGCCCCCGAGATCATCGTGCCGTACCCGACGGAGGAACTACTGCGCCGCTATCACCCCACCACCGTGCTGCGGCGCCCGCTGCCGGGTCGCGCGGCGCCGGTCGACACCTCGGCCGCGCGTAGGCTGCTGGGGTTCACGGCACAGAATCTCCTCGGTCACGGGGCGGCTCCGCCGAGTTGAGATCACAACGGTCGTCGAACCACCGCAAATGGGAGAGAGCGGGACGTTTCCCGAGTTCGAATGACGTACCGAGTGACATCCGCGACGACTCCACCGAATCGTCGTCAGCCGGGCGAAGGTGAACGGCGCGCGGCCAGTGAGGTCGGCCGCCTCTGTCATCGACGCGACCCGTGACGTCGGCCGGCTGTGCCGTGACCCCAGGCAGCCCTGCGCGTGACAAGCTGTTGTCTTTCCGGTCGTGCGGTCGTTCTGGATCGAACAGAGTGCTGGATCGGGTGAGTTCGCTGCTGTGCACGCATGAAGCAAGGGCCTCCGGGTAGCTCGCGGTTGCTGAAGCCAGAGCGACAAGGAGGCCCTTGTTGTTGCCGTCTTGCGTGGTCACCGTGGTGGAGTCCAGCTCGTCCGCCTCAGGGTGTGACTGTCTCGCCCACAGGTTGGGGAACGCGGCGCGATCAGCCCGACCGGGAGCTCTATGACGACTCGGACATGAGTCATGTGGAGTGGGCGGTGGTCCGGCAGGCTTTTCCGACACCGACGTGGATGGAGAGCCGGGGTGGCAGGCCGGAGGGCTACTGCTTCGGCGGCAACGTCGGCCTGGACGTCCTCGGGTCAGGACGACCGCCCGCCGAACTGCCAGTTGTGCACCTCGATGTCGGCGTACCGGTCCGGGGTGAGGATGGCGCGTGCCGTTTCCGGGTCGGCTGCCCGGACCAACGCAGCGGTGCCCAGCCAGGCATCGCCGGTGTCGGACAGCAGAGGCCCCCAGGCGATCAGCTCGTCCTGGTCGGGCGGCGCCGCGAGGTCGGCGGCCTGCCCCGTGCCGAAGCCGAGCACCAGGTACCGGTTGCCACCGGTCCGGCCGCCGGGGAAATCCCACATGGTGCGCCCCAGGGTGTTGCTCCACCGCCGCAGCAGCACGTCCCGGTAGACGCCGGCCTGGTAGCCGGGCTCGTCGAAGGCAAACGCGCGGGCGGCGACGGCATCGGGCAGGTCGACGATGTGCACGCTTCCGGTGGGTGTGCCGCCGGCGTCGGCGAGGGTCGGGCCCCGGGCGATCAGCTCCTTCGCGTACCCGTCCATATAGGACCAATGCTCTTCCAGTAGCTCGTCGCGTAGCGCCAGGGAGCCGGGCCGGTCTCGGTGGTAGCAGAAGAACTCCATGCCCATAGGATCTCTTCAAGGAGTTGGCCAGGTCGATCGGGTTTCACTGCGATGGTTGCTCGGCAGCCTCGCACAGAAGCAACCGAAGCGTACGTGCCGACTCCGCTTAGCGGATGGCGGTCTTTCTCCGTCGATGCCGAAGACGACCGCGAGACGCAGAGTCGGTCGGCGCCGTGGTTGAGGGCCTCTTCGAGCCGACGGTCGACGCGGAGTCCGCTCCATGTCCCACGGCGGTCGGCCGAACCAGGACCGCATCCGGTCCAGATGACCGACGTTCCCACGCATCGGCTCTGGTGGAGGCATTGAATCGCCTCCGCAGCCCAGAGAGCGGATGCCTTTTCGATGCCGCGCGGACTGCTTTCATCGACCGGCTCGCGCCGCCCTGGCACGTTGGCCGCGCGACTTCGCCCCGGGCCAGAGCGGCGCTGATCCGGGGCATTGGAGGCTGGAGTGAAGAGCGCATCACCGGAGACGAACGAGCCCAGCCGCGCCATACGGCACGGGGCTGGTCAGGCAGCGTCGCCCTGCACCCGGAGCCGGGAGGCAACGCGCAGCACGCTCCTCGTTCGCCGCAGTGCGGGCGGTCAGTCCGGGGGCAGGCGAGATAGTGGCTGATCCGACAGGTCTGCCCCGGTCGGGTTTGGCCGTCCCGGGAGTTCCCGGCGGTGCCGTCCGGGTCGATGTGCCAGCGTTGGCGGAGCGGGATGGTGTGCGCGGCGAGGGGTTCGAAGTCTTCGGTTTGCCCGGTCCCGTCGTGGCAGGGGCCGGCATCGCGGAGAATGTCCGCGGTCACGTCCCGGACCTCAAGGTCCTCAGGAAGAACACCGCGGACCTTCATGCCGACCCGGGCCGCCTCGATCAACGGGCGCGCAACACTGTCGGCCACCCACCACACGCGGCCGCAGCCGGTAGCGGGCCTGCGGTTGAGGCAACCGCGATATCGCCCCTCATGAACTACATGGACGCTCAGCCACGGCATCAGCGACGACGCCGCGGAGGTCAAGCCGGCTGCCGGCGCGAGTCGGCCGATGGTGCCGGGGACCGGACGGCACCGAAGGCCCCGACCCGTCCTCGCGAACGCGGGGCCCGTCTCTGAGACCTCGGGGCGGGCGCCGTGACATGTCAGCCGATGAGCCCCGCCACGGCTTGCTGGGCCGCGCACGAGACCACACCGGCCAGAACGGCTGAAGCGTCCGCAGGTTTGTCGTGTCGTGGTCGGCATCTTCCAGGCCACGGCGTCGTGACCTGCCATGGTCGGGCCCGTCGTCGGACCCGTGGCCGACCTCGCACCCGTGGCCGACCTCGCGAGAGAGGTCGTTGCCGAGCCGCCTCCGCGAGGCGCCAGGAGGGCTTCAGGACCACTCGAACGCTTCGGTCACTGCGGCGGCGGAGCCCCCGGAGGTAGCTCCACCGCCGCAGCCGGGCAGGCGTTTACAGGTGGGCGCTGATCACACCGCCGGCGCTGAGCACGATGTATACGCCGTTGGCGTCGAGCCCGGCGTCGTGCTGGTTCGCGTCCAGCGTGCC
>NZ_JBIUVC010000031.1:0-22810 GCF_044742755.1 Streptomyces sp. NPDC087845
AAGCGG
This sequence comes from Streptomyces sp. NPDC087845, assembly GCF_044742755.1. Lineage (NCBI taxonomy): Bacteria > Bacillati > Actinomycetota > Actinomycetes > Kitasatosporales > Streptomycetaceae > Streptomyces > Streptomyces sp. NPDC087845. The sequence goes on from NZ_JBIUVC010000031.1 coordinate 7, forward strand.
GGTTGCTTTCCAGTTCTTCGCTTTCGCGTTTCCCTTTCCAGCGGTTCCAACCTTACCAGACTCTTTTCCGTTCCGTTTCCGGTCCGAATTTGAATTCCGGCAGCCTTTGGAGTGGCCTTGCCTTTCGGCGTCCGCTACGTTAACCGATCCTCTTGGCAACTCATAATCGAGTCGATGGGGTCGAATTACGGGCATGCCGAATTCGCACCCGCCAGGGTGAGTCGAAGGTAGTGGTTGACCGCTTCCGGATGCTTGGGGTGATCCGATGGACCGTACCGACAGCAGTACCCGTTTCAAGCGGCTCGGGCTACATTAGGCGGCGCCCAAGGGCGAGTCAAGTTGCGCGGCGGCGTGGCACGTGGGCCCTGTAGGGGCTCACCGTGGGATCTCCGTCGATCCAGAAGCGCCAGGGATGTACGGATCCGTCGCCGCCCACTCCGGTGCGTGGGCCGCTGCGTACCTGGTCGCGCGGTGGTGGGGTGCCTTGCAGTACGACCAGCTGGGCTCCGGGGTGGGTGATGGCGTCGGTCCCGTTGAGCGCGCGGTCGATGTCGAGGGCGGTGGCCAGTCGGGCCGGGCCTTTGGCCAGTTCCTTGTCATTGCGGGCCGATACTCGACGTTTGCGAGTGAGGTCGGCCCCGACCTGGATGTCTCCGGCCCTCAGCAGCACCCCGCTCGCCCTGCCCTCGGGTCCGCACACCAGGTTGAGGCAGTGCCACATGCCGTAGGTGAAGTAGACATACGCGTGGCCGGGCGGTCCGTACATGACGCTGTTGCGCGGGGTGCGGCCTCTGAACGCGTGCGATCCCGGGTCGATCTCGCCGGCGTAGGCCTCCACCTCGGTGAGGCGGAGTTCGATGGGGCCTTCGGACGTGGTGCGTACCAGAGTCCGGCCCAGGAGGTCGGGTGCGACCTCCAGTACGGGGCGGTCGAAGAATGCGCGTGTCAGTGGCGTACGGTCCAGGCCCTCGATCATGGCGTTCGAGGGTACCGGGAACCGACTGCGGTCGTGGCGCGTATCTAGGGGTCAGGACCAAGGAGGAGTAAACATGGGCTTCAAGCGGCTGCTCGCGAGCATGGGTGCCGGTGGTGCTTCGGTGGAGACCGAGCTGACCGAGCTCAATGTCGTACCGGGCGGGGTCGTCCAGGGCGAGGTGCGGGTCCAGGGCGGATCCGTGGATCAGCGGATCGAGGGGCTCTCCGTCGGTCTGCAGGCCCGGGTCGAGGTCGAGGGCCAGGACACGGAGACCAAGCAGGACATCGAGTTCACCAAGCTCCGGCTGGGCGGCGCGTTCGAGGTGCGGGCCGGTGCCGTGCACATCGTGCCGTTCGGGCTCGAAATCCCGTGGGAGACGCCCATCACGATGTTCGCCGGTCAGCATCTGCATGGCATGAACATCGGCGTGACCACGGAGCTGGAGATCGCGCGGGCGCTGGACTCGGGCGACCTCGACCCGATCAATGTGCATCCGCTGCCGGCCCAGCAGGCCATTCTCGACGCCTTCGGGCAGCTCGGCTTCGGCTTCCGCAGTGCGGACATGGAGCGGGGCCACATCCGCGGTACGCGCCAGCGGCTGCCGTTCTACCAGGAGATCGAGTTCTTCCCGCCGCAGCAGTACCGCGGGCTGAACCAGGTGGAGCTGACGTTCGTCGCGGACGACCGCGAGATGGACGTCGTCCTGGAGATGGACAAGAAGTCGGGGCTCTTCAGCGAGGGCAGCGACTCGTACCGCTCGTTCAAGGTCGGGCTGAACGACTTCCATGGGACCGACTGGGCGGCGTACCTCAATCAGTGGCTCGCCCAGGTCGGCGGTCAGCGCAACTGGCTCTAGGGTCGGTGGGAGACCTGCCGACAGCAGTAGAGCGATCAGAAGAGGTGCTGACGTGACCGAGCGGAAAAGAGCGCCGCTGCCGCACGACTTCCATCCCGAGGTGCCGTCGTTCACGGTGGTGAGCGAGGACCTCGCCCCTGGGGCGGTCCTCGCGGACGCCCAGGTGTTCGCGGCCGGGAACACTTCGCCGCAGTTGCGGTGGGAGGGGTTCCCGGACGGGACCGGGAGCTTCGCCGTGACCTGTTTCGATCCCGACGCTCCGACGGGCAGCGGATTCTGGCACTGGGTGGTCTTCGACATCCCGGCGTCGGTCACGGAGCTGCCGGCCGGTGCGGGCAGCGGGAAGTTCGAGGGGCTGCCCGCCGGTGCCGTGCACGTTCGCAACGACTACGGGTCGAAGGACTTCGGCGGTGCCGCTCCGCCGGCCGGGGAGAACCACCGCTATGTCTTCACCGTGTACGCGGTGGACAGCGAGAAGCTCGGTGTCGACAGCGATGCGTCGCCCGCGGTCGTCGGATTCAATCTGCGGTTCCACACGCTGGCCCGTGCTCAGCTGATCGGTGAATACACGGGTCCCGTCCAGTAGCCGGTGGGCCGAGAGTTCGCCAGCCGTTTGCCCTGCCCTGGTCTTGGAGAGACCAGGGCAGGGCATTTTTATTGCGTTGTCCATCACGGCCTGCCCGGCCAGAGTTGATCCGGGCCTGCCAGGGGGCGGGCGGCACACGGGAGGTGGGCGGGATGCGGGACACGCTGGTACTGAACGCGAGCTTCGAGCCGCTGTCGACGGTGACGCTGAACCGTGCGGTGGTGCTGATTCTGCAGGACAAGGCCGTCGTCGAGCAGTCGCACCCCGATCTCCGTATGCGTGGCGCCGCCGTGGACATCCCGGTGCCCCGGGTGATCAGGCTCTGCCGGTACGTACGGGTGCCGTTCCGAAGACAGGCCCCGTGGTCCAGAAGGGGCGTACTGATCCGGGACCAGCACCGGTGCGCGTACTGCGGACGGCGGGCGAGCACCGTCGACCATGTGGTGCCGCGTGCCCAGGGCGGTCAGGACACCTGGCTCAACACGGTGGCGTCCTGTGCCGAGGACAACCACCGCAAGGCGGCCCGGACGCCGGAGCAGGCGGGGATGCCGCTGCTGCGGCAGCCGTTCGTACCGTCTCCGGCGGAGGCGATGCTGCTGGCGCTGGGGGCCGGCGAGCGGTCGGCACTGCCGGAGTGGCTGGACCGCACCGCGGCGTAGTCGGCGTAGTCGGGCTACGCAGGGTGTCGTACTCCGAAGCCCGTCTCCTGGTGGGGGCGGGCTTCCGTATGTCAGCGGAGCAGCAGCTGGACGATGGCGGCCGTACCGACCGCGACGATGAGGGCGCGCAGGACGGTGGGGCTGAGGCGGCGGCCGACCTTGGCGCCGATCTGACCGCCGAGTGCGGAGCCGACCGCGATCAGTACGACGGCCGTCCAGTCGAAGTCCGCGACGAAGAGGAAGAAGAGCGCGGCGATGCTGTTGACGACGGCGGCCAGGACATTCTTGACGGCGTTGAGGCGCTGCATCGTGTCGTCGAGCAGCATGCCCATCAGGGAGAGGTAGATGATCCCTTGGGCGGCGGTGAAGTAGCCGCCGTAGATGCTGGCGAGCGTCAGTCCGGCGAAGAGGAGCGGACCGCCGTCGGGGCGGGCGGGGATGCCGGAGTGCTCGCGTCGGCGCTGGACCGCTTTGCTGATGCGGGGTTGCAGGATGACCAGGACGAGGGCCAGGGCCACCAGGATCGGCACGACCGTCTCGAAGGCCGTGGAAGGCAGGGTCAGCAGGAGGGTCGCGCCGGTGAGGCCGCCGATCAGGGCGCCGATGGCGAGCTTGAGGACGCGGCGGGCCTGCCCGGTGAGTTCCTCGCGGTAGCCGATGGCGCCGCTGATCGAGCCAGGGATCAGACCGAGGGCGTTGGAGACGGTGGCGGTGACCGGGGGCAGGCCGGTGGCGAGCAGCACGGGGAAGGTGATCAGCGTTCCCGATCCGACGATCGCGTTGATCGTCCCGGCGCTGATGCCCGCAGCGAAGACGGCGAGCATCTCCCAGGTGGTCATGGCGAATCCCCCGTGCATGATCGGTGGTTGGTGCACTGATCATGCACGAGGGCGTGTACACATCAGTCGACCGGGGGCTGTTCCCGGCGTTCCTTCCCGGTGTCGAATCCGGAGGCGCCACTGCCGAGGTTGCCGAAGGCTCCGCTGAGGCCCTTGAGGGCGTCACCGATCTCGCTGGGCACGATCCAGAGCTTGTTGGCGTCGCCCTCGGCGATCTTCGGGAGCATCTGGAGGTACTGGTACGAGAGGAGCTTCTGGTCCGGGTCACCGGCGTGGATGGACTCGAAGACCGTACGGATGGCCTGGGCCTCGCCCTCGGCGCGCAGGGCCGAGGCCTTGGCCTCACCTTCGGCGCGCAGGATCGCGGACTGCTTCTCGCCCTCGGCGGTGAGGATCGCGGACTGCCGGGTTCCTTCGGCCTGGAGGATCGCGGCGCGCTTGTCACGGTCGGCGCGCATCTGCTTCTCCATCGAGTCCTGGATGGAGGTGGGCGGTTCGATCGCCTTGAGCTCGACGCGGTTGACGCGGATGCCCCACTTGCCGGTCGCCTCGTCGAGGACTCCGCGGAGGGCCGCGTTGATGTCCTCGCGGGAGGTCAAGGTCCGCTCCAGGTCCATGCCACCGATGATGTTGCGGAGGGTGGTGACGGTGAGCTGCTCGATCGCCTGGATGTAACTGGCGACTTCGTAGGTCGCGGCCCTCGCGTCGGTCACCTGGTAGTAGATGACCGTGTCGATGTTGACGACCAGGTTGTCCTGGGTGATCACCGGCTGGGGCGGGAACGGCACGACCTGTTCACGGAGGTCGATGCGGTTCCTGATCGTGTCGATGAATGGAACGACGATGTTCAGGCCCGCGTTGAGCGTGCGGGTGTAGCGGCCGAAGCGCTCCACGATGGCGGCGCTGGCCTGCGGAATGACCTGGATCGTCTTGATCAGGGCGATGAAGACGAGCACCACCAGAATGATCAGAACGATGATGATCGGTTGCATCGTGTTCCTCGTTGCCCTTCGGTTGCCGACGGATCGCGATGATCGAGGTCGAGATCGCGGGAGGGACCGTATGCCTGGACGGCCCCGTTCTCATGATGATCGACTTCGAGTCTGACAGAACGTGCTCTGTCGTGTGGGTGGTTCGGTCACATGACGACTGCTGTGGCACCGTCGATCTCGACGACATCGACCTGTTGGCCCGGGTCGAAGCTCTGGTCGCCGTCGAGTGCGCGGGCGGACCAGATCTCTCCGGCCAGCTTGATCCGGCCGCCGCTGCCGTCGACCCGTTCCAGGACGACGGCCTGACGGCCTTTCAGCGCGTCGATACCGGTGGCGAGTTGTGGCCGGTCGGCACGGTGTCTGGCGGCGATCGGCCGGACCACGGCGATGAGCGCCACGGAGACCACGACGAATACCAGTACTTGGGCCACGATGCCGCCGCCGAGTGCCGCGACGACCGCCGCGGCGACCGCTCCGACGGCGAACATCCCGAACTCGGGCATCGCGGTCAGGACGAGCGGGATGCCCAGTCCCGCAGCGCCGATCAGCCACCACACCCACGCGTCGATGTCCACGTGTTCATGGTAGGACCGCGGGTGCCCTCGCGGACAGGGCGCAAGCGGGCGTCGTACCCGACAGGTTCCGGCCAGACTGGTTCTACGGGCTCTGCGGGTCCGCCCGTTCTACGGGTTCTACGAGAGCGGGAGTCCGTGGGCCGTGTAGCGGTCGCCCGTGTGCTCGACGACGAGCGGCAGGCCGAAGCAGAGGGAGAGGTTGCGGGAGCTGAGCTCGGTCTCCATGGGGCCCGCGGCGAGCACCTTGCCCTGGCGGATCATCAGGACGTGGGTGAAGCCGGGGGCGATCTCCTCGACATGGTGGGTGACCATGATCATGGAGGGGGCGTACGGGTCGCGGGCCAGCCGGCCGAGGCGGCGGACCAGGTCCTCACGGCCTCCGAGGTCGAGTCCCGCGGCGGGCTCGTCGAGGAGGAGCAGCTCGGGGTCGGTCATCATGGCGCGGGCGATCAGGGTGCGCTTGCGCTCGCCCTCGGACAGGGTGCCGAACTTGCGGTCGAGGTACTCGGTCATGCCGAGGCGGTCGAGGAAGGCGCGGGCGCGCTCCTCGTCGACGGCTTCGTAGTTCTCGTGCCAGGTGGCGGTCATGCCGTACGCGGCGGTGAGCACGGTCTGCAGCACGGTCTGGCGCTTGGGCAGCTTCTCGGCCATGGCGACGCCCGCGATGCCGATGCGGGGGCGGAGGTCGAACACGTCGGTGCCGACGCCGCCGAGTTGCTCGCCGAGGATTCTGGCGGTGCCGGTGCTCGGGAAGAGGTAGCTGGACGCGATGTTGAGGAGGGTGGTCTTGCCCGCGCCGTTCGGGCCGAGGATGACCCAGCGCTCCCCCTCCTTGACCTGCCAGGAGACGTCGTCCACCAGAGCGCGTCCGTCGCGGACCACGGATACGTCCACCAGCTCCAGTACATCGCTCATGGCGCGTTGTCTCCCCATGCAGTGTCGAGATCGTCGCGTGCCTGTGGGCACAGCTCCCAGGGAAATCTACGCCACCTCGGGAGTGCCTCAGGCGCTGGGCCCGTGTGAGGACAGGCCCCTGGTCCGTTCCCTAGGCTGTTCCCATGCTTTCGGAACCACGCTCAGGGCTGCTGGCCGCTTGGGGAAACGCGCTTCTGGCGGGACTCGTACCGCCGGACGACGCGGCGCTCGCGATTGTCGGGGAGGACGCGGTCCACCGCGTGGAGGGGCTGCCGGGTGAGGCGGGGCCGGTCGGGCTCACGCTGGCGCTCGGGCGGTTGCGGGGTCTGGGGGTGACCGGATTCCGGGTCGCGCTGCCGGCGCCCGGGCACCCGCTGGGGCTGAGTGGTCCGCCGGACTTCAACGCGCGGGCGCTGGAGGCCGAGGAGGCGGTGGTCGCGTTCGGTGCGCCGTACGGGCTGGTTCCCGAGGTCCGTGCGGCGGGGCCGGAGGGGGATCTGCACGTCGAGGTGGTGTGGCGCTGCCTGCCGGTACGGGAGGCGCCGCCGGCCGACGTGCCGTCGCTGGGTGAGGCGGAGCGGGAACTCGCCGAGGCGCTGCGGGATGCGACGGCGGTGCTGTCGCGGCTGGACGTGGCTGGTTCCGGGCCGGTGGCCGAGGCGGCGGTGGATGCGTACCGGGCGCGGACGGAGCGGGGGCGCGAGGTGCTGGCTCCGGGATATCCGCCGCGGGCGGTGCGGGTGCTGGAGCTGGCGCAGCGGGTCGGGCTGCTGATCTCGGTGGCGCACGAGAACGGGCACGGCGGTGCGGTGAGCGCGTCGGAGATCGCGGCGCGGGGAGAGGCGCTGAGGCCGGTGGAGCGGGTGGCTCGACGGGCGCAGGTTGCCGCGTACAACGCGTATGTGGAGGAGAGGGAACGGGAGCGGTAGGGCCGGGCGGCCGGGCGGGAGCACCCCTTGCCCCGCCCCGGCCGCCCGGGTGCCGTCCTGCGTCCTCGATCGCCGGACGGGCCGGGACGGTGTCGCCGGACGGGCTGAGCGTGTGCCGGACGGAGTTCGATGCGCCCGTCCGGTGACACAGGACCGTGAGGCCGGTCAGCCGTTCAGGCCGAAGTTCCCGAAGGCCGGGTTGAGCAGGCCGACCACATTGACGGTGTTGCCGACCACATTCACCGGGACGTTCACCGGGACCTGGACGACGTTGCCGCTGACCACGCCCGGGGAGTGGGTCGCGGCACCGTGGGCGCCGGCGCCGTGGCCCGCGGCGGAGGCCGCGCCGGCACCGGCGGCGATGATTCCGCCGGCGAGCATGGTGACGGCGGCGGCCTTCTTCAGGTTCTTCACTTCAGGATCCTCCTAGCGTGGCTGCGGCCGACCGCCGCAGCACCCTGGAGAACGCCCCCGAGTCGGACAGGTTGCGCCGTCCGGGTGACATACACCCGACAGTATGAATCTCGGTCCGGAGGAAGATGCGCCGCTTCGGTGCGGGTCAGCCCGCCGCCCCGTGCCGGACGGCCCAGAGGGCCGCCTGGGTCCGGTCCGAGAGATCCAGCTTCATCAGGATGTTCGAGACGTGCGTCTTGACGGTCTTCTCGGAGAGGACCAGCGCCCGCGCGATCTCGCGGTTGGAGCGGCCGTCGGCGATCAGGCCCAGCACTTCCCGCTCCCGCTCGGTGAGAGTGCTCCCCCGGCCCGTACCGCTGCCTCCGTCGTCCTGGGCGAGCAGGGCACCCGCGACCTCCGGCTGGAGCAGGACGTGGCCCGCGTACACCGAGCGGATGGCACCGGCCAGGGCGTCCGGGTCGACGTCCTTGTATACGTAACCGGAAGCTCCGGCCCGTAGCGCGGGGACCACGGTGCGCTGTTCGGTGAAGCTGGTGACGATGAGGACCTTGGCCGGGTTCTCCAGCTCGCGGAGCCTGCGCAGGGCCTCGATCCCGTCCGTGCCGGGCATCTTGATGTCCATCAGGACGACATCGGGACGGAGCTCCTCGGTCCTGGCCACCCCTTCCGCACCGTCGGACGCCTCACCGACCACTTCTATGTCGTCCTGTACTTCCAGGAATGTACGCAGACCGCGGCGGACCACCTGGTGGTCGTCGACCAGCAGCACCCTGATGATCTTGTCAGCCACCGGGTACCTCCATCTCGATCGTGGTGCCCTTGCCGGGCGCCGATTCAACGGTGAGCCTGCCGCCGACCCCGCTCGCGCGGTCCCGCATCGACACCAGGCCCAGGTGACGGCCTGCCTGCCGGGTCGCCGTGGGTTCGAAGCCGCTGCCGTCGTCGGTGATCCGCAGCAGCGTGCCGCTGCCGTGCCGGGCGAGCGTGACGCCGACGTGCTCGGCGCCCGAGTGGCGCAGCGCGTTGTGCAGGGCCTCCTGGGAGACCCGGAGCAGCGCTTCCTCCTGGGCGGCGGGCAGGGCCCGTACGCCCAGGCTCTCGAAGGTGACCCGGGCGGAGTGGGCGCGGTCCAGAACCTGGATCTGGGTGCGGAGGGTGGCGATGAGACCGTCCTCGTCGAGCGCGGCCGGGCGCAGCTCGACGACGGCGGCGCGCAGCTCCTCCACGGCTTCCGCGGCGAGTGCGGCGACCTGGTGGAGCTCGCCCTTGGCACGGGCCGGGTCGCGGTCGATCAGTGCGGTGGCGGCCTGGGCCGTCAGCCGCAGCGAGAACAGCTTCTGGCTGACCGCGTCGTGCAGCTCATGGGCGAGCCGGGAGCGCTCCTCGGCGATGGTGAGCTCCCGGCTGCGTTCGTACAGCCGTGCGTTGGTGAGGGCGATCGCCGCGTGCTGGGCGAGGATCGACAGCAGTTCCTCGTCCTCGGCGGTGAAACCGCAGCTGCCCTCGGGTTTGGGGCAGCGCTTGTTGGCGAGGAAGAGGGCGCCGATGATCTCGTCGCCGTCCCGGACGGGCAGGCCGAGGAAGTCGGACATGTCGGGGTGGGCGTCGGGCCAGCCCTCGAAGCGGGGGTCCTTTCGGACATCGGCGAGGCGCTCGGGCTTCGCCTGGTGGAGCATCGCGGCGAGGATGCCGTGCTGCCGGGGCAGGGGGCCGATGGCCTTCCACTGCTCGTCGCTGACACCGTCGACGACGAACTGGGCGAAGCCGCCGTGGTCGTCGGGCACGCCCAGCGCGGCGTACTCGGCGTCCAGCAGTTCGCGGGCCGAGGCGACGATCGTCTTCAGGACGTCGCGCATTTCGAGATGCCGGCTCATGGCGAGCAGCGCGGCACTCACCGCTGCGAGGCCCGACGGTGGGCGATGGCTCATGGCCTCACCGTACCGGCGGGGGTACGGACGCCGTATCGGCCTGTGGACGGCTGCCGATTAGGGCGCGGGGACTAGGTCCACGGCCCGTCCGGCACGGGGGCCGGCAAGGGACCCGCCCGTCCGGCACGGGGGCCGGCAAGGGACCCGCCCGTCCGGCGCGGGGACCGGCGAAGTGCCCTGTGGTGGCGGGTAGGAGCGGGCGGAGGAGCCGGATCCCTCGCGGGCGGGGACGGGCGCTGCCCCGCCGTACGCCTGCACCCCTGCCCCGCCGTACGCGTACACCGCTGCTGCCCTGCCGTATGCGTACACCGGTGTCTCCGGCACGAGTTCGGGGACGTCCATTCGCCGGATCCGGGACCGGACCCTCACACTCCGAATTGCTTGAGCAACCATTGGTGAGTTCGTTACCCGGCCGATGTGAGGCCGGGCATAGGACCCACGTCACTTACGAAGCCTGCTAGTGGATACATAAACGCCACATCAGTAAGCATGAGCACGGGACGCCACCTTCGAGCAGGGCCGTGATCCACTACCCGGGATCGTACGTCACACCTTTGCCACGCCATTTTGCTGACGCTAAGAATTGCACTCGTCCCCGACGGAGATGCGAAAACACCGCCTCCCGTCTTCGTCCTCCGTGAGGACTCCCGCTATTCGAAGAGGTACGTCTGCATGTCCGAGTCCAGCATCCCCGGCCGCCGCCGTCGTCTGAACAAGACCCAGAAGCTCTCCGTCGCGGGCATCTCCGCCATCGCCGTCGCCTCCCTCTCCTTCTCGCTCGTCCCCGCCAATGCCGAAGGCAAGCCCGAGGCCTCGGCCCCTGTGTCCGCCGCCCCCGCGGTCCTCGCGTCGGCCGCCGGTACCCCGCAGGCCAAGGCACTGCAGTCCAGCCTCATCGAGCAGCACTCCACCGCCGAGAAGCTGGTGAAGGCCGCAGACCTCGCGAGGGCCAAGGAGGCCGCCGCGGTCGAGGCGAAGGCGCAGGCCGCCGCGAAGGCCAAGGCCGCCGCGGCCGAGGTCAAGGCGCAGGCCGAGGCGAAGGCCCGCGCAGCGGCCCGGGCGAAGGCCGAGGCCGTCGCCGAGAAGCGCACCGGCACGCAGGCCGCCAGCCGTTCCGAGGTCCGCACCCCGGTCTACGCCAACAACCTGGACGGCTGGATCAGGCAGGCCCTGGACATCATGAAGGCGCGCGGCATCCCCGGCTCGTACGACGGCCTGCACCGCAACATCATGCGGGAGTCCACCGGCAACCCGAACGCGGTCAACGGCTGGGACATCAACGCCAAGAACGGCACCCCGTCCTGCGGTCTGCTGCAGGTCATCCGGCCGACCTTCAACGCGTACCACGTCTCCGGCACCTCCTCGAACATCTACGACCCGGTCGCCAACATCACCGCGGCGGCCAACTACGCCGCCGACCGCTACGGCTCGATCGACAACGTCAACAGCGCGTACTGATCGGCTCCGGACGTCCTCGGACGGCCTGCGGATCCACATGCGCACACGCCGAAGGGCGGCACCCCGCGCGGGGCGCCGCCCTTCGGCGTTCCGTGCCGGTGGCCGCGCCTACTTGCGCATGACCTCCGGCTCGTGACGGCGCAGCAGCCGCGCGACCGCGATGCCGCAGATGATGCCGAGGAGCAGCAGCACCGAGATGTCGATCCCCCACTGGCCGGCCGAGTGCTCCCACAGCGGGTCCAGGTCGGTCGGGTTCTTCGGGTCCCACGGCGCCATCAGGTGCGAGAGGTCGAGCGTCGTACCCACGCCGGCGATGGCCCAGCGGGACGGCATCAGCCAGGCGACCTGCTCCAGGCCGGGCGATCCGTACACCTGGAAGAGGATGCCGGTGAAGACGATCTGGACGATCGCGAACATGACCAGCAGCGGCATGGTCTTCTCGGCGGTCTTCACCAGCGAGGAGATGACCAGGCCGAACATCATCGAGGTGAAGCCGAGCACGGTGATCGTCAGGCAGAGCTCGACGGCCGGCGGCATGATCAGACCCTCTGCGGGCAGCTCGCGGGTGGCGAACCCGATGCCGCAGATGATGACGCCCTGGATGGCCGTGATCACACCGAGGACGATCACCTTGGACATCAGGTAGGCGGAACGGGAGAGACCGGTGGCCCGTTCCCGTTCGTAGATGACGCGTTCCTTGATCAGTTCTCGTACGGAGTTGGCCGCGCCGGACAAGCACATGCCGACCGCGAGGATCAGCATGATCGTTCCGGCGGCCCCGTTGAACCGGGACGGCGGCTTCGGCGGGGCCAGGCCGAAGGTGGCCGGGATGACCACGCTGACGACGCCGAGCACGGCGGGCAGCATCACCATCAGGCCCATGAAGCCCTTGTCGGACGCGATCACCGAGATGTAGCGGCGGATCAGTGTCCACAGCTGAACCGTCCAGCCCTGCGGCTTCGGCGGGCGCATCTGCTGCGGAGTCGGCATGTGCGCGGACTGCACGGCGACGGCGTCGATGTCCGCCGCGTACATCTGGTAGTGCTGCGAACCGCGCCAGCGGCCCGCCCAGTCGTAGTCGCGGTAGTTCTCGAACGCGGAGAAGACATCGGCCCAGGTGGTGTAGCCGAAGAAGTTGAGTGCCTCCTCCGGGGGGCCGAAGTAGGCGACGGAGCCGCCCGGTGCCATGACGAGCAGCTTGTCGCAGAGGGCCAGCTCGGCGACGGAGTGGGTGACGACGAGGACCGTACGGCCGTCGTCGGCCAGGCCGCGCAGCAGCTGCATGACATCGCGGTCCATGCCCGGGTCGAGGCCGGAAGTCGGCTCGTCCAGGAAGATCAGCGACGGCTTGGTGAGCAGCTCCAGGGCCACGGAGACACGCTTGCGCTGGCCGCCGGAGAGCGAGGTGACCTTCTTGTCCTTGTGGATGTCGAGCTTGAGCTCGGCGAGGACTTCGAGGATCCGGGCCTCGCGTTCGGCCTCGGTGGTGTCCGCGGGGAAGCGGAGCTTGGCCGCGTACTTGAGAGCCTTGGTGACGGTGAGTTCCTTGTGCAGGATGTCGTCCTGCGGGACCAGACCGATGCGCTGACGCAGCTCGGCGAACTGCTTGTACAGGTTCCGGTTGTCGTAGAGGACGTCCCCCTGGTTGGCGGGCCGGTAGCCGGTGAGCGCCTTGAGCAGGGTGGACTTGCCGGAGCCGGACGGGCCGATGACCGCGACGAGCGACTTCTCCGGGACGCCGAAGGAGACGTCCTTGAGGATCTGCTTCCCACCGTCGACCGTCACCGTGAGGTGGCGGGCGGAGAAGGAGACCTCACCGGTGTCGACGAACTCTTCCAGCCGGTCCCCGACCAGGCGGAAGGCCGAGTGACCGACGCCGACGATGTCGTTCGGGCCGATGAGCGCGGAGCCGGACTTGGAGAGCGGCTGACCGTTGACGTAGGTGCCGTTGTGGGACCCGAGGTCACGGATCTCGAAGCGGCCGTCGGGCGTCGCGTGGAATTCGGCGTGGTGGCGCGAGACCTGGAGGTCGGAGACGACCAGTTCGTTCTCGAGCGCACGGCCGATGCGCATGACGCGGCCGAGGGCCACCTGGTGGAACGTGGTCGGGTTGCGGTCGCCGTACATCGGCGGGGCCCCCGCGGCACCGCCGGGCCGGCCCGCGCCGGGTGTCTCCGCCATGCCCTGCTGATGCGGGACCTGGGGCTGCTGGGGCTGCGCGGGCTGCTGTTGCGGCTGGGCCTGAGGAGCCTGCTGCCAGCCCTGCTGCGGCTGCTGCGGAGCCTGGGCGGCCTGCCCGCCGGGCCAGCCCGCGCCTCCCTGCTGGGCCGGCCGGCCGGGGGCCTGCTGCGCACCCGCGCCCTGCCCGCTGTACACATCGGCACCCGCGGCGGCGGCGACGCTCAGCCGCGGTCCGTCAGTGGCATTGCCCAGGTGCACGGCGGAGCCGGGGCCTATTTCCAGCTGGTGGATTCTCCGGCCCTGCACATAGGTGCCGTTCGTGCTGCCGTGGTCCTCGATGAACCAACTCTGGCCCCCCCAGCTGATCGTGGCATGCCGCCACGAGACCCTGGCGTCGTCGATCACCAGGTCACCCTGCGGATCACGACCCAGGGTGTACGGCCTGGACGGATCGAGCGTCCAGGTCCTGCCATTCAATTCCAGTACGAGTTCCGGCACTCCGCGCCCCACTAGTTGTCCCCCGAGTTACCCCCGTTGCAGGGAGTCTAGGGATGCTGAACATCGTGGGGAACTATTCCAGGAGCAGTCCCCGATACGAAAGTCGGGCGGGGTGAAGGCACTGCCGAGACCTGCGGTGTTGCACCGTCGGCCCACGCATGACCGGCACGGAGACCGGCGGGCGCGCGAGTGCGTGCGAACGGTGAGTGAACGAATCAATCCGGGATGTTCCGGCCTCGCGCGCCCCCTCGGACGCGTCCGCGGTCGCCGGACGTGCCCACGCGTGTCCTGTCCGTCATCTCACGGTGTTCCCGGCGGGCGGGAACGGCGCGGCGCGTGCAGAGAGCCGGACGACGCGCTGTCCGGTCTTCGGGACGGGCCTCCGGTGCCATGGAGCGGACCGATACGGTGGGAGCACCATGAGCGCATCTCAGCCACCTCAGTCTTCCCCGTCTCCTGAGCTCCCTGAGTCCCGTCAGGGCACGGACACACCCACCCTTCTCGTGAAGATCTTCGGGAAGGACCGCCCCGGGATCACCGCCGGGCTCTTCGACACCCTCGCTGCCTACTCGGTCGACGTCGTCGACATCGAGCAGGTCGTCACCCGTGGCCGCATCGTCCTGTGCGCGCTGGTCACCTCCCCGACCGCCGGCGGCACCACCGAGGGCGACCTGCGGGCGACCGTGCACAGCTGGGCCGATTCACTGAAACTGCAGGCCGAGATCATCTCCGGTACGGGTGACAACCGCCCGCGTGGCTACGGACGTTCCCACGTGACGGTGCTCGGGCACCCGCTGACCGCGGAGTCGACCGCCGCCATAGCGGCCAGGATCACTTCGACCGGCGGGAACATCGACCGGATCTTCCGGCTCGCGAAGTACCCGGTCACGGCGGTCGAGTTCGCCGTCTCCGGCACCGGGACCGAGGAGCTGCGGACGGCACTGGCGACGGAGTCCGCGGGGATCGGTGTCGACGTCGCGGTCGTGTCGGCCGGGCTGAGCCGCCGGGCGCAGCGGCTGGTCGTCATGGACGTCGACTCGACGCTCATCCAGGACGAGGTCATCGAGCTCTTCGCCGCCCACGCCGGCTGCGAGGACAAGGTCGCCGAGGTGACCGAGCAGGCGATGCGCGGCGAGCTCGACTTCGAGCAGTCGCTGCACGCACGGGTGGCGCTGCTGGCGGGGCTCGATGTCTCGGTGGTGGACAAGGTGCGCGCCGAGGTGCGGCTGACACCGGGGGCCCGCACCCTGATCCGTACGCTGAAGCGGCTCGGCTATCAAGTGGGCGTGGTCTCGGGGGGGTTCACCCAGGTCACCGACGACCTGAAGGAGCGGCTCGGGCTCGACTTCGCCTCCGCCAACACCTTGGAAGTGGTCGACGGAAAGCTCACCGGCAGGGTCGTCGGCGACATCGTCGACCGGGCCGGCAAGGCCCGGCTGCTGCGCAGTTTCGCCGAGCAGGCCGGGGTGCCGCTGGCGCAGACCGTCGCGATCGGCGACGGTGCGAACGACCTAGACATGCTGAACACGGCCGGGCTCGGGGTGGCCTTCAACGCCAAGCCGGTGGTCCGCGAGGCCGCACACACCGCAGTGAACGTGCCGTTCCTGGACACCGTGCTGTATCTGCTGGGCATCACGCGCGAGGAGGTCGAGGCCGCCGACGGTCTCGTCGAGTGAGGCGCGTCCCCGTACGAGCAGGGCCCCGGTGGTTTCCGCACCGGGGCCCTGCTCGTACGACGACGTGAACCGTACGACGACGTGAACCGTGGCACGCCGTGAACCGTGGGACGTCAAGCGCCATGGGACGTCGGGGGCTGCGGGACATCAGGGGCTGTGCGGAGCGGGAACCGTACGGCGGCGGAATCAGTCGTTGGGCGTCCAGTACTCGATCAGCTTGCCCACTCCGTGCTCCACGCCCTTCCAGGAGCCGGTGAACTCCACGACGGCGAAGGCGGCGGTCGGGAAGCCGCCGCGGTTCATCCGGGCCAGGGCATCGCCCTCGGCCGATTCCGAGAGGGCGTCGGCGACCGCGTGCATCCCGGGGTTGTGGCCGATGACGAGAAGGTCGCGCACATCGTCGGGGGTCTCGTTGATCAGGGCGATCAGTTCGCCGGGAGACGCCTCGTACAGTCGCTCCTCGTACACGGTCCTGGGGCGGTGCGGCATCTCGTGCACCGCCAGCTTCCACGTCTCGCGCGTCCTCGCGGCGGTCGAGCAGAGGGCCAGATCGAGAACGATCCCGGAGTCGACGAGTCTGCGGCCTGCGACGGGGGCATCCTTGCGGCCCCGCTCCGTGAGCGGCCGCTCATGGTCGGAGTCCTGCGACCATTCCGCCTTTGCATGCCTGAGAAGGACGATCCTGCGAGGTGTATCGACGCTCATACACCTCAGCTTCGCACGAAATGTGCCGCCCGGCGCAGGGTGTTGAAGGGCTTCCACAGGCTGCGTGGAAACCGTCAGCCGGACACCAGGGCCACGATGCGCTCGAACAACCGGCCGATCGCGGGGTCGGTCGTCGCCGCGCTCGCGTCGTCGGATCCCACGATCAACAGCAGGAGCGCGGCGAACGCGATCGCGGGCAGCGCGATGGCCCACCACGGCAGCCGGACCTCGACGCTGCCCGTGGCCGAGTGGGTGGACCGGGTGTGCGTAGGGGCCGACATGCCCGCCTCCGTGAGTCGTGGATTCTGATACTCAGAACCTACGGACGTGGAGCAGCCCGCCCCATCCGGTGACCCACCCACTTCACCCTGGCCCTGTCCCCCTAGGGGACGGTGGTGCTAGCCCCACCCCCGGCCCCACCGGCTGTCGGACCGTACGCGGCCGCGCGGTTCGGGACAGCGGGCGGAATCGGGGGGCGGGCGGGTTTCAGGGGGACGCGACCGAGGCGATCACCGCGATGACCACGGTGACCAGCAGCATCGCCCCGAGCACGAGGAGCAGCTTCTTCTGACCGTTCTGGGGATTCGGGTCGAGCACAGGAGACATGGGCTCAGTCTCGCATCTCAGCACTCGTCCTCGATCGTCCGGTCCCGCCCGGCCAGAACTCCGGCCGCCATCTGCGGCACCATGAGGCCCGCCATCAGCGCGATCGGCAGCCCCCAGCCGCCGCTGTGCTGGTGGAGCACGCCGACGAGCAGCGGGCCCGGGATCGAGATCAGATAGCCGGTGGACTGCGCGAACGCGGACAGCCGGACCACGCCGGCGCCACTGCGGGACCGCATGCCGATCATGGTCAGGGCGAGCGGGAAGGCGCAGTTCGAGATGCCGAGCAGCAGCGCCCAGGCCCAGGCCCCGCCGGCCGGTGCGAGGTAGAGGCCCGCATAACCGATGAGGCCGCAGGCACCGAGGACGACGACGATCGGGCCCTGGTTCCTCATACCGGCGGCGACCCGGGGTATGACGAACGCGAGAGGCACGCCCATCGCCATGGTCACGGCCAGCAGAACACCCGCCGTACCGGCCGAGACGCCCGCGTCACGGAAGATCTGCGGCATCCATCCCATCGTGATGTACGCGGCGGTGGCCTGCAGGCCGAAGAAACAGGCGAGGCCCCACGCCGTACGGCTGCGGGTGATCCTGAGCGCCGGGGCGTCCTTGTGGTGGGCGGCGGGCCTCCCCGGGGCGTCGCGCCGCTCCCGTACCAGCGGAATCCAGGGCAGGATCGCGGCCGTGGCGAGCACGGCCCACATGCCGAGGCCCGCCCGCCAGCTGCCGCCCAGCGCGCTGGTCATGGGCACGGTCACGGCGGCGGCGAGCGAGGTGCCGAGGGCCAGGGCCATCGAGTAGAGCCCGGTCATGGGGCCGACGCGGTCCGGGAACCAGCGCTTGACGATCACCGGCATCAGCACATTGCTGACGGCGATGCCCATGAGGGCGAGGGCGCTCGCGGCGAGGAAGCCGGCCGTGCCGCCGACGAGCGGCCGGATCACCAGACCGGCCGTGATGGCGATCATGCCGACGCAGACGATCGCCCCCGGGCCGAAGCGGCGGGCGAGGCGCGGCGCCATGACACCGAAGACCGCGAAGCAGAGCGGCGGTACGGAGGTGAGGACCCCGGCGACGCTGCCGCTCATGTGCAGCCCGTCCTGCACCTCTTCGAGGAGGGCGCCGAGGCTGGTGATGGCGGGGCGGAGGTTGAGCGCGGCGAGGACGAGCCCGATGGCGACCAGCCGGAGCAGCCATGGGGAGGGACCGGGAGCGGTCTGCATGGCCTGTGCGGTCTGCGGGGCGGGCGAGGCTTGCGGGGCCGGGGTTTTCGCAGGGGTGTCCGCTGTGGTGGCGGGACTCAGGGTCCGGGTCCGGTTCTGCGGCTGGATCTCGTCATCGGGCATGGGGTCATCATAGAATCATGGGATGATTGATTGTCCAATCCTTCGTCTACTGCTCTGAGACCATTCACCACCGGGAGAGCACCCCCGTCCCGCTCTCCTCTCCTCTCTTCTCCTCACCCAGCAACCCGAGCAAGGAGCACCATGGCGCTGACGTCTCCGCGGCGTTCGGCACTCGCCGACCAGGTGATTGCCCAACTGAGGAATCAGATCACCTCGGGCGAGTGGCCCGTGGGTTCACGGATCCCCACCGAGCCCGAGCTGGTGGAGCAGCTGGGCGTGGCCCGCAACACGGTCCGCGAGGCCGTGCGCGCGCTCGCGCACAACGGCCTGCTCGACATCCGGCAGGGCTCGGGCACCTATGTCGTCGCCACCAGCGAACTGGCCGGGGTGATGCACCGCCGCTTCGCCGCCGCCGATCCGCGCCATGTCGCCGAGCTGCGCTCCACCCTGGAGTCGTCGGCGGCACGGCTGGCCGCCGCCCGGCGCACCGAGCGGGATCTGAAGCAGCTGGACGCGCTCATGGCACGCCGTGAGGAGACCTGGGCCGCGGGCGACGCCGAGGCATTCGTCGCGGCGGACGCGACGCTGCACCTGGCCGTGGTCGCGGCTTCGCACAATGACGTGCTGACCGGCCTCTACGCCGATCTGGGCGATCTGCTGCGCGACTATCTCAGGGGTGATGTCGGCCATGAGCTGCGGCCGGAGAACCACATGGACCACGGCCGGCTGGTCGAGGCGATCCGGGCCGGGGACGCGGAGACGGCGGCGGCGGAGGCCGCGAGCCATGCGTTGAGCTGTCTGGTGGACCGGGTGTGAGGGGGCGCTTCGAGCCGCGCCGCGGAGAACACCGGAGGAGCGTCGAAGGCATCGTCAGACGGAACCCTGGATCCGATGGGTGATCCAGACCGAGCCGACTTCCTTCCAGCAGCGGTCGTCGAGCCGCACGGTCCGGCCCGGCCCCACGTCGACCGGGGCGGCGTCCGCGTCTATGTCCCACCAGCGGCGGCATTCGGTGTGCAGTTGCACGCGGTCGGTGGAGGGGTAGGGGTTGTGGCAGTAGGCGACGACCCGGGAGCCCCGGACCGACGTCCGGCATTCGGATCCGGCGGGATCGGGCAGGGGAGCGTCGGGGGCCGATGCCCCGGCTCCGGCCCGGCCCGCCACGGATATGACGGATACGCCCCAGGGGGCGACCAGTCCGGCCACGACCATGGAGGCCGCAGGCAGGGCCCAGGTCCGGCGACGTGTGGAGCACATGGCGACCTCCTCCCGCAGCCTGACCAAAAGTCCGGTTCCACCACATTCTGCGGTGGATCGACCATCTTTTCGACTTGAGCGGGCCGGGCCGCACGCAGACGTACGACGGCCGCGTACCGCCTGTTCAAAGGCGGTACGCGGCCGTGTCACAGCTGGTCGTAAGAGGTCAGGCACCCATCATGTGCACGCCGCCGTCGACGTGGATGATCTCTCCCGTGGTCTTCGGGAAGAAGTCCGAGAGCAGGGCGACGACACCGCGGCCGGCCGGCTCCGGGTCCGCCATGCTCCAGGACAGCGGGGAGCGGGTGTTCCACACGTCCGCGAGCTCGGAGAAGCCCGGGATGGACTTGGCGGCCATGGAGCCGATCGGTCCGGCCGAGATCAGGTTGCAGCGGATGTCGTCCTTGCCCAGGTCACGGGCGAGGTAGCGGGAGGTGGCCTCCAGCGCGGCCTTGGCCGGGCCCATCCAGTCGTACTGCGGCCAGGCGAACTGCGCGTCGAAGGTGAGGCCGACGATCGAGCCGCCCTCGCTCATCAGCGGCTTGCAGGCCATGGCGAGCGACTTCAGCGAGAACGCCGAGACGTGCATCGCGGTGGAGACGGACTCGAACGGGGTGTTCAGGAAATTGCCGCCGAGCGCGTCCTGCGGCGCGAAGCCGATCGAGTGCACGACGCCGTCGAGCGAACCGAGCTCGTCACGGACCAGGCCGGCCAGGCGGTCGAGGTGCTCGGTGTTGGTCACGTCCAGCTCGATGACCTTGGCCGGCTTCGGCAGCTTCTTGGCGATGCGCTCCGTCAGCGTGGGCCGGGGGAAGGCGGTCAGGATGACCTCGGCGCCCTGCTCCTGGGCCACCTTGGCGGTGTGGAAGGCGATGGACGACTCCATCAGCACACCGGTGATGAGGATGCGCTTGCCGTCGAGAATTCCGCTCATGGTGATCAGTGACCCATGCCCAATCCGCCGTCAACGGGGATGACGGCTCCAGTGATGTACGACGCGTCGTCGGAGGCGAGGAAGCGCACCGCGGCGGCGATCTCCTCGGGCTGCGCGTAGCGGCCGAGCGGCACCTGGGACACGATGCCCTTGCGCTGCTCCTCGGTGAGCACCTGGGTCATGTCGGTGTCGACGAAACCAGGTGCGACGACGTTGAAAGTGATGTTCCGCGAGCCGAGTTCACGGGCCAGCGACCGGGCGAAGCCGACCAGACCCGCCTTGGAGGCGGCGTAGTTCGCCTGCCCGGCCGAGCCGAGGAGCCCGACGACGGAGGAGATGAGGACGACACGGCCCTTCTTCGCGCGCAGCATGCCGCGGTTGGCACGCTTCACGACCCGGAAGGTGCCGGTGAGGTTGGTGTCGAGTACGGACGTGAAGTCCTCCTCGGACATCCGCATCAGCAACTGGTCCTTGGTGATACCGGCGTTGGCGACCAGTACCTCGACGGGGCCGTGCGTGTCCTCGATCTCCTTGTAGGCCTGCTCCACCTGTTCGGCGTCGGTGATGTCGCACCGGACGGCCAGAACGCCCGCCTCGGTGAGGATCTGGGGGGGCTCGCCCGAGCGGTACGTGATCGCGACCTTGTCGCCGTTGTCGGCGAAAGCGCGGGCGATGGCGAGGCCGATGCCTCGGTTTCCTCCGGTGACGAGAACCGAGCGGCTCAACGGATCACCCTTTCGATAGCGGTCTGGTACCTCGAAAACCTATCGGTACCACCCGCCCCACGGGGAATCGGCCCCTGACAGCGCCTCACCCCGGGCACTGTGGGGTTCCTACAGAGGTTCGCCCGCCGCATCGCGCCGCACCCGCCCACGGGCGGGCGATGCCCGATATCACCGGGTGCGGTCACCGTCCGGCGTGGTTCACTGCCGTGGTGTATCGAGAAGGGAATTCCCTGTGCCCCACGAGGTAGACCAGTCGTTCCTCGCCCTGCCGCTGCGGGCCCTCGCCGACGCGGCGCTCGCCCGCGCGCGTGCGCTGGGTGCCGTGCATGCCGACTTCCGCCTGGAGCGGGTGCGCAGCGCGTCCTGGCGGTTGCGGGACGCCCGGCCCGCCGGGACCTCGGACACCACCGATCTCGGGTACGCGGTCCGTGTCGTGCACGGCGGGGCGTGGGGATTCGCGTCGGGCGTGGATCTGACGATGGACGCCGCGGCGAAGGTGGCCTCGCAGGCCGTCGCCATGGCGAAACTGTCCGCGAAGGTGATCGCGGCGGCCGGATCCGACGAGCGGGTCGAGCTGGCGGACGAGCCGGTGCACGGCGAGCGGACCTGGGTCTCGGCCTACGGGATCGATCCCTTCGACGTACCGGACGAGGAGAAGGCGGGGCTGCTCGCCGAGTGGAGCAGCCGGCTCCTGGGCGGGGAAGGCGTCGCCCATGTGGACGCCTCGCTGATGACCGTCCACGAGAACAAGTTCTACGCGGACACGGCGGGCACCGTCACCACCCAGCAGCGGGTGCGGCTGCATCCGCAGTTCACCGCGGTCGCCGTGGACGGGACCACGGGCGAGTTCGACTCGATGCGGACGATCGCCCCGCCGGTGGGCCGCGGCTGGGAGTACCTGACCGGGACCGGCTGGGACTGGGACGGCGAGCTGGAGCGGATTCCCGGGCTGCTGGCCGAGAAGATGCGGGCGCCGAGCGTCGAGGCGGGGACGTACGACCTGGTCGTCGACCCGTCCAATCTCTGGCTGACCATCCACGAGTCGATCGGCCACGCCACCGAGCTGGACCGGGCGCTGGGGTACGAGGCGGCGTACGCCGGGACCTCGTTCGCCACCTTCGACCAGCTGGGGAAGCTGGCCTACGGCTCCCCCGTGATGAATGTGACGGGCGACCGCACCGCCGAGCACGGGCTCGCGACCGTCGGCTACGACGACGAGGGTGTCGAGGCGCAGTCCTGGGACCTGATCAAGGACGGAACGCTCGTCGGATACCAGCTGGACCGGCGGATCGCGAAGCTGACGGGTCTGGGCCGTTCGAACGGCTGCGCGTACGCGGACTCGCCCGCCCACGTCCCCGTCCAGCGGATGGCGAACGTCTCGCTGCGGCCGGATCCGGGCGGGCTGTCCACGGAGGACCTGATCGGCGGGGTGGAGCGCGGGATCTACGTGGTCGGCGACCGGTCCTGGTCCATCGACATGCAGCGCTACAACTTCCAGTTCACCGGGCAGCGGTTCTTCCGCATCGAGAACGGCAGGCTGGCCGGTCAGCTGCGCGACGTCGCGTACCAGGCCACGACGACGGACTTCTGGGGCTCGATGGAGAAGGTCGGCGGCCCGCAGACGTATGTCCTGGGCGGCGCCTTCAACTGCGGCAAGGCCCAGCCCGGCCAGGTCGCGGCCGTCTCGCACGGCTGCCCCGCCGCCCTCTTCCGCGGCGTCAACATCCTCAACACGACGCAGGAGGCCGG
>NZ_JBIUVC010000031.1:22910-59457 GCF_044742755.1 Streptomyces sp. NPDC087845
ACGATGAGCGGTCACCACGGAACCGGCCGGGGGTCCGGGGGTCGCCCCCCGGGACAGCACAGTCTCAACACGACGCAGGAGGCCGGACGATGAGCGGTCACCACGGAACCGGCCGGGGGTCCGGGGGTCGCCCCCCGGGACAGCACAGTCTCAACACGACGCAGGAGGCCGGACGATGAGCCGCGTCAGCAAGCCGCACGAGATCGTCGAGCGGGCGCTCGGACTGTCCACCGCCGACGGCTGTGTGGTCATCGCCGACGAGGAGTCGTCCGCGAATCTGCGCTGGGCCGGCAACGCGCTCACCACGAACGGCGTGACGCGGGGGCGGACCCTGACCGTCATCGCGACCGTCGACGGTGCGCAGGGCACCGCGTCCGGCGTGGTCTCGCGGTCCGCGGTCACCGCCGACGACCTGGAGCCGCTGGTACGGGCCGCCGAGGCCGCCGCGCGCGGGGCCGGTCCTGCCGAGGACGCACAGCCGCTGGTCAGCGGGGTCCCCACGTCGCCCGGCTTCATGGACGCACCCGCCGAGACGGGCTCGGACGTCTTCGCGGAGTTCGCCCCGGCGCTCGGCGACGCCTTCGCCCGGGCCCGGTCCGGCGGCCGTGAGCTGTACGGCTTCGCCCACCACCAGCTGACCTCGACCTACCTCGGCACCTCGACGGGGCTGCGGCTGCGCCACGACCAGCCGAACGGGACGCTGGAGCTCAACGCCAAGTCCCCCGACCGGACCCGGTCGACCTGGGCGGGCCGCTCGACGCGCGACTTCAAGGACGTCGACCCCGCCGAGCTCGACGCGGAGCTGGCGCAGCGGCTGCGCTGGGCGGAGCGCCGTATCGAGCTGCCCGCCGGGCGGTACGAGACGCTGCTGCCGCCGACCGCCGTCGCCGATCTGCTGATCTACCAGCTGTGGTCCTCGACGGCACGGGATGCCTCGGAGGGCCGGACGGTGTTCTCCAAGCCGGGTGGCGGGACGAGGCTCGGCGAGACCCTGTCCGAGCTGCCGCTGTCGCTGCGCAGCGACCCGCACGCACCGGACCTGGAGTCGGCGCCGTTCGTGATCGCCCATGCCTCGGGCGACGGTGCCTCCGTCTTCGACAACGGTCTGCCGCTGACGTCGACCGACTGGATCCGGGACGGCAGGCTGGAGCAGCTGACGACCACCCGGCACACGGCGGGGCTGACCGGGCTGCCGGTCGCGCCGGCGATCGACAACCTGGTGCTGGAGGGCGGGGGTGAGCGGTCGCTGGACGAGATGGTGGCCGCGACGGCCGGCCGCGCGCTGCTGCTGACCTGCATGTGGTACATCCGGGAGGTCGATCCGGCGACACTCCTGCTGACCGGGCTGACCCGCGACGGGGTCTATCTCGTCGAGGACGGCGAGGTCGTCGGCGAGGTCAACAACTTCCGGTTCAACGAGTCGCCGGTGGACCTGCTGTCGCGGGCCGCGGAGGCGGGCCGTACGGAGAAGACGCTGCCGCGCGAGTGGGGCGACTGGTTCACCCGGGCCGCCATGCCCGCGCTGCGGATCCCGGACTTCAACATGAGCTCGGTGAGCCCCGGCGTGTGACCCGCCTAGACTTGCTGTTGCCATTCGACACACATCTGAGGAGAGAAAGAACCGTGACGGACATCGTCGACGAGCTGAAGTGGCGTGGGCTGTTCGCCCAGTCCACTGATGAGGACGCACTGCGCAAGGCTCTCGCGGACGGTCCCGTCACGTTCTATTGCGGCTACGACCCCACCGCGGCGAGTCTGCACGTCGGCCATCTGGTGCAGGTGCTCACCATGCGCCGGCTCCAGCGGGCCGGTCTGCGGCCGCTGGCCCTGGTGGGCGGGGCCACGGGCCAGATCGGTGACCCGAGGCCGACCGCCGAGCGGACGCTGAACGACCCGGAGACGGTCGCCGACTGGGTGTCGCGGCTGCGGTCCCAGATCGAGCCGTTCCTGTCCTTCGAGGGCGAGAACGCGGCGGTCATGGTGAACAACCTGGACTGGACCGCGGGCATGTCCGCGATCGAGTTCCTCCGGGACATCGGCAAGCACTTCCGGGTCAACAAGATGCTGACCAAGGACTCCATCGCCCGGCGGCTGGAGTCCGACGAGGGCATCAGCTACACCGAGTTCAGCTACCAGCTGCTCCAGAGCATGGACTTCCTGGAGCTGTACCGGCGCTACGGCTGCACCCTCCAGCAGGGCGGCAGCGACCAGTGGGGCAACCTCACCGCCGGCCTCGACCTGATCCACCGCCTGGAGCCGGGTGCCGAGGTGCACGCGCTGGCGACCCCGCTGATGACGAAGGCGGACGGGACCAAGTTCGGCAAGTCCGAGAGCGGGGCCGTCTGGCTCGACCCGGCGATGACGACGCCGTACGCGTTCTACCAGTTCTGGCTGAACGTGGACGACCGGGACATCTCCCGGTACATGCGCATCCTCAGTTTCCAGAGCCCCGCGGAACTGGCGGAGCTGGAGAAGGTCACCGAGGAGCGTCCGCAGGCCCGGACGGCGCAGCGCGCCCTGGCCGAGGAGCTGACGACGCTGGTGCACGGCGCCGACCAGTGCTCCGCGGTCGTCGCGGCGTCGAAGGCGCTCTTCGGCCAGGGCGAGCTGGGCGAGCTGGACGGGGCGACGCTGAGCGCCGCGCTGTCCGAGGTGCCGCACGCGCGGGTCACCGAGCTCGGCCCGCTGGTGGACCTCCTGGTGGAGGTCGGCCTGGCGCCGAGCAAGTCGGGCGCCCGCCGCACGGTGAAGGAGGGCGGTGCGTACGTGAACAACGTCAAGGTCACGGACGGCGAGAGCGCACCGGCCCGCGAGGAGCTGCTGCACGGGCGGTGGCTGGTGCTGCGCCGGGGCAAGAAGAACCTCGCCGCCGTCGAGGTCACCGGCTGATCCGGCGGACGGACACCGGCTGGTCACCGGCCGACGGACATCGGCAGTGCGGCCGGGCACGCGTGACGCGTGTCCGGCCGCACGCGCGTGGGGGCCCGGGGCACACCTTTCGCCCGGGCTCGGGTCCTCCGCCCGGCTCAGGCCTTCTGTCTGGTGCCGCGGAACGATGTCCACAGCATGTCGCCGAGACCGACGACGACCACCGCGCCGATCAGCTGGAGCAGATGGCGTGTCCAGTCGATGCCCTTGGTGTTGTTGACACCGATCCAGGTGGCCACGGCATTGCCGAGGACGCTGCCGAGGATCCCGAAGACCGTCGTCAGCCAGAGTGGGATGTTCTGTTTGCCGGGCAGGATCGCCCTCGCGATCACACCGAGCACCAGGCCCACGATGATTGCCCACAACCAGCCCATGTCGCCTCCTCGTGCGACGCGATGTCGCGCATGTGGGCCCAGTCTCGGCCCGTGGGCCGTGCGCCGCACGTCGGAGGCGTCCGTATGCGCGGTGCCGCTCCCGATCGTACGAATGCGGCGCGCCCCGGTCTCGAAGCCGCCGGGCACCGGGCGTACCGTGGATGCGGTCCGGTCCGGGGAGCGTCCGGCGCGGGAATGAGGTCTCCCCCGATCCGTGAGGTGCCGGGGGAAGGGTGGTGGAGGCGTGATGCGGAAGCAGAGCGGTGCCGAGGTCTTCCGGATCACGGGGGCGCGGCAGGGGCTCGCGGACGATGTGCGCGGCAGGCAGCGGCGCTATGTGATCTCGATGTCCGTCCGGACGGTTTCGGTGGTCCTGGCCGCCGTGCTGTGGAACGTCGAGCGGTATGTCGCGATCGTCGCACTGGCGCTCGGGGTTCTGCTCCCGTACGTGGCGGTGGTCATCGCCAACGCGGGCCGGGAGAACACTCCTTCGCTTCCTTCCACCTTCGTCCCGGCGCCGATGCGGCCGGTACTCGACGCCGCGCCCGTGGCGGATTCCGGCCCGGAGGCCGACAGCGCCCGGCGCGCCGGTGGATCGGCGTGAGCCACGGGAATTCGGCATGAGCACAGTTGAGGCCGCACCGCACCCAAGGGTCGCGAAAACCTCAGATCAATCATGAAGTTACGGTGCACCGCACCCGGGTCTGCGTGACATACTTCGAAAGCGCTCCGCATCCCCCGTCGGAGCGACAGACCGACGCCGGGCAGCTCCCCCCGTGGCTGCCCGGCGTCGCTTTTTCTCCGGCTTTTCTCCGGACTTTTCTCCGGTTTCGGCTCCGGTCCGGGTCCGGTGCTGATTCCTCGGCCGGCCGGCCCGCGTGGTCCGTACCCGCGCTGACCTAGGGTTGAGTCCGTGAACTCCCCCGAATCCGCGGCCGAGAGCGCTGCCGCCGCACCCATCTGTTCCGCCAAGGGCTGCCGGGCCGACGCCGTGTGGGTGCTGGCCTGGAACAACCCGAAGCTGCACACCCCGGAGCGCCGCAAGACGTGGCTGGCCTGCGAGGAACACCGGGAGCACCTCGCCTCGTTCCTGGACGTCCGGGGTTTCCTCAAGGACGTGGTGACCCTGGCGGAGTGGGAGTCCGGCCGACCGGGACCGGGCAGGCCCTAACCGCCGATCGCCGACATCGGCCGGTCCGGCTGCAGGAAGGACGGGTCGTCCAGACCGGATCCGGCCTTCTTCCCCCACATCGCGAGCGTCCAGATCCGGGCGATCTCCTCGTCCGGTGCGTCCGAGCGCAGGGCGCCGCGCAGGTCGGTCTCCTCGCGGGCGAACAGGCAGGTGCGGACCTGGCCGTCGGCGGTGAGTCTGGTCCGGTCACAGGCCCGGCAGAAGGGCCGGGTGACGGAGGCGATGACGCCCACGCGGTGGGGCCCGCCGTCGACGAGCCAGCGCTCGGCGGGGGCGGAGCCGCGCTCTGCGTCGCCCTCCTCGGTGAGGGTGAAACGGGTGCGCAGCGACTGGAGTATGTCACCTGCCGTGATCATGCCGTCGCGCTTCCAGCCGTGCTGTGCGTCGAGCGGCATCTGCTCGATGAAGCGGAGCTCGTATCCGTGCTCGACGGCCCAGGCGAGCAGGTCGGGGGCCTCGTCGTCGTTGAGCCCCGGCATCAGGACGGTGTTGACCTTGACCGGGGTGAGGCCGGCGTCGCGGGCGGCTTCGAGACCTGCCAGCACGTCGTGGTGGCGGTCGCGGCGGGTGAGTGTCCTGAAGACGTCGGGCCGCAGGGTGTCCAGCGAGACGTTGACCCGGTCCAGGCCGGCGGCCCCGAGCGCGGCCGCCGTGCGCTTCAGTCCGATGCCGTTGGTGGTGAGCGACATCCTGGGGCGCGGGCTCAGTGCCGCACATCGCTCGACGAGGGAGACGAGCCCGGGGCGCAGGAGCGGTTCGCCGCCGGTGAAGCGGACCTCGGTGATGCCCAGCCGGGTGACGGCGATGCGGACCAGCCGGACGATCTCGTCGTCGGTGAGCAGATCGGGCTTGGCCAGCCATTGCAGGCCCTCTTCCGGCATGCAGTACGTGCACCGCAGATTGCAGCGGTCGGTCAGCGACACGCGCAGGTCGGTGGCGACCCGGTCATAGGTGTCGATGAGCATGTGGGCCCCCTCCCCGGTTGCTTCCCGGCTGCCTTGTCCGGCCTTCCGGGCTGACTCCTCCGAGACTACGCGAGACCTGTGACATCGCAGGGGCTCGTATGGCACGAGGAGCGGCCCGGCCGTCTCGTAGGACTCTACGACGCGGCCGGGCCGTACCCGGGTCCTTCTCGCTCAGTGCGCTCCGACGCCGGTGAGGGACTTGACCTCCAGCTCGGCGTACTTGCCCTTGTCCGGCTCCTCCTTCGAGAGGAGGGAGCCGATCCAGCCGAGCAGGAAGCCCAGCGGGATGGAGATCAGGCCCGGGTTCTCCAGCGGGAACCAGGCGAAGTCGACGCCCTTGAACATCGATGTCTTCGGGTTTCCGGAGACGACCGGGGAGAACAGCACCAGGATCACCGAGCCGGCCAGACCGCCGTAGATCGACCACAGCGCGCCCCGGGTGGTGAAGCGCTTCCAGAAGAGGCTGTAGAGGATCGTCGGCAGGTTGGCGGAGGCGGCGACGGCGAAGGCGAGCGCCACCAGTCCGGCGACGTTCATGTCGCGTGCGAAGGCTCCGAGGAGGATGGCGACCGCGCCGATGAGGACGGTGGCCCAGCGGGCGGCCCGCATCTCCTCCTTCTCGGTGGCCTTCCCCTTGCGGATGACGTTGGCGTAGATGTCGTGCGCGAAGGAGGACGAGGAGGCGAGGGTGAGCCCCGCGACGACGGCGAGGATGGTGGCGAAGGCGACGGCCGAGATCACGGCCAGCAGCACGGCGCCGCCGGTGGAGCCGACCCCGCCGAGGTACTCGGCGAGCTGCGGGGCGGCCGCGTTGCCGGCCGGGTTCTTGGCCTTGATCTCGTCCGGGCCGATCAGGGCCGCGGCGCCGAAGCCCAGCGCGATGGTCATCAGGTAGAAGGCGCCGATGATGCCGATGGCCCAGTTGACCGACTTGCGGGCGGCCTTGGCGGTCGGCACCGTGTAGAAGCGGATCAGGATGTGCGGGAGTCCGGCGGTGCCGAGGACCAGGGCGATGCCCAGGGAGAGGAAGTCCAGCTTGGAGGTGCCGGTGGCGCCGTACTTGAGTCCGGGCTCCAGGAACGCCGCCCCGTGGCCGCTCTTCGCCGCGGCCGTGCCCAGCAGGTCGGAGATGTTGAAGTCGAACTTCAGCATCACCAGGAAGGTCATCAGGAGGGCACCGGCGATGAGCAGGACGGCCTTGACCATCTGGACCCAGGTGGTGCCCCTCATGCCGCCGATGGTGACGTAGACGATCATCAGCACGCCGACCAGCGCGACGATGAGGATCTTGCCCGCGTCGCTGGTGATGCCGAGCAGCAGCGAGACCAGGACGCCGGCGCCCGCCATCTGCGCCAGCAGGTAGAAGATCGAGACGACGATGGTGGAGACGCCGGACGCGGTTCGGACCGGGCGCTGCCGCATCCGGTAGGCGAGGACGTCGCCCATCGTGTAGCGGCCCGAGTTGCGCAGCGGTTCGGCGACCAGCAGCAGGGCCACCAGCCAGGCGACGAGGAAGCCGATGGAGTACAGGAAGCCGTCGTAGCCGAAGAGGGCGATGGCTCCGGCGATGCCGAGGAACGAGGCCGCCGACATGTAGTCACCGGAGACCGCGAGCCCGTTCTGGAACGCGGTGAACTGCCGGCCGCCGGCGTAGAAGTCGGAGGCGCTCTTGGTCTGCCGCCCGGCCCAGACGGTGATGCCGAGGGTCGCGGCGACGAACACCGCGAAGAGCGTGATGATCAGCGGCCGGTGCTCGGTGGTCGAGGAGGCGGCCAGCTGGAGTGCGGGGTGCGGGTGGTACGCGGCGCTCATGCGTCGGCCTCCATACGGGACTTGATGGCCTCGGCCTTCGGGTCCAGCTTCGCGGCGGCGTGGCGCGAGTAGAGCCAGGCGATGAGGAATGTGGTGACGAACTGGGCGAGGCCGAACACGAAGGCCACGTTGATGTTGCCGTACACCTTGGTGCCCATGAAGCCGCCCGCGTAGTTGGACAGCAGCACGTACAGCAGGTACCAGAGGACGAAGGCGATGGTCAGCGGGAAGGCGAAGGAGCGGTACGTGTCACGCAGTTCGCCGAACTCCCCGCTCTCCTGCGTCGCGATGAACGCCTCGGTCGTGGGCTCGGCGGGGCGGGTGTCCGTACTGACCTCGGGCGGCGGTGCATCGGTAGCCACGGAATCTCCTCGCGATGCGGGTGCGGTGGTGGGGACGGTGGATCTCACTGGGCGGAACCTCGGTGTCGGGGGGTGGTGGTGCGCCTCCCCTGACAACGGCACGGACGGCGCGGCGAAGCGGTTCACCGCGGTTGCGCACTTCTCGGACCCCGCCGCCGCGCGGCCGTCCGGGCAAACCCGATACCCCGGAGTCATTGATGAGCGGGGATGATCAGCGATAACTTCACTCGTCATGTACGCGACTTGGCACACCCCGTGTCCGGTCGCCCGGCACGGATGATGTGGAGACCCCATGGCTCATCTGGGATCCAGACGGACGCGCGCGCTGACGTTGCCCGTCGGATTGGCACTCACGGCCTCACTCGGCTTCCTGCCGACGGGGGCCGCCTCTGCCGCACCGGTGGACGCGCAGCCCGCGGCGGCGGTGTCGGCCGACGGCCCGAAGCTCTCGTACGTGGTCAACACCCGGGGCGGCCACGGGACCGTCGCGCGGGTGAAGAAGGCGATAGCCGAGGCCGGCGGCACGGTGGTGGTCGCCTATGACCAGATCGGTGTCGTCGTCGCCCACGCGCAGAACCCGGACTTCGCGAAGTCGATCCGCCGGGTCAAGGGGGTCGACTCGGCCGGGGCCACCCGTACCAACCCCATCGTTCCGCAGGCCACCACGGACATCGGGGTCGAGCAGCCGCTCACCGCCGAGCAGGCCCGGAGCGCGGCGGCGGAGGCGACGGCCGGCCAGGATCCGATGGAGCCCCTGCAGTGGGACCTGCCCGCCATCAAGGCGGACCAGGCGCACCGGAAGACGCTGGGCAGCAGCAAGGTCACGGTCGGTGTCATCGACACGGGTGTCGACGACACCCACCCCGACCTGGCGCCGAACTTCAACCGCGGGGCCTCGGCGAACTGCGTGTCCGGGGCGCCGGACACGACGGACGGCTCCTGGCGTCCGAAGACCGGTGAGAGCGACCACGGCACGCATGTCGCGGGCACCATCGCCGCCGCGAAGAACGGCATCGGGGTCACGGGGGTCGCGCCGGGCGTGAAGGTCGCCGGGATCAAGGTGGCGAACCCGGACGGATTCTTCTACACCGAGTCGATCGTCTGCGCCTTCGTCTGGGCCGGCGAGCACGGTGTCGACGTCACCAACAACAGCTATTACACCGACCCGTGGATGTTCAACTGCAAGAACGACCTCGACCAGGGCGCCCTGGTCGAGGCCGTCGCCCGTGCCACGCGGTACGCAGAGCGCAAGGGCACGGTGAACGTCGCCTCGGCCGGCAACAGCAGCTTCGACCTGGCCTCCGGGGCGATCGAGGACGCGTCCAGCCCGGACGACACCACGCCGGCCACCCGGACGATCGACCCGCGCACGTGCCTCGACATCCCGGCGATGCTGCCGGGCGTCGTGACCGTCTCCGCGACCGGCGCCAAGGGTCTGAAGGCCTCGTACTCGAACTACGGGAACGGCGTCATCGACGTGGCGGCCCCGGGCGGCGACTCGACGGTCTACCAGACGCCCGCACCGCCCGCCACGAGCGGCCTGATCCTGTCCACGCTGCCGGGCGGCAGGTACGGCTACAAGGCCGGCACGTCGATGGCCTCCCCGCATGTCGCGGGTGTCGCGGCCCTGATCAAGTCGACGCACCCGCACGCCTCCGCGGCTGCGGTGAAGGCGCTCCTGTCGGCCGAGGCGGACGCCACCGCCTGCGGCGCGCCGTACGACATCGACGGCGACGGCAGCGTCGACGCCGTCTGCAAGGGCGGCAAGAACCGCAACGGCTTCTACGGGGCCGGTGTGGTGAACGCGCTGAACGCGGTCCGCTGGTAGGGAAACGCCGCACAGCGGGCGGGGCCGGAACCGGCGGTCCCGCCCGCTGTCTCTTCGCGGGCCCGTACGGGGTGTCTCCCGGCTCCCTTCCTGGCAGATGGCACGCAGTGCCATAGTGCGGGAATGACTCACGCACGCATGTCCGGTACGGAGCAGGCCTGGGCGGCTCTCGGCGGCGGTCCCGCACTGCCCGCCCGCATCGAAACGGGTGGCCCCGAAGGGCTGCTGCCTTCCCGGTTGCCCGTCATGGAACTGGCCCGTTCCGCCGTCGCGGTCTGCTCACTGGCCGCCGCCGAACTGGCTGCCCGCCGCACCGGGCACGCCGTGCCGCGGGTCCGCGTCGACGACGGTGCGGTGGCCACGGCGTTCACCAGCGAGCGCCATCTGCGGGTCGACGGGCGCGCGCCGACCAGTTTCGCGCCCCTGTCCCGGTTCTGGCGCACGGCGGACGGCTGGGTCCGGACACACGCCAACTACCCGCACCACCGGGCCCGGTTGCTCGCCACGCTCGGACTGCCCGCGGACACCCCGGACGGCATCGCCGTGGACGCCGTCGCCGCCTCGTTCGCCGGGCGCCGGGGCAGCGAGATCGAGCAGACCGTGTACGCGGCGGGCGGCCTGGCCGTCGCCGCCCGTACGCCCGAGGAGTGGGCGGCGGACCCCCGGGGCGCCGCCCTCACGGGCACGCCGCTGGTGGCCAGGGACCGTATCGGCGGCGCGCCCGTCCGCCGGGCGGCGGCGCTCACCGGTGAACCGCTGCTGCCCGCCGCCGGGGTGCGCGTGCTGGACCTCACCCGGGTCATCGCGGGGCCCGTCGCCACCCGTACGCTCGCGCTGCTCGGCGCGGACGTCCTGCGGATCGACGCCCCGCAGCTCCCGGAGAGCCCGGACGCGCACAGCGACACCGGTTTCGGGAAGCGGTCGGTGGATCTGGATCTCGGCAGCCGCTCCGGCGCGGCCGCCTTCGACGAACTGCTGGCCGACGCGGACGTGGTCGTCATCGGCTACCGGCCCGGCGCGGTCGAGCGGTTCGGTCTGACGCCCCGGTCCCTGGCCGCGCGCAGGCCGGGGCTGGTGATCGGGCGGCTCTCGGCCTGGGGGCACGGCCCGTGGGGGCAGCGGCGCGGCTTCGACAGCCTGGTGCAGGTGGCCACCGGCATCGCCTCGGTCGAGGCGACGGCCGGGGCGGAGCGCCCGCCCGGTGCCCTGCCCGCCCAGGCGCTCGACCACGGCACGGGCTATCTGCTGGCCGCTGCCGTGCTGCGCGCACTGACCGAGCAGCACGACGAGGGCGGTTCCCGGCTGGCCACGCTCTCGCTCGCCCGTACCGCCGCCTGGCTGCTGGACGAGCTGCCCGCCCGCCGGGAGACGGAAGCCACAGGTCCGTCGTACGACCCGGAGAAGTGGCTCACGGAGACCGACGGCCCGCTGGGCCGGCTGCGTCACGCCCTGCCGCCGGTCGCCTTCGACGGCTCCCCCACCGACTGGTCGCGCCCGCCCGGCCCGCTGGGGGCGGACGCGACCGCCTGGCTCACGGCTTGATGAGCACTCTCGGGGCCGTGCGCATGTCGTGGGGGCTTGGACGGCGGCGGCGCGCATGGGCGGGGGGCCTCGCGGATGTCAGACGCCGATGCGCGGCTCACGGTACGCCACACGGGTGAAATCGGGCGATTTCACACCGGGGGCGAGCGCTCCGACGGTCAGCAGGAACTGCGCGGCGACGTAGGTGAGCATGACCCAGAAGTCGGGGGCGGGCAGCTGCGGCCAGTCGGCGATGCCGGTGGCGATGAGCGCGTCGGAGAGCAGGAAGAGCGCGCCGCCGACGGCCGCGTACCGGCCGAGGGCGCCGGCGCGGTACGCCATCGCCGTGAGCAGCAGGCTGTAGCCGGTCATCGGGATCCGCATGTCCGCCGGCAGCCCGTTCCAGAGCAGCGCCAGGAAGGTGGCCAGGACGGCCGCGTACCCGGCCGCGGCGAGCAGCGGGCTCCGGGCGCGTCCGAAGAGCCACAGATAGCAAATGTGGCCCGCGGCGAAGGACCCCATGCCGACGAGGAAGACGGTACCGGAGCCGGACAGCAGCAGTGTGTCGCCGCCCCAGCCGCACAGGAGCGCCACGACGAGCAGCCGGGGGCCGCGCCGCGCGGCGGCGTACCCGGCCAGCAGCGGCATCAGCAGGGGCTTGGCGACGAGGTGGACGACCGGGACGTCGGCGAGGACGCCGAAGAGGTCGACGGCGCAGGCCGCGAGGAAGGCGATGAGCAGCGGGCGGACGAGACGGGCGCGCCGGTCCGCGGCGGCATCGGCTGCCATGAAGGCATCGGCGCTCATCCGGTGCGCTCCTGGACGGGGAGGGCCGTACGGGCGGCCGTTCCGGCGGGCTGCCAGCCGGGCCCGCGGAAGATCCGCCCGGCCCGCTCGCTCCAGTTGCCCGCCGCGCGCACGTCGCGGGCGATGGCGGCGTACTCGTGGGTGGCGACGCGGAGCGGGTTGAACGTGTCGATGTTCTTCGTGAGGCCGAACACGGGCCGCTCCGTCTCCGCGGTGAAGGACCCGAAGAACCGGTCCCACAGGATCAGGATGCCGCCGAAGTTCCGGTCCAGGTAGCCGCCTTGCGACGCGTGGTGCACCCGGTGGTGGGAGGGCGTGTTCAGTACGTACTCGAAGGGCCTGGGGAGTTTGCCGATGCGCTCCGTGTGCACCCAGAACTGGTAGACGAGGTTCGCCGACGAGCAGAACGCGAGCGCGGCCGGATGGACGCCGCACGCGATCATCGGCAGGTAGAACGGCCAGACGGTCAGCGAGGTCCAGGGCTGGCGCAGCGCGGTGGAGAGGTTGAACCTCCGGCTGGAGTGGTGGACCACGTGGCAGGCCCAGAGGATCCGGACTACGTGGTGGCCGCGGTGGGACCAGTAGTAGAAGAAGTCCTGCGCGAGCAGCATCAGCGGGACGGTCCACCACAGCACGGGGACCCGGAGCGGGGTCAGCTCGTACACGGCGGTGTAGATCGCGACGATGGGCACTTTCCACAGCAGGTCGAAGACCAGACTGCCGAGCCCCATGGTGATGCTGGTGACGGCGTCCTTGGCCTCGTAT
Source organism: Streptomyces sp. NPDC087845 (assembly GCF_044742755.1). Taxonomy (NCBI): domain Bacteria; kingdom Bacillati; phylum Actinomycetota; class Actinomycetes; order Kitasatosporales; family Streptomycetaceae; genus Streptomyces; species Streptomyces sp. NPDC087845. Next base: position 35,465 of record NZ_JBIUVC010000031.1, read on the forward strand.
CCGGCGGCTTCCTCATCGGGATGGAAGTGGTGGAGGGCCATTTCGAGGACAGTGAGCAGGACGAAGGCCGGTATGGACCAGAGCACGACATCGGGCAGGTTCGGCGGCATGCGAGCACCGTAGAGCCGCAGGTCGGCCGCGGACTAGACGTTGTTACCAACAAGTATGCGAGACGTGGTGTCAGCAGTCTTTGGTGACTTCTGCCAACGCGGGCGTCGGACGGTCCCTGTACCGGTGCTTCCGTGGGGGGTTAACTGCTGTGCGGGGTCCGGGAGTTGCGATGCTTCGACCGGCCACGACGGCGATCACTGCTGCGTACGGCACCCGGGCCACCGGCACCGGCCTCTTCCCGCCCGGGCGGACAGCCCTCAGGCCCCCACCGCCCCCAGCAACTCCCCCGCCGCATAAGTGACCGCCATCGCCACCGCTCCCCCGCCCATGTTCCGCAGCACCGCCCGCCACGGTGCCGCCTCGCCCAGGCGGGCGCTCCACCAGCCCGTCAGGGCCAGCGCCGCCAGTACCGACAGCACCGTCACGAGCAGCCGCAGCGACGCCGGGGGCAGCACGATCGCCAGCAGCGGAAGCAGCGCGCCGACCGTGAAGGCCAGGAAGCTCGCGCCCGCCGCGTGCCAGGGGTTCGTCAGCTCGTCCGGGTCGATGCCCAGCTCGACCACCGCGTGGGCGCGCAGCGCATCGCGTGCGGTGAGCTGGAGGGCGGCCTCGCGGGCGACTTCGCGGCTCAGGCCCTTGCCCTCCAACAGGCCGGTCAGCTCGACGAGTTCCGCCTCGGGGGCCTCCGCCAGCTCCTGCTTCTCCGTCGCCAGTGCGGCCTTCTCCGAATCACGCTGGGTGGAGACCGATACGTACTCGCCCGCCGCCATCGACATGGACCCGGCCAGCAGCCCGGCCAGGCCCGCGGTGAGCAGGACGCCGCGGTCGGCGGTGGCGCCGGCCACGCCGACCACCAGGCCCGCGGTGGAGACCACGCCGTCGTTGGCACCGAGGACCGCGGCGCGCAGCCAGTTCAGCCGCGCGCCGAGCCCGTCGCCGTGCGCTTCGTCATGCGTCTGGGTATCCGTCACCCGGGGATGGTCTCACCCCGCCCCGTCACCACACGCGTACCGACCCGCCCCGTGCGAAGGCGGGGCTGGTCGCGTCGGCCGGGGCCTCCTTCAGGGGTTCGGCGATCTCGTCCACCCTCGGGCCGACCGTCGCGGCGACACGGTCGAGGGCGGCCAGGTCGAAGCCGTAGACACGGGCGGCGTTGCCGCCCGTCATCGCCGCGATCTCTTCGGGCGGCAGGCCCGCGTACGCGATCCGCAGGCCCTCTCGCGAGTACGGGGCGGTGCCCTCGTCGTGCGGGTAGTCGCTGCCCCACATGATCTTGTCGAGGCCGATCCGGTCGCGCAGCGGCACCTCGTGGGGCCGCATGAAGCTGGCGCCGACGTAGCAGTTGTCGCGCCACACCTCGCCGGGGCTCGCGCCCATCGAAGCGGCAAGCCCCGCACCGAACTTGGACTCGGCGGTGGCTGCCCGGCCCGCCGCCGCGACCAGCCGTCCGTGGTAGTAGTCCAGCATCTCCACGACACCCGGGATCCAGCCGGAGCCCTGCTCGGTGAGGACCAGTCTCAGTCCGGGGTGGCGGCGGAAGGCCCCGCCGAAGATCAGGTGCCACAGCGCCCGGTGGGAGAACCAGGTCGTCTCCACCATGAAGACGGCGCGGGCCGCCGGTTCGTCGCCGAGCGGCGGGGAGGCCGAGCCGCCGTGGTGGTTGACCGGTACGTCCAGTTCCGCGCAGACCGCCCACAGCGGGTCGTACACCTGTGAGTACAGCTCGGGAATGCCGGAGCCGGGCGGGGCACCGGGCAGCAGGATGCCGCCGGTCAGGCCCGCGTCCTTGGTGCGGCGGACCTCGCGTACGGCCTCCCCCGGATCGTTGAGGAGGATCTGCGCGACGCCCGCCCGCCGGCCCGGCGCCTGCGCGCAGAAGTCGGCGAGCCAGCGGTTGTGGGCGCGCAGGCCGGCCCAGCGCTGTTCGTACTCCGCCTGCGACGGCGCGGGCGCCATCAGGGCGGCGGAGGGGAAGAACGGCGGGATGGTGTTGGGGAAGACGACCTCCGCGACGATGCCGTCCGCCGCCAGCTCCGCGACGCGGCGTGCGGAGTTCCAATTGCGGTCGGCGGTGTCGGCGAGGAGGTCCTCGTACGGATTGACGTAGGCCGCCGCCCACGCGTCGAAGTCGTCGTGGAACTTCGCCTCCAGGTAGGGCCTGTAGTCGAGGAGGTCGGCTCCGGCGTGGCAGTCGGCGGAGATGACCGTGTAGCGGTCGGTGTTCCGGTTCATCACTCGGCCCCCAGGACCGGGAAGTCGTGGTCCGTCAGCCAGTGCCGGCCCACTTCGCGCGATCTGGCCCAGGACGCCTCGACCGCCGCCTGGTCGGCGCTCTGGCCCAGGCCCTCGGGTGTGGGGCCGATGCGTTCGGCGATCGGGGCGAGCTTCGCCGTGTCGAAGCCGAACACCTCGGCCGCGGCGAGGCCCAGCATGCGGCGGGTCTCGGCGACGGGGATGTCGTGGAAGGTGTCGCGCAGCCACCGGGCGGTGTCCGGCCACGTGCCTTCGGGGTGCGGGAAGTCGCTGCCCCACAGGATGTTGTCGACGCCGATCTCGTACCGCTGGGCGAGTTCACGGCGTTTGGTGTTGGTGGCGCAGATGAAGACCTGGCGGTCGAGGTACTCGTGCGGGGGCCGCTTCAGTTCCGCGAACGGGGAGAGTTTCTTTCCGCCGTGGGCGCCGAGGTAGAGCCGGTCCATGAACCAGAGGAGGTTCGGCAGCCACCAGCAGCCGGACTCGGCGACGCCGAACCTCAGCCCCGGGTGGCGCTCGAAGGCGCCCGACCAGAGCAGGAACCAGAGCGGCCGGGACGGCCACCAGGTGACCTCGGAGACATAGATCCCGAGATGGTCGCCGTACTCGTGGCGCGGCGCCGCGCCGGAGTGGGTGACGACCGGCATCGCCGTCTCGGCGGCGGCCGCCCACACCGGGTCGTAACGGCGGTCGTGGTACGGGGCCTTGTCCACCCACATGGAGGGGATCATGAGCGCGCCGAGTCCGGACTCCTTCGCCCGGTGGATCTCCGCGACGACCCGGTCGACCTCGCCGGTGACGGGCAGCAGGGCGACCCCGCAGTGGCGTTCGGGGTTCTGCGAGACGAAGTCGGCGAGCCAGCGGTTGTGGGCCTGCGCGCCCGCCATGCCCAGGTCCGGGTCCTGGTCGCCGGAGAGTCCGAGGCCGACGCCGAACGGGGCGGCGGTCCGGCTGTCGACGGCGTCCGCGTCGGGGAAGACGACCTCGGCCGCCACCCCGTCGCCGTCGAGTTCCCTGAGCCGCTGTGCGGCGTCCCAGCCTCCCCTCAGACCTTCCTCGTTGTCGCGGAACCATTGGTCGGCGAAGGCCTCGTTGCGCACCCCGAGGCGGGTCATCTCCTCACGGCGGCGGTCGCGTCCGGCGAGGAAGTCGTCGAAGTCCCGGTGGAAGCGGGGGTCGAGGTAGGGCCGGTACTCCTCGGTGGGCAGCCCGGCGTGGCAGTCGGAGGAGATGATCAGGTACGGGTCGTCGGTCATCGCTCGCTCCTCAGTCGAGTATGAAGCTCTCCAGGTACGACGGGACGGCCCGGTCGAGCATCGACTGCGACCTGGCGCGGATCTGCCGGTCGCTGTGCTCGCTCTCCGGCAGCATCCAGAAGCGGTCGGCGCGTATCCCGTCCACGACCGTCGCGGCGACGTCCTCCACGGGGGTGAACTCCACCTCGCGGCCGGCCGCACGCATGGCGGACTCCCACTGGTCGAGGCTGCGGTACGGGGTCCTGCGCGGGCGCTCCTTGGCGTACCGCTCGGGCCGGTTGCGGTGCGACTCCCACAGCCCGGTACGGAGCATGTGCGGGCCGGGGAAGAGGACGGAGGCGCCGACCGCCGCGCCCTCCGCCTTCAGATGCGCGTACAGGGACTCGGTCATCGTGACGACGGCGGACTTGGTGACCGCGTACACGGAGGCGGTCGGCAGCGGGGCGATCCCGCCGTCGCCGGACGAGGTGTTGACGACATGGCCGGGGCCGCCGTCCGCGAGCATGCGCGGCACGAACGCCTGGATGCCGTGGAAGACACCCCACACGTTGACCGCGAAGGCCCACTTCCAGTCGTTCGGCTCGTGCTCCCACATCCGGCCCTCGGCCCCGGAGCCGACACCGGCGTTGTTGCACAGCACGTGCACGGCGCCGAAGGTGTCGTACGCGGCTTCGGCGAGGGCCTGTACGGAGTCGCGTTCGCCGACGTCGACGACCCGGGCCAGCACCCGCGCACCGTCCTGGCGCAATCCGGCCGCAGCCGCGTCGAGCGCGCCCTCCTCCACGTCGGCGAGGACGACCTTCAGCCCCTCGGCCGCGAACCTGCGCACCATCGCGAGGCCGATGCCGCTCGCGGCACCGGTGACGACGGCCACCTGCCCCTCCTCCAGTCTCATCGGACGCTCCCCTCGGGCGGACCGTCGTGGATCTGCTGCGGGTCGTCGTAGCGCTGGTGGATGTACGGCAGCAACGCCTCGGCACTCACCCGCTCCACGGCCCTGCCCCGCTGGTCACTGGTCTTCTCGCCGATGGTGAGGTCGACCAGCCGGTGTACGGGGAGGTCGGCGACCGGGTCGTACACCGACTCGCGCAGCACCACGTCGCCCGCGATGCGTTCCAGCCGGCGGACCTTCTCGCGGCGGGTGCAGTGGATCAGGACCGGATCGGAGTCGAAGCCCTCACCGTCCACGGCGGGCAGGAACTTGAAGTAGAAGTCGAGCTTGTCGGCCGGTTCGGGCAGCGGGAGCGGCCCGTCGACGGCGCCCCGCACCTCGACGAAGGCGATGCCGTGCCGGGCGAGCGCGGCCCGGACGACGAGGCCGTCGCGTTCGACGGTCACCTCGCCGAGCTTCTTCGGTTCGCCGAACACCTCGCGGCCGCCGGTCAGCGCCCGTTCATGGGTCATCGGCATGACGAGCGGATACCAGCCCTCGTGCCCGCCGTGGACGGCGGCCACCGCGACGGAGCCGGCGCCGAGCGGGTAGCCGGGGAGCTGGACCGTGCTGATGCTGGCCCGGACCAGTGGGCGCCCGGTGGGTTCGAGGGGCGGCGGGAGGACGGCCGCCACCGCGTCGGGGTCGCTCTCCCAGAGGGCCACCACACCGGTGGACCAGATGTCGGGGAGTGTGGAGCGGGCCGCGCGGGCCGCCGCGATCTCGGCCTCGGTGCGCGCGCCGTACCGTACACGTGCCATGCCGTGCCACCCTTCTCGGTCGTCCGTGAATCGGTTCTCCGTGGCTGGGTTCTCCGTGCCCGGGTGCTCTCCGTGCCCAGGTCGTCCGGGCCGGTCTCTCTCCGTGCCCGGGTTCTCCGGACCGGGCTCTGTAACACAGTTACACCGGCGCCGATGAAGGGTAAAGAGGCGTGCACGTAACGGAGTCCGGGAGTCGAGGAGCGCTGTGGCCCGATCGTCGCTGACCCGTGAAGAGGTCCTGGACACCGCCGCGGCGCTGGTGAAGCAGCACGGTCCGCAGGCCCTCACCATGCGCGCCCTCGCCGCCGGACTGGGCACCGCGGTCACGTCGATCTACTGGCACGTCGGCAATCGCGAATCGCTCCTGGACGCCCTCGTCGAGCGCACCGTGCGGGAGATGGGCACCCTCCGCCCGGCCGGCCGGACCCCGGCGGCCCGCATCGTCTCCGTCGCCCGCGGCCTGCGCCGTGAACTGCGGGCCCGGCCGCATCTGATCGCGATGGTCCACGAACGGGGGCTCACCGAGCGGATGTTCCTCCCCGCGCAGCAGGCCCTCGTCCACGAGGTGCACGCCGCGGGGCTGCGCGGGGCGCGGGCGGCGGCGGCGGTGCGGGCGGTGCAGTTCCAGACCGTCGGCTTCCTGCTGGTCGAACGCAACCGTGAGCGGTCCCCCGTCCAGTCCCCCGGCGAGGGCGACCTGTGGACCGCGTCCACCGCGGACGACGACCCGGCGCTGGCCCGCGCGCTGGCCCGGCCCGCCGACCCGGACCGGCTGTTCGCGGACTCCGTGCGGGCCCTGGTGGAGGGGTTGCTGGCCGGTCCCGTACCACGGGCGTCCCGCCCCGGAACCCCCGCGCCGGGGCGGGAGACGGCCGAATAGGAGACTGTCGGTCGCGGCCCGTATTCTCTGTGACCATGCTCGACGACCGCCAGACCGCAGCACCGTGGCCGCCCGCCTACCCGCAGGGGTACGCGGTCGTCGACGTGGAGACCACCGGCCTCGCACGGGACGACCGGATAGTGTCCGCCGCCGTCTACCGCCTGGACGCACAGGGCAATGTCGAGGACCACTGGTACACCCTCGTCAATCCGCAGCGCGATCCCGGTCCTGTCTGGATCCACGGACTGACCAGCGAGGTCCTCGAAGACGCTCCGCTCTTCCCGGAGGTCGCCGCCCAGTTGTCCGAACGGCTGGCGGACCGCGTGCTCGTCGCGCACAACGCGGCCTTCGACTGGTCGATGCTGGCCCGGGAGTACGCGCGGGCCTCCTCCGCCGCCCCCGTCGAGCAGCGGCTGTGCACCATCGCCCTCGCCAAGGAACTGCGGCTGCCGCTGCCCAACCACAAGCTGGAGTCGCTGGCCGCGCACTTCGGAGTGGTGCAGCAGCGCGCCCACCACGCGCTGGACGACGCCCGGGTCCTGGCGGAGGCGTTCCGGCCGAGTCTGCACGCGGCGGCGCGGGGCGGGGTGCGGCTGCCGTTGCTGGAGTGCCGGCCGCTGACCGAGTGGTCGGACTCCCCGGTCACCCCGCGGATCGGCCATCAGTCTTCGTACGGTCAGGGCAGCTGGCGTCCCTCGCGCAAGCGTCCGGCGTGCCCGTATCCGAACCCGGGGCGGTACGAGAAGGACAAACCCCTCATGCAGGGCATGCGGGTGGCGTTCTCCGGCGACACCTCCGTCGACCGCGAGCTGCTGGAGGACCGGGCCGTCGAGGCCGGGCTGCATGTGGCGACCAGCGTGTCCCGGCTGACGAGTCTGCTCGTCACCAACGATCCGGACGCGGCGACATCGAAGACGGTGAAGGCGAAGTCGTTCGGGACCCCGATCCTGGACGAGAGCGCGTTCACCCATCTGCTGCGCGATGTGGCGCCGGCGGCGACACAGCAGGCCGCGCGGTCATCGGAGTGAACCGGGGGCGACTCGCCCGCCCGCCGCTCGCCCGCCGCCGCCCCGGCGTCCCACCCTGTGGCGCATGGCACGTTGTGAGGTTTGCGGAAACGATTACGGCATGTCCTTCGAGGTGCACGCACAGGGCGCGGTGCACGTCTTCGACTGCTTCTCCTGCGCCATTCACCGCATGGCGCCCCTCTGCGAGCACTGCCGGGTCCAGATCATCGGCCAGGGCGTCGAGGTCGACGGCCACTGGTTCTGCGGCGGTCACTGCGCCCGCGCCGAGGGGAAGGTGGGCATCATCGACAAAGTCTGAGCACCGGCCGCCGCGCCCCCTTCCCCCACCCCTGCGCGATGCACCCCATGACGCAGTTGTACCGTCATGGGGTGTACCGCTTCCTGTTGACCCGGCAGTGGCTGATCCTCGCCCTCCTCGCCCTCGTACTGATTCCCACGATGGTCGAGCTGGGCTTCTGGCAGCTGCACCGGCATGAGCACAAGGTCGCGCAGAACTCCCTGATCTCCCGCAACCTCAAGGCGAGACCGGTTCCGGTCGCCTCGCTCACCTCCCCGGGTCACACGGTCCCGCGCTCCGACTACTGGCGCGCGGTGACGGCCACGGGCACGTACGACACGGCGCACGAGGTGGTCGTACGGCGCAGGACCTCCACCGACGGCCGGATCGGCGTCCATGTGCTGATCCCGCTCGACCTCAAGGGCGGCGGCACGGTCCTGGTCAACCGCGGCTGGGTGCCCTCCGCCGACAGCCAGCGCGCGTTCCCCGACGTACCGGCCGTGCCCAGGGGCGAAGTGACCGTGACCGGGCGGCTCAAGGCCGACGAGACGACGGGCACCAGCGGCATCAAGGACATTTCAGACCTGCCGGACCGCCAGGTGATGCTGATCAACAGCGCCCAGGAGGCCAAGAGGCTCTCCCGGCCGGTGCTCGGCGGCTACATCGAGCAGACCGGACCCGAACCGCCCGGCGGCTCACCGGAACCGATCGCCGCCCCCGACGACGGCTCGATCGGCCCGCACATGGCGTACGCCGTGCAGTGGTGGCTGTTCGCCGCCGGGGTTCCGGTGGGCTTCGTGGTGCTCGCCCGCCGGGAGAAGCGCGACCGGGTGGAGGCCGCGGCCGAGGCCGCCGCCGGGGAGCAGGAATCCTCCGGACCGGCGCAGCCGGAACAGCCGGAGAAGCCGGAGCCCGCGACGGCCTGACGCCGTCCGCGCCGGGGCGCCGTCGTACCGGAGCGGCCGGGGGTGCCGACGTGACGCCTGCCTCTCATGGGACCGGGCTGCTTAACGAGGCCCATGTTCGGGAACACGCCAGAACGTGACCCCACGCATCGAGGACTATGCCCTCATCGGCGATCTGCAGACAGCCGCCCTGGTCGGCAGGAACGGTTCTGTCGACTGGCTCTGCCTGCCCCGCTTCGACTCGGGCGCCTGTTTCGCGGCCCTGCTCGGCGACGAGGACAACGGCCACTGGCGGATCGCCCCGAAGGGCGCCGACACCTGCACCCGGCGCGGCTACACGGGTGACTCCCTGGTCCTGGAGACGTACTGGGAGACCCGTACCGGCACGGTCAAGGTCATCGACTTCATGCCGCAGCGCGACCGCGAACCCGATGTCATGCGGATCGTCGAGGGCATCAGCGGCACGGTCGAGATGAGCTCCGTGATCCGGTTGCGCTTCGACTTCGGCTCGGTCGTGCCCTGGGTGCGCCGCTCGCAGGGGCACCGGGTGGCGGTCGCCGGGCCGGACTCGGCCTGGCTGCGGAGCGAGCCGCCGGTCAAGACCTGGGGGCAGCAGTTCTCCACCTGCTCGTCGTTCGCCGTCTCCGCGAACGAACAGGTGGCGTTCGTCCTGACCTGGCACCCCTCGCACTCGCCCCGTCCCGAACTCGTCGACCCGTACGAGGCACTGGAAAGCACCCTGGCGGACTGGTCCGAGTGGTCCGCGCGGTGCAAGTACCGGGGCCCGTACCGGGAGGCGGTGATCCGCTCGCTGATCACGCTGAAGGCACTCACCTTCGGCCCGACCGGCGGCATCGTGGCCGCTCCCACCACCTCGCTGCCCGAGGAGATCGGCGGCGTACGGAACTGGGACTACCGCTTCTGCTGGCTGCGGGACTCCACGCTCACCCTCGGCGCCCTCATCTCGGCCGGCTATCTGGAGGAGGCCGCGGCCTGGCGGGACTGGCTGCTGCGGGCCGTCGCCGGGGACCCGGCCGACCTGCAGATCATGTACGGCCTGGCGGGCGAGCGCAGACTGCCCGAGTCGGAGCTGCCCTGGCTGCGCGGCTACGAGAACTCCGGCCCGGTCCGGATCGGCAACGCCGCGGTGCGCCAGCGCCAGCTCGACGTGTACGGCGAGGTCATCGACTCGTTGCGGCTCGCACGCGAGGCCGGCCTGGACGACAAGCCGCACGCCTGGAATCTGCAGCTCAGCCTGCTCGGCTTCCTGGAGTCCACCTGGCGCGAGCCGGACGAGGGGCTGTGGGAGATCCGCGGCCAGCGCCGCCACTTCGTGCACTCCAAGGTGATGGCCTGGGTCGCCGCCGACCGCGCCGTACGCACCCTGGAGAAGAACCCCGCGCTGGCCGGCGAAGCCGACCGGTGGCGGACGATGCGGGACGCCGTGCACCGGGAGGTGTGCGAGAAGGGGTTCGACCCGGTGCGGAACACCTTCACACAGTCCTACGGCTCCCGGAACCTGGACGCCGCGACCCTGCTGATCCCCCGGACCGGATTCCTGCCGCCGGACGATCCCCGGGTGATCGGGACGGTCGACGCGGTCCGGGAGGAGCTGGGCAGCGGCTGCCTGGTCCGCCGCTACAGCACCGACGGCATCTCGATCGACGGGCTGCCCGGCAGCGAAGGGGCTTTCCTCGCCTGCTCCTTCTGGCTGGCCGACGCCCTGCATCTGACCGGGCGCACCGACGAGGCCCGCACTCTCTTCGAGCAGCTGCTGGCACTGCGCAACGATGTGGGGCTGCTCGCCGAGGAGTACGACACCGTCGGGCGCCGGCAGGTCGGCAACTTCCCGCAGGCGTTCAGCCACATCGGACTGGTGGGCACCGCCATGGCCCTGGCCGGGGAGGACACACTGGAGCCCGGCGCGGCAGGATAGAACCCATGGATCTTGGACTGAAGGACCGCGTGTACATCGTCACCGGAGCGACCCGGGGGCTGGGCAACGCCACGGCCCGGGCGCTGGCCGAGGACGGTGCGAGGGTGATCATCACCGGGCGGGACGAGAAGCGCGTCGAGGCGGCCGCCGCCGGACTGGGGGCGGGCGCCCTCGGCCTCGCCGCCGACAACGCCGACCCCGCCTCGGCTCAGCGCCTCGTCGACCGTGCGCACGAGCGGTTCGGGCGGCTCGACGGCATTCTCATCAGCGTCGGCGGACCGGCGCCCGGCTTCCTCGCCGACAACACCGACGCGCAGTGGCAGTCGGCCTTCGAGTCGGTGTTCCTGGGTGCGGTACGCCTCGCCAGGGCCGCGGCGACCGTGCTCGGTGAGGGCGGGGTCATCGGTTTCGTGCTCTCCGGCTCCGTGTACGAGCCGATCTCCGGGCTGACGATCTCCAACGGTCTGCGCCCCGGCCTGGCCGGTTTCGCCAAGTCCCTGGCCGACGAACTCGGTCCCCGGGGCATCCGGGTGCTGGGCGTGCTGCCGGGCCGGATCGACACGGACCGGGTACGTGAGCTGGACGCGCTCTCGGGCGACGCGGAGGCATCCCGCACGGCCGGTGAGGCGCGTATTCCGCTGCGCCGGTACGGCACGCCGGAGGAGTTCGGCCGGACCGCGGCGTTCCTGCTCTCGCCCGCGGCCTCGTATCTGACGGGCCTCATGGTGCCGATCGACGGCGGCTCCCGGCACGGCTTCTGAATCGGTCCGGCCTCGTGCCGCACCGCCGGACGGGCAGGCCCCCCAGGCCTGTCCGACGGTCCGTCAGCTCACCCTTTCCGCACGGTGCTTGACCGCTCTCAGCCGCACCTCCGCAGGCAGTTCGGCCAGCCCCGCGGAGTCCCGCGCATGGGCCAGCACCTCGTCGGCGAGGCGGCCGAGTGCCTCGTCCGGCGCCGCGTGCGGCTCCGTCAGCAGGCGGATCCTGGCGTGCGGCGACCTGCGCCGACCGGTCAGCCTGACCTGGGCGCGGGCCACTCCGTCCAGGGTCCCCGCCTCCTGGGCGAGCACCCCCTCCAGAGCCCGGCCCCGCAGCAGCACCCCCTCGCCGTCGCCGCTGTCCACCAGCACCTCGGCGAGGCGGGCACGGCGCAGTTGGGCCAGCAGCCACCACAGGGCGAGGACGACCACGACGGCCAGGACCGCGATCACCGCCGGCCACCACCACCCCTCGCCGCGCCAGCGGTCCCGTTCGGCCTCACCGAGGAGGACGGCGCCCTTGCCGTGCCAGGGCCACCAGGACGGCACGGCGAGGCCGAGTCCGGCGGCGAGCACCGCGCCGCCGGCACAGATCAGCACCAGCCCGGCAAGGCCGAGCAGCACCCGGTTGACGGTCCTGAGCAACGGACTCACCCCTTCTTCGCCGGACGGCGGACCCGCACGGACAGGCTCGGGGGCCTGGCCAGCCCCAGTTCCCCGACTGCGGTCCCGAGCACGGTGTCCAGATCGGCCCGTACGTCGTCGAGCTCGCGGAAGTGCGACACCGCGCGCACCCCGGCCCTGCCCCGGCCCATCCGGACCCGTACCGACTGCACACCGGACACCTCGACGGCCCGGTCGCGCAGTACCAGTGCCGCCGCGGTCCGGTCGAGACCGGCCCGTACACCGGGACGGTCGCGGCGCATCGGCAGCAGGGCGCGGAGCCCGGGGGTGACGGCGAGCACCAGCAGCCAGAGGCCGATCGCCAGCGCGGCCACCGCGCCGGCCAGTACCCAGATGTTGTCCAGCGGCCGGTCGGCGAGCTCGTCGGCCAGCGCGCGGCGCCACCGCATCGCCGGACGGCCGGCCCGTACCGCCGCCACGTCGTAGAGCAGCAGACCGGTGCCGCCGAGGACCACCAGCGCGAGCACTGCGGCGGGGATGCGGCGCGCGGACCAGAAACGGCCCGGCCGGCCGCCGCCCTCCTGCTGCGCGGGCACCGGGTCGTACGTGGCGGACCGGCCGGGTTCGAGCCCGTCCCCCTGTTCGACGGGCCGGGCGGCGGGCGGCCGCCCCGTACGGTGCTGCGGGTCGTGGGGCTCGGTCATCGGGTCCTTCCCTGTGCCGCGATGCCCGCTCCTGTCGGGTACAGGCGCTCGACCTGCACGGCGACCTCGGGCACGTCCATCCCCGCCAACGTCCTCACCCGTTCGGCGACATGCCGGCGCACCCCGCCGCACTGGCGGCCGATGTCGGTGGGGTATCCGAGCTCCAGGCTCACCCGCACCCGGGCGGCGCCGCGGTGCACCCTCACCGTGGCGCGCGGCGAGGCGCCTTCCTCCGGCGGCTCGTCGATCGCCTCCTTCGCCGCTTGTGCGGCGATCTTCGCGACCACCCGGTCGGCGATCCGGGTCTCCCCGCGCTCACCGGCCGCGACCCGGCCGCTCACCCCCGTCACCGCCGTCACCGCCGTCGGTCGCCGCGTTCGCGACCTCGGAAGAAGTCGCCGGGTTCCAGGTCACCTTCCAGGAGCCGGCCGACGACGAAACCGACCGCCCCCAACGCCGCCACCAGGAGAAAGGCTCCGAATCCGCCGAAGTACCCGGCGAATCCGAGCGCCATGCCGGCCACCATGCCGACCACCGCCATGCTCATCATGCGCTCCTCGACTGCATCGGTTCGCAGGCCCACGGGTTCGGAGGCCTACTGAAGACGTGGTTCGGTCTGGTCCTCGTCGTCGGCCTCGTCGGGCAGCTTCACATCGCTCACCGCGATGTTGACCTCGACGACTTCCAGACCGGTCATCCGCTCGACCGCCGCGATCACGTTCTCCCGTACGTCACGGGCGACATCGATGATCGACACGCCGTAGTCGACGACGATCTCCAGGTCGAGCGCGGTCTGCGACTCGCCCACTTCCGCCTTGACCCCGCGCGTGACGGACTTGCCACCGCCCGGGACCCGGTCGCGCACCGCGCCGAACGTGCGTGACAAGCCGCTGCCCATCGCGTGGACACCGACCACGTCACGTGCCGCCATGCCCGCGATCTTCTCGACCACTCCGTCGGCGATGGTCGTGCGGCCGCGGGTCGCGGGGTCTCCCCCGCCGCGCTTGACGAGCGGGCTCGATTCCTTGTCGGGGTTCTCGGGACGGTTCCGCTGGGGGGTGTCGGTCATCGCCACTCTTCCCTTCAGGACATTTTGGACCTCTTTGCCCACATTAAGTGCGCTTGCCCGGTCTCGCGCCGTGGATGCGGCAGGCTGAGGGAATGACGACAGCGGACGGCCGGCACAGGGCCGACGGATGGACGGCGGCAGTTCGGCAGCGGATCGGCCTCGGCCGGCTGCTGCCACTGGGCGGTCCGGCGGACGGGGCCTGGATCTCGGAGCGGGCCGCGGTCGCGGTGCTGCGCGGCGCGGTGGGCGGGCCGGGGCCGGGCCCGGTGCTCGGAAAACTCAGGATCTCGGTGGCGGATCCGGACAGGAGCCCGGCCCCGGAGGTGGAGCCTCCGCCGAGCGCGCTGCCGCCGGGGCCACTGCGGATGGAGGCGGCCATGTCGGCGATGTCCGGTCTGCCGCTGCCCGCCGCCGCGGCGGCACTGCGCTCGGCGCTGCTGACGGCGGCCGGGCAGCGGCTGGGGCTGGTGGTCGCCGAGGTGGATGTCCGGGTGACGGAACTGCTGGACACGCCACCCGTACGGCCGACCCCCGAACCGGCCGCGGTGCGCGCGGCGAGGCCGGAGGGGGTGGCGGGGGCCGCTGCCGCGGGTGTTCCCGGTGTCGTGACGCTGACCGGGGTGCTGGGCAACGCGGTGCACACGGGCCCGGGTCACGTACGGGTCGAAGTGGCGACGGACGCGGACCACCGGGCGCTCGACGTGGCACGTGCGGTGCGGGATGCGGTGGCGGCCTCGGTGGAGGGGCACCCCTCGGTCGCCGTACTGATCACCGCGGTGGTGGAGCGGACCTGACCACCGGGCGCGGGGCCGGCCACCGGACGGAACCGTCCGCCGGACGCTCGGGCCCGAGGCCCGAGGCCGGGGCCGGGGCCGCGGCCGTCCGGCCCCCGAGGGCTGTACCGGCTTCCGTTCAGTCGGTGATGCCCGCCAGGTCGCGCAGTCGCCGCCCCTGCGCGGCGCGTTCGGCGATGCGCTGCTCCTCGTAACCACGGGAGGCGGCACCGCTCAGCAGCGCCTTGGTCTCCACGACCGCGTCGCGCGGGGCGGCCAGCAGCGCGCCGGCCAGGTCACGGGCCGCGGCGTCCAGCTCACCGGCGGGGACCACGAGGTTGGCGAGGCCGGTGCGCTCGGCCTCCTCGGCGTGCACGAAGCGGCCCGTGGCGCAGATTTCGAGCGCGCGGGCGTACCCCACCAGGTTCACCAGGGGGTGGGTGCCGGTGAGGTCGGGGACCAGGCCGAGGCTGGTCTCACGCATGGCGAACTGCACGTCCTCGGCGACGATGCGCAGATCGCAGGCGAGAGCGAGCTGGAAGCCGGCACCGATCGCGTGCCCCTGGACCGCCGCGACCGACACGATGTCGTTGCGGCGCCACCAGGTGAACGCCTCCTGATACTCGGCGATGGTCGCGTCGAGCTCGGACTCCGGACCACGCGCCATGTCGAGGAAGGACGGCTCACCGTCGAACCCCTCGGGGGTGAACGCCTGCCGGTCGAGGCCCGCGGAGAAGGACTTGCCCTCGCCACGGAGCACGACGACCCGCACGCTGCCGGGCAGTGCCCGTCCGGCCTCGGTCAACGCCCGCCACAGAGCGGGGGACTGAGCGTTGCGCTTGGCCGGATTGGTGAGGGTCACCGTGGCAACCGCGTCGTCGACGGTGAGCTGTACACCGTCCTTGTCGAGCACAGAGTCGTACGAGGTCATGGGGCGCCTCCGGATCGGTTCAGTCAGCACAGAGAGCTAAGTGACTGAACAGTAACCACCCGGCCGACACCATGGCCGACCGGGTGGCCACCGCCGAAACCGGTGAGCCCCGGGACGGGTCCGGACGGACCTGCCCCGATCCGCCGACGGCCGTCAGGCCGTGGCGGCCTTCTTGCCTCGTGTTGCTCCGCCGCGTCCACGCAGCGTGACTCCGGACTCACTGAGCATCCGGTGGACGAATCCATAGGAGCGGCCGGTCTCTTCGGCCAACGCCCGGATGCTCGCACCGGAGTCGTACTTCTTCTTCAGGTCTGCCGCGAGCTTGTCGCGCGCGGCGCCGGTAACCCGGCTGCCCTTCTTCAGAGTCTCGGCCACCCGTGCCTCCTCATGGGAAGTGCGCTCTGGACTCTCATGATCACCCCTCGGGGGCTTCCTGGCCACCCATTCCGCAAGGTCCGTGCAACCGGATTCCCGCCCGAACAGCGGGCCGACCTGACCGGAATCCCGCATTCCGCGGGGCTGTGGGGGCGGGTGGGAAGAGCCGCGGGACGAACCGCCAGGTCAGGGCCACACGGGGATTGCGGCCCCCAAATGGGTGCGCCCGGCAGGTATCTGCCGGGCGCCGCGCCGAGGTACGAGACGTACTCACGCAGATGATGGATCACGCATGGGCCGAATGATCCATACGGGGTGGATCAGAGGTGACCGGGCAGCGATCAGGCCAGTGCCACCAGGTCCTGGTAGTCCGCGCCCCACAGGTCCTCGACACCGTCCGGCAGCAGGATGATGCGCTCCGGCTGGAGTGCCTCGACCGCTCCCTCGTCGTGCGTGACGAGGACGACGGCGCCCTTGTACGTACGCAGCGCGCCGAGGATCTCCTCGCGGCTGGCCGGGTCGAGGTTGTTCGTCGGCTCGTCCAGGAGCAGCACGTTGGCGGAGGAGACCACGAGGGTCGCCAGCGCGAGACGGGTCTTCTCGCCGCCGGAGAGGACTCCGGCCGGCTTGTCGACGTCGTCGCCGGAGAAGAGGAACGAGCCGAGCGTCTTGCGTACGTCGACGAGATCGAGGTCGGGTGCCGCGGAGCGCATGTTCTCCAGGACGGAGCGGTCCGGGTCGAGGGTCTCGTGCTCCTGGGCGTAGTAGCCGAGCTTGAGTCCGTGGCCCTCGACGACCTGGCCGGTGTCGGCCTTCTCGGCGCCGCCGAGGAGCCTCAGCAGGGTGGTCTTGCCCGCGCCGTTGAGGCCGAGGATGACGACCCGGGAGCCCTTGTCGATGGCGAGGTCCACATCGGTGAAGATTTCGAGCGAGCCGTACGACTTGGACAGCCCCTCCGCCATCAGGGGGGTCTTGCCGCACGGCGCGGGCTCGGGGAAGCGCAGCTTCGCCACCTTGTCGGAGACCCGGACCGCCTCCAGCCCGGAGAGCAGCCGCTCGGCCCGCTTGGCCATGTTCTGCGCGGCGACGGTCTTGGTGGCCTTGGCGCGCATCTTGTCGGCCTGCGAGTTGAGGGCCGCGGCCTTCTTCTCGGCGTTCTGCCGCTCGCGCTTGCGGCGCTTCTCGTCGGCCTCGCGCTGCTGCTGGTAGAGCTTCCAGCCCATGTTGTAGATGTCGATCTGCGACCGGTTGGCGTCGAGGTAGAAGACCTTGTTGACGACCGTCTCGACGAGCTCTTCGTCGTGGGAGATCACGACGAAGCCGCCGCGGTAGGTCTTGAGGTAGTCGCGCAGCCAGACGATCGAGTCGGCGTCGAGGTGGTTCGTCGGCTCGTCGAGCAGCAGGATGTCGGCGTCCGAGAACAGGATGCGGGCCAGCTCGACACGGCGGCGCTGACCGCCGGAGAGCGTGTGGAGCGGCTGTCCGAGCACCCGGTCGGGCAGGCTGAGCGCGGCGGCGATGGTGGCGGCCTCGGCCTCGGCGGCGTATCCGCCCTTGGTGAGGAACTCCGTCTCCAGGCGCTCGTACTTCTTCATCGCCTTCTCGCGGGTGGCGCCCTTGCCGTTCGCCATCCGCTCCTCGTTCTCCCGCATCTTGCGCAGGATCTCGTCGAGGCCGCGGGCGGAGAGGATGCGGTCACGGGCGAGTACGTCGAGGTCGCCGGTGCGCGGGTCCTGCGGGAGGTAGCCGACCTCGCCGGAGCGGGTGATGGTGCCGCCGACCGGGTTGCCCTCACCGGCGAGGCACTTGGTGAGGGTGGTCTTGCCCGCTCCGTTGCGGCCGACGAGGCCGATGCGGTCGCCCTTGGCGATACGGAAGGAGGCGGACTCGATGAGGATCCGGGCGCCGGCGCGCAGCTCGATGGCGGAAGCGGTGATCAAGGTAAAACTCCAGGGCGGGTGGACGGCGGACGGACGACTACGGACTCACGACTCGACGCCGTTTACTCACTCACAGGGAGAATTGCCATACGGCTCATTCTACTGGCGGTGTGCAACTGCTTTTCCGCATGCGCTCACGGCACTTGCGGGGAACCGGCTCGGCGCCGCCGCCCCCCTCCACCGCGCGACCGGAAACGGGGCATTTCCATGTGAACTACCTCATACTCGCCGAAGGCGGTGAGGCCGCCACAGCCGGAGCGGAGGGTGGTGCCGCATGCAGTTCGACGACGACGCCGAGCTGGACACGTCCGAGGTCCAGGACGTGCGCGGCAGCCGCATCCCCGGCGGCAGGGCCACCGCGGGCGGTGGCATCGCCGGGCTCATCGCCCTCGCCCCGGGGCCGCTCTTCGGCGTCGGCCCCGATCAGCTCGGCCTGTCGTCCGGCGACCAGGGCACGGAGGCCACCGCGTCCTCGGCCGCGCAGGTGCAGCAGTCCTGCCGCACCGGGCAGGACGCGAACACCCGGGACGACTGCCGGACCGTAGCGGTGGCCAACAGCGTGCAGGACTACTGGAGTCCTGGACGCACGGCCCGGCCGCGCAGCGCCAGGAGTGGTTCACCACGGGTTTCCGCAGCGGCGACATGGCCGACCGCAACACCTTCCGCCGAGCCGGGCCGCTGCCGGCGGCCGATGGAAGACTGAGACGCAGATCACAGAGATGGCAGAAACGGGTCACGGAGGAAGAGAAGGGGTGAGCGTCATGGCAGGCGCACCGGCCGGTGTTCCGACGATCTATCCGACGATTCTGTACGACGACGCGAAGGCCGCGATCAGGACGCTGACCGAGGGGCTCGGCTTCAAGGAGGAGGCGGTGTACGAGGGCGAGAACGGCCAGGTCCTCCACGCGGAGCTGTCCTGCGGCAACGGCAGGGTGATGCTCGGCTCCAAGGGACGCGAGGGCGTCTTCGCCAAGGCGATGCAGGGGGCGGGACCCGCCGGTGTCTACGTCGTGGTGGACGAGGTCGACGCGCACCACGCCTGTGCCGTGGAGCACGGGGTGGAGATCCTGATGCCGCCCACGGACCAGGACTACGGCTCGCGCGATTACACGGCGCGGGACGGGGAGGGCAATGTGTGGAGCTTCGGGACGTACGCGCCGGGGTCGGCGGACTGACGGCCGAAGCGGACCGACGGCCGAACGAGGCCGGCGGACGGCCGGAGGCACGGGCCGCGGCGGACGGACGACCCGCCGGAGACACGGACCGGTGGGGACACGGGCCGGTGGGGACACGGGCCGGTGGGCGAACCGGCTGACGGACGCGCGGCCGGACGGGCTCCGGGGGCGGACCCCGTCCGGCGCACCGTACGCGCTACGCGCCGCCCGTGTGCACCTGGAACGCGGCCCGGCGCACCGCTTTGGCCAGCGCGGGGTCCGGGTGCGCGGCGGCCAGGGCCACCAGGACCTGCACGGTGCGCGGGTGGCCGACGGCCCGCACCTCGTCCAGCAGGGCCGGGACCGTGCCCTGGACGGCCGAGTCGAGGTGGCGGACCAGCAGCCCGGTCTCACCGTGGTCGGCGACGGCCGCCGCGGTGTCGACCCAGAGCCAGGTGGCCTCCTCGCGGCTGAGCACGTCCTGGGCGTCCTCGGGGTCGGCTCCGTCGTACTCGGCCAGCCAGAGCAGCGCGTAGGGGCGCAGCGAGGGGTCGCCGACGACGGAACGCACCTCGGGTTCGGCCGGTGCGCCGACGACCCGGAGTGCCTCGAAGGCGAGCCCGCGCAGCAGCGCGTCCTCGCCGCGGGCCACGGCGAGGAGTTCGGCGACGGCGCTGCCGACGGGGCGGGCGGCGAGCCAGGCGCGGTATTCGTCGCGGGCCGGGCCGGGGGTGAGCCGGGCGCAGCCGAGCAGCATGTCGGCGGCGGACTGCTCGATGTTCCCGGCGGGGCTCTGGGCGGCGACGCAGATCTGTTCCAGCTTGACCCAGACCGCCCAGTTGCCGAGCGGGGTGAGGGTGGCGTGTCCGGCGCCGAGGGTGAGCGCGCCGACGGCGGCCAGCCCCTCCAGGGCCCAGTCGAGAAGAAGGGCGACCAGGGCGGCGGGGTGTGCGGCAGGGGCGGATTCGGCCGGTGCGGGCAGCGGATGCGGTCCGTACGGCACCTCGCAGCGCTCCTCGTGGAGTTCCGCGACGCGCTGGCCGAGCAGGTCCAGGAGGGCGGGCACGGTGACCGGTCCGGCCGAGAGCTGGAGGAGGGAGAGCACCTGGGGCACGGCTTCGACGGCCTCGGCGACCGCGGTGGACTCGATGCCCTCGGGCGCGGGGTGGACGAGCGACCAGGCGTCGAAGAGCGCCACCCAGCCCCGGAGCACCGCGGAGTCGTCGCGGTCCCAGGCGCGCAGCCGCCAGCCGGGGCGTGCGGTGCCGCCGTGCAGTTCGACGAGACCGGCGAGGCGGGCCCGGTCCCAGCCGGAGCGCACCTGTGCCGGGGACAACTCCAGGGCCGTCGCGGCCCGTTCGAGCGCCTGGACGGCCGGTGGCGGTGCGCCGGGGATCGCGCCGTCGGCTGCCCAGTGGGCGATCCGTACGGCATCGGCGAGGACCGTCCTGGCCTGGCGGGCCAGTTCGGCCCGGGGCGGGGTGCCCTCCGGGGGGCGGGGGGCGGGCCTGGTCCGCCGGGCGGTCACGGCCTTGCGAGCGGTGGCGATGGGTCGCGGGCGGACAAGTCGCAGCCTGGAGTCGCGCGGGGTACGGGACGTCACGGGGAGCAGTCTTGCCCCTGACGGCCCGAAAGCCCAAACGGAACCCGAATTCGCGGGGGAGGGGTCGCCGGACGGGGTCCGGAACCAATCGGCCGATCCCTCGCATCAGGTCACATCAGGGGCGTGAGGAACCGGCGCAGGGCCTCTTCGTAGTGGACCGGGTCGGCATTCCACATCGCCGCATGCGGAGCCTGCGGGACGGCGCGCAGGGCGACCAGGTCCGGGCGGCGGGCGGCCAGATCGCGGGACGGCTGCCAGGGGGCCAGGGTGTCGTCCGGGCCGTGGAAGATCAGGGTCGGGACGCGGAGCTCCGCCGCGAGGGAGCCGTCCAGGAGCCGGGCGCCGCGCAGCCCGGTCTGCCCCTGGGCGGCACGGACGGCGAGCGGCAGCAGCGCGGTCGGCACCCCGCGGGCGACGGCCAGGGCGCGCAGCGTGGCGACCCAGTCCAGGACCGGGGAATCGAGGACGAGACCGCGGATCCGGTCGCGCAGCGCGGAGTTGACGGCCGCGTGCAGCGCCATGGAGGCGCCGGTGGACCAGCCGTGCAGGACGACCTTCTCGGCCCCGTACCGCACGGCGAAGCGGATGGCCGCGTCCAGGTCGCGCCATTCGGATTCGCCGAGATGGGCGAGGCCGTCCGGGGAGCGCGGGGCTCCGGCGTCGCCCCGGTAGGCCAGGTCGAGTACGGGCAGGCTCAGGTCGTGCAGGAACCCCATGACGTTCAGGGGGTGCTCCCTGGTGGTGCCGAGGCCGTGCACGGTGATGACCCAGGTGGCGCGGGCGCCGGGCAGGAACCAGGCGGGCAGCGCGCCGAGTTCGCCGGGGATCTCGACTTCCCTGTGGGCGAGGCCGAGGGCCGAGGAGGGGTCGCCGCTGTACAACTGCGGGGTGACGCGGACCTTGGCCCCGGGTTCCAGGCTGCCGCGGTTGACCCGCTCCAGTCGGCGGACGACGGTGTCGGGGGCGTGATGGGCGTGTTCGATCACCGGGCCGACGACGGCGTGGACGTCGTCGCCCACGAGCCCGTACCTGCCGGGCCGCAGGGCGGCGAAGGAGCGGGTCAGGGTGACCTGCCCGGCGGCCGTGGCGTGCACGGTGAGCCAGCGGTCGGCGGGGAGCGGCCGTCCGGACGGCGCCCTGAGGGCGGCGTCGCTGGCGTACCGGCCGGCCGCGACAGCTGCCGCACCGACGCCGATGATCGTGGTGACGGCTGCTGCCGTGACTGTTGCCGGGCGCACCGCTTCAGTGTCGTGGGGTGTGCCGCACCCTGCCAGCGGACGGGGGCCGTCCGGTGTCCCGGCGGGGACCGGGCGGCCGGGTCTGCGGCCGGGTTGTCCTTATCCTTTCGTGGCCACGGGGCCACGTGGGCCGGACGCCCGGTCAGCCGCCGGGTTGTCCGTACCCCTTCAGGGCTTCCCGGACTTCGCGCAGTTGGGCCGGGGAGAGCAGGCTCGGGGTGTGTCCGGGGACGGAGCTCGCGGTGAGCCAGAGCCGGCAGAGCCATTCCAGCTGGGCGGTCCTGTCGTACGCCTCGTCCAGGGTGGCTCCGTAGGTGACGGTTCCGTGGTTCTGGAGCAGGCAGCCCGTCCGGCCGCGCAGGGCGGTGAGCATGTTCTCGGCCAGTTCCCCGGTCCCGTAGCGCGCGTAGGCCGCGACCCGGACGGAGCCCCCGAGCATGGCGACGGCGTAGTGGACCGGGGGGACCTCGGGGACCAGGGTGGAGACGGCCGTGGCATGCACCGCGTGGGTGTGTACGACGGCCGCCGCGTCGCTGTTCCGGTAGACCGCGAGATGGAGCGGGAGTTCGCTGGTCGGCGCCAGTTCGCCGAGGACGCGGTTGCCGTCCAGATCGACGCCGACCGCGTCCTCGGGGCCTAGCCGGTCGTACGGCACTCCGCTCGGGGTGACCAGGACCGTCCCGCCGACCCGGGCCGACACGTTTCCCGAGGTTCCGACGACGAGGCCGTCCGCCGCCGTCCTGCGGGCGGTGGCGACGACACCCTCCCAGGCCCGTTCGATCGCGTCCCGCTGCTGATCGCTCATGCGGAGATCCTGTCAGCCCGGAAGCCGGACGGACATGCCGTCGGCCGGAGAGACCGCAACCGGAGAGACCGTCGCCACGGATCGGAGAAATTAACAAAAGGGTGACAAGTGGCCGAAACATGTCTCGCCGGGCGCTGCGCCCGGCCCGCACGGCTCCCGGAGAACAACCGGAGGACGGGCAGAGCGGCACGACTCCGCACGGAGACACCACAGCGCCCCGCTCAGTTCATCTTCCGTTCACCCAGGTTGCCTACGGTCCACATGCCACTGCCGTCGAACGATTGCCTGGGTAAATGGAACACATCACGCTGCTCCTCGCGATTGTGATCGTGACAGCTCTAGTGTTCGATTTCACGAACGGTTTCCACGACACCGCCAACGCGATGGCGACCACCATCTCGACCGGCGCGCTCAAACCGAAGACAGCGGTGGCCATGTCCGCCGTTCTCAACCTCGTCGGCGCGTTCCTGTCCGTGGAGGTCGCCAAGACGATCTCCGGCGGGATCATCAACGAGAACGGGCTGCGGACGGAAGTCATCTTCGCGGCACTCGTCGGCGCCATCCTGTGGAATCTGCTGACCTGGCTGGTCGGGCTGCCGTCCAGCTCTTCGCACGCCCTGTTCGGCGGCCTGATCGGCGCGGCGGTGATGTCGGCGGGCTGGTCGTCGGTCAACGGCGGCACCGTCGTCACCAAGGTGCTGCTCCCCGCGGTCGCCGCCCCGATCGTCGCCGGTCTGGCCGCACTGCTGGCCACCCGGCTGACGTACCGGATCGGCGGGAAGATCCGCGACGACGCCCAGGAGAAGGCCACCGCTAAGGGCTACCGCGCCGGTCAGATCGCCTCGGCCGGACTGGTCTCCCTCGCCCACGGCACCAACGACGCGCAGAAGACCATGGGCATCATCACCCTCGCGCTGGTCACCGGTGGCGTCCTGCACCCCGGCTCCAACCCGCCGGTCTGGGTCATCGTCTGCGCCGGTACGGCCATCGCACTCGGCACCTACCTGGGCGGCTGGCGCATCATCCGCACCATGGGCAGCGGCCTCACCGATCTCAAGCCGCCGCAGGGCTTCGCCGCGCAGACCAGTGCGGCCACGGTCATCCTGGCCTCCTCGCACCTCGGCTTCTCCCTCTCCACCACGCAGTCCTGCTCCGGCGCCGTGATGGGCGCGGGCCTCGGCCGCCAGGGCGGCGTGGTCCGCTGGTCCACCGCCACCCGGATGTTCGTCGCCTGGGGGCTGACCCTGCCGGCCGCGGGCCTGGTCGGCGCGGGTGCGGAGTTCCTCACCCGGCAGGGCACCTGGGGTGTCGTCGTCGTCGCGGTGCTGCTGGTCGCGGGCTCCGGGGCGATCTGGCTGGTGTCGCGGCGCAAGCCGGTCGGCCACGGCGATGTCGCGCCGGCGGACGTCCATGCCGAGCCCGCGGGCGTCGTCACCACGGCCATCGCCGCCGTCAGCCCGCCGCCCACCGCGGCCCAGGCGACGGCCCAGGACCTCAAGACCACCATTCCGGCCCCGGCCGGCACCGCCCCGGACCCGGCGCGACCCGCCACTGTCTAGGCCGGCCGTCCAGGCCCGGCCGTCCGTCTAAGAGGTGGTCTCATTTGGTTTGATCGGTAGTCTGTGGTCGTGACGATTGTGGAGCGTCTGGTCCCGGACCGGTTGTGGGAACTGTTCGAGCG
>NZ_JBIUVC010000032.1:0-57655 GCF_044742755.1 Streptomyces sp. NPDC087845
GTCGGGCAACGGCAAGGGGCAGATCTTCGTGAAGGGCGAGGTCATCAAGACCGTGCCCGAGTCGAAGATCGTCGAGACGCTGATCGAAGAGGCCCTGAAGATCGCCGAGCAGATGGAGAAGGACGGCATCGCCTCGGGCGAACCCGAGGTCTCCATCAGCTGAACACGACGTGCACGACCGCGCCCCGCCGGAGGATCACCGCCCGGCGGGGCGCCGTCGTGAGCGGCCTCACCGAGCGGTCCGGACGCCGATCCCGGGGACGGGCGGCACGGATCAGCCTCTTTGGGTACAGTGCGGAAATCAGCAGACCGCATGGTGAGGCCCCCTCGTGTTGACGCAGACCACCACCCGGGTCCTCGAACCCAGCGACCTCGGCGCCGCTCTCGCCGTCCTGGAGAGCGAACCCGTCGCCAACGCCTTCGTGACCGCCCGGGTCCGCATCGCCGGCCTCGATCCATGGCGCCTGGGCGGCGAGATGTGGGGCTGGTACGCCGACGGCCGGCTGCGCTCGCTGTGCTACTCGGGCGCCAACCTCGTACCGATCTGCGCCACCCCCGAGGCCGTCAGGGCCTTCGCCGACCGCGCCCGCCGGGCCGGCCGCCGCTGCTCCTCGATCGTCGGCCCCGCGGAGCCCACCGCCCAGCTGTGGCGGCTGCTCGAACCCGGCTGGGGCCCCGCCCGCGAGGTCCGGGCCCATCAGCCGCTCATGGTCACCGAGAGCCCGTCCGCCGAGGTCGCCCCCGATCCCCTGGTCCGCCGCATCCGCAAGGACGAGATGGACGTCCTGATGCCGGCCTGCGTGGCGATGTTCACCGAGGAGGTCGGCATCTCCCCGCTCGCGGGCGACGGCGGACTCCTCTACCAGGCACGCGTCGCCGAGCTCATCGGCTCCGGCCGCTCGTTCGCCCGGATCGACGACGGCAAGGTCGTCTTCAAGGCGGAGATCGGCGCGGCCACCCCGCAGGCCTGCCAGATCCAGGGCGTCTGGGTCGCTCCCGAACACCGCGGCAGGGGACTCTCCGAGACCGGCATGGCGGCGGTCCTGCGCTACGCGCTGGCCGACGTCGCACCCGTCGTCAGCCTGTACGTGAACGACTACAACACCCCCGCGCGCAGGTCGTACGCCAGGGTCGGCTTCCGCGAGACCGGCGCGTTCATGAGCGTGCTGTTCTGACCGGGTGCGGGCCGGTGCCACCGACCCGTACCGCCCGCCCCGTCCGGGCCAGTAGGGTCGGCCCATGGCAGCAGTTTCCGGGGGCGGCCCCCACACTCCCAGCGTCCGGATCGGACCGGTCGATCTCGCCGCGCGCGTGGACGAGGCGCTCGCCGTGCAGGCCGTCGCCTTCGGCCTGGTCCCGGAAGAGATCGAGGTGCGGCGCCACATCGTCCTCAGACACCTCGACCACCCCTGCGCCCGCGCCCTGGGCGCCACCACCCCCGGCGGCCGGCTCGTCGGCTTCGTCTACGGCATGCCGAACGAACGCGGCCAGTGGTGGTCCACCGTCGTCGAGCCCTACCTCCGCGCCACCGGCTCCGCGCACTGGCTCGACGACTCGTTCGTCATCACCGAACTGCACGTCCACCCGGCGTTCCAGAACCGCGGCATCGGCCGCGCGCTGATCACCACCGTCACGGACGCCGTCGACGAGCCCCGGTCGATCCTCTCCGCGATCGACACGGAGAGCCCGGCACGTGGCCTGTACCGCAGCCTCGGCTACCGGGACCTGGCCCGGCAGGTGCTCTTCCCCAGCGCTCCCAAGCCGTACGCGGTGATGGGAGCCCCGCTCCCGCTGCGTCGCGACGGACAGGCGGGGCAGGGCCGGCGCCCAATCGATTTCCGCCCACCCGCACCGCCCGGCTAACCTCCTGCACATCACCCTTCCGAGCAGGAGTTCATCATGGCCCAGGTCCAGCGCATGTCCCGATTGATGATCAAGACACTGCGCGACGACCCGGCGGACGCCGAGACGCTCAACCACAAGCTGCTCGTCCGGGCCGGTTACGTACGCCGCACGGCGGCCGGGATCTGGACCTGGCTGCCGCTCGGCAAGAAGGTCCTGGAGAACATCACCCGCGTCGTGCGCGAGGAGATGGACGCCATCGGCGGCCAGGAAGTGCTGCTTCCCGCCCTGCTCCCCAAGGAGTCGTACGACGCCAGCGGCCGCTACGACGAGTACGGCGATCTGCTCTTCAAGCTCAAGGACCGCAAGGGCGCCGAGTACCTCCTCGGCCCCACCCACGAAGAGATCTTCACCCAGGTCGTCAAGGATCAGATCACGTCCTACAAGGACCTGCCCGTGATCCTCTACCAGATCCAGACCAAGTACCGGGACGAGGCCCGCCCCCGCGCCGGTGTGCTGCGCGGCCGCGAGTTCCAGATGAAGGACTCGTACTCCTTCGACACCACGGACGAGGGGCTCGTCGAGGCGTACCAGCTGCACCGCGCCGCCTACATCCGGATCTTCGAGCGGCTCGGCCTCGACCACCGCATCGTCTCCGCCGTCTCCGGCGCGATGGGCGGCTCGGCCTCCGAGGAGTTCCTGGCCCCCGCCCCCGCCGGTGAGGACACCTTCGTCGACTGCCCCGCCTGCGACTACGCCGCCAACACCGAGGCCGTGACCTTCAAGGCCACCCCCGTGGACGGCTCGGCGCACGGCCCCGTCGAGGAGCTGGACACCCCCGACACCCCCACCATCGAGACGCTCGCCGCGCACCTGGGCGTCCCGGCCGCCGCGACCCTGAAGAACCTGCTGGTCAAGGTCGACGGCGAGATCGTCGCCGTGGGCGTGCCCGGCGACCGCGAGGTCGACCTCGGCAAGCTCGGCGAGCACCTCGCGCCCGCCGTCGTCGAGCTGGTCACCGCCGAGGACTTCGAAGGCCGTCCCGACCTGGTGCGCGGCTACGTCGGCCCGCAGGGGCTGGAGAAGGTCCGCTACATCGCCGACCCGCGCATCGCCGCCGGCACCGCCTGGATCACCGGCGCGAACAAGCCCGGCACCCACGCGAAGAACGTCGTCGCCGGCCGCGACTTCGAGGTCGACGACTACCTCGACGTCGTCGTGGTCGAGGAGGGCGACCCGTGCCCCGCGTGCGGTGCCGGCCTCAAGCTGGACCGCGCCATCGAGATCGGCCACATCTTCCAGCTCGGCCGCAAGTTCGCGGACGCCTTCCAGCTCGACGTGCTCGGCCAGAACGGCAAGCCGGTCCGGGTCACCATGGGCTCGTACGGCATCGGCGTGTCCCGCGCCGTCGCCGCGCTCGCCGAGCAGACCGCCGACGAGCAGGGGCTGTGCTGGCCCCGCGAGATCGCCCCGGCCGACGTCCATGTCGTCGCGGCGGGCAAGGCGCTCCAGACGGAGCTGGCCCTCGACGTCTCTCAGAAGCTGGCCGCCGCCGGAGTGCGGGTCATGGTCGACGACCGGGCGGGCGTCTCGCCGGGTGTGAAGTTCACCGACGCCGAGCTGATCGGCATCCCGAAGATCCTGGTCGCCGGCCGCCGCTCGGCCGAGGGCGTCCTGGAGCTCAAGGACCGCCGTACCGGCGAGCGCGAGGAGCTCACGGTCGACGAGGCGATCACCCGCCTCACCACCCAGGGCTGACACCGCAGCGAACAGGAGGCCCCCGCGCACCGCGCGGGGGCCCCTTGCGTTCGCGGACCGCTACAGCCAGCCGGCGAACTCCAGCGCCACCTCGCCCTCCTGGCGACGGCCGACCGCCAGCGCCCGGGTACCCGACTCCACCGCACGGAAGAGCGTCCAGCCGTGCAGCCGTTCCCGGTCCACATCCAGCGAATCGGCGAGCCTCCTGATCCGGCGACGGGCCGTCACCGCGCCGCCCGGGGAGGCGATCAGGTCCTCGACACGGTCGCGCACCAGGCGCGCCAGATCGTAGGCCCGCTCGCCGACCAGCGGCTCCGGCCCGACCGTCAGCCAGGGCACCCGCTCGCCCGCGAGCACCTTGCTCTGGCGGAAGTTGCCGTGCAGCAGCAGGAGTTCGGGGGAGTGGGCGACCAGTTCCTCGCGCGCCGCGAGCGCCGCGGAGACCAGCGGTTCCAGGCTCGGGTCGGCCGCGGCACAGGCGCGCATCGGCTCCGCACGGCGCCCGGTCCGTTCGGCGACCGTCTCGAATCCATGGCCGCCCGGCGGCTCGACCCACAGCCGGCGCACCGTGCCCGCCGCCTCCAGCAGCGCCTTCGCCTCCGGCAGCGAGCGCAGCGACACCTCGGGGTGCAGCCGCTCCAGCAGCAGGGCGCCGGGGCCGGAGGAGAGGAGCCGTACCGCGCCCCAGCCGTTCCAGTGCGCGAGCGCCGCCTGCTCCAGCTCGGGAGCGGCCCCGGACGGAGCGATCTTCAGCGTGGCCGGGGTGCCGTCGGGGAGCGTCACCAGCAGGACCAGGCTGCTGCGGCCACCGGGGGCGGCGACCCGGTCCACGGTCGATTTCTGCCCGGTCGAGGACAGTGCTTCCTCGGTCAGTGCGGGCAGCCGCGCGAGCCAGTCGGCGGCGTCATCCCCGTACGACTCGCCGAGCGCTCGCACCAGACGCTGCGGCGGTTCGAAACCCATACGTGCCTTGTTCCCTTTCAGAGCTTCTTCAGTGCGTCGCGCCGGACCTGCCGTTCGCGCCGTTCGCGCCGGACCCGTGCTTCGCGCCGGACCCGGCCTTCGCCCCGGTCCCGTCGGTGGTCCGCTCGGCGAGCCCGGGAAAGGGTACGCCGCTGCCCCGCCAGCGGACCGCGCGCACCGCGGCCTCCCGCAGCGCGTCGGCCGCCTCCCGCCTGAGCGGCCCCTCGGCGGCCCGCACGAGATCGGAGTACACGCCCGCGACCCGGTCCTCCAGCAGGGCGGCCAGCCGTACCGCCGCGGCCGGGTCCGGCACCGCGAACGGCAGAGCGTACGCGGCCTGAGCCGCCACCGGCTCACCGCCCAGGCCCCGCACGGTCCGCACCAGCGCGTCGCGCCGGGCCCGGTGCGCGTGGTACGCCGCGGCGGCCTCGGCCCGGCGGCCGTCGGCGACCCGGCCGCCGACCACCCCGTACCCGTACACCGCCGCGTGCTCGGCGGCCAGCGCCGCCTGCGCCGCCTTCTGTGTCCCGGCGCTCATGACGAGGTCTCCTTGGCCAGTTCGGTCAGCAGATAGGCGTGGGCCGCGCCCGCCGCCGCGATGGACGCCAGCAGCCGGGCCAGCTCCGGAGGGGCCTTCAGCAGCGTCGCCGTGTGGATGTCGGCGGTGCGGCGCTCCGCCGCGGCCAGCTCCTTGAGCGCGGTCCCGGCGTCGGTCGCGCGTGTCCGCGAGGGCACACGCGCCTTGCCGCCGTCGGCCGCCAGTGCCTCGGCATGGGCCCGTACGGCGTCCCGCAGCGGCGAGAGCCCCGCGGTGGTCGCCGGATAGGCCCTGACCACTTGTTCGTACCGGGCGAGGAGCTCCCTGCTGGTACCGGCGGCACCCGCCCGGAGCGACCGCTCCGTCCGCATGGCCGCGGCCTGCTCCGCCGCTGTCGCCGTGTCGGTACCGGCGGAGCCCTCCCGCTGCCCGGACCCGCCGCCGCAGCCGGCCAGCACGGCCCCCATGGCGATCGCTCCCGTCGCGGTGAGCGCACCTCTGCGCGTCGTCCCCGTGCGCCGCACTTGTTTCTCCTCCGGGCTGGACCTGTCTTGACTGGATCTGTCCTGAAGTGATCACCGCAGGCGAGCGTACCCGCGGTCGCGGAGCCGGCGGACGCCAACACCCCTTGGGACCGGATACCCTTTGACCTGACACGCGAGATCCCCACAACAGCACACGCGGCCGAGGAGTCACCCGGATGAGCACCACCCAGAGCGAGAGGCTGCGCGGACTGCTCGAACCGCTCGTCAGCGCCGAGCAGCTGGATCTCGAAGAGATCGAGGTGTCCCGGGCGGGCCGCCGCCGGGTGCTGCGGATCACCGTGGACTCCGAGGAGGGCGTGGAGCTGGACGCCTGCGCCGAGCTGAGCCGCGCGATCTCCGAGAAGCTCGACGAGACCGACGCGATGGGCGAGGGCGAGTACGTCCTCGAAGTCAGCTCCCCCGGTGCCGACCGTCCGCTGACGGAGCACCGCCACTACGTACGCGCCACGGGCCGCCTGGCCAAGCTGCAGCTGCGCGAGGGCGGCGACCTGGTGGCCCGCATCCTCGCCGTGGACGAAGAGGGACTCGACCTCGAAGTGCCGGGCGTCAAGGGCCGCAGGCCCACGTCCCGCCGGGTCGCCTTCGACGAGATCGCCAAGGCGCGCGTGGAGATCGAATTCAGCCGCAAGGACAAGAAGGAAGAGGAGGCGTAGCCGTGGACATCGATGTGAAGCTCTTGAAGGGCTTGGCACAGGACAAGGAGATCCCCTTCGACGTGCTCGTCGAGGCGATCGAGTCGGCCCTCCTCATCGCCTACCACCGTACGGACGGAAGCCACCGCCGCGCGCGCGTGGAGCTCGATGCGCGCGGCCACGTGACGGTGTGGGCGAAGGAGGACCCGGCCGACCTCGAACCCGGCCAGGAGCCCAAGGAGTTCGACGACACCCCGTCCGGGTTCGGCCGGATCGCCGCGACCACCGCCAAGCAGGTCATCCTGCAGCGGCTGCGCGACGCCGAGGACGACAGGACGTTCGGGGAGTACGCGGGCCACGAGGGCGATGTCGTCACCGGCGTCGTCCAGCAGGGCAAGGACCCGAAGAACGTCCTGGTCGACATCGGCAAGCTGGAAGCCATCCTTCCGGTGCAGGAGCAGGTGCCGGGCGAGGAGTACACCCACGGCCTGCGCCTGCGCACGTACGTCGTGCGGGTCGCCAAGGGCGTGCGCGGTCCGTCCGTCACGCTGTCGCGGACCCACCCCAACCTGGTGAAGAAGCTCTTCGCGCTGGAGGTCCCGGAGATCGCGGACGGTTCCGTCGAGATCTGCGCGATCGCCCGCGAGGCCGGTCACCGCACCAAGATCGCGGTCCGTTCGACCCGTTCGGGGCTGAACGCCAAGGGTGCCTGCATCGGTCCGATGGGCGGCCGGGTGCGCAATGTCATGGCCGAGCTGCACGGCGAGAAGATCGACATCGTGGACTGGTCGGACGACCCGGCCGAGATGGTCGCCAACGCCCTGTCGCCCGCACGGGTGAGCAAGGTCGAGGTCGTGGACCTCGGTGCGCGGTCCGCCCGGGTCACCGTCCCGGACTACCAGCTGTCGCTCGCGATCGGCAAGGAGGGCCAGAACGCCCGCCTCGCCGCCCGCCTCACCGGCTGGCGCATCGACATCCGTCCGGACACCGAGACCGACGCCGAGCGTGACGTCGCCGACCGCGAGCGGGCCGAGCGGGCCCGCGAGCGTTCGGAGCGCGGCTGACCCGGCGATCGCCGGGCGGGCGGCCCGCGCCGGACCACGGGCGCTGCCCCGGAAGGGGCTCTCCCGGGGGCCGGCAGCGCGGGCCGCAGGGAATACATCGAGGCGGCATGCCGCTGAGAACACGACAACATCCGTTCGATTTTTGCCCCAAAGGGGTGAGGTCGGTGCGGGGAGGTAGACTTAAAACGTGTCTGGCCGGACGCACGCTCGCGCTTGCCCTGAACGAACCTGTGTGGGATGCCGGGAGCGGGCGGCCAAGAGCGAGCTGCTGCGCATCGTCGTGGACGGGGACGCCTGCGTTCCCGATCCTCGCGGTACGCTGCCCGGCCGGGGTGCCTATGTACACCCCGTCTCCGTCTGTCTGGACCTGGCGGTTCGCCGCCGGGCCTTCCCCCGGGCCTTCAAGGTCAAGGGGCCGTTCGACACCGCCGCAGTGCAGCGGCTCGTCGAGCGGGTGACACCGTAAGAAATTGAACGGCACGGGTCCCCGTGCGGTCAGGTACCTCGCGAGTTGGAAGTAGGTCGAGATTGCGATGAGCACTCGATGAGTACGCGATGAGTACGCCCATGAAGTAGCGACGGTCCGGCGGTAACCCGGACCTAAAAGGAGCGAAGTGGCTAAGGTCCGGGTATACGAACTCGCCAAGGAGTTCGGCGTCGAGAGCAAGGTCGTCATGGCCAAGCTCCAAGAACTCGGTGAATTCGTCCGTTCGGCGTCCTCGACGATCGAGGCGCCGGTTGTACGCAAGTTGACTGACGCACTGCAGGGGCCCGGCGGCAACGCCGGCAAGTCCGCTGCAAAGCCTGGCGCGCCCCGCAAGGCGACGCCCGCGAAGCCCGCAGCGCCCTCCCCGGCCGCTGCGGCACGTCCCGCTGCCCCGAAGCCCGGCGCCCCGGCCCCCAAGCCGGCCGCCGCAGCACCGGCGAGCAGCACCCCCGCGGCGCCCTCCGCGCCGTCCGCCGGCCCGCGTCCGGGCCCGAAGCCCGCGCCCAAGCCCGCTCCGGTGACTCCGGTCCCCGCTGCGGAGTTCTCGGCTCCGGCTCCGGCCCAGCCCGCTGCCCCGCAGCAGCAGGCCCCGCGTCCCGCGGGTGCCACCCCGGGACCCCGTCCTGCCGGCGGCCACGCCCGTCCGGCCCCGGCCGGCGGTCAGCGCGACGGCGGCCGTGGCGGCGAGCGCGACGGTGGCCGCGGTGGCGACCGTCCGGCACGTCCCGCGGGCCAGGGCGCGCCGCGCCCCGGTGGCGCACGTCCGGCGGGTCCCCGTCCGGGCAACAACCCCTTCACCTCCGGCGGCTCGACGGGCATGGCCCGTCCGCAGGCGCCCCGTCCCGGCGGCGCCCCGCGTCCCGGTGGCGGTCAGGACCGTCCGGGCGCCCCGCGTCCGCAGGGCGGCCCCGGTGGCGCACCGCGCCCCCAGGGTCAGGGCGGTGCCCGTCCGACTCCGGGCGGCATGCCCCGTCCGCAGGCTCCCCGTCCGGGCGGTGCCCCCGGTGGTAACCGTCCGAACCCGGGCATGATGCCGCAGCGTCCCGCTGCGGGCCCGCGTCCCGGTGGTGGCCCCGGCGGTGGCCGTGGTCCCGGCGGTGGCGGTCGTCCCGGCGGTGGCGGCGCAGGCCGTCCCGGTGGCGGTGGCTTCGCAGGCCGTCCGGCCGGTCCCGGTGGCGGTGGCGGCGGTTTCGCCGGTCGTCCCGGTGGCGGCGGTGGCGGCGGCGGTGCGGGTCGTCCCGGCGGTGGCGGCGGCTTCGGCGGTCGTCCCGGCTTCGGTGGACGTCCCGGCGGCCCCGGCGGCCGTGGTGGCACACAGGGTGCGTTCGGCCGTCCCGGCGGTCCCGCGCGTCGTGGCCGCAAGTCGAAGCGGCAGAGGCGCCAGGAGTACGAGGCCATGCAGGCCCCGTCGGTCGGCGGCGTCATGCTGCCTCGCGGCAACGGACAGTCCGTCCGTCTGTCGCGCGGTGCCTCCCTCACCGACTTCGCGGAGAAGATCAACGCCAACCCGGCGTCGCTCGTCGCCGTGATGATGAACCTCGGCGAGATGGTCACGGCGACGCAGTCCGTCTCCGACGACACCCTCAGGCTGCTCGCGGACGAGATGAACTACGTCCTCGAGATCGTCAGCCCCGAGGAGGAGGACCGCGAGCTGCTCGAGTCCTTCGACATCGAGTTCGGCGAGGACGAGGGCGGCGAAGAGGCCCTGGTCTCCCGCCCGCCGGTCGTGACCGTCATGGGTCACGTCGACCACGGAAAGACCCGACTGCTGGACGCGATCCGCAAGACGAACGTCGTCGCGGGCGAGGCCGGCGGCATCACCCAGCACATCGGTGCCTACCAGGTCTCCTCCGAGGTCAACGGCGAGGACCGCCGGATCACCTTCATCGACACCCCGGGTCACGAGGCGTTCACCGCCATGCGTGCCCGTGGTGCGAAGTCCACCGACATCGCGATCCTCGTGGTGGCGGCGAACGACGGTGTGATGCCCCAGACGATCGAGGCGTTGAACCACGCCAAGGCGGCCGAGGTGCCGATCGTGGTCGCGGTCAACAAGATCGACGTCGAGGGTGCCGACCCGACCAAGGTGCGCGGTCAGCTCACCGAGTTCGGTCTGGTGGCCGAGGAGTACGGCGGCGACACGATGTTCGTCGACATCTCCGCCAAGCAGGGCCTCAACATCGAGGCTCTTCTGGAGGCCGTCGTCCTCACCGCCGACGCCTCGCTCGACCTGCGGGCCAACCCGGAGCAGGACGCGCAGGGCATCGCGATCGAGTCCCACCTCGACCGCGGCCGCGGTGCCGTCGCGACCGTCCTGGTCCAGCGAGGCACCCTGCGGGTCGGCGACACGATGGTGGTCGGCGACGCGTACGGACGAGTCCGCGCGATGCTCGACGACAAGGGCGAGAACGTCGAGGAAGCGGGTCCGTCGACCCCCGTCCTCGTGCTCGGTCTCACCAACGTCCCGGGTGCAGGCGACAACTTCCTGGTGGTCGACGAGGACCGTACGGCCCGTCAGATCGCCGAGAAGCGTGCCGCCCGTGAGCGCAACGCCAACTTCGCCCGCAAGGGTGTCCGGTTCTCCCTGGAGAACCTGGACGAGGCGCTCAAGGCCGGTCTGGTCCAGGAGCTCAACCTCATCATCAAGGGCGACGCGTCCGGTTCGGTGGAGGCTCTCGAGTCCTCGCTGCTCCAGCTCGACGTCGGCGACGAGGTCGACATCCGGGTCCTGCACCGCGGTGTGGGTGCGGTCACCGAGTCGGACATCGACCTGGCGACCGGCTCCGACGCCATCGTCATCGGCTTCAACGTCCGCGCTGCCGGGCGTGCCCAGCAGATGGCGGAGCGCGAGGGCGTCGACGTCCGCTACTACTCGGTGATCTACCAGGCCATCGAGGAGATCGAGGCGGCCCTCAAGGGCATGCTCAAGCCGGAGTACGAAGAGGTCGAGCTCGGTACGGCGGAGATCCGCGAGATCTTCCGCTCGTCCAAGCTGGGCAACATCGCCGGTGTGCTGGTCCGGTCCGGCGAGGTCAAGCGCAACACCAAGGCGCGCCTGCTGCGCGATGGCAAGGTCATCGCGGAGAACCTCAACATCTCCGGTCTGCGCCGCTTCAAGGACGACGTCACCGAGATCCGCGAAGGCTTCGAGGGCGGTATCAACCTCGGAAACTTCAACGACATCAAGATCGACGACGTCATCGCGACGTACGAGATGCGCGAGAAGCCGCGAGGCTGACCCGTACCTCAACAGTCGGGGCCGGTCGACGGGTCGTATTTCCGTCGATCGGCCCCGGCCGTTCCGTGTACGGTTCTTGTGTCCCTGCCAAATGCGCAGGGCACGAACCCGAACCGGCGGGACATCCGGACATCCATGTATGTGGGGACACTGTCCTTCGATCTGCTTCTCGGCGACGTACGGTCGTTGAAGGAGAAGCGCTCCGTCGTCCGTCCGATCATCGCCGAGCTCCAGCGCAAATACGCGGTGAGCGTGGCGGAGGTGGGCGGTCAGGATCTCCATCGCAGGGCCGAGATCGGCCTCGCCGTGGTCTCCGGGGACACCGGACACCTCACAGACGTACTCGACCGGTGTGAGCGGCTGATCGCCGGCCGGCCCGAGGTGGAGCTGCTGTCCGTACGACGGCGGCTGCACAGCGACGAAGACGATTGAGCAAGGCAAAGAAGGAGACGGACCAGTGGCCGACAACGCGCGGGCGAAGAAGCTGGCGGACCTCATCCAGGAGGTGGTGGCCGAGAAACTGCAGCGCGGTATCAAGGACCCGCGTCTGGGGACGCACGTGACCATCACGGACACCCGGGTCACCGGTGACCTGCGGGAGGCCACGGTCTTCTACACGGTCTACGGCGACGACGAGGAGCGGGCGAGCGCGGCGGCCGGCCTGGAGAGCGCCAAGGGCATCCTGCGTTCGGCGGTCGGAGCGGCGGCGGGGACGAAGTTCACCCCCACGCTGGCCTTCGTGGCCGACGCCCTTCCGGAGAACGCCAAGGCGATCGAGGACCTCCTCGACCGGGCGCGTGCCTCGGACGCACGGGTGCGCGAGGCGTCCTCGGGCGCCACCTACGCCGGTGGAGCGGACCCGTACCGCAAGGCGGATGCCGAGAACGACGAGGACACCGCCTCCGAATGACAGCGCAGAACAGGACGCCCGATCAAGGGAGCGGGAGCGCAGCGACCTCGGGCAAGGATGGCGGCTGGCGACGGGAGGGCGGCCTTGTCATCGTCGACAAGCCGTCCGGCTTCACTTCGCACGACGTCGTCGCCAAGATGCGCGGCATCGCCCGGACCCGCCGCGTCGGCCACGCCGGCACGCTGGATCCGATGGCGACGGGCGTTCTCGTGCTCGGCGTGGAGAAGGCCACCAAGCTGCTGGGCCATCTCGCACTGACCGAGAAGGAGTACCTCGGTACGATCCGGCTCGGCCAGAACACCGTCACGGACGACGCGGAGGGCGAGATCACCTCGTCCACCGACGCGTCCGGGGTGACCCGTCAGGGCATCGACGCCGGGGTCGCGGCCCTGACCGGACCGATCATGCAGGTGCCGTCCAAGGTCAGCGCCATCAAGATCGACGGCAAGCGGTCCTACGCCCGGGTGCGCGGCGGCGAGGAGTTCGAGATCCCGGCCCGGCCGGTGACGATCTCGTCCTTCAACGTCTACGACGTCCGCGAGGAGGTCGCCGAGGACGGCACGCCGGTCGTCGACCTGGTCGTCTCCGTCGTCTGCTCCTCCGGTACGTACATCCGGGCGATCGCCCGCGACCTCGGTGCCGGGCTCGGCGTCGGCGGGCATCTGACCGCGCTGCGGCGGACCCGGGTCGGGCCGTACGGACTCGACGTGGCGCGGACGCTCGACCAGCACCAGGAGGAGCTGACCGTGATGCCGGTGGCCGAGGCCGCCGCTTCGGCGTTCCCCCGCTGGGACGTCGACGAGAAGCGGGCCAAGCTGCTGCTGAACGGGGTGCGGCTGGACATGCCCGCCTTCCCGCCGGGGCCGGTCGGGGTATTCGGGCCCGACGGCCGGTTCCTGGTCCTCGTCGAGGAGCAGAAGGGCAAGGCCAAGAGCCTCGCCGTCTTCGCCTGACCGGCGCCCCGGCTCCCGGGGCCCATCGTGGAGCGGGCCCCCTGTACCCGCTCCACGATCCCCCACCGGTTTCTGTCCACCGGGCGCGATGAATTCACCCCAACGGGCAGGCGCTCGGAGTGAATCAGGGGTGCATTCGGGGGCGCTTTTACTCCGAGTGGGTACGTGCTGATCATCTCCGACCTAACGTCGGACCATGGGAAGCGGGCACCGGACAGCGCTGGTACGTATCTGCGATCCGGCCGGCCGGCAGCGGGGGACCGGATTCGTCGCCGACGACCGGGGCACGGTGGTGACCAGCCACGAAGCGGTCGCCGGTGCCACCCGGCTCGTCCTGTACGCAACGGACGGCCGCAGCTGCTGCGTCGAGGCCGCCGGCATCACCGAACTGCCCGACCTCGACCTCGCCCTGCTGCGCACCGGGGGGCTCTCCGTGCTCGGGGTGGAGCCGACGCCGATCGCCTCGCGGAACAGGATCGAAGCCGGCGCGTATGTGACGATCGCCGCCCACGGCCGGCGCGAGGCGCGGGTGCTCGGGACGACCCCGGTGACATACACCGCGCACGGCCGCACCCACCGGATCGGCGCCGCGATGGAGCTGGCGCTCGGTACGGACGGCCGGGACGCGCTGCGGCTCGGCGGCGCGGCCGTGGGCGGGCCCGTCGCCGATCCGGAGAGCGGCGCGGTCATCGCCGTGCTCGGCACCGCGCTGCGCGCCGGGCATCCCGCCGCCGGGTTGGCGGTGCCCCTGCAGATCGCGGGTGCCGGCAGTCCGCTGGACGCGCTGCTGAGGCGCAACGCGACGGGCGTTCCCGGATACGGCCGCGACCTGAACCTTGCGGGCGCCCTGCACCTCACCGCGATGTCGCTCGGCTCGGCGGACGGCCCGGCCTCCTGCCCCGATCCGGTCGAACGCCCGGACGTCGTCGCGGAGTTCACCGCCTTCACGGCCCCCGGCCACCCCTCGCCCGCGCCGTACGGACCTGCCGTGGTCCTGGGCCTCGTCGGCGCTCCGGGCACCGGCCGTACCACCGAACTGGCCGCACTCGCCGCCCGCCGGGCCCTCGGCTCCGTGCCCGCCCCCACTCTCTGGTTGCGCGGCGCCGATCTGCTGGCCGACGACACCTCGGTCGCCGACGCGATCGCCCGTGTGCTCCGGCGGTCCAGTCGGATCGCGGGTGCCGCCGGTGCGCGGGGCGACCTGGCGAGCGCCACTCCGGAGCGGGTGGCCCGGCTGGCCGAGGAGTCCGGCAGCCCGCTGCTCGTCCTGCTGGACGGCCCCGAGGAGATGCCTCCCGTGCTGGCCCACGGGCTGGCCCGGTGGACCGCGGGCACGGTCGGCTGGCTGCGGGGGAACGGGGCGCGGCTCGTGGTCGCCTGCACGCCCGAGCACTGGGAGACGGCCGGTGCGTTCTGTCCGCCCGGCGCTCTGCACCACCCCGCCCGGCCGGCCGGACGGCTGCCGTCCGCGGTCCGCCTCGGCGACTTCACCGCGAGCCAGGCGGAACGGGCCCGGGAGCGGTATGCCATCCCGCCGGACGCGCTCACCCCCGGCCATGACCGGCACCCGCTCACACTGCGCCTCCTCGCGGAGGTGCGCGAGGCGCTGCCCGGGGACGTCGCCGGGCAGCCCGGCACGGACGACGTCTTCGGCGCCCACCTGGACCTGATGTGCCTGCGCGTCGCGGTCCGCATCGCAGCCGTATCGGGCACGGCGCCCGGGGGCACCGCGGTCCGCCGCCTGGCTGCGCGGGTGGCCGGGCAGATCCACGAGGCGGCCCGCCGCTGTCTGGGCCCCGGCCAGGGAGAGCTGGACGGGGCGGCCTTCGAGGAGGTGTTCCCCTGGCGCACGGGCTGGGCGTCGGCCGTCCTCACCGAGGGCCTGCTCGTCCCGGCGGGCACGGGTTACCGCTTCGCGCACGAGGAGCTGGGGGACTGGGTGCAGGGCGCCCACCTGGACCTGGACGCCGCCCTGCACGCGCTGGTCCACCGGTGGCACGCGGAGGAGCGGGCGGGGGAGGAGCTCACGTCGGGGACGGGGGCACAGGTGGCCTCCCCGGCCTCGGAACCGCGTGTTCCGCAGCCGAGGAGGCCGCGTGCGGGGCGCGGACGGGGGGCCGTGGCGGAGGCCGGGGCGGCGAAGGGACCCCGGGTGGGGCGCGGCTGGAAGCCCGCGCCGGAGCCCGCCGTGGAGGCTGCGGCGAAGAAGCGGCGGGACGGAGGCAGCCGTGTGCCTGCGGCGGACGCCGCAGCGGAGGCAGAGGCGGGGGCCGGGGCGCGAGGGGGATTCGGCTGCGCGCCCGAGCCGGGGGTTCGGCCTGGGGCCGAGGGGCGCGCGGCGCGTGGTGGTGTGCCCGTGCGGGATGGTGCGGTGGCGGGTCGGGTGGAAGCGGGAATCAGCCGCGTGCCTGGGCCGGAGGCCGGGGGGCGTGGTGGTGTGCCCGCGGGGGACGGTGCGGTGACGGCCGGGGCACGAGGGGGATTCGGCAGTGCACCTGGGCTGGAGGCCGGGGCGGTCGAGACGTGGCGGGCGGGGGACGGCCGCGCGCTCGCGCCGGACGCCGTGGCGGAGGCCGGGACGCAGGAGGGACTCAGCCGCGCGATCGAGCCGCGGGTGGGGCGCGGCCACGTGACCGTGCGGGATGCCGCGGCGGAGGCCGGCCCGGGGGCGGGAGCGGCGGCCGGGCCGCAAGGGGAGCTCGGCGGACTGCCCGCGCCGGCGGCCGGGCCGCGCATTCTGCCCGTGCCGCGTCATCGGTCCGGCCCGGTGATCCAGGCCCTGCTGCTTCTGGGGCGCCGCAGGGGACCCGGCGCACTGGCACACCGGCTGGCCGATCTCATCGAGGCCCTGGACCGGCTGTCACCGGGGCCGGAGGCGCGTGCCGACGTCCCTCATGACGCCCGCTGGTGGGCGGCCCATCTGCTCTCGGAGACCCTGCTGCGGGTGCCTGATGCCCGGCCCCACCTCGGGGTGCTGCGGCTGCTCGCCGGCCGCGTCGTCCGGCGTGCGGGCAGCCCGGGGGCGTACGCGGAGTTCGGGCCGTGGTTCTGGCGGCGGCTGAGGCTGCCGGAGGCGGACCGGATCGATCTGCTCCGGCGTCTGGTCCCCGCGGACGGCCCGCGCCGGGCCGACCCCCGCGGTGAGGGAGACCGCATCTGCGACGCGCACGACGACGGCGACGGCCGTGAGCGGTTCCTGGATGCCGTCGCGCGACGGCTCGCCGCCCAGCCCCGGACCGTGCAGCCGCTGCTCTGCGACTGGTTCGGCGACGAGCGCCCGCTGCCCGCCGAAGAGGGGCTCGCGATGCGCCCGACGGTGGCCGACGCGGCGCAGGCGCTGCTCTACGCCCGCCGGGACCTCGCCGTCGACGACCTGACCGACGCGCTCGTCTCGACCGCCCACCCCCGGGCCGAGGAACTGCTCACCGCACTGGCCGAGGACGAGCCCTCCGCGCTGTGCCGCGCCGTCGACCGCTGGTCCCGTGACGAGGACCGGCCTGCCCGCCGGGCCGCCGCAGCCTCGTACGCGCCGGTCACCGCCGCGCACGTCACCCTCGACGCCGACCGCGGGCTGCTGCGCGGGGCCGCCCTCGCGCTGCTGTCCCGCCCGGCCGACGCCTCGCTGCACGGGGCCGCGCTCACCCTTCTCGTCCAGGATCCGCTGAGCCGGGACCGCCACCTCCCGCAGGCTCTGCGGGCCTTCGTCGCGGGCGAACCGCACCTGCCGGCCGGGGCGCTCGTCGGCGCGCTGCCCTCCCACTCGCGGCAGGTGCTCACCGCGCTCCGGGAGCGGCTCACCCGGCCCGACGACGGAGCGGGCGAGGTGCTGTGCTCGCTCGCCGGGATCGACGCCCCCGCGCTGGCCCTGCACACCGCCGGACTCGTGCGGGCGTACATCGACAGCCACCCGGACGACACCGTGCACGCCGCCGCGTACATCGACCGGAGGCTGGAGCACGGCCCCGCCGCCCGCGCCCTGCTGCTGCCCCTGGTGACCGGACTGCTGCGGGACCGTCCGGTGCCGCCGCCGGTGCGTGGCGCGCTCGCCGGGGTGCTCGCCGCGCCGGGCAGCCCCGCCTCCGGGCAGCTGAGGGGAGAGCTGCTGGAGGTCCTGCTGGATTTCGAGCAGGGCGCCCACCGCGATCCGGCCGTGCTCGACGCGTTGCTGCGGGCCGCCGCGGCCGGCTCCGGCGCCCGTGCACCGGCCCGTACCCGCGCCCTGGTCCACCGCACCGGGATGCTGCTGGTCCGTACCCCCGACGGCGCGGTCCGCTTCGACCGCGGACTGGTCGAACTGGCCCGTGACGTGCCCGGATTCGCCGCCCTGGTCACCGGATGGCTGGCCGACGCCCCGCAGGAGTGGGCGGCGCTCGTCGGCCCGTGTGCGCGGCGCACGGTGGAGGCCCTCGCGAGCCCGAAAACGATGCCGATGCGGGCCGCGGGGCGTGAGCATGGCAGTCTTAGACCTGCGTAACAAGCAATTTCATGGACACGGGTTCGGGCGAGGAGCGGTCACAGTGCAGCGCTGGCGTGGCTTGGAGGACATCCCCCAGGACTGGGGACGCAGCGTCGTCACCATCGGCTCCTACGACGGGGTGCACCGCGGACACCAGCTGATCATCGGGCGGGCCGTGGAGCGGGCACGCGAGCTGGGCGTGCCGTCGGTCGTGGTGACCTTCGACCCGCACCCCAGCGAGGTCGTACGGCCCGGCAGCCACCCGCCGCTGCTCGCCCCGCACCACCGGCGTGCCGAGCTGATGGCGGAGGTGGGGGTGGACGCGGTGCTGATCCTGCCGTTCACCACCGAGTTCTCGAAGCTGGCACCGGCCGACTTCATCGTGAAGGTGCTCGTCGACAAACTGCACGCGCAGCTCGTCATCGAGGGCCCGAACTTCCGCTTCGGCCACAAGGCGGCCGGGAATGTGCAGCTGCTCACCGAGCTCGGCGCGACCTACGACTACGGTGTCGAGGTCATCGACCTGTATGTGAGCGGCGAGGCGGGCGGCGGCGAGCCGTTCTCCTCCACCCTCACCCGACGCCTGGTCGCCGAGGGCGATGTCGCGGGCGCCGCGGAGATCCTGGGCCGGCCGCACCGGGTCGAGGGCGTCGTGGTCCGAGGGGCGCAGCGCGGCCGTGAGATGGGCTTCCCCACGGCCAATGTGGAGACCCTGCCGCACACCGCGATCCCCGCCGACGGCGTCTACGCGGGCTGGCTCAATGTGAACGGCGAGGCGATGCCCGCCGCGATCTCGGTCGGCACGAATCCGCAGTTCGACGGCACCGAGCGGACGGTGGAGGCGTATGCGATCGACCGCGTCGGCCTCGATCTGTACGGGCTCCATGTCTCGGTGGACTTCCTCGCCTACGTACGCGGGATGCTGAAGTTCGACTCGGTCGACGACCTGCTCGTGGCGATGGCCGCCGACGTGAAGCGGTGCAGCGAGCTGGTCTCCGCGTACGAGCGCGGCTGAATCGCTCCTTCTGCGCGACCGGGGCCGGGACCGTTCGTCCACGGTCCCGGCCCCGCTCCGCCGGACAGGCCTCGGATCACCGCGTCACGCCGGTGCCTTCGCGGCCGCGTTCGCCCAGTGGCACGCCACCTGGGTCTGCCCGCCGCCCGCGAGCACCGGCAGATCCCTCGTACGGCACGCGTCCGCGACGCCCGCCCGCTCCGCCTCGCCCGAGGCCAGCACCTGGCAGCGGGCGTGGAAACGGCATCCGGACGGCACCCTGGACGGGTCCGGCGGCTCACCGGTCAGAATGACCGGATCGGTCCCGGCCTCCGGGAGCACCGACAACAGCGCCTGGGTGTACGGGTGTTGCGGAGCGGTCAGAATCTGCTCCACCTCGCCCGTCTCCACGATCCGGCCGAGGTACATCACCGCGACCCGGTCGGCGATGTTCCACGCCAGGCCGAGGTCGTGCGTGACCACCAGCGCGGACAGGCCCAGCTCGTCCCGCAACCGCAGCAGCAGGGCCAGGATCTCGCCGCGCACCGAAGCGTCCAGCGAGGCCACCGGCTCGTCGGCCACGATGAGTTCCGGCTCCAGCACGAGCGCGCCCGCGATGACGACCCGCTGGCGCTGGCCGCCCGACAACTCGTGCGGGTAGCGCAGGAAGAACCGCTCGGGGGGCCGCAGCCCCGCCCGCGACAGCGCCTCGGCCACCGCCGCCCGCTCGTCCCCCGCGTACCCGTGGATCCGCAGGCCCTCGGCGACGGCGTCGTACACCGTGTGCCTCGGATTGAGTGAACCGCTGGGGTCCTGGAGCACCAGCTGAACCCGTTTGCGGTACGCCTTCAGCGCCCGGCTCCCGTAGTCGAGCGGCTGTCCGCCGAAGGTCACCCGCCCGGACGTCGGCGGGACCAGACCCAGCAGCGACCGTGCGAGCGTCGTCTTGCCGCAGCCCGACTCACCGACCAGGGCGACGATCTCGCCGGGCCGGATGTCCAGGTCGACACTGTCCACGGCACGCGCCGGGGCGGCCCCGCGCCGGCCGGGGAAGGTGACCTTCAGCCCTTCCGCGCTGAGCAGGGGAGTGGTGGTGGTCATGGTGTGCTCCTTGCTTCCTCGGCACCCGGCAGGACCGGAACCGCAGCCACCGCCCCTGGCTCCACGAGCACACAGGCGGCCCGCCGCTCCGGTCCCGCCTCCCGCAGCTCCTGGTCCTGCGTGGTGCAGGAGTCCAGGGCCACCGGGCAGCGGGGATGGAACGTGCAGCCGCCGGGCAGCGCCGACGGGTCCGGCGGGTCGCCGGGCAGCCCGCGGGGCGCGAACCGGGAGGCCGGGTCGCCGATGCGGGGAAAGGCGCCGGAAAGGGCCTTGCCGTACGGGTGGTGCGCGTTCTCGTAGACCTCGGACGCCGGGCCCTCCTCCACGACCCGGCCCGCGTACATCACCGCGAGCCGGTCGCAGGTGTCCGAGAGCACCGCGAGGTCGTGGCTGATCATGATCAGGCCGAGGTCCTGCTCGGACACCAACTGCTCGATCAGTCGCAGGATCTGCGCCTGGATCATCACATCGAGCGCCGTGGTCGGCTCGTCCGCGATGATCAGGCCGGGGTCGCAGGCGAGCGCCATCGCGATCATCACGCGCTGCCGCTGCCCGCCGGAGAGCTCGTGCGGGTAGGCGTCCGCGCGGGCGGCCGGCAGCCCCACCTGCTCCAGGAGTTCGCCGGCCTTCTTCGCGGCTCCGGCCTGCGTCGCCTTCCTGTGCAGCAGGATCGGCTCGGCGATCTGGTCGCCGATGCGGTGCACCGCGTTGAGGGAGTGCATCGCGCCCTGGAACACGATCGACGCCCCCGCCCAGCGCACCGCCCTGACCTGGCCCCACTTCATGGTGAGGACGTCCTCGCCGTTCAGCAGGATCTCGCCGGAGACCTTCGCCCCGGCGGGCAGCAGCCGCAGCAGCGCGAGCGCCAGCGTCGACTTCCCGCAGCCGGACTCACCGGCGATGCCGAGCTTCTGCCCGGCGTCGACGGTGAGGTTCACGCCCCGGACGGCCTGCGCTCCGCCGCCGTAGGTCACCGTGAGGTCCCGTACGTCGAGAAGCGGCGTCTTCCTGGTGCTCGTCGTACTCAACGGGCCACCCCCAGCTTGGGATTGAGGACGGACTCGATGGCGCGTCCGCACAGTGTGAACGCGAGGGCCACCAGGGCGATGGCGATGCCGGGCGGTGCCAGGTACCACCAGTCGCCCGCGCTCACCGCGCCCGCCTCGCGGGCGTCCTGGAGCATGCCGCCCCAGGAGGTGATGGTCGGATCGCTGAGGCCGAGGAAGGCCAGGGTGGCTTCCGTGAGGATCGCGCTGGAGATCACCAGTGTGGTCTGCGCGAGCACCAGCGGCATCACGTTGGGCAGCACGTGCCGGACCATGATGTGCCTGTGGCCGCCGCCCAGGGCGCGGGCGCGCTCGATGTACGGGCGGGACTCCACGGCAAGGGTCTGGGCGCGGACCAGCCGAGCCGTGGTCGGCCA
Organism: Streptomyces sp. NPDC087845; assembly: GCF_044742755.1. Taxonomy (NCBI): domain Bacteria; kingdom Bacillati; phylum Actinomycetota; class Actinomycetes; order Kitasatosporales; family Streptomycetaceae; genus Streptomyces; species Streptomyces sp. NPDC087845. The sequence goes on from NZ_JBIUVC010000032.1 coordinate 20,905, forward strand.
GGTCGTGACGCCGATCGCGATGATGACCGTCCACATCGAGCGGTCCATCACGGTGGCGAGCGCGATGGCGAGGACCAGGGTCGGCATCACCAGGAACCAGTCGGTGATCCGCATCAGGACCGTCGAGTACCAGCCGTGGAAATGCCCCGCGACGATGCCGACGACCGTGCCGATGGCGACGCACAGGAACGCCGCGAGCAGGCCGACCGTCAACGAGACGCGGGCGCCCCAGACCAGCAGGGCCAGCACACTGCGTCCGAACTGGTCCGTACCGAGCGGGAATTCACCGCTCGGCGACTCCAGTGCGCCGCCGGGCGCGTCGGTGACGCTCTGCGAGTCGGAACCGACGAGCTGCGGTGCGAACACGGCGATCAGCGCGATCAGGACGAGCGCCGCCAGACCCCACAGTCCGCCCCGGTGATTGCGGTACTCCCGCCAGAAACGGGCGAGGGAGCGCCGCTTGCGCGCGCGGGCCAGCGCGCGCGGGTTCTCGGCCGCCCCCGCCTTCGTGGGCGTGGGCATGGATTCGGTCGTCATCGGCCCACCCGGGGATCGAGCAACGGATACAGCACATCGGCAAGGGTGTTCGCCAGGATCACCGCAGTGGCGAAGACGAAGAACAGCCCCTGTACGAGGGGGAGGTCGGGCACGCTGAGCGCCTGGTAGAAGAGCCCGCCGAGGCCCGGCCAGGAGAACACCGTCTCGACCAGGATCTGCCCGGCGACCACATGCCCCAGGTTCACGAACATCAGCGTGAACGTCGGCAGCATCGCGTTCGGCACAGCGTGCTTGCGGCGTACGACATCGTCCCGCAGCCCCTTCGCGCGGGCCGTCGTCAGATAGTCGCTGCCCATCTCGTCGAGCAGTGAGGAGCGCATCACCAGCAGTGTCTGCGCGTAGCCGACCGCTACCAGGGTGACCACCGGGAGGACCAGGTGGTGTGCCACGTCGAGGACGTGGGCGAGCCCGCTCTCGCCGCCCGATTCCATGCCGCCCGTCGGGAACATCCCGGGGATCGGCCCGATGCCCACCGCGAAGACGATGATCAGGAGCAGGCCCAGCCAGAACGACGGCACCGAGTAGAGCGTGAGCGCGAACGCGGTGTTGAAGCGGTCGCTCAGGGAGCCGTTGCGCCAGGCGGTACGGGTGCCCAGCCAGATGCCGAGCGCGGTGTAGAGGACGTACGCCGTGCCGGTGAGCAGCAGCGTCGCCGGAAGTGCCTCGGTGATCTTGTCGATGACGGGGGCGTGGAACTGGTACGAGGTACCGAAGTCTCCGGTCAGCGCGTCGCCCACATAACTCGTGAACTGCTTCCAGAGCGGCTGATCGAGCCCGAACTGGTGCCGGAGCGACTGGAGTTGCTCGGCAGAGACGCGGCGACCGCCGGTCATCTGCTTCACCGGGTCGCTGGGAATGAGACGGAAGAGGAAGAAGCTGGTGACCAGCACGGCGAACAGGGAGACGACCGCACCCGCGATCTTCGCCGCGACGTACTGGACATAGGCCTTGATGTTGCGCGCCCGTGGACCGCGGGCGGCCGACGGTCCGGCCTGGGCCGGACCGTCGGTGTCCGCGTCCGCGATCTGCACGAGCGCCGGAGTGCTTTCAGCTGTCATGGGGAACTCTCGTTACTCGTGCTGCACTTGGAGGAACCGCCGGGACGGCTTCCGTGCCGCCCCGGCCGGCCTCTCTCACCCGTCCGCGTGATTACTCGCGGTCGTCCGCGGTGGTACGGCGGCGCTTCGCGATGAACAGCCCGCCACCGGCGAGCACCAGTACGACGATGACGATGCCGATGACGACACCGGTGGAATCGGAGCCGCCGGAGCCGTCCGCACCGTCGCTGCCCGCCGGAACGGCCGACCACCAGCTCCAGTACCCGTCCTGGCCGTAGATGTTGCCCGCCGCCTCGGGCATCGTCGTGATCGACTTGATCTGGTCGGTGCGGTAGGCCTCGACCGCGTTCGGGTACGCGATGACGCTCATGTACCCGGAGTCGTACAGCCACGACTGCATCTGCTTGACGATGTCCGCGCGCTTGGCCGGGTCGTACTCGGCGAGCTGCTTCTTGTAGAGCTCGTCGTACGTCTTGTCGCAGATGAAGTTGTCGGTGGCGGCGCTCTCCTTGGCCTTGGCCGGCAGCGCGTCGCAGGTGTGGATGCCGAGGACGAAGTCCGGGTCCGGGTTGACGGACCAGCCGTCGAAGGCGAGGTCGTACTCACCGGCGTACCAGGGCACGGAGGCGTCGTCGCGGCAGTCGACCTTGAGGCCGATGCCGAGCTTGCCCCACCACTCCTGGAGGTACTTGCCGATCGCCTTGTCGTTCGGGTCGGTGGCGTGGCAGAGGATGCGCAGGTCCAGCGGCTTGCCGTCCTTGCCGACGCGCTGGCCGCCCTTGAGCGTGTAGCCCGCCTCGTCGAGGAGCTTGGCCGCCTTGGCCGGGTCGTAGGCGAGGCTCTGGCCGGCGGACGGCTGCCAGTAGTACGCCGAGAAGCGCGGCGGGATGTAGCCCTGGCCCTCGACCGCGTGGCCCTGGAAGACCTTGTCGATGATGGTCTTGCCGTCGATGGACAGGAAGAGGGCCTGGCGCACCTTCTGGTCGAGAAGGGCCTTGTTGCCGTTGCCGAACTTCTTGCCGTCCTTGGTCTGCGCGCCCGGGTTGGTGGCCAGCGCGAAGAAGCGGCGGCCCGGTCCCTCGTTGACCTTGACGTTCTTCTCGCCCTTGAGGGAGGCGGCCTGGGCCGGCGTCAGCGCCGGGGAGCCGGCGACGAAGGAGACCTCGCCCTTGCGCAACGCGGCGACCGCGGCGTCCTGGTCCTTGTACGTCTTGAAGACCAGCTCGTCGAACTTCGGCGCCCCGCGCCAGAAGTCCTTGTTGGCCTTGAGCTTCACATACTGGTCGACCTTGTAGTCGGTCAGGACGAACGGCCCGTTGCCGACGATCGGGAACTTCGTGTCGTTGTTGAACTTGGAGAAGTCACCGACCTCCTCCCAGACGTGCTTCGGGACTATCGGCACGTCCAGCGCGGCCATGGTGGCCTGCGGTTCCTTGAGCTCGATGACCAGCTTGGTCGGGCTGGGAGCCGTGACCTTCTTGAAGTTCGTGACGAAGCTGCCGTTGGCCTGCGCGGCGCCCTCGTCGGTCATGATCTTGTTGAACGTCCACGCCGCGTCCTCGGCGGTGGCCTGCTGCCCGTCCGACCACTTGGAGTTGGACCGGATGGTGTACGTCCAGGTCAGCTTGTCCGCCGACGGCTCCCACTTGGTGGCGAGGCCGGGGATCGCGTGGTTGTCCTTGGCGTCATAGTTCGTCAGGAAGTCGTACATGAGCCGGCTGACGCTGGTGCTGATCAGCTTCTGCGCCAGGAACGGGCTCAGGGAGTCGACACTCTGTGCGACGGCGACGGTCAGTGTCGACGTGCCGCTGTCGGCCGCCTGCGCCTGCTGCGGCGCGACACCGAGGGGCGCACCCGGGACGACGGAACCGGCGGCCAGCGCCAGGGCTGCGGTGCCGGAGGCCAGGAGGACACGCAGACGTGAGCGTGGCTGGACGGAGCGTGGTGGAACTCTTTCGACCATGGTCAGGGACCTCGCGTCATGACTCGCACGGAGAAGGCGGGTTGATCTGTGGTTCGCCAGCTGGTGAAGCGAAGGTTTATCAGCGGGGGTCGAGTCGCGTCAACGGTCATCGAAACGGCGTGTGGGCTGCGGGAATGCGCAGAGGGCCCGCACCGTGGAGACGGTGCGGGCCCTCATTGGTTTAGACCTCTGATGCCTTACTGCTGAGGCGCTGGCGGCGGCTGCTGCTGCCATGCCGCGGGAGGTACGGGACCCTGCGGCCCGGGTGGGACCGGCTGACCGGGCTGCCCCGGCTGACCGGGCAGGCCGGGCTGCTGCTGGTGGGGCGGCGGCGGTCCGGCCGGGCTCGCCGCGGACTGGGCCTGGGAGGGCAACGACTGCTGCCAGCCGTGCTGTTGCACTCCGGGGCCGGGCTGCGGCGGGTACGGCTGCCGGCCGCCGTACGGCTGCTGCTGCGGCGGGTACGGCTGCTGAGGCGGCTGCGGGGCGTACTGTTGCTGGCCGGGCATCGGCGGGGCGTACTGCGGGGGCGGGGTGGAGCCGTTCGACATCCAGAGCCCCTGCTGCTGCTGAGCGCGCGCGAAGTCCTCGGCGACCATCGCGGAGAGGTTGAAGTACGCCTCGCGGGTCTTGGGGCGCATCATGTCGAGGTCGACCTCCGCGCCAGCCGCCAGATGCTCGTCGAACGGTACGACGACGACGCCGCGGCAGCGCGTCTCGAAGTGCTGCACGATGTCATCGACCTTGATCATCTTTCCGGTCTCGCGGACGCCCGAGATGACCGTGATGGAGCGCTGCACGAGCTCCGCGTACCCGTGCGCCGACAGCCAGTCCAGCGTGGTGGACGCGCTGGACGCACCGTCGACCGACGGCGTCGAGATGATGATCAACTGGTCGGCGAGGTCCAGCACTCCGCGCATCGCGCTGTAGAGCAGACCGGTGCCCGAGTCGGTGAGGATGATCGGGTACTGCCTGCCCAGCACATCGATCGCGCGCCGGTAGTCCTCGTCGTTGAACGTCGTGGAGACCGCCGGGTCGACGTCGTTGGCGATGATCTCCAGACCGGAGGGCGCCTGTGAGGTGAAACGGCGGATGTCCATGTACGAGTTGAGGTACGGGATCGCCTGGACCAGGTCGCGGATGGTGGCGCCGGTCTCCCGGCGCACCCGGCGGCCGAGCGTGCCCGCGTCCGGGTTGGCGTCGATGGCGAGGATCTTGTCCTGCCGCTCGGTGGCCAGGGTCGAGCCGAGGGCGGTGGTCGTCGTGGTCTTGCCGACACCGCCCTTGAGGCTGATGACCGCGATCCGGTAGCAGGACAGCACCGGCGTACGGATCAGTTCGAGCTTGCGCTGCCGCTCGGCCTCCTCCTTCTTGCCGCCGAGCTTGAAGCGGGCCGCGCCGGACGGCATACGGCTGCTCTTCGCCTTCTGCTTGCCCCGGACCAGCCGGTCGGAGGAGAGCTCCACGGCCGCCGTGTACCCGAGCGGGGCGCCGGGCACGGAACGCTCGCGCTGGTCGTGGGTGACCGGGGTAGGCCAGGCGGTCCCGGTGCGCGGGTCGACGGGCTGTCCCGGCGGCTGGGGGTGCTGTTGCTGCGGCGGCTGGGGGTGGACCGGCTGCTGGGGCGCGGGCGGCTGCGGGGCGGCCTGCGCGGGCAGATGAGGCGTGCCCAGGACCGGCTGCTGGGGAGCCTGGGGGACCTGCGGCGGGAGCGGCGTGCTCTGCTGCGCCGGCCACTGGGGCGCCTGAGGCGGCTGGGCGGCCTGCGGTGGCTGCGGGAAGCCGTAGCCGCCCTGTGCCGGTGGCTGCTGTGCGGCCGGAGCGGGTTGCTGCGGGAAGCCGTAGCCGCCCTGGGGCGGCTGGGGTGCCTGCGGCGGCTGGGGCGCTCCGGCCTGCGGGAAGCCGTAGCCACCGGGCCCCTGGTCGGCCGGAGCCGGAGCCGAAACGGGCCACTGCGGCGCTGCCTGGGGCGCGACGGGCTGCGGCGCGGCGGGCTGGAAGGCGGGCGGCAGCGGCGGCAGAGCGCCCTGCGGCGCCGGCGCCCAGGGGGTCGGCGCGGGCGCCGGAGCGTTGTGCGGTGCGGCGGCGGGCGGTGCGTCCTGGGGCGCCGCGTCCGTGACGGCGTCCGAGGGCGCGGGGCCCTCCGGCCCGTCGGCGGCATCGCCCGTGGCGGCATCCGGAGTCTCGGCGGGCGTCGCGGCGGCGGCACCGGAATCAGCGGCGGCAGCGCCGCCGTCGGGCTCCTCGGCGTTCCCGTCCGCCGCCTTCACGGAGCCGGAGCCTTCACTCTCGCCCGTACCGTCACCACCGGCCCCCGCGGAGGCGGAACCCGCACCCGAGCCGTCCGCATCCACGTCCGCGCTCCTCGACGCCTCCTCGCGCTCCGCGATCTCCCGCTTCAGGGCGGCGGGCGAGAACCGCATGGTCGCGCCGCTCTCCACATCACCGCCACCGAACGGGTCCGTCATCCCGTCGGGAGCACCCGCCCCGTCCGCGGGAGGGGCCGTGGAGCCACCCGAAGCGGAATGAGCAGGAGCGGGAGGCACGGGCGCCGGTGCGGACGGCGCCGGTGCGGGAGGAGCCGGTACGGACGGCGCCGGTGCGGGCGGTGCCGGAGCCCAGTTGGGGTCGAAACCACCCGCGGCCGGCGGCGCGGGCACGGCCACCGGCGGCCCGTTGGGCGGCGGAGGCGGCGCCAGATGCGATCCGGCACCGCCCGACGAGTCCCCCGGCGCATTCTGCGTGTACCAGGCGGGCGGGGTGTAGTCGATGGTGAACTCACCCGTCATCTCGGCGGGCTCCGCGTCGGACGACTCGTCGACGGGCTTGTTCCAGCCCCCGCGGATCTCGTCCCGATCGCCGTTCACTTTGCCTCCTGGTGTGGTCGAGCACCCTTGTGCCGTGGTGGGTGGGGGCGACCGTTCCCGTTGTCCGATCCGCCCGGCTCTCCCCCTTGGGACGCGCATCGCCTGCCCGCAGGTTCTTCTGCCGCGCCCCGACCCACCCTAATCGTCATCGGGCTCACTGCGGCAGGCCGTTCCGCACGCCAGAAACTGTCCAGTAGGCAACGCACCGTCCTCAAGTGCCCCGAGTACGGCTGCATGCATGGTCCGAAGCGGTCAACTCGGTACATACCCAGGCATGCTGAGAGGGTGGCCGTCCTGCCCGGACCGCCACCCTCTCACCAGCCTCCTGCCTACGTGAGGTCGAACTCACCGTCCCGCGCGCCCAGGACGAAGGCACGCCACTCGGCCTCCGTGTACCGCAACACGGTCTCCGGATCCAGCGACGAACGCATGGCGACTGCACCGCCCGGCAGATGGGCGATCTCGACCCGTTCCTCGACCTGCTCGGTCCCCGGTGCGCTCAGCCACTCCACATCCGAGATGTCGAGAGCGTAGAGCTCTTCCTTTTCCTGCTGGGTGCCCATGTCGGCGTCCCTTCGATCGAACCGTGTCGTTCCCCGGCCATCCTCCCTGGAAGCGGCAGGCCCGGGGGCGCGAACGAAACAGTATTCAGTCCATCCGGCGAGCGGCGCCCAGCAGACCGTTCTCGATATCGGTCGCGCCGGTCATCACCCAGTGGCGCTCGCTGCCCGCCACCCAGAGTGTGACACCGTCCGCCAGGGTGGGCAGGGCCTCGCTCTCGGCCCGGGTGAGCCCCAGGATCCGGCCGATCTGGTCCGCCTCGGTGGGCGAGACCCGCTGGATGCCCACGAGCGTCGACGCCCGCATCAACCGGGGCGCCACAGGGCTCAGATAGGGCAGCAGCGTCAGCACCGACTGCCAGGGCGAGGACACCACCCGGCCGCGGGGCGGGCGCATGCCGCAGTCGCGCACCACCACCACCGGGCTGCCCACGGTCGCCCCGGTCGGCGGAACCCGGCCCACGTCATGGAGGGAGACGCACTCGAGACCGGCACCCGCGGCCTGCGCCAGAGTGGCCCAGGCCTGGGTCCGCCCGGTCTCGACCGCCACCCGCGCCCCCGTGGCCGCCGCGCGCAGCGCCAGCACCTGCGCGGTCCACAGGCCGCCGATCAACAGGACGTCGTACGGTGCCGGACGGTGGAACCCGATCATCTGCGTGCGCCCCTCGGCATCGCTGCCGATGATCACGCCGTCGTCCCCGACCGGCAGGGACAGCGCGCCCAGGTGCTCCGCCGCCAGGGTGTGCCCCGCGTGGCGAGGGCCGCGCAGGCCCCGCCTCGGCCCGGTGCGATTCGTCATCGTGCGCCTCCCAGCGGGAGCGTCGCCAGCACGCCCGGCAACTGCTCGCGGTCCAGTCGCACCAGGCCGACCTTGGCGTGCCGTGCGGCTTGCTCCAATGTCCGTCGCACCCCGACCAGTTCGGTGTCGGATCCACCGGTGATCCGTACGTGACCGGACACGGACACATCGCCCTGGTGCGAACCGCGTCGCACCGTCAGGCTGAAGGTCGTGGCGTACGCGGGGACCTGGGTCAGCAGCGAGACGAGGCGCGGGAGAGGAGTCGCCGCCCGGCCCAACTCGGGCCAGCGGTCGACCGCATAGGCGGTGTGCCAGCGGTCGTCGCACCGCCAGACCCTCGATGTCTCCATCGTCCGCCGCTGCGGCGCGGCATCCTGGCGCCCGGCGCGGGCCGACAGGATGGGATTGGCACACGCGGATGTCGCCACTGCGGAGTGCAGCTCTTCCTGGTCCAGCACCACGGCCCGGAATCCGGCGCCGGTGATCCGGCTCGCCACGTGGTCCGCGACCCGGACCAGACAGCGCTGAGCTCCGCCGATGCCGCCCCCGCGCGCCTCGACCGCCTCCCGGCACAGTTCCGGATCCAGCTTCACCGCCACCCAGGTCATCCGCAGCGCGGGCGCCCCGGCCTGCTCCTGAAGGGGGGCATAGGAGAGCCGCGCCGCCGACTGCTGCGGCAGATGCTGCGCCGGAGCGGGGCGTACCTGCTGCACGAGCTGCGCGGACTCCAGCACGATGTCGTCCACCGCGAGGGCATCGCCCAGGAGGGACAGCGGGAGCGCCCGCGCACCGAGCGCCTGGCGGAGCGATTCACCGCTGGCCTCGACCCTCACGACAGCGGTCAGGAACGTGCCGTCCCCGAGCATGCCCACCGTGCGGCGGTCCCGGTCGACGTAGATGTACGGAGCGAATCCCGGCACGTTTTCCGCCACCGGCGCCAGCTGCGGCTCCGCGTCCGCGGCGGATGCCGCGGCGGTGCGCCTGCGGTCGCGGAGGGAGAGTGCCGTCGACAGCCAGTCCTGCACGGCGCGGCCCCGGCGGCGTACCACCGCGAGAAGCACCAGCAGGCAGGCGACCGCGATGGTGGGCACCAGCCAGGGACCGCCGAGCGCGGCACCCACCGCGGCAACCGCCAGGGCCGCCTCGACGAGCACCATCTGCCGCAGTACGGGACCGAGGCGACCGGTCCGCGAGGTCGGCCGCAGAGTCGTCGCCGCAGGGGCGTTCACCGACGGGGCGTTCACCGGCGGGGCGGATGGTGCGCCGGCCGGCTCGTTGCCGTGTTGCCTTCGGGAAGGGCTGGACGCTCGATGGGAAGACCGCCCCGTTCGCTCGCGCGTCGTTGCACCCATCGCCGCATTGCCCCCTCTATACCCGTTTACCGTTTCTTTTCACGGGCGTTGACCGGGCGATCACCCTACCTGAGCAGTGGCGGCCACGTGCCAACAGGCATAGTAGGGGGCCCAGTCGACGGCGGGGGGCGACGACGTGTGTGGGAACCTGGTCGCCCACTGGGGAAAAGGGGCAGCGGACAGATGGCATCACGGCGGGACGAACTCAACGCCTACACCTTCGCGAAGCGGCGGTTGATCGCACAGTTCCTGCAACCCAACCCGAGCGGCTCGGAGGAGGGCGCGCCGCGCCCTCTGCGTGCGGTGGTGCCCGGTGCGATCGTCGGCGTCGTCATCCTCGCGGCGTTCGGAGCCTGGGGGATGTTCAAACCCGTCGCACCCCAGAAATGGGACACCCCCTACGAGAACGTCATCATCGCCAGCAAATCCACCACGCGCTATGTGGTGTTGAAGACCGATGGCAAGACGCAGCTCCACCCGGTACTGAACATGTCCAGCGCCAAGCTCCTCCTCGCCCCGGACAAGGGCAAGGTCATCAACGTCGACGAATCGGTCCTCGACAGCGGCAAGATCCCGCACGGCGCCACCCTTGGCATCCCGTACGCCCCCGACCGGCTGCCGGACAAGAACGAAGCCGGAGCGAAGAAGCGGTGGGCCGTCTGCGAGCGGCCCGGCGAGGGCGGCAGAGCCATCCAGAAGGCCGCGTTCGTCTTCGCGGAGCGCGACCAGAAGAAGACCGAGGGCGCGGGCCGACTGCACGGTGGTGACCTGATGTACGTCGAGGGACCGGGACCCGACAGAACCCGCTACATCGTGGACGCCGCGGGCAAGGCGTACAAGGTGAAGAACGACGAACTGCTTCTGCGCACCCTGGTCGGCGACGGCCGCGCCCCCCAGCGGGTCTCCGCCGCGTGGCTGGCCACCCTGCACACCGGGGACGCCATCGACTTCCCGACCCTCCCCGGAACCCCCGGCGACGACGCGGGCATCCCGGGGAAGCTGCAGCCCGAGGCGAACAAGGTGGGAACGGTCCTCGCGGCGACATCCGGTACCAGGACCCAGCAGTACGTGGTCCTGCGCGGCCGGGTCGCCCCCGTATCGGACTTCGTCGCCAAGCTCCTGCTCAGCAGCCGGGCCCTGGTCAACCTGGGCCAGGACGGCAAGGAGAGGCCGGTCAGCGCCGGAGCGTTCGAGCCCGGCGAGGCCTTCGGACAGGACATGGACTGGCCCACGAGCAAGCCGATGCCCGTCAACTCCGCGAGCGCCGCGGCCGGCAGTCGCAACACCGTGTGCAACGTCCTGCGCGGTGTCGCCACGAAGGACGGGGCCGGCACGCTCAGCACATGGGCGGGCACGAGCTTCCCCGCAACGCTCCCCACCGGCTCCAGCAGCGCCTACGTCACCCCCGGATCCGGACAGCTCTTCCGGCAGTTCAAGGGGTCCAGCGCCGACTCCGGCCCCCTCTTCCTGGTCACCGACACCGGTCTGCGCTATGCCATGCAGTCCAACGGCGACAGCGTGCAGGACGACTCCGGCATCGGTGAATCAGGCTCGAAGGAGGAGAAGGCGCAGCGGCAGCAGGAGGCGCAACAGGCGCAGAACCGGCTCGGATACAAGGACGTCGTGCCCGCGCCCGTCCCGGCCGCCTGGTCCTCGTTCCTGCCCACGGGACCACGCCTGTCGACCGGCGCGGCCCGTCAGCCGCAGGGATCCTGAGGAGCGCATCCACATGACGACGCACCCCTCTCCGTACCGGCGCCCGCTGACAGCCGCGGCCGCCACCGCCGTCCTCTTCGTCACGCTGCCCGTACTGCCCGCCGCCGCGGACGACTCCACCCAGTGCACCTTCCCCTCGAAGAAGTACGCGGGCCGCCCCTGGGCGTTGCAGCGCGTCCTGATGGACGAGCTGTGGAAGCAGTCCACCGGCAAGGGGGTGCGGGTGGCCGTCATCGACACGGGCGTGGACGTCAAGAATCCGCAGCTCAAGGCAGCCGTGGATGCCAAGAGCGGACGTAATTTCCTGTCGAAGGACCTCAAGGACGAGAACGGCAACAAGGTCGAGCGCGGCAACGAGAACGGCACCACCGACACGGTCGGTCACGGCACCAAGGTCGCCGGAATCATCGCCGCGCGAGAGGCGAAGGGCACCGGCTTCACCGGCCTGGCTCCGGACGCGACGATCATTCCGATCCAGCAGAACGACGCCGAGGGCCACGGAACGGCCGAATCGCTGGCCGCTTCCATCCGCTACGCAGCCGACGTCGCCCACGCGGACGTCATCAACATCTCCCAGGACACGGCCAAGGCGGTGAAACCCGCGGGCGCTCTGAAGGAGGCGGTGGACGCCGCCCTGGCCAAGGAGATCGTGATCGTCGCCTCCGCCGGCAACGACGGGCTGGGCGGCAACGTCAAGGAGACCTACCCGGCCTCGTACGAAGGTGTCCTGGCCGTGGCCGCGTCGGACCGCAACAACGAGCGGGCGGCCTTCTCCCAGTCCGGCGAGTTCGTGGGCGTGGCCGCCCCCGGCGTGGACATGATCTCGACGGTCCCCGGCGGCGGGCACTGCGCCGACAACGGCACCAGCTTCTCGGCCCCGTACGTCGCGGGCGTCGCCGCCCTCATCAAGGCCAAGCACCAGGGCTGGACGCGGAAGCAGATCGTCGCCCAGATCCAGCAGACGGCGGAACGCTCGGTCGCGGGACACGACCGCCTGGTCGGCTGGGGCGTCGTCGACCCGGTACGTGCCCTGACCGAGGACGACAAGCCCATCGAACGCCCCGTGGCGAACGAGGGCGTCAGCAAGGGCGAAGCGCCCACACCCGCTGAACTCCACCTGGGCGAAACGACGGACGAACGCAACGCACGCCTGGCGACCTACGTGGTGGTGGGCGGGGCAGTGCTGGTCGCCGCGATTGCGGGTGCCGCCGTGGCCGTGCGCGACGCCCGACGGCGGTCCAGGCGCCTGGGAAGGGCGGGCCATGCCTGACAAGGCCGTGAGCCGTGAATCCGTCCGCGGAAGTTACGTGATGGACAAGACAGTTGGTCCTCTCGTAACCAGTGGCTAGAGTTTATGAAATGAGGTCAGACTTGTTCGCTCGGGTGCGATAGCAACGAGTGAACAAGTCTGAGCAAACGGGGAATCGGGGAGGGGCGGGATCGTGACCGATCCAGGCGATGGCGGGGGAGGCCGGGGCGACCTCCGGCGCGGTGTTGGCGCACTGGAGAAGTTCAGGGGGCGTGTCAATACGATGCTCGCGGACCTTGAGGGTTCGGCAGCCGGTAAGTCGAAGATCGCGGCGCAGACGGTGTCGCGTGCCGCCCTGAGCGGTCAGAACGCGTGCTTCGCGGAGGCAGACGGGCTGTACACGCAGTACAACCGCGTCCACGAGGCGCTCGTCTCGCTCTCCAAGTCGCTCGGCGACCAGATCGAATATCTGAGCCTCGGCGTGCACGCGGCGGCGGTCGGCTTCGACAACGTGGACGACGACGTGCGGCGCCGGTTCTACGAGATCCAGGTCCGCCTGGACAAGGAGCACGAGAAGGCGCAGGCCGAGAAGGGCGGCAAGCCTGAGTCTCGGAACGCCGACAACCAGAGCGATTCGGGGTGGGCAGCCGAATGAGTGATGCGAAGAAGCCGGAACCGAGCGCCAAGGAACAGCACACGCAGGACCAGCAGCGCGTCCAGGCCCAGCTGATCGTCACTGACGTCAACCGGCAGGTCCAGCACGTCATGGAGTCCTTCGGCTTCGGACGTTCGGGCTCCTCAGGACGGACTTCGTTCGAGGGCCACGAGCTCAACGCGATGATCGACCTGATCGAGAACTCCAATCCGGAGCACCTCGAAAACGCGGGCGAGGCGCTCCTGAGTGCAAGGACGGCCATCAAAGAGGCCGCGGACGAACTGAGCGACTTCATCAAGGAAGTCGACTGGGAGGGCGAGTCCGGAATTGCCTTCCGCGACTGGGGCAACGGCCTGGTCGCCCACGCCACGAAGCTGAGCGATTTCGCGGAGGCGGCCGGGACGCAGATCACGGTCGCAGGCACGGGCCTCGCCTCGGTACGCAAATCCCTGCCGCCGCGCGACAACCGCCTGGACCGCAAATCCGTCGAGGACATCGAGGCCCCGAAGCGGATCGATGGCAACCCGGAGTACGTCGCGGCGGTGAAGGTCGAGAAGAACCGCCAGGAGGCCATCAACCAGGCGAACCGACTGGCGTCGTACTACTCGGTCTCGGAGGAGACGCTGGCGGCGCAGGAGCCTCCGCGGTTCGACAAGAAACTTGATGTTGCGATGCCGCGGCCGCAGGGCCGCATCCGACCAGATTCCAACTCCGGGGGCTCATCGGCGGGCTCCGAGAGGTTGGGTAACAGCACGACACCGGGGACCTCAGAGCGCGCCGCCACGGCTGACACAGGCACCCCTGGTGTCACCAGCAATCGAGCTGCAATCGAGGCACTCGGAACTGCACCCGCGCTGGACACAAGCACCTCGACGGAGATCGACAGTGTGGCCGCGCCACCGGCCCCCGTGACGGTTCCCGACACGTCCCCCATGCCGTCGGCTACCAATCCTACGAGCCCGAGTACAAGCTCGACTCCGCCCATGGTGAATGGCTTTGTGGACCCCGTGACAGGCAGCTCGCGGCGGTCCACGGCATCAACTGGTTTGCCCAGAGCAATCGGGCAGCCTGGAAACGGCGGCCCCATGCGCAGTGGGCCTGCGGCGAATGGGCGCACCGGAGCTCCGGTTGGGCGTCCGAATCCCATGGGCGGTGGCCCGGGCTCAGGCACGTCTGGGCGCCCTGGTGGGAGCGGGAGCCAGCCACCCGTTGCGGGTCGGTCCGGTGTGACTGGCGGCAGGCCCACGGCAGGAGGCCAAGCTGGTACCTCCAGGTCTCCTGGTCCGCGTCCTGGGCGGGCAAACGGCATCGTAGGTGGGAACCCGCAGCGCACCGTTCCGGGCGCAGGTACGTCTGGAGCAGCTCGGGGTGTTCCGCGTGGAACGGTTGTCGGAGCCGGCGGAACGAACAGCGTGACTCGTCCCGGTGGGCGGGGGACTCCCAGCTCGAACGGCGTCGTGGGTACGCCTCGCGGTGCTGCTGGATCCGGCTCGGGTGCAAGGGGCTTCACTGCTGGGGGCGCGGGCCTCGTGCGTGGGCCCGCAGGCCGAAGGGACTCTGACGACGAGGACCAGAACGGCGGCACCCCGCGTCCGGACTACCTGACGGAAGACAGAGAGACGTGGGAGGCCGGACGGCGTGGAGTCGCACCGCCGGTGATCGAGTAGGTACAGGGAAGGTTCGGAAGTCAGGATGACAGCAGGAATGAGCCAGACCCGGAAGTGCCGTATGCCTGTCGGATTGCGAGGACGTCTGCTTGGCACGATGGCCGTGGTCGCTGCCTGGAGTGCGGGATTCGCAGGGGCTGCCCCCTCTGCAGTGGCCGCAGACGTGCAATCGAAGCAGTGGTACCTCAGCGCGATGCAGGCAGAGGAGATGTGGAAGGTCACCACGGGCGAAGGCATCAAGGTTGCTGTCATCGACACCGGCGTCAATGCGTCCACTCCTTCGCTGAAGGGGCAGATCCTGAAGGGGTTTGACGCTACAGGGGCTGACGGCAATGAGTACGACGACTATGACGGGCACGGCACAACGATGGCTGAGTTGATTGCCGGCACGGGTAAGGGTGGGGGCCTGCGAGGCCTTGCCCCAGGTGCGAAAATCATCCCGATGCGGATCACCGATACGGATTTCCAGAATGAGCATTCGGTGAATGCGCATGACACGGAGGATGCAATCCGGGCCGCAGCGGACAGTGATGCGCAGATCATCAGCATGTCGTTTGCTAGCGACTTCCCAGGCCGAGAAGAGCGAGAAGCCGTCAAGTACGCACAAAGTAAGGGAAAACTGTTCTTCGCGGGTGTCGGGAATAATGCGGAGACGAGTAACAAAGAACAGTACCCTGCCGCGTACCCGCAGGTCGTAGGAGTCTCCTCGGCTGACCGCGAGGGCAAGGTAGCCGAGTACTCCCAGAACGGGAACATCGTGGACATTGCCGCTCCCGGTAACGACATCCCGTATTGGTGTGACGAAACCTTCCGAGATTACTGCGACGGCGATGGCGGCACCAGCGCAGCCACTGCCATCGCATCCGCCTCCGCAGCCCTGGTGTGGTCCGCCCACCCCGACTGGACTGCGAACCAGGTCCTCAACGTTCTCTTCGACACAGCAGGCCGTGACTGGGAGAAGGGCACGCTCAGCAAGTACCTCGGCCACGGCCTGATCCGCCCTTCCATGAACATCCTGAAGGGCAAGGGAAACCCCGGCGCCCCGGACATCAGCCCCCTCACCAAGGAAAAGACGTCCGGCTCCTCGGCCTCCCCCGCCCCGTCTGCACCAGCTTCGTCACAGCCCGAGAAGAAAGAAAAGGCTGACGACGCCGTCGTGGCAGGCTCCAGCAAGGAGAAGGACGACGGCAGCCCGCTCGGCCTGATCATCGGCGGAGCGGCAGCGGTAGTCGTGCTCGGCGGCGGAGCCTTCGCGCTCGTCCGTAAGCGCCGCACCGCCTGACTGGCCGTAGGTTCTTCACCCGTACCCACCGGCGAGTAAAGCCGGACCGAATAAGAGCACCAGGAAGGAAGCCGAAAACATGGCCGATCAAAAGCTCTCAGATGCCGCTCTCCTCAAGCTGGAGGGCGAGCTCTCCACGCGGTTCGACTCCGTGAAGGGCCAGCTGAAGACGCTGCAGGCGACGATCGACAGCCTGGAAGGCGCTTGGAAGGGCATCGGCGCCGGCGCCTTCAACACGAAGCAGGACGAGATCAACCGGAAGATGGTCAGCATCGCCCATCGGCTCCTCAACTACCAGGAGGCCATCAAGGCGGCGCGCACCATTTCGGGCAACACCGAAGACGAAGTCAAGCAGGCCCTCCAGGGCGTCGACGTCGTCAGCGGTTACTCGGGTGATGCGACCGCGGAGGCCAGGACCTCGAACCTCAACAGCTTCTGACCTGGCCGCACCTGCACCACGTACGAGGCCTTACCACTAAACCCAGATAACACGGGAGGACCGCATGCCGAACAACAACGACGGCACGATGGTTGTCACTTACTCGAGCCTGGATCTCGCAGCCAGTGCCATTGACCGGCAGAGCAAGCAGCTCCAAGAGGACCTTGCGTCGATCAAGCGGATGATTGCCAACGTGTCCGAGCTCTGGGTGGGCGAAGCCAAGAGTGCCTATGACACCGCTCAGCGCGGCTGGGACAACGACGCCACGGCGATTCACACCGCCCTGAGCGAGATCTCCAAGAAGGTGCGCGAGGCTGGAACGGCCTACCACGCCGGCGACAAGCGGGCGAGGGCCAACTTCGAGTAGTTCTCGACAAGACGCGGTCAGGGTGGGCACGCACGGGAGGTGCCCACCCTGACTTGTGTCCCGAACGCCAAGCCGAGGTCGCGGAGTGTCGGCGCTGGGCGACCTGAGTGCGGGCGCGTGGGCGGTAGGGAACCCACTGCCCACGGCCGCCTCGCGGGAGAGCGGGCCGTGGGCAGGGGGTGTCAGGCCGTGCAGCGGAGAGCCTTCTTCACCTTCGGTACGAAGTCCAAGATGAAGGCCTTGATGTCCTTGCGACGTTCGGCGACGTCACCGCCGGCCTGGCCGTCGACGCTGACGATCGCGATGAGGGAGTCCGCCTTGGGGCCGGAGCAGCCTGTACTGACCATGGAGGTAGCGTCACCCAGTGCCCCCAGTCCGGCGAACGGCAGGTCCTTCATCTTCTCTCGGTTGGTGAAACGGAAGGCATACAACTTGTCCATCGGATCGTAGAGTTTGTCCGCCTTGTCGACCCGGAGGTGGACCACCAGTTTGCCGTCCACCCCGATGCGGCAGGCACCCTGAATGTTCGTGCCGGTCTCGATCACGGAACCACCCGTGACCCTGAGTTTCTTGCCGTCGAAGAGGAACGGGTCGAGGGTCTTTTCGTTGAGCGGGACCCCGCACGCTTCCTTCGGAACGGTGTACTCCCGTCCGCTGCCGCATGCGGTGAGGGACAGTGCGAGCCACGCGGTGAGGGCGGAGACGGCCGTGTGGCGAAGTACCTTCGTCATTGGATGCCCTTCACTCCCTCGGCTTTCTTGTTGCCGTCGTTGGCGGAGCCCTCGATCTGTGAGTAGATGCCTTGGTTCTTGGAGAAGCCCTCGTGCGCGGGGTCCTCCGCCCAGTCCTTGTTCTCCTGGTACCAGATGTCCGCGAGTGACTGGAGTTCCAGGCAGCGGTTGGCGTACGTCTTGGTGTGATCGGCGGTGGCCGAGTCGTTGATCCGGTTCTGCTCGTCCTCCAGCATCTTCGTGGTGATCACGTCCACGCCGCGCTGTACCGCGTCGCCGAGCGGATGCCACGGCCCGAGGAGACCGCCCACAACGTGGTACCTCCCCATCTTCTTCCACGAGGCGTCGGCGAGGGCTTCGCCCTTGTCGGTGTTGGTGGCCTGGTAGCGGGCTTCTTCCAGGAAACCGATCGTGCGACCGGCGCTGTCGAGGGTGTCCTCGGGGTGGGCGATCTCGGTGGGGCTGTCGAGGTGGTCGTTCCTGGTGAGGATGTCGGTCACGATCGCCTGATGCATGACCTGGGTGAGGGTCTCGTAGTCCTGCCTGTTGCGCGAGATCTGCTTGCTGACTTCCATCAGCTGCCCTGCGTCCAGCGAGCGCGGGACGAGTGGGCTGCGCATCGCCTCGTGGACCCAGTCGCCATGGTTGCCCATGGCGTACGCCATGCTGTCGCGCATCTCCGACGGGAAGTCGTTGCCGGTGCTCGCCAGGATGCCCAGGGAGCGCTTCATGGCCTCCCGCTGCTCCGGCGTGTGCTCCTCGTACTTCGTCCCGGGCGCCTCCGGGTCGCTGACGCCCGACACCGCCGCGAACATGGCCTTGCCGGCCGCGTCCTTGCCCTCGTTCGGGCCGTCGTTCAGTGGTGAGTCGTCGAAGTACGGGCGGTCCTTCAGCACCCACTGCGCGTTGTCCTGCGGCTCCTTCGTGTTGAAGAAGTCCGTCGAGGCGTCCGGGCTGTTGGAGAGCGCCGTGAGGAAGCCCGTCATCGGGTCGCGGCCGAAGTCCTCGTCGCCGACGAAGTTCAGCTTCGGCTTCGGCTGCTGGTTCCAGAAGTGGTCCGGCAGCCTCATCTCCTTCTCCTTGGCGACCAGTTCGTTGCCGTACTTGTTGAGGAACTGGTCGTCGTAGTCGCCCGTGCGCATGAGGTTGCTCATGATCTGGAAGCCCCAGACGTCACCCTGGCGGGTGTTGTACCGCTCGCCCGAGAACCTCAGCATGTCGTTCTCCCACTGCCGCATGGCAGGGCTGTCCGACTGGGTGGCGCCGCCCAGGACGTATCCCAGGTTCTTCTGGAACTCCCCGAGATGGTCGAGCTGCGTGCGGGCGAGGCCCTTCGGGCTGTCCGGGCTCGAAAGGTCCGCCCAGAACTCCAGCGTCGCCTTCGGGCCCAGCTGCGTGGCGAACTTCTCCTGGAACAACGGGTCGTTCTTGAACGAGCTGAGCAGACCGTTCAGCTTCTGGAACTCCTCGGGCGACATCTCGTCGCCCTTCTCCTTGATCAGCTTGGCGGCTTCCTCGGCCTTGCGCAGGGCGTCGATCGCGGTGTCACGGTCGGTGTACGAGGCACCTGAGAAGCCGACCTCGGCCTGGTCGACGATGGCGCGCAGCACGGTCGCCGCCGTCGTGTCGCTCTCCGTCGCCCGGTTCAGGATGAGCTGCACATCGTCCCGCAGGTGGTCCGCGTCCTGCGGAGAGTGGTCCGGGACCTCGTGGCCCTTGGCGGCGCGGTCCGGGTGGATGAGCATCGTCACGGTGAAGCCGCCACCGCCGATCTGGGCCACCGTGAGGTTCTTCTTGCGGCCCCGCTCCAAGGCCTGGTCCAACTGCTCCTTGTAGCTGACCAACTCGTCGCGGGTGTCGTTGAGGATGCTGTGGATGGTCTTCGCCTGGGTGTGGGCGTCGGAGAATTCTCCCGCCGTCTTGGTGATGAACTCACGAGAGACGGTGGCATTCACACCGGCCCAGTTGGCCTTGTCCGCCTTCGCCTTCAGGTTGTCCCGTGCGTCCGTTTCCAGCGTTCCGAGTTTGTCCACCACCCCCTTCCAGGCAGTGATGGCCTGGCCGAGCTGGCTGAAGTCGCCCTGGCGCAGCGTTTCGAAGTCCATCAGCGCTGCGTCCTCTCCGTGAACCCGTCGTCCAGCGTCGATATGCTGCTCACGATGCCGTAGATGTAGTACTCGTCACCGGCGTGTGCGCCCTTGGTGAAATCCATGTGATTGGAAATGTGCGCGCAGGCGTCCAGCAGGGTCTTGAGCTGCTTCTCCCAGCGATCCTGCACATGGTCGAGCGCGCCGCCCAGTGCGAAGCCCTGGGTGCTCAGATCCTTTGCGGCCGTCTGGCTGATGGACCAGGCGTCACGGCCGTTCTTGCCCAGATTGTCGAAGAGCTTGAACGCCGCGTCACCGACGGCCGCGAGGTCCTGCTGATCGACCTTCAGGTCACCTCCGGGAGCGGGCGCGCCGCCCTCGTCCGGTACATGGTTCAGCTGCATCGCCGCGGAGCGGTTCTCGACAGCCGCCGTCTTGAGCTGCTCCCACTCGTCCCAGGTCATCAGACCCCTTTCCCCCGTGCAGTCTGTTGCGCCGAGCTGGATGAGAAGACTTCGATCCTTCACTCGAAAAATCGACCTGCCAATCGAACTTGACGGGAGTTTAGCGTCAGCTTCACCGCCGTTCGATCTTCATGCCGTGTCAGTCCTGCCGGTCCTGCCAGTCCTGTTGGTCTTGTCAGTCCCGTTGGTCCCGATGGCCGGCGGTGCGGTCGTAGGACCGCGTCGCCCGCACGCCCGGACTGCCTGACACCGAACTGAAGGACCGCCGAACTGAACGGATCAGTTCCGTCCGGGGGCGGCAGCCGGGCGAGCCGCCGCCCCCTTCCAGGCGTGTGGAGAGTGCGGAGTACGAGGCAGGCGGGAACAGTCACCCGGGCCGGCCCGCCGCCCCGCCCGCCGCGCGTGCGGCGCTACCGCTCCCCGTCCATGAGCCCGGACTGCACCAGCGGATTCCCCCGCCGCCTCGTGACGAAGACCCCGCGCCCCGGAGGCATCGGGCGCGGTCGTACGTTGCCGAGGACGTCCCCCTCGATGGGGTCGCCCGAGAGCATCAGGCCCTGCGCGCCCAGCTCCATGATGCGCTGCATGAACGGCTCGTACAGGGCCCGTCCGGCCCCCGCCGTGCTGCGGGCGATGATGAACCGGACGCCGACGTCACGTGAGAACGGCAGCATCTCCGTGAGCTTGGCCAGCGGGTTCCCGCTGGACGTGGAGACCAGGTCGTAGTCGTCGACGACCACGTAGACCGTCGGCCCGCTCCACCAACTGCGCTCGCGCAGCTCCTGCGCCGTGACGTCGGGCGACGGCGTACGGCGCTTCATCAGGTCGTACAGCGCGTCCATGTGGTGCTCCATGTTGTTGGACATGGGCACGTACTCGGCCAGGTGCGTCGCAGGGGTGACGTCCAGGAGCGCTCGCCGGTTGTCGATGACGAAGAGCTTGCAGACGTTCCCGTCGTACCTCTCGGTCAGCTGCTTGATGAGCAGCCGCAGCAGATTGGACTTTCCGGACTCGCTCTCGCCGAACACCAGGAAGAACGGGTCGCGCTCGAAGTCGAGGAAGACCGGCTCCAGGTTGTTCTCGTCGATACCGAACGCGATACCCCGCTCCGGTTGCGCGTGGCCCGCGGGCAGTTCGCGCACCGGGAGTTCGCGGGGCAGCAGCCGGACCGCCGGAGCGGGCGCCGCGGTCCAGTGCCGGGCGACCTCCTGGTTCATGGCCGCCGTCGCCTCGGAGAGGTCGCTGTCGGAGTTGATTCCGTCGATCCGCGGTACCGCGGCCATGAAGTGCAGCTTCTCCGGCGTGAGACCACGACCGGGCACGCCGGCCGGCACGTTGACCGCGGCCTTGCGGTCCAGTTCGGAGTCCATGACGTCGCCGAGCCGCAGTTCGAGCCGGTTCATCAGGTGGTCCTTGAGGTTGGCCCGGACCTCCATGGAACGTGACGCCGTGACGATCAGGTGGATGCCGTATCCGAGGCCGCGCGCCGCGATGTCCACGGCCGCCGCTTCCAGACCCTCGTAGTCCGTACGGAAGTTGCCCCAGCCGTCGATGATCAGAAAGACGTCGCCCCACGGCTGGTCCGTGGCCGAGATGTCGCCGCGCGCCCGGAGCCTGCGGAAGGTGGCGATGGAGTCGATGCCCGCGCTGCGGAAGTACTCCTCGCGCCGCGCCATGATCCCGTACACCTCGGAGACCGTGCGCCGCACCCGCTCCGGGTCGAGCCGGGAGGCGATCCCGCCGACGTGCGGCAGACCGGAGACCGAGGCCATCCCGCCGCCACCGAAGTCGAGTCCGTAGAACTGGACCTCCTGGGGCGTGTGGGTGAGCGCGAAGCCCGCGATGAGTGTGCGCAGCAGCGTGGACTTGCCGGACTGCGGACCACCGGTGATCTGCATGTGGCCCGCAGCACCGGAGAAGTCACGGTAGAGCGTGTCGCGCCGCTGCTCGTACGGCTTGTCGACCACGCCGAGCGGTACGACGAGGCGGCCCGAACCCTCGAATCCCGGCTGGGTCAGCCCACGGCCCTCGACCGCGGAGAGCCCCGGCAGGAGTTCGTCGAGCGACGGCGGGTTGTCCAGCGGAGGGAGCCACACCTGGTGCGCGGAGGCCCCCCGGCCCTCCAGCCGGCGCACGATCACATCGAGCACCGTGTCCGCCAGGGCGTCGTCCTCCGGCGTACGTGCGTCGGGCACCGAGGCCCCGGTCTCCGGGCTGGGCTGTACGTACTGCACCGGCACCGGAGCCGCCGTGAACACCACCGGCCTGCGGTCCACCGGCAGGGGACCGGAGGAGACGGCCGACTGGGCGCCCGAGCGGTACACCCCCGAGACGTACGCGGCCTTGAAGCGCACCATCTCGTCCGTGCCGTACTTCAGATAGCCGGACCCGGGGACGTTGGGCAGGTGGTAGGCGTCGGGCACGCCCAGCGCCGACCGGGACTCGCCCGCCGAGAACGTGCGCAGGCCGATCCGGTACGAGAGATAGGTCTCCAGGCCGCGCAGCCGCCCCTCTTCGAGGCGCTGCGAGGCAAGCAGCAGATGGACGCCCAGCGAACGGCCGATGCGTCCGATCTGCACGAACATCTCGATGAAGTCGGGCTTGGCGGTGAGCAGTTCGCTGAACTCGTCGATGACCAGGACGAGGGAGGGGATCGGCTGCAGCGGGGCGCCCGCGGCGCGTGCCTTCTCGTAGTCGTGGATGTTGGCGTAGTTGCCCGCGTCGCGCAGCATCTCCTGGCGCCGGTTGAGCTCACCGCTGATGGAGTCGCCCATCCGGTCGACCAGCGTCAGATCGTCCGCGAGGTTGGTGATCACCGCTGCGACGTGGGGCATCTGCGCCATACCGGCGAAGGTGGCTCCACCCTTGAAGTCCGCGAGGACGAAGTTGAGCGTCTCCGAGGTGTGGGTGACGGCGAGGCCGAGGACGAGCGTACGCAGCAGTTCGGACTTTCCGGAACCGGTGGCGCCGACGCACAGGCCGTGCGGCCCCATTCCCTCCTGGGCCGCTTCCTTGAGGTCCAGCATCACCGGGCTGCCGTCCTCGCCGACGCCGATCGGGACGCGCAGCCGCTCCGCCTGGGAGCGGGCCCGCCAGGTCCTGCCGACGTCGATCGAGGCCGCGTCACCGAGGTTCAGCAGATCGGTGAATTCGAGATTGGCGAGCAACGGCTCGTCGTCGTCCCCGCCCGAGGCCACATGGAGCGGCGCCAGCTGCCGGGCCAGTGCTTCGGCGGCCTCATGGCCGAGCAGGTCGGGAAGGCCGTCGTAGACCAGCCCGTGCCCGGACTCCAGCCGCAGCGAATGGGGGTGCACCACGGCGGACAGGCCGCCGCGCGCCCCGTCGACCTCACCCGGCACGACCTCGACGACCGTCACGCCCTGGAGGCCCTCGGCCGCAGCGAGCGCCGACACCGGCGACACGGACTGGCCGTCGAGCACGACGACGACATGGGGCTGGTCCATGAGCGGCTGGCCGTCGGGCTGGAAGCGCGGCCGGCCGTCGAGCCGGCCCGCGAGCATCTCCTCCAGCTCCGCCATGCTCGTGGTGATCAGACGGCGGCCACCGGCGCCGTCGATGAAGTCCGGGGCCTGGGCGTGCGGAAGCCACTTCGCCCATTCCCAGTGCGGGGCGGCGTCCCGGCCCGTCGCGAAGGCGATGACCAGATCCTCGGGGGAGTGCAGCGAGGCGAGCGCACCGACCATCGCGCGGGCCGTGGAACGGACGGACTCCGCTTCGCCGCTGATCGTCAGGTGGTAGAAGGCGCGCAACGAGACGGCCATGGGCAGGCCGTCCAGCGTGCTGTGGGTCGTCAGGAACTGCTGCATCGCCCCCGCTGTCAGCGGCTCCAGCTCATCGACCGGCGCGGTCTCGGGCGCGACGAGGGGGGTGGCGAGTTCCTGACTGCCCAGGCCGATGCGCACCTGCGCGAAGTCGGCGTCACCGACGCGGCGTTCCCACACGCGGCTGCCCTCGGCGACAAGCGCCCACAACTGCTCCGGGGAGGGGTGGAGATAGAACTGCGCGTCGCGCTGTTTGCGGGCTGTCTTCAGTACGGCGCGCCTGGTTTGCGTCAGATACTTCAGATAGTCGCGCCGCATGTCGGCGAGCTGCCCCTGGGTGCCGCGCCGGAAGCGGACGAGCGTCGCAATGGCCATGGCGACCGTCGACCCGATCATGATCATTCCCATGATCCGCATGATCGGGTTCGGGGTCATGAAGAAGAAGACGACGGAACCACCCATGCCGAGCATCGGCAGCAGCTGCATCATCACCCCCTCCTGCTGGCCGCGAGGAAGCTCGGGCGGAGGTTGCAACTGCACCTGCTCGTCCGGCACTTCGGAGGGCAGGGCCCGCGGTGGGCGCTTGACGACGATCTGGCTCACAGCTCACCAATTCCCTTGCCGGACAGAACTGTTCGTATCGGCGCCCCCGTGGCGACGGGCTCCATCCGCGGGAGGATCCTACTGGCGTACGAGATGACCCGAGAGCGATAGGGTGTCGCGACGCGTGTAAGCATTCGCTAACTACCGCAAGGAAACGGTCAATCGGGGCGCGAGCGAGGCCCGCGCTCCCGAGGTTCGTTTCAGGAGAACGATGTGGGGGAGCAGCAGGTGACTATGACGGCCCAAGCGGCGGCCACCGGGCAAGGCCGGCCGGGTCCCGGAGTTCCGGCCGGCAACGGAACCGGTTTCTGCCGGGTCACGGTCGTCGCGCCCGACAGCCGCGTCGATGTGGCGCTGCCCGAGGACATCCCGGTCGCCGACCTGTACCCGGAGATCCTCCGGCTGTCGGGGCAGAGCCCCGCCCAGGGGGCTCCGGTCGGCTATCACCTGGTACGCCGCGACGGCACCGTCCTCGACAGCGGGCGCACCCTGGCCAGTCAGCGCATCCTCGACGGCGAACTCCTGTCCCTGCGCCCCTTCTCCGAGTCCCTGCCCCCCGCGGTCTTCGACGACGTCTCCGACGCGGTCGCCTCCGCCGTCGTCCGGGACCGCACCCTCTGGGGCGACAGCCTCATGCGCGGAGCCGGCCTCTTCGGCGGGTCGGTCCTGCTGGTCCTGCTCGGTTTCGTGCTGTGGACCTCCGACGTCCGGCACGACATGCACGGCCTGCCCGGCGTCCTTGCCGCTGTCGTCGCCGTACTCGCTCTCGCGCTGGCGTGCGTACGTGCGCGCGTGTACGACGACCGGGGATCGTCCATGGCCCTGGGCATCGGCGCGCTCGCGAACGCGGCGGTCGCCGGCGCCGGGCTGCTGTCGCTCGGCGAGGGGCAGGGCATCGGCAGGCTCCAGTTCCTGCTCGCCTGCGCCGCCGTGCTGGTGGCGGCGGTGATCCTCATGATCGCCGCCCCCGGCGGGGACGGTCTCTTCGTCGCGTTCGTGTTCGCCGCCACCGTCGGCCTGCTGGTGACCTTCGTCGCGATCATGACGGGCATGAAGCCTGCCGAGACCGCGGCGGTGTGCGCCCCGCTCGCCGTGGGTGTCCTCGCCTTCCTGCCGGGTCTCTCCACCCGTTTCGCCCGCCTTCCCATCGGCTTCGAGCCGCCCCGTACCAC
The DNA here is from genome assembly GCF_044742755.1 of Streptomyces sp. NPDC087845. Lineage (NCBI taxonomy): Bacteria > Bacillati > Actinomycetota > Actinomycetes > Kitasatosporales > Streptomycetaceae > Streptomyces > Streptomyces sp. NPDC087845. Next base: position 46,276 of record NZ_JBIUVC010000032.1, read on the forward strand.
CGTGGGTGACTACGGGACGTCCGAGTCGGCGCCGCAGGGCCCGGTCGACGCCGACCGCATCGCCGCCCAGGCGCGGCGCGGCCACGAACTGCTCGTCGGCCTGGTCGGCGGCTGCGCGCTGGTGGCCGTGGGCGCCGCGGCCGTCCTGGGGTTCTCGGGCAACGTCTGGGGCCAGTTGCTGGCGCTCGCCACCGGGATCGCCATGCTGATGCGTTCCCATCTGTTCCGTTACACGGCCCAGGTCGGCTGCGCCCTGGCGGCGGGTCTCGGCGCACTCGTGCTCCTGGGCCTCGGCCTGTCCCTCGATCCGCCGGCCGAAATGCTGCGCGAGGCCGTCACCGGGGACAGCAGCGCGCTCGACATCCGTACGATCTGGCTCACCGCGGCCGTCGCGGGCGCCGCCGCCCTGATCACCGCCATCGGGCTGATCGTGCCGCGCAAGGGAGTCACTCCGTTCTGGGGGCGCTTCCTGGAGATCGCCGAAGCGTGTGTGCTCCTGACGCTGATGCCCCTGTGCCTCGCCGTTTTCGACCTCTACCACTCGATCCGCGCCCTCACCAGCTGACCCCGCGGGCCCGCCCGGCGAAACCCGTCACCGGCCGGGCGCGATCAAGCCCGTCCGGTGACGGAGGGCGAAGCGGCCGTCGGACTCCGGGGTCACTTCACCTCCGGCCGAACCGGCTCCGCCGGACTGGTACGCTGTGTGACGGCCGTTTGTGTACGCGCTCCCGGATCATCCTGAGAGCTGCGCTCATCGGACCTTCGTTCCCGAGTAACGGAAGCCCCCCTGCGATCAAGACCAGGGGCACTCGTGGACGCATCGAACATCAAAGAGGAGTACGCGTGCCGCTCGACGCCGCTACGAAGAAGCAGATCATGTCCGAGTTTGCCCAGAAGGAGGGCGACACCGGATCCCCCGAGGTCCAGGTCGCGATGCTCTCCCGCCGGATCTCGGACCTGACGGAGCACCTCAAGACCCACAAGCACGACCACCACTCCCGTCGTGGTCTGCTGATCCTGGTCGGTCAGCGCCGCCGCCTCCTGCAGTACCTGGCCAAGAAGGACATCCAGCGCTTCCGTGCCCTGGTCGACCGCCTCGGCATCCGCCGCGGTGCGGCCGGCGGCGCCAAGTAGTACGCCGTGAAGGGAGCGGTTCCCACCACTGAGGGGGCCGCTCCCTTTGCTGTACGTACGATTGTGCGTACGGACGCATGTACGGGATGTGGCGGGCCCGCCCGCACGGCCGGAATGCCAAGCTGAGTCGAATCTCAGTAACCTGGTCGAAGAACGACCCGCAGAACGAACCACGACGAGCGAGAAGCAGACCTCCCCGCCGCCGGTCCTCGGTAGTGGCCCCCGGACTCATCGACCCGGGTGCTTCGATCGAAGACCGGCCCGCCGATGGAGGGCTTCTCCGCTACCGTCCCCCGCCACACGGGCGCGGGGGCGATGAAGACGATATGTATCGGAGAAAACGCTAGTGGAGAACGAGACCCACTACGCCGAGGCCGTTATCGACAACGGAACCTTCGGCACCCGCACCATCCGCTTCGAGACGGGCCGCCTGGCCAAGCAGGCCGCCGGCTCCGCCGTCGCGTACCTGGACGACGACACCATGGTGCTGTCGGCCACCACCGCTTCCAAGAAGCCCAAGGACCAGCTCGACTTCTTCCCCCTCACGGTGGACGTCGAGGAGCGGCAGTACGCCGCCGGCAAGATCCCCGGCTCCTTCTTCCGCCGCGAGGGCCGGCCCTCCGAGGACGCGATCCTCACCTGCCGCCTGATCGACCGCCCGCTGCGCCCCTCCTTCAAGAAGGGCCTGCGCAACGAGATCCAGATCGTCGAGACGATCATGGCGCTCAACCCCGACCACCTGTACGACGTGGTCGCGATCAACGCCGCCTCCTGCTCCACGCAGCTGGCCGGCCTGCCCTTCTCCGGCCCGGTCGGCGGCACCCGTGTCGCCCTGATCAAGGGCCAGTGGGTCGCCTTCCCGACGCACACCGAGCTCGAGGACGCCGTCTTCGACATGGTCGTCGCCGGTCGCGTCCTGGAGGACGGCGACGTCGCGATCATGATGGTCGAGGCCGAGGCCACCGAGAAGACCATCCAGCTCGTCAAGGACGGCGCCGAGGCCCCGACCGAAGAGGTCGTCGCCGCCGGTCTGGAAGCCGCGAAGCCCTTCATCAAGGTCCTCTGCAAGGCCCAGTCGGACCTCGCCGCCAAGGCGGCCAAGCCCACCGGCGACTTCCCGGTCTTCCTGGACTACCAGGACGACGTCTTCGAGGCGCTCGCCGCCGCCGTCACGTCCGAGCTGGCCCAGGCGCTCACCATCGCCGGCAAGCAGGACCGCGAGGCCGAGCTGGACCGCGTCAAGGAGATCGCCGCCGAGAAGCTCCTCCCGGCCTTCGAGGGCCGCGAGAAGGAGATCTCCGCCGCGTACCGCTCGCTGACCAAGAAGCTGGTCCGCGAGCGCGTCATCAAGGACAAGGTCCGCATCGACGGCCGCGGTGTCACGGACATCCGCACGCTCGCCGCCGAGGTCGAGGCCATCCCGCGGGTGCACGGCTCGGCGCTGTTCGAGCGTGGCGAGACCCAGATCCTGGGCGTCACCACCCTCAACATGCTCCGCATGGAACAGCAGCTGGACACCCTCTCCCCGGTGACCCGCAAGCGCTACATGCACAACTACAACTTCCCGCCGTACTCCGTCGGTGAGACCGGTCGCGTGGGCTCGCCCAAGCGCCGCGAGATCGGCCACGGTGCGCTCGCCGAGCGCGCCATCGTGCCGGTGCTGCCGACGCGCGAGGAGTTCCCCTACGCGATCCGCCAGGTCTCCGAGGCGCTGGGCTCCAACGGCTCGACGTCCATGGGCTCGGTCTGCGCCTCCACCATGTCGCTGCTGAACGCCGGTGTGCCGCTCAAGGCCGCTGTCGCCGGTATCGCCATGGGCCTGATCTCCCAGGAGATCGACGGCAAGACCCACTACGTCGCCCTCACCGACATCCTCGGTGCGGAGGACGCCTTCGGCGACATGGACTTCAAGGTCGCCGGTACGAAGCAGTTCGTCACCGCGCTCCAGCTCGACACCAAGCTCGACGGCATCCCCGCCTCGGTCCTGGCCGCCGCGCTGAAGCAGGCCCGCGACGCCCGCCTCCACATCCTCGATGTGATGAACGAGGCCATCGACGTCCCGGACGAGATGTCCCCGAACGCCCCGCGGATCATCACCGTCAAGATCCCGGTGGACAAGATCGGTGAGGTCATCGGCCCCAAGGGCAAGATGATCAACCAGATCCAGGAGGACACCGGCGCCGACATCACGATCGAGGACGACGGCACCATCTACATCGGTGCCGCCGACGGACCGGCCGCCGAGGCCGCCCGCGCCACGATCAACTCGATCGCCAACCCGACCATGCCGGAGGTCGGCGAGCGCTACCTGGGTACGGTCGTCAAGACCACCACCTTCGGTGCGTTCGTCTCCCTCATGCCGGGCAAGGACGGCCTGCTGCACATCTCGCAGATCCGCAAGCTCGCCGGTGGCAAGCGCGTGGAGAACGTCGAGGACGTGCTCGGTGTCGGCGCCAAGGTCCAGGTCGAGATCGCCGAGATCGACTCCCGCGGCAAGCTCTCCCTGATCCCCGTCATCGAGGGTGAAGAGGACGAGAAGAAGGACGACGCCGCCAAGTGACGTCCCGTAGTTCCGTGACGACGGCCCGCGCCTCCTCGAAGGCGCGGGCCGTCGCCCGTACCCAAACGCTTCTCAAGGGCACCAACGGCATCGGTACGGTCCGCCGCACCGTCCTCCCGGGCGGCCTCCGGGTCGTCACCGAGACGCTGCCCTCCGTCCGCTCCGCCACCTTCGGGATCTGGGCCAACGTCGGATCACGCGACGAGACCCCCACTCTGAACGGCGCGACGCACTACCTCGAACACCTCCTCTTCAAGGGCACCGCCAAGCGCAGCGCCCTCGACATCTCCGCCGCCCTCGACGCGGTCGGCGGCGAGATGAACGCCTTCACGGCGAAGGAGTTCACCTGCTACTACGCGCGGGTCCTCGACACCGACCTGCCGCTGGCCATCGACGTCGTCTGCGACATGCTGACCGGCTCGCTGATCACCGCCGAGGACGTCGACGCCGAGCGCGGTGTCATCCTCGAAGAGATCGCCATGACCGAGGACGACCCGGGCGACTGCGTGCACGACCTGTTCGCGCACACCCTGCTCGGCGACACCCCCCTCGGCCGCCCGGTCCTCGGCACCGTCGACACCATCAACGCGCTCGACCGCGGCCGGATCGCCCGCTTCTACAAGAAGCACTACGACCCCACGCACCTGGTCGTCGCCGCCGCGGGCAACATCGACCACGCCACGGTCGTACGGCAGGTCCGCAGGGCCTTCGAGCGCGCGGGCGCCCTGTCCCGCACCGACGCCGTCCCGGTCCCGCCGCGCGCGGGCTCGCGCACCGTGCGCACCGCGGGCAGCGTCGAGCTGCTGAACCGCAGGACCGAGCAGGCCCACGTCGTCCTCGGCGTCCCCGGCCTGGCCCGCACCGACGACCGACGCTGGGCGCTCGGCGTCCTCAACACCGCTCTCGGCGGCGGCATGAGCTCACGCCTCTTCCAGGAGGTACGGGAGAAGCGCGGCCTCGCCTACAGCGTCTACTCGTACACCTCGGGCTTCGCCGACTGCGGACTCTTCGGCGTGTACGCGGGCTGCCGGCCCAGCCAGGTCCACGACGTCCTCAAGATCTGCCGGGACGAGCTCGACCGGGTAGCGTCCGAAGGACTGAGCGACGAGGAGATCGGCCGCGCCATCGGTCAGCTCTCCGGTTCCACCGTCCTCGGCCTGGAGGACACCGGCGCGCTGATGAACCGCATCGGCAAGAGCGAACTGTGCTGGGGCGACCAGATGTCGGTCGACGACATGCTGGCCCGGATAGCGCAGGTCACCCCCGACGACGTGCGCGCGGTCGCGGGCGAGGTCCTCGGACACCGCCCTTCGCTCTCCGTCATCGGCCCGCTCAAGGACAAGCAGGCCGACCGCCTCGACGAAGCGGTCTCCTAACCCCACCCGTAAGGAAGCAGAGCAATGAGCAAGCTGCGCGTGGCCGTTCTCGGCGCCAAGGGCCGTATCGGATCCGAGGCGGTACGAGCGGTCGAGGCCGCCGACGACATGGAGCTGGTGGCCGCCCTGGGCCGCGGCGACAAGCTGGAGACCCTCGCGGAATCCGGCGCGCAGGTCGTCGTCGAGCTCACCACCCCCGCGTCGGTGATGGGCAACCTCGACTTCTGCATCCGGCACGGCATCCACGCCGTCGTCGGTACGACGGGCTGGTCCGACGAACGGCTCGCGCAGCTGAACACCTGGCTCACCGGCTCCCCGGAGACCGGCGTGCTCATCGCGCCGAACTTCTCCATCGGCGCCGTCCTCACGATGAAGTTCGCGGAGCAGGCCGCCCGCTACTTCGAGTCCGTCGAGGTCGTCGAGCTGCACCACCCCAACAAGGTCGACGCCCCCTCGGGCACCGCCACCCGCACCGCGCAGCTGATCGCCGAGGCCCGGCGGAAGGCCGGCTGCGCCCCGCAGCCGGACGCCACCGCCACGGCCCTGGACGGTGCCCGCGGCGCGGACGTCGACGGGGTCCCGGTCCACGCGATCAGGCTCCGCGGCCTGCTCGCCCACCAGGAAGTGCTGCTCGGCGGTGAGGGGGAGACCCTCACCATCCGCCACGACTCACTGCATCACAGCAGCTTCATGCCGGGCATCCTGCTCGGCGCACGCCGCGTGGTGACCACTCCCGGCCTCACGTTCGGCCTGGAACACTTCCTCGACCTGAACTGACTGAGCCCCCGCCATGCGCGCAAAGATCACTTACTTCGTCACCGCTGCCGTCCTGGTCTTCTACTTCGTCCTGGTCGGCAGCCGTGGCGTCCTGCTCATCGAGCACGGCACCCTGCTGACGGTCACCTTCGGCGTCGCCGTGCTGATCCTGCCGGTGATCGGGGTCTGGTTCCTCTGGAAGAACACCCAGTTCGTGGCGCGGGCCAACGCGCTGGCCGCGGAACTCGACGCGGAGGGCGGTCTGCCGGTCGACGAACTGGTCCGTACCCCGTCCGGCCGCATCGACCGCGCCTCGGCCGACGCCGTGTTCGCACGGCGCCGTGAGGAGACCGAGGACGCCCCGGACGACTGGCGCTGCTGGTTCCGCCTGGCCGTCGCCTACCAGGACGCCAGGGACACCCCACGGGCCCGGAAAGCCATGCAACGCGCCATCGCCCTGCACACGAAGCCGGCCCTCGGACGGGTCACACCGGCCGAATAGGGCCCGTCCGGCGATGGAGAACGTCCTTCGGGCCCGTCCGGCGATCGACGAAGCGGTCACCGAACGGGCCCGTCACCCCTCGCCTCAGCCTTGCGCGTACTCGTCCGCCCACGCCTCGACCGTGTCGGCAGCGCGGTCGAATGCCTCGCCCCGTGCCAGAAAATCCGCGTTGCTGTCGGTGAGCAGGGGCGAAAGCGCCTCGCCGCTCTGGCGTACGACGATCAGCGCCTGCCCCTGCACCGTGCGCGGAAACCCGAGCCACTTCACCGGCTGCTGCACGGTGCGGACGGCCGTGACCCGGTTCCACGGCACGGTCGTCGTCGTGAGGAAGCCCACCCGGCGCACGCCGTGCCGGCTCACCCAGGCGCCGGTGCGCAGCAGCCGCAGGGCGCAGACGATGACCACGAGCGCGAGCCCCAGACAGGCGGCGGCACCCGAGACCGCCCCGGCGAACGCGATGACCATCCCCGCGAGCAGGACGAACGACGCGATCAGCAACAGGGAGGCCGCGGCCGCCACCCGCCAGGGCCCGGGGCGGTACGGGCGCCGCCAACTGTCGTGGTCGTCGAACGGCAGCGCGATGTCCTCAGCGCTCGCGTCAAACGCGCGGTCGGCCGTCAGGAAGGGCAGGGGCACGACTGATCCTCACTCACAAGCACGCTCGATTGCTGTGCCCGGTGAGGCTACCGAGGAGGTCACCGCCCCGACCACCCCAGGGGGCCTGTACGAGTCAGCGCCCGTGGGCGGCCTCGGTCTGCTGCGAGTGCGACGCGTCCTGGGCGGGGCTCAGAGCGGGCAGGCCGAGGATCAGCGACCCCACGAGACCTGCCGCCACGGTCAGCCCGATGAGGGAACGGCCGGCCAACTGCGAGACGCTGGTGCGCTCACGCGGGGGCGGGGTGACGTTACTGCGGAATCGGTCGGCGTCGGCTACGAACGAGAACGGGACGGATTCACGCCGGCGGAACATGAGGAAACTCTCCTTGAACCCTGTTGCGGATGCTGCTAATGAGTCAGACGCACAACCGACCCGTTCGGTGCCCCGAATCGCCGAATTCATCGAAGAAATCCCGGGACGGACCTTCCGACCGCCGTTGTCTGAGGCGGCCCGTAGAGTGGGCGCCGCCCGAGCGACGCAATTGGAAGGACCCCGCCGGTGACCGAGACCCCCGAGCCCGCAAAGCCCAGCTTCCGCAGCGATGTCACTGTTGACCTGGTGAAACACGCCGCTGGCGACTCCGACGTCCTGTTCGCGGCCCGTGTCTCCACGGCCGGTGAGCAGTCCCTGGAAGAGGTCACCAAGGACCCCGAGCGCTCCAAGGGGCTCATCAACTTCCTGATGCGCGACCGGCACGGCAGCCCGTTCGAGCACAACTCGATGACCTTCTTCATCAGCGCCCCGATCTTCGTGTTCCGCGAGTTCATGCGCCACCGCGTCGGCTGGTCGTACAACGAGGAATCGGGCCGCTACAGGGAGCTGGAACCGGTCTTCTACGTCCCGGGGGAGTCCCGCAAGCTCGTCCAGCAGGGGCGCCCGGGGAAGTACGAGTTCGTCGAGGGCACCCAGGCCCAGCAGGAGCTCACCGGCCGCGTCATGGAGGACTCGTACCGCCAGGCGTACGAGGCGTACCAGGAGATGCTTGCCGCAGGAGTGGCCCGCGAGGTCGCCCGTGCCGTGCTTCCCGTGGGCCTGTTCTCCTCGATGTACGCCACGTGCAACGCCCGCTCGCTGATGCACTTCCTCGGCCTGCGAACCCAGCACGAACTGGCCAAGGTGCCCTCCTTCCCGCAGCGGGAGATCGAGATGGTCGGCCAGCAGATGGAGGAGCACTGGGCCCGGCTCATGCCCCTCACCCATGCAGCCTTCAACAAAAACGGACGGGTAGCCCCGTAAGCGGTGTCCGTATTGCGGCGTTTCGTGAAGTTCATCTAGGCTGATCAAACGGACCCGGCACTGCTTGAACCCCCGAGCAGGCAGTGCCGGGCTCCTACTGTGTGTCCCCCCGAGGGGGCATTGAGCGCTGAGCAACGAGTAGCGTGTTACCCATGGCTCCGATCTCCACTCCGCAGACCCCCTTCGGGCGGGTCCTCACCGCTATGGTCACGCCTTTCACGGCGGACGGTGCACTCGACCTCGACGGTGCCCAGCGGCTCGCCGCCCATCTGGTGGACGCAGGCAATGACGGCCTGATCATCAACGGCACCACCGGCGAGTCCCCGACCACCAGCGACGCGGAGAAAGACCAGCTCGTAAGGGCCGTACTGGAAGCCGTGGGAGACAGGGCCCACGTCGTCGCCGGCATCGGCACCAACGACACCCGGCACAGCGTCGAGCTCGCCCGAACGGCCGAACGCTCCGGCGCCCATGGCCTCCTCGCGGTGACGCCGTACTACAACAAGCCGCCGCAGGAAGGCATCTTCCGCCACTTCACGGCCATCGCCGATGCCACCGGCCTGCCGGTGATGCTCTACGACATTCCGGGCCGCAGCGGAGTGCCGATCGACACCGAGACACTGGTGCGGCTCGCCGAGCACCCGCGTATCGTCGCCAACAAGGACGCCAAGGGCGACCTCGGCCGCGCCAGCTGGGCCATCACCCGGTCCGGCCTCGCCTGGTACTCGGGCGACGACATGCTGAACCTGCCGCTCCTCTCGGTCGGCGCCGTCGGCTTTGTTTCCGTCGTCGGCCACGTCGTCACCCCGGAGCTGCGCGCCCTCATCGAGGCGTACCTCGGCGGCGACGTCCAGAAGGCCACGGAGATCCACCAGAAGCTCCTGCCGGTCTTCACCGGAATGTTCCGCACCCAGGGCGTGATCACCACCAAGGCCGCGCTGACCCTTCGGGGCCTCCCCGCGGGCCCGCTGCGCCTCCCCCTGGTGGAACTCACCGCACAGGAGACGGCGCAGCTCAAGATCGATCTCGCCGCCGGTGGGGTAGAGCTGTAACCACAGACTTCACAACTGAATAAGCCAAAAACACTCGCAAGAGCGAAAACACAGACAACAGCAAGTGCACGAATGACATGCGCGCCACGTGCCCAAGCGGTACGTGGCGTGCGTGGTAAGGAGAGTCTTTTGAGTCATCCGCATCCCGAACTCGGCACCCCGCCGAAGCTCCCGAAGGGCGGCCTCCGGGTCACCCCCCTCGGCGGCCTCGGTGAAATCGGCCGCAACATGACGGTCTTCGAGTACGGCGGCCGCCTGCTCGTCGTCGACTGCGGAGTCCTCTTCCCGGAGGAGGAGCAGCCCGGTATCGACCTGATCCTGCCGGACTTCACCACGATCCGGGACCGTCTCGACGACATCGAGGGCATCGTCCTCACGCACGGCCACGAGGACCACATCGGTGGCGTCCCGTACCTGCTGCGCCTGAAGCCGGACATCCCGCTCATCGGCTCCAAGCTCACCCTCGCGCTGATCGAGGCCAAGCTCCAGGAGCACCGCATCCGTCCGTACACCCTCGAAGTCGCGGAGGGCCAGCGCGAGCGCATCGGTGTCTTCGACTGCGAGTTCGTCGCGGTCAACCACTCCATCCCGGACGCTCTCGCGGTCGCCATCCGCACGCCCGCGGGCATGGCCGTCGCGACCGGTGACTTCAAGATGGACCAGCTCCCGCTGGACGGCCGGCTCACCGACCTGCACGCGTTCGCCCGGCTGAGCGAGGAAGGCATCGACCTTCTTCTCTCCGACTCGACCAACGCGGAGGTCCCCGGCTTCGTACCGCCGGAGCGGGACATCTCCAATGTCCTGCGCACGGTCTTCGCCAATGCCCAGAAGCGCATCATCGTGGCGAGCTTCGCCAGCCACGTACACCGCATCCAGCAGATCCTCGACGCGGCCCACGAGTACGGCCGCCGGGTCGCTTTCGTCGGCCGGTCGATGGTCCGCAACATGGGCATCGCCCGTGACCTGGGCTATCTGAAGGTCCCCGCGGGCCTGGTGGTCGACGTCAAGACCCTCGACGACCTGCCGGACGACGAGATCGTGCTGGTCTGCACGGGCTCCCAGGGCGAGCCGATGGCCGCGCTGTCCCGTATGGCCAACCGCGACCACCAGATCCGGATCGTCCAGGGCGACACGGTGATCCTGGCGTCGTCCCTGATTCCGGGCAACGAGAACGCGGTCTACCGCGTGATCAACGGCCTGACCCGCTGGGGCGCGAACGTGGTCCACAAGGGCAATGCCAAGGTCCACGTCTCGGGCCACGCCTCGGCCGGCGAGCTGCTGTACTTCTACAACATCTGCAAGCCGAAGAACCTGATGCCGGTCCACGGCGAGTGGCGCCACCTCAGGGCCAACGCCGAACTGGGTGCTCTCACCGGCGTGCCCAAGGACCACATCGTCATCGCCGAGGACGGCGTCGTCGTCGACCTCGTCGACGGCAGGGCCAAGATCGTCGGCAAGGTCCAGGCCGGCTATGTGTACGTCGACGGCCTTTCGGTCGGGGACGTCACCGAGACCTCTCTCAAGGACCGCCGGATCCTGGGTGAGGAGGGCATCATCTCCGTCTTCATCGTGGTCGACAGCTCCTCCGGCAAGATCACGGGCGGCCCGGACATCCATGCCCGTGGCTCCGGCATCGACGACTCGGCATTCAGCGCCGTCGTGCCGAAGATCGAGGAAGCGATCAACAGGTCCGCCCAGGACGGTGTGCTGGAACCCCACCAGGTCCAGCAACTGGTCCGCCGCACAGTAGGCAAGTGGGTCTCCGACACCTACCGCCGACGCCCGATGATCCTTCCGGTCGTCGTCGAGGTCTGATCCCGACAGGCGCGAACTCCGGAGCGGGGCCCCCGATTTGCATCGGGGGCCCCGCTCCAGTACGTTTACGGCTCCGCCTGACCGGGAAGTACCGCGCACACTCGTGCGCCGTGGACTACCCGAACGGGGTGGGAATTCCGACTCAGAACTTCTGATAAAGTCGGATCCGCCGAAAGGCAAGGCCACTCCAAAGGCCGCCGGAATTCAAATTCGGACCGGAAACGGAACGGAAAAGAGTCTGGTAAGGTTGGAACCGCTGGAAAGGGAAACGCGAAAGCGAAGAACTGGAAA
>NZ_JBIUVC010000033.1:0-46193 GCF_044742755.1 Streptomyces sp. NPDC087845
GCGCGAGAACCGTCCGACTGAGCATGATCGCCACATCCGGATCATGCCACCCACCAGCAAGAACACATCACCCCCTATCACGCACCAACTCGTTAGGCGCTGCCCGTGGCAACGGCCGCGCGGAACTCCTGAGTCATCAATGCCACCGAGCCGCGCTGGACAGGGGCCGGACCCTGCTCGCCCCACACCTGGTGCAGCGCGGCTCGCATCCGGTCGTTCATGGCGTCGTTGATGACGGCCTGGTGCTCCTCGGGCACCTCGCGCACGTCCTGGACGACGACCATGGTGCCGTGGCAGGTGCCGATCATCCCGATCGTGGTGACCTTCCAGCCGAGTTGCCGGGCCGCTTTACGCATCGCGGCCCGGATCAGTTCCACCCCGCCCAATCCGACGGCCTCCTCGTCATCCAGGTTCACCTGGTACGAGCCGCCGAATCCGCCGGCGCCTTCCGGGCAGTTGCGGCGCAGCAGGGGCACGAGGGCTTCGGCCATGGCGGTGCAACGCGGGTCCTTCGCGTACGAGGCCATCGTCAGCTCCTTTCCGGTCCGGTGAGGTGCGGCCACAGCAGCTTGAGGTCGTGGGCGACCCGCTCGGCCAGGACGTCGGGGTCGTTGGCCGTCCACTGGTGAGCTGTCCCGATGGCGTCGGCGGCCTTCGTCCTGGAGGTGCTCTTGTGGGGGAATGAGCCGGAGGTGATGCGGGCGGTGAAGGTCGCCGGGGCGGGCGGGGCAGGAAGAGCAGCGGGTGGTGCGGGGTGAAGTCGAAGTGGCCGAGGCGGGCTGCGGGCTCTTCGTCGAAGAGCTGCGGTTCGGTCCACAGGCCGACGGTGACGACGATCCAGGTGTGCGGGTGGTCCGGGTCGTTGCACAGCCACAGGTCAAACGTGCCGACCAGGAGGTTCTCCCCCCACTTCCAGACCTTCGCCCGCGGATAAAGTTCATCGGCCCCGTCCCGTCGCAGCGGGATCAGGGCGCGCTCGAACGGGGCGATCAGATCGTCGTAGGCGGACCGCATGGCCACGCTGCCGGCGTGGTCGTACGTCAACTCGCGGTCCGGCGTGATCTCCCACTTCAAACCGTCGGGAAGCTGGGTTCAGGTACTGGCGCAGCGGGGCAATGGCCAGTGGCAGGCCGTCCTTGTCGATTCGGGCATGCTCGGTCGCGGGCATACGGACCCACCAGGCGTAGTACGGCGTTTCGTCGTAGGAGTCGTAGTCGACGCAGAGTTCGTACACGCAGCCCAGCGAGGCGGCCAGCTCCGTCATCGTCTCCTGGGTGCGCTCGTTCAGGTCCGGATCCTCGCCCGCGAGCTGCGATGGGTCTTTGACCTCGAGGCGCCACACCACCCACTCGAAGCCCTTGAAGTCCGTCACGCGCACGCGCCCCTCGGCTCGATGGTGTAACCCTTGCTGTACCCGGCCAACGTCCCGCTCCCCTGCTTCGCCCTGTTCCGGCACTCCAGTACATCAAGGCCCACGGGACTGGTGGGAACGTTCGCAGACACCCGGCCCGGACGAGCGACGCTCAGGGCCGGCTGAACCCGGCACACCGGTTCAGTCGGCGTCAGGTTCGCATCCGAGGCTCTTCAGTAGACGGCGGCGTTCGTCTTCCTCATGTTCAAGGAGTGCCGCCAGGACGCGCATCTCTCGGTGGGAGGTGATCGCGGCCTTGAGCACGGCGGTGAGGACGTCGGGCGGCAGGGCCTCGGCCTGGGTGGTGGAGGTGCCGCTGAACGAGCGGTGATCACTGACCTTCGGCGGCGCGATGGGCAGCCCGTAGTCGGCGATCTGCTGCTCGGTCACCGCCAGGCGCTCGAAGGCGACCTTCGTTTCCGGGGCGTCCACGGCGGCGAACGCGGTGACATCCTCGGCCAGCGCGGAGAACAGGTGGACCCCGCTCTGGTCCCAGTCGGAGACGACGAAAACCCTCACCACGCGGTGTCCGTCAGCAGCCGCACGCAGCGCTGCTCCCCTTTTCGCCGGCAGCCCATTAAATCCGCTGCCCGAATACACAGGCACGCCGTACGGGTCGGCGACGGCGACAAGCTGTGGCGGAGGTGACGCCGGTCTCGGCCGATCGCTGGCGGGCGGTGGCGAGCGGTGGCGAGCGCAGCCTCACGGCTGAGCTGGTACGGGCTGGTGCCGGTGAACCGGGCGTGCTGCCACCCGTTGCCGTCCCAGTGTCGTCCCTGGACGCTGCGCTCGGTTCAGAAAGGCCAGCGCTCCCCTCTCGCGTCACTGCGCCCGGCACCGGCGATGGCATGAGTCTCCATCGTTGAGCCGGTGCTCCCCCGCGCGGCGGCGGACGTCGGAGGCGACCGCGCGGGCGTGGCCGGTGAGCTGGAGGCCGATCTGCTCGTAGTCGCGTGTCGCGAGCGTGTCTTCGCCGGTCCACGCGAGGACGGCCTTGACGAGGCACTCGTACGGTTCGCGGTCGAGCGGGAGCCCGGCTTCGATCAGTCCGTCGGGGTCGTACAGGACCGTGTGCGCGCTGGTGTGCATGGCGGGTCTCGCTGCTGGGGCATCTTTGCGGGGGTGGCCGGCGGTCACCGCTGGGTGTCCTCGCCGCCGTCGGCCCCGTCGTCCTGGCCCTCGGTCTGCTGACCGAGGAACCGGGCGAAGCCCCGGTCCGCGGGCCAGCGGGGCCGGGGAGGGAACGCCGTAGGCGGGCGGCTGGAGGCCGCGGCCCTACGGGGCCGGGGCGGTGGTGTCGGTGCGTGCGCGCATGCGGCCCGCCTCTCCCGCTGGTGGTCCGTCGGTGACTTCGACGCTACGGAGGGCAAAGGCCCGGACTCAACGAGATTGCGGAATATTGCGCGGGGTTATCCGAGGGCGTCGATCGCGGCCTGGATGCGGGCGCGGGCTGCGTCGCCGACCACGGCGATCAGCGCCAGGCCCATGAACGCCTTGGCGTAGTCGGCGAGCTCGCGGGGCTGCCGGACGCTGATCGAGGCGGTGAGGGTCTCGATCACGGTGTGCTGGTCGTCGTAGAGGTAGAACGCCTCCAACGGCCAGATGGTGCGCGGGACGCCGAACGGGATGACGCCGAGGGAGACGGAGGGCAGCGGCATCACGGTGAGCAGGTGCGCGAGTTGGCCGGCCATCGTGGCGGGGGTGCCGATCAGGGTGCGCAGGACCCCCTCTTCGATCAGGACGACGAAGCGGTGGCCGCCCTCGTAGAGGAAGCGGGAGCGGGCCAGGCGGGCGGCGACGGCTTCGGGGATGTCGTTGGGGGTGCCCTGGAAGTCGGTGATGGGGCGCATCAGGGCTTCGGCGTAACCGGCGGTCTGGAGGAAGCCGGGGATGACGTCGGAGACGTAGGCCCGGCAAGTGCGGGCGGCAGCGTTGCGGGCGAGGACGTCTTCCTGGGCGCGGCGCATCCCGGCGCGGTACTGGCGGCGCCACTCCAGGTACATCGAGTCGACGGCCTGGTTGGTGGCGACGAGGTCGTCGGCCTGGTTGTCGGCTCCGCAGGCGGCGCACCAGGCGCGGATGTCCGCGTCGGTGGGGGCGGCCTTGGCGCGCAGGATGCGGGAGGTCTTCGCCGGGTCCCAGCGGCAGCGGAGCGACAGCTCGCGGCCGTTGATCCCGGCGTCGCGGATCAGGTGGGCGAGGCGGGCGGCGAGGGCTTCGCGGGCGTCTTGTGCG
This sequence comes from Streptomyces sp. NPDC087845, assembly GCF_044742755.1. NCBI lineage: Bacteria > Bacillati > Actinomycetota > Actinomycetes > Kitasatosporales > Streptomycetaceae > Streptomyces > Streptomyces sp. NPDC087845. The sequence goes on from NZ_JBIUVC010000033.1 coordinate 3,647, forward strand.
CTGGAGGACGGGGAGGCGGGCATGCGGTGCGGGGGTTTTCTGGTTCTCGGGTCAGACGGGGTACGCGGCGTGCGGGACCGCCCGCTCCCACACCGTCTCGAACGCGGCGGCGCACAGTGCGACGGCGGCCAGGTCGGTGGTGCGTTCCTTGCCGTCGGTCGCCCAGTCGCCGGTGCCGGTGCCGGTGAAGTGGTGGAACTGCACGAGCCGTTCGCCCAGGAGCCAGAAGTCGTTGCCGGGCAGCGGATGTCGGAGGCGTGGCGGCGGGGCAGCCAGCGCACGTCTTCTCCGGCCTGGAGGTTGAGCGGGGTGATGGCGTGCTCGTAGCGGATGTAGTCGGTGACCGTCTCGGAGGCGATCCTCGCGCGGCGCATCACCACGCCGCGGGCGACCGCATCCTGGACGAGCGGCATCCACTGCGGCCAGAACGAACGGGCCGGGTCCAAGTTCGGGACGCCGGTGCGCAGGAAGGACTCGAAGTCCTCCCGCTCGTCGCCGATCGCGTAGACGTCGCGCATCTCCAGGTGGACCGCTGTGTGGTGGGTCGGCGAGCAGCTCAGCGAACGTCGCGGTGTTCAGCGCTTGCGCGTTCAGCGGCATCGCACGCCTCCCTCAGAATCGGCACCATGCGGGCCGGAATCCGGATCACCCGCTCGTGCGCGGGGATCCCCGTCTGTGGCCGGCCACCCACTCGGTGGAGCCGACCAGGGCCTTCAGGAGTTCGTCGGCTTCCTCGCCCTGGAGGACCAGGTCCGCACTCTCCTCCTCCACCCACACCGTGGGTGATCCCTCGCCTCCGGTGTTCGGGTCGATCCCGACGAACCGTAACGTCATGGCAGTCTCCCCTGCGACGTGGTTGCGCATAGTTGCGCGCCACGACCGTCCCGCAGGTCGGAGAGCCGGTCAAGAGGACCGAGAACTTCGGAGGGCTGTCCCACGGGTCGCGGTGCGGGCCAGCCCTCCCGGGTCAGTTCCTGTCGGCGGGACGGGCGTCCAATGCTGTGCGCAGGCGCCCTGCGATGGGCTGGTACTGCTGGACGAAGTTGGGGTCCTTCAGCTGGTCGGGCTCGGGCAGCTGCTTGTGCGGGTCAGGCAGGCGCCCGGCGAGCGTCCAGCCCAAGGGGCGCAGTCCGGCGCGGTTCATGTCCCGGTCGACGCTCGCCAGGTAGTCCGCATCGACGGGCAGCTCGCCGTTCGACTGCCAGATCACCCCGTCCTGCTGGATGGGCAGGCTCGGGAATCCGAAGAGGAAGCCCAGACAGCGCTCGCGCAGAACCGCCGCGCTCTGCTCGGGGCTCAGCGGGACACCCTTCTCTTCACCTCCGGGACCGGGGAGCGCGGTCCTGCAGTCGGTGTGCGGGAAGATGTCGATCTCCCCGAGAACGACGTGCGCCGTCGCGGTCTTCCGGTCGGGGTAGGACCAGTACTGCGGCAGGAGGACGATCACGTCGTAGGCGTCGAGGACGTCGGCCACCGCCGCCGCGAGCGGGCTGCGGTCGGCGCGGGGGAAGCCGCAGTCGCTCCCCTGTGCGGGGTGGCGGGCCTCCCACATGCAGGTGTGGCGTGCCAGGAGGCCGGGGCCGTCCGGCGAGGCCCACAGCATGCTGGTCGTCGGCTCCGGCGGGGTGACCGGCTCGATCTCCTTCTTGCGGCGGCTCCGGCTGCGACCCACGCCGCTCATGCTCCAGCGCCAGTAGTCCTCGGCCTCCCCCAGGAGCAGGACCCGCTGCCCGCTGTGCGCCCAGGCCGCCGCGATCCCTCCGGCCAGGTGGTAGAGGTTCCCCGAGCGCTCCGCCAGGAACCGCAGGATGTGCGGTGCGTGCGGCGCGTCGCTGGTCGCCGCGCGGCGCAGGGCTTCGGTGTACTTGCCCCCGCTCCGGCTCGCCCTGCGAGCGGTCTGCGCGGCGGTGGACTGGTTCTTCGGCATGACGTACTCCTTGGCCGTGCCAGGCCACGCCCCCGGCACCGGCTCGTACGACTGCCGTGGACACGACGGAACGCAGAACGGGAAGGAGCGGGCCCCGCAGGACCTTGACCTCCGCGTCCGGCGGCGTGGCTCCGGAAGCGGGCGGTGATCGGCAGTACGCCAATAGCCGGGCAGGTTGCTAACCGACGCAGCCGCGCCGGCCGAAGCCACGAGCCGCCGTTTCCCTCGAACGGGCGAGGTGTCCGGCCGGCCGTGCGTGCTGGGCAAGCGGCAATCCCATCAGCGCCCGGCCGGTTCGGGGTATCGGGCGCGGCGCCGGTCCGGGTCGTCGACGCCGATTTCGTACCAGGGCTCGCCTCGCTGGCGCTGGGGCAGGGTGTTCACCCAGACCGCGATGGCGATGCCCTTCACGTCGGCGGCGAGCGCCTGGCGGCGGTTGTCGAGCAAGTGCTCCTCCTTGCCCGCCAGGACGACGTGCAGCCGCTGGAAGGTCTTGGACCGGGTGTAGCGGTGGCGCTGCCAGAACGGGTACGTCCCGCCGATCGTGCCGCGGGCGCCTTCCCAGACGCGGTGGCCGGCGTAGCGCTCGTAGCCCCAGACCTCCTTCGCGAGGCGGGCCTGCGACATGCTGCCGTTGTCCAGCTCGAAGAGGCGTACTTCGCTGGTCTTGGTCGGCCACGCGAGGACGGCGTCCGTGTTGAAACTCAGGCCGGTCTCCTTGATGGCGTGGTTCACCTCCACCTGCCAGTCGGTCAGATGGGTCCGGCCACCGAAGGCGAGGATCGTGTCGGTCACCGCGAGTCCGTGCGGGCCGAACGCGGCCCGAACGGCCTTCCCTCCGGTGCCGGCCTTCGGGCGGGGAAGCAGCTCATTGCCGTCTGCCAGAGCCTTCTGCCCCGCCACCGTCAGGTTCCAGATCTGGTCCTTGCCGTCCTTGCCGTTCGTCTCCGCCAGCCCCAGCTCCGCCAGCTTCTTCATCGCCCTGCGCACATACGACCGGCCGTCTGCTTCCTCCGCCGTGATCACCTGAGCCATCTGCCAGACCGTCGCTATCCGCACGCACCCCAGCATCCGCAGCGCATCGGCCCGCACCTTCCCGGCCGTGGGAGTGGACTTCTTCCCCTTCGCCGACGTCTCAGGGGAAGGGAGAGAGGTGTCGGCTCGCCGCGAGGCCCCCTGGCGGGCGGTTTGAGCTGCGGTGATGGGCATGACGTTGGAATCGTTCGCGGCACTTGACGCGGCACTGGATTCCGGGCCGCCTGGAGGGCGCTCAGTACCCCTTGACCGGGTCGGGCGCGGCTCCGGATCGGGCTGCCGGGCGCTGTTGGTGTACGTCATGACGAGGCTCCTCACGCAGGTGGCGCGGGGCTCCGGATGGAATCCCGCCGTCACTTGCTAGAGGTGTGCCGGAAGTCGACGGTGTGGCATTCCACCGGATGCCGTTACCGAGCCGTGATCATCAGGCGGGCGCGGTGCAGAGCTCGGAGACGATCGCGAACGAGGTCGTCACCATCGGCACCGCCGTGGCCGGTGGCATCACCGCGTGCGTGGTCTTGCCGTGCGCCATCCCGTTGCGGATCTGCCGACCATAGTCGAGGTACTCCGCCTGCCGGGCCGTCAGGATCCCGTCGGTGGCGCCCTGCTTGATGAGCCCGTGCAGCGGCTTCTTGCCCGCGTCCGGGATCCGGTCGCGCAGCACGATCTCCACCGCGATCAGCGAGTGCATGACCGCCACGGTGGAGACCTCGTAGCAGTAGTACGACTGGCGCAGCAGCTCGCGGGCCGTACGCAGGACCGTCGCCGCTGCCTCGGGAGCGCCGTCGGGCACAACCAGGTCCTCAACGAGGTCGTGCATGTCGACGAAGAGGTGGGCGCGTTCGTCCGGGACCGGGAACTGCAGCCGCTGCGTAGTCATCCCCGAAGTCGTCTTTGCGGCGGTCAGCGGCGGGTAATGCCCGATCTGGCCGAGAGCTACGGTCAGTGCGCGGCCGTAGATGTGCAGAAGGCCCAGTTGCGAAAGCGCGAGGTCAGAGTGTCGCTTGATCTTTCCTGCTGGCCGAGGAACGGAGCGCTTTCGTGGCCTTATTGGTTCGAGAAGACGTGCTTGACGTAAGTGTTTCCTTCAACAGCTTCGCCTTCCAGGAGTCGGACGACAGCTTGGTCCCGGTGCCATACAACCAGGCATATGAGCGAGGCGGCTTCCTGACCCAGCACTCGCGCAGGATTGATGTGTACAGCGGCGCGCATACGCACGACGCCGAGGTGCGGGTACGCGTCTGGGACATGGAGCCAGAGACGGGTGGCGGGCCCTGGGACAAGCAGGATGAGGTCGACTTCGAGTCGGCCACCGGGGATGTCGCGATCTGGTCGACGGTCCATGGCCGCTTGCCCGATCTGATCAGCCTGGGCGCCCCGGGCCGATGGCGGGTCCGGGTGAGCTGTTCAGGTAGGGCCGAGGCCAAGCGGGTGTCCGGGCAAGAAGGGGTCGCCTACGGCGTGGAGAAGTATGTTGTCGACTTCTGGCTCCAGCGGTGACGAAGCGGGCTCGCCCCGATGACCCCGAACGCGGTGATCAGCTCCTTCAACTACCTCTGGGCGGTCCAGGCCGGCAACACCGAGGCCGCCGCCGAGTTCGTCGCCGCCGAGCCGCGGATGCCCATGCTGCTCGCGGATGTCGCCGAACGGATCGTCGTCCCGGTCACCGCGCTGTGCGGCATCGATCCGGAGCCGTGTGACGACTCCTTCGCCCTGGAGGCGGCCGCGTCCTCGTGACCGCTCTGCGCGGTTGGGCGCAGGCCGGGCCGGACGCGGCGGAGGGCATCGCTCAGGTCATCATCCGTTTCACCGAGGACCACGAGGACGTCGTCTCCATCCTGTGCCAGCTGGATCACGTCGCCTGGAGCCAGGCGGTGCAGGCGCACCCCGTCCACGTCGTTCCGGGCATCCCTGCCCGCCGCACCTCCGTGCGGCCCGGTTGTCGGTACGCGCTGATACAACTCTTGCGTACTGACCCAACCAGCAGAGGAGACCCCGTGGGCGACTGGGGCACTGGCAACTTCGAGAACGACACGGCCGCAGACCACCTGTCGATCCTCACGGACCGGCTCATCACCGAGGTTGCGGACGCGATGGCCGGTGACCTGGTCGGGATCGAGCCCGACGAGTACTGGGGAGTCGCGGTGCCGGCCAACCTGGAGCTGCTGAGCCTCCTGGCGCGGCAGGGTTACGTGGGGGCGTCGCTGCCTGAGGCTGAGGTGGTCGTGGGGTGGAAGAAGACGTACATGGCGGTGTGGGAGGGCTACATCGACGAGTTGGAGGTCTCATCGGGTTACAAGGACGAGCGACGCGCAGTCCTGATCCGTACCTTCGACGAGCTGGCCGAGCTCAGGAGGAAGGAGGACTCGAACTGAGGCCTGTCCCCCGAACGGACGCTCACACGGCGTGCAGGACGAGCGGCACCTCCGCTCCACCAGCCTGTACGGCTGCCTGGAGGGCCCCGGTCCGCTCGCCAGGACGAGATGCGCATCGGAACCGCCGCTTATAGAGCGTCCGCCAGTAGGTGAAGTTTCCCCGTGATCTTGGGCACGTTGTTGTTATGCCGCGAGGGCTTGGCCTTGACGGTAGCGCAGGCGTGTCTCGTGGGGCGTGAGGTAGCCCCAGTGGATGTGCTTGCGCAGGCGGCGTCTGTTGTAGAAGGTCTCGATGAAGTCGAAGATGTCGGCGCGGGCTGTGGCCCGGTCGGGCCAGAAGCGGGTGGCGATCTCCTCTTTGAGTACGGCCCAGAAGCTTTCCGCGGCGGCGTTGTCGAAGCAGCTCCCGGTCCGGCCCATACGCTGCTGGTGTCCCAACGTGCCGATTCTGCCGCGTAGTTGGTCGGAGGTGTATTCCGATCCACGATCACTGTGGATCACGCAGCCGGGTTCCAGGCGGTCCGGGGCGACGGCCGTGTCCAGGGCGTCGACGACGAGTTCAGCGCGATGGTGATCGGCCATCGAGTACCCGATGATCTCGCGCGTGGCCAGATCCAGCCACGAGGCGAGGTAGAGCCAGCCCCCGGCCGTGGGGATGTAGGTGATGTCCCCGACGATCTTCGTTCCGGGGCGGGTGGCGGTGAAGTCCCGGCCGATCAGGTCCGGCGACGGGGCGGCCTTGGTATCGGCCTTGGTCATACTGCGGCGGCCGGTGCGCCGGCTGTTCCCGGCGATGCCGTGCTCCCGCATGACCCGTGCCACCCGTTTGTGGTTGACCACTCGGCCCTGCCGGTGCAGTTCGGCGGTGACGCGCGGGACGCCATAGTTCCGCCGGGACGCGATGTGGATCACCGTGATCTCGTGCGTCAGGACCTCATCGGCCCGCCGCCTCGCCTCGCGGGCCTCGGCCCCGGTCACCCACGCGTAGTACGTGGAGCGGGCGGTCTTCATCACCTTCCATAGCAGCACGATGGTGTAGTTCGCCTTCTCCGCATGGATGAACCGGGACCGAGCAGTTCTCGGTCTGCACGGTTCCGACGGCCGGGACTGCTCCGACCCTGTCAGCGAGTGGACGGCGCCAGGAAGGCCCGGTCGATCGATGCCGACGTCAAAGGCCCTTCAGGACACGATCAAGCGCCGACCGGCCTGCAGGTCCCCAGTTCGGCCAGCCCTGCCAGCCCGTGCGCCCGGAACAGCTCCCGCCACTTGATCACCGCCGGCCGCGTCGAGCCCACCGCGGCCGCCACCGAGCTCGTTCCCGCGCCTGGTTGCGCACACGCCATCACGATCCGCGCCCGCTCGACATACCCCGCCCGAATCGACCTTGAGCGGGACCACGACCTCAACGTCAGGCGGTCCTGCTCCGAGAGCAGCAGCGGGGCAGGCTGCAACGGGGCCGTGCCATTAGAAGCGATCCGGGCGGCAACCTGACAGAGCCGACTCAACGGTTCCGTCGACCAACTCCCGTGCGACCAGGCGGCCCACGGCCGCGGCGAGCGTGACCGCCGAGTGCATCACTGCCAAGTAGAGGCCGGGGACCTCGGCGACCGGGCCGACGATCGGCTCACCGTCGGCCGGCATTGGGCGCGCTCCGAGTCGGGTGCTGAGCAGCTCGATGCTCCCGGCGCCGTGGAAAGTGGACCGGACGGCGGCAAGGGTCCGTTCGGGCGAGTCCGCGGCGGCGATCAGCCGGTCCGCGGCGACCTGCCGAAGATCGAAGTCCTCAGTGTTGACCACGGTGCGGACCAGACCGGCCGGGGCGCGGAGCCGGAACAGCGGCGACGGCGACGGTTCGACCGGGACGCGCACGCCGAGCGGCGCGCTCAGCGCGGCCGTGGCAACTCCGGCCGCCAGCACCACCGTCGCACCGGAGAGGGGTCCTGCTGCCGTCTCAACCCCGGTAATCTGGCCCGCTGTATCCCGGCGGACCGCGGTAACCGGCGTGTCCAGATGTACCCGAGCTCCATGGGTGCGAGCGCTTGCTACCAGCCGCTCGGTCACGCCCACCGAGTCAACAGCGCCGTCCCCCGGCGCCCAGACAGCCCACTCCGGAGGCTGCCGAAGGGTGGGCTCGAGCGTCGCCACGGTGGCCGCGTCCACGATCGTCTGCCCGGGCCCGGCGTCCGGCGCACCGTCCTCCCTGTTCCAGCTCAGCGAGCCGGGCCAGGTCACCGGGAGTCCCGGCAACTCGGCCCCGAGTCGGTGGTACTCCGCCGTTGCGGTGGCCCGCAGCCCGGCGGCCGGACCTTTACGCACGCCAGACGCTCCGACCCAGGCGAACGAGTCCGCCGTCACGCCGGCGCCTGGCCGCCCGGCGTCGACCAACGTCACCGCGGCGCCCGCCCGGGCGGCGTGATAGGCCACCGATGCGCCGACAATGCCGGCGCCGACGACGACCAAGTCCCCACTCACCGATGAGCTCAACACGTTCACGACCCTAGCGTCCGCCCGCGCGGCCTGGCGGAACCAGGTGTATCCGCGATGCGCGCCCGAGCCTACCGTTCTGGCGCGAATGCCGCAGTGACGGCGGCCTCGGCGTGCAGGCGGGTGGTAGCGAAGACGGGAACAGGGCTGTGTTCCGGGCCGATGAGGAGCTCGATCTCGGTGCAACCGAGGATGATGCCCTCCGCTCCGGAGGACACCAGCCTGCTGATCACCTCACCGTAGGCCGCTCGGGACTCCTCCCGGATGATGCCCAGACACAACTCCTCGTAGATCACCCGATGGACGACGGCCCGGTCGTCTTCGTCGGGAACGAGGACCCCGAGGCCGTGGCCGGCGAGGCGGTCGCGGTGGAAGTCCTGCTCCATGGTGAAGGCGGTGCCCAGCAATCCCACGCGGCGCAGACCTGCGGTACGCACCGCCGCCGCCGTCGCGTCGGCCAGATGCAGCAACGGAATGTCGACCGTCGCCGCCACTTGGTCGGCAACCTTGTGCATGGTGTTGGTACAGATCAACAACAGGTCTGCACCAGCGGCCTGCAGGGACCGGGCGGCGTCGGCGAGTACTTCGCCCGCCTTGTCCCAGTGCCCGGCCACCTGCAGCCGCTCGATCTCGGCGAAGTCGACCGAGTACAGCACGCACTTGGCCGAGTGGAGGCCACCCAGCCGCTCCCGGGCGAGCTCGTTGAGCAGCCGGTAGTACTCGGCCGTCGACTCCCAGCTCATGCCGCCGATCAACCCAATGGTCTTCATCGGGTCACCCTCGCACATCCCCTTCGTAGGCCACCGCGCAGAGGATCCGAGTGACAGCAACGGTGCCTTTGTGACATCTATCGTTCGTCGACTCACGGGTAATAGATGCTCGCCATAAAAGCGCTCCGAATTCAGTAGTCGAGATCCAGGTAATCGATGTCGTTAATGGCCACGTCGGACAGTCCCATGGCCCGGCCGCCACCGTCCTGGAAATACACGTCTTTAAAGCCTTCGGCGATGATCCCACGCATCTCCTGGTCGCTGGCACCCGCGTCGCGGGCGTCGAACAGGCGGCGGGCGTACTCCGGGGGGAGGTGCACGGTGAGGCGTCGGAAGCGTCCGTCATCGGTCGTGCCGACCGGCGCGGTGTACCCGAAGCAGGCCCTGGTCTCCACGGTGATGCCGCCGGTGGCGGCGGCCTGCCGGCGGCGTCGCTTGCGGACCTGCGGCTGCCAGCGCTGCCGTACCGCCGCTTCGACCTTGGCGGCGATGTCCTTGGGCGGGTGTTTCCGCTCGCCCGTGCGGTAGCGCTCCACCGACCGCTGGGTCACGCCCAGCTCGGCAGCCACGGCGCGCGTCGTCTTCAGCTGCTTCATCAGGAAGTTGATACGGCCCTGGAGGGTCTTTGGCGGCTCCCGGGTGAACGCCTCCCGGTCGGCACGCTCGATCGCGTCCTCGATCTCTCCCACTGGTTACTCCCCTTCGTCCAGGACGGCGTCGCCGCCCTTGATGTGGCGGGCCGGGTTGAAGCCCTTCTCCATCAGGTCGACCGCCCACAGCATCGACTGGACGCCCTCCAACTTCGCCAGGCCGGGCGTGGGCCCAAGGCGGAACCCACCGGGCTGCGGCTTACCGGACGCGGCGTACGGCAGGAAGTCGAGCGGGCTCTCCCCCGGCGAGGGGTAGACGACGCAGTCGGACAGCACGGCGAGCGGGAACAGGCCCGTCATTTTCGCCATGTTGTTGAGCTTGCGGTGCATGTTGACCCGGGCCTTGCTGATGACGGCGGCGCGGATGTCCGGGCGCCAGGTCGGCCGCTGAAGGGCCGGCCACGTCTCGCCCTCCTTGTACTGCCGTCCCTGCGGGCGCTCGCGGAGCTTGCCGACGCCTCCCTTCACCGTGGCTTTGATGGCTGTCAGCACGGCGGCCAGGGCCGGGTCGGCCTGCTTGTGCTGCTCCATCGCGGCGAGGAACTGGCGGTCGTCCAGGTCCCGGGTGACGCCGAGGTCGGCGAGGGTGTCGACGTAGGCGTTCTTGAGCCGGTCGTGCCACGGGTCCAGGTACGCGCCGGTCTCGCGGCGCAGGTACGCCTCGATCGGGTGCACGTCGTAGCCGAGCTCCTGGGCGTAGGCGACGGTGTGCGTCTGGTACCAGGCCGGGCCGGTCGGGCGGGTGCCGTCCGGAGTGAACGGTGAGGGCAGGCGCGGGTCCAGCTCGATGTGGGACAGGTCGACCAGCCAGCTCCCGGGGATCTTCGGGCTGAACTTCGGGCCGTGGAAGTGATCGGGGGCGGACAGGCCCACCGTGAGCCGCGCGGCGGCGGCGAGAAACGCGGTGTTGAGGTCCAGGCCGACCGCGAAGGGCAGCGTGCACTCCTCATCGCTGAGCGAGTCCACCGACCGCACCCACTGGTACGCCTCCTCATTGAGGAACCCGCCCTTCCAGCCGGAGTTCACGACGACGGGGTGCTCCGGGGTGGCCTCCGGCGGCGCCGGGTCCATCGGCTCCGTCCCCAGCGAGCCCGCGTTGTAGCCGGACACCCAGTTCCCGGTTGCCGGGTCCTGCACGGCCTTCGTCGGCGGACGCAGCGCCGTCATGAGCTCCAGGCCGGAGACGGCTGTGGAGCCGCGCGGGGTGATGACCCGGGTCGCGTAGACGCCGAGGACTCGGGCGACGTCGGCCGGCTCCATCTCGGAGACGCCGGGCCAGGACCGCTCATCGAGGGCATCCCAGGACAGGATCGCCAGCTGCACGCACTGCCGCTCGCGACCCTGGGCCTTGCGGTAGATGCGCGCCCACGGGCCGAACCCGCGCTGCGTGAGCTGCCACTTCGCCTTCGCCACCTGCTTGACCACCGGGTGGTCCTCCGGGAGGCGCAGTGTGCGGCGCTGCTCGTGGCCCTCCAGGCGCTCGGGCAGTCCGAGCTTCACGGCGGCCGTGGCGGTGAGCACGATCAGTGGGTCGCTGTCCTTGCCGTAGCGGTTGAGCTTCGCGGCGCCGAGGCCGGACTCCTTGAGGGTCCACTCCACCAGCTCCGGCACGGTGGTCGCGGGGCAGTCGAGCACGATGCCGTCGATGCCGTACGCGGAGCCGTCGCCGTCCAGCACCGCGAGCGGGCCGTGCGGGAACCGCGGGTCGGTCGCGGGCTTCACCGCCTTCTTCGCCACCGGGCGGCGCGACGTCGCCGGACGCTCGGGAGCGGCCTGGGCGGCCGGGGCCTGAACCGGTGCGGCGGTCTGCGTCTTGGCGGCCGCGGGCGCGGCCGGGCCGGTGAACGCCTCCGGCACCTCCGGCTGCGGCGCGGCCACCGGGGCCGGGACGGCGGGAGCTGCGTGGGCGGGGTACTTCGCTGCCCAGCCCTTGAGGAGCCGCTGGTAGGCCTCCAGGCGCGGCGACTTCGGCTCGGAGCGGCCGTTCTCGTAGTTCTTCACCGTCTGCACGGTCGACTTCAGGGCCTGAGCGAGACGGGCCTGGGTGATACCGGCGGCCTCACGCAGCCGGGCACGCTCGGCCGGGGGCGGGAGCTGCGGCTCCTCCTCCAGTAGTGCGTCGATGTTCGCGAACAGTTCTTCCTCGGATGCCATGGGTCTACCTCCAGCCTGAACAGTAGCAGATTTTACCCTCGTATTTTACTCAAAAATTTAACCCGTTCGAAGATCTAGTAGCTTGGTGTCGGCAAAGCGCGCCGGGAGTGACCATCCGTACGTGGAGGATGAGTTGATGAAGAGTGTCGCCTTGGCGGTGCTGAGCGAGGAGGAACATCAGGATGCGCTGCACCGCCTGATCATTCCGGCAGCGACGAGCACGGCCACAGCGCAGTCACAGCCGATCGTCGTCTTCGTCGCCGGCCAGCCCGGGGCCGGGAAGACGGAAGTTGCGGACCTGGTCCAAGCGGCCCTCGGCCACCGGGGCGGGGCCGTGAGGGTCTGCCGCGACCTCGACAAGACCGCCCACCGAAAGTACGCCGCGTTCCTGGCCGCCGATATCCGCACCGCCGGTATCAAGGTGAGACCGGACACGAGCCGGTGGCAGGCCCGGGTTGAGGAGCGCGTTCGCGCGTGCCGTTTCGACGCGGTCGTCGAATCCGCCCTGGCCGACCCTGCGGAGTTCCGCACCTTGTCCGTCGCATACCGGAGCTCCGGGCACCGCATCGAGATTGTCGTGGTCGCGACCGCTGAAGCGTGGAGCCAGCCCGGGATCCTGGACCGTCTGCTGACCGGGGCGGCCAGCGGCGGGGGCGCACGGTATTTGGCATGGGACAACCTCGACACGTTCGTGACGCAACTTCCGAAGACGCTGGCGGTCATCGAGGCCGAGCAGCTGGCCGACCGGATCACCGTCGTCCGGCGCGACGCAACCGTGCTGTACGACAACGAACTCGTCGACGGCACCTGGAGGCGCCGGACCGCCGCCGACAAAGCCGTGGTCCTGGAACAGCACCGGCCCTGGAGCGCCCAGGAGACGGGCGTCTTCCACCGTGAGCTGGCGCACGCCGAGGTGCGGGTGCATCGCGATCTGCCCGAGGACGAGCGGCTGGCCGTTCACCGTGACGTAGGCCGGGCCGCGGCGTTCGCCGAGCCGGTCCGCCGTATCGCCCAGCCCCGTCGGCGAGCACCCGGAGTCCGCTATCACCAGCTCTCGGCCATTGAGCACCGGTGGGTCTTCGACGAGCCGGGGCCGGAAACCTCCTGGCGGCCAGGATGGTCCGCCGGGCCATGCAGCCCGGGGACAACCCATCTGGTCGGTGACGACTTCAAGGCCTCGCATCCGGACTACCTGCGGCTGCTGAAAGAAGGCCCCCGCAACGCCGGGCAGCGATCCGGACCGACTACCGGGCCTGGTTCACCCAGGCCGAGGAGTACGTACGCCACCGTCGCGGCGACGTACTAATCGAGGGCGAGCTGGGCAGCGTGGAAGAGTTCCTGTCCAGCGCCCTGCCGTTCGCGGCCGACAGCTTCCCGGTCGAACTCGTCGTCCTGGCCGTCCGCGAGGCGGACAGCCAGCTGGCGACGGCACTGCGGTATGCGCGCGCCCTGCAGATCGGCGGCTATCCCCGGTTCACCACCCGCGCCGGGCACGGCACATGCTTCCAGGCTCTGACCGACGTCGTCACCGCCGCCGAACAGCATCCGTCGATCGCGGCCGTGACGGTGATCCGCCGCGACGGGCAGGCACTGCTGCGCCACGAGGCGGGCGCAGCAGGACGGGCCTCGTGGGCACTGACAGCGGAACAGCTACGGCCGTACACCGAACAGGAGGCCACTGCCTTCCTCCAGCTCCACCAGGCGCTGCGCAAGGCGCTGCCGCAGCACCGGGACGAGCTGGACGACATCGTCGCGCTCGCCCGTCCCCTGATGCCAGCGCGGGTGCCAACGATCCGGCTCGACCGGCCGCACCCGTATGTCTGGCCCCTGCCCGTACTGCGCGGGGCATCGGGCTACGACTCGTTGAGCTCCTTCAGCCGGGCCGCCTCCTGCGCGTCGGCGGTCGCCAGTTGGGTCTGGTCGGCGAGCGCGGCCTGCCTGCCTTCAGCTCCTCGAGCCGCTCCTCATCGGGAACCGGGGCTCTGTGCTCCGCGGCGATCTGGGTGCCGCACCAGAGCACCACATCCCGGACGATGCCCGCGGCCTGTGCTTCCTCGCCACCCTCCAGGCCGGAGAAGTCGGGGGTATCGGGGTCGGTCACCTTGCACTCCTTGCAGATCTCAAAGGGGGAAGGCGCCATTGTCCCCGGGGCGGGCTGCCCGAAGGCCTGCCCGCAGGGGCACCGACGTGGTGTTCCTCCGGGCAGCGCCCGCGTGGAAACCGACTCGGTATTGGCGCCGACGGCCTACTCTGCAGGAGCTTGACCGTCAGGCCCTCCAGCGCGGTGCGGGCCTCGGTCAGATCGTCGGCGCACCCCCTCACGCCGCGCTCGCGCAATCCGACGACGGCGGCCGCAAGATGGGTGGATGCCAAGATCGGGGCGCGGCCCTTGTCGTTCTGCTGGTTCTCGTTCAGTATCCGCGTCACGATCGCCACCAGAGCGGCCCCGGTGCCTTTGCCCTCGGGCAGGCCAGTGATGGCGCAGAACCGAGCAGGGACCGATGCGTCGTGGCGTGGGGCTGTCGGAGGGTCGGCGCATCGGTGGGCGTGTCGGAAGGTCTATTGGTATACGGCTGGGTAGATCGACCCGCCGCCGGCGGTCGGTGGTTGGATACGGGTATGGATCGCGGCATGAATCAGCTCACCCGACGCCGCTGGACCTTCTCTCCCATTACTTCACTGAGCCCCTTCCAACCTGGCTGTGAGATCGAGGGGTTGCGGTGACGGGACAACGAAGCCCCAGGTAGATGGGTTGTCGACTAACAGCAACCTTCTCCGCCTAGAGCCCCGAGTCATTGCCCACCCATCCGGGCTGTATCTGTCCACTTCCGCACTGCGGCTGCTGCTGCGGGGTTGGCCGCTCGGCGACGACAGGTCGGCATCCGGCGGCGGCTGAACTACAGCCGCCAGGCGCTGACGATCCCGGCCCACCTGCGCTGCAACCACACCTTCGCCGAGTTCGCAGCCAGATTCCGGGTGGGCCTGCCCCCAGCCGTACCGCTGCGCGAAGTCAAAAACCAAGCTGCGGAGGAACGTCTGATCGCACGAGGCGGACTTGCGCGGCTGGTATGCGGCCGGGCAGGTAGACGAATCCGTTGCCGTTGTCGAGGAGCAACCCCTCATCGATGCCGTCCACGGACCAGAGATCAACCGGCCCACCGGTGTTGTTGATCTGGAGGAAGAACTCTGCTGTCTCCTCGCCCTGACAGACGAAGATCCCCTCCACCTCAGGGCGGCGGCTGCCGGCGATTCCCAGTGCGGCGCCCATCCGGGTCCAATCCAGGCCATGCTGTGCGATCGACTGCCGATTGAGCACGGACGAAACGTGGAAGAGGTGCGACGTATCAAACACGCCAGGAGTATAGGAGGCAGTGAGGCTTCCTCCTCAGGTTGAGGCGGTCAGCTCCAGGGTGAGGACGGCCTTGACGAGGTCGGTGATGCGGGTGGTGCTGCAGCGGAGCTTCCGCAGCAGGCGCCAGGACTTGAGGGTGGCCATGGCCTGTTCGCCGAGTGCGCGGATCTTCGCGTGGGCGCGGTTGACGGCCTTCTTCCCGGCGGAGAGCTTGTTCCAGCGGCCGCGGAAGGGGACGCGGACGGCGGGGCCGGAGCCCTGGTACGCCTTGTCGGCCCAGCACCGGACGCCGCCGGTGTTGAGGGCGTCGAGCAGGCCGTGGGAGCGGGCTGCCCTGATGTCGTGGACCGCGCCCGCCAGGGCCGGCGAAGCCCAGATGAGCTTCCCGAACAGGTCGGTGAGGACTTGGACGTTCATGCCGTGCTTGCGGTGTTTGCCGGAGTAGAAGGGGCGGTCGGCCGCGATGCGGTCGATGGGCAGCAGGGTTCCGTCCAGGATCACGAACGCCTTGCGTGCGGCAACCGCCATGGCCTGCTGGAGGGTGGGGGCGAGGACGGCCAGGACGTCCACGGCCTCGGTGACGTAGCGGTGGGCGGTGGCCAGGCCGACGCCGAACCCGGCCGCGAGTTCAGCGAAGGTGTGACCGCAGCGCAGGTGGGCCAGGGTCATCAACGCCTGCCGGCCGCAAGTGAGTCGACGCCAGCGGGTGCCGATCCGTCTCCGCCAAGCGGCCAGCTCCCGCCGCAGCAGCCGCAGTGCGGAAGTGGACAGGTCCAGTCCGGACGGGTAGACAAGCACGCGAAGCTCCTGGCAGCGAAGGTTGATCTTGGTCGACAACCCATCTACCAGGAGCTTCGTCGTTCTGCCACGCCAACCCCAGCGACCCCCAGCCATGTTGGAAAAGGCTCACTGCCTTGGGCACCGGCCCGGTCAGCGCGGTCTCCCTGACCGCACCGCTCCGCGGTCAGGCCGCCACCCTGGAACAGCTCCGCGTCGATCGGCAGCTCGAAGAAGCCCTCTCCCATGGCCCTGACGCCCTCCACCTCGCCGAGGTCTTCGGCCTGGACGAGAAGACCGCGATCCGGTACACGAACTCCGCACGGGCGCTACTGGACCAGGCCGCTGAACAACCACTTCGGTGAAGTCTGCTTGACCGGTACACGCCTTTGCCGAGGGTGAGCACGCCGGGCAGAGTCAGCATCCGGGGCCGATCGGCGCAGACGATGTCAGGGCGAGGGCAGCGATCAGCAGCTGGGCCGCCCACGTCTGCTGGTCAAGCCCCAACGTGTACTCAATGCAGCATTCGCATTGCGGGATCAGCGCCACGAGCGATTGCTCCGCCGCGGTCTCGACCTCCGTCTCCCACCAGTCGTCCGTTGCCAGGTCGGCGGGAGTAATTTCTCCATCGATGAGTCTCGCCGCCATCCGGCGCAGAGCGTGGCGCCGTGCCAGGCCCCGATCCGGCAACCCAATTCCTGACTCGGAAAGTGCTTGCTCGAACGCGTCGCGAATATCGCGGGCATCCGCGTTGCGAGGCCAGCCGGCGAGTTCGCACAGCGTCGGGGTGTCCAGCCCGGCCGCGAGTGCCTCAGCCGCGATCATCGGCAGGTCCTCCGGCCGTATCTCATTCGCCTGATAACGGCATGCCACCTCCCCCAGAGACGTGAGGCCACTCTGCGTAGGGGTTTCCGGTTCCGGTGTCGTTCCTTCTGCTCTCATGACTCCTACGGTGTCAGCACCGTTCCCGGGGTAGCAGCCCAGGGGCGGCCCGCTCGGCACCCACCCGCGTGTTCGCCTGGACCCGAAGGCCGAACCCACGAGAACACGACAATCCATCCTCGGGTTCCCGCGAAAAGCCCTTCAGTTTCCGTGAACTCGCGGGCCTCACCGGCCTCGGGACTGGTAAGCCTGCATGTTGAGGTGTCACGTATCCGAGGCTGAAGCCAGCCAGTCATCACGTTCAGTGAGCATCTTCAGTCGCCGCCGCACCGGCGCGGGCGTCATCCGGAGGCTGAATGCAAAGCGAGGCGCTCGGCCGGCGCTCGTTCCTGCCGCCGAGAGCAGTCACCTGCCGCTCCTGGTCGAGCGGCAGGTGACTGGGATTCAACTTCTCCTTGCTCACGCCGGCCCCGCTCGATCCGGTTCCGGTGTGCCGTCCGGTTGCCGGGCCGTGGCTGCGCGGGTCAGCAGCGCGGCGAGCCGGTGGGTGTCCGCGAGGTAGCGGTCGTAGGGGAAGCCGGCCTGCAGGAGGGCGGTGCGGAGTTCCTCCTCCAGGGGCTTGCCCTCGGCCAGGAAGGTGTCCTGGCCCATCGGGGTGAGGGCGACCAGGCGTCGGCGCCGATGGGCGGGGTCGACGGTGATCGTCACATACCCCTGCGCCTCCAGTGGGCGCAGGGCGCGGCTGATGGCGGGGTCGGACAGGGCCAGGGCCTCGGCGAGCTGATGCTGGGTGGCGGGTTGGATCTCCTCAAGGGTGCCCAGCAGCCGCAGTTGGCTGTGGGAGAGGCGCTGGTTCGGAGCGGCGCCGGGCCGCCTCGCCCATCAGCATGACCACGCGGTACAGGAGCTCTGCCAGTCCTTCGTCCATGCGTCCACCCTACCGGACTCTTGCATCGTTAATATTAACCATGCAACACTCAAGCCATGGACAACCTCCCTTACGCTGTTCAGACCACGTTTCCACTCCTCTTCATGCTGGTGCCCGCTCTCGGAGCGCTGCTGAGCTGCCGTCGCCGCGGCCCGGGCCGGTCGGCGGCGGAGATCTGGCAGCGCTGGTGGGCCGTCGGCGCCCTCGGCATCGGAAGCCTGTGGATCACGATCTCGTTCTTGGCGGTCCCGAAGGGCATGGCCGACACCATCGGCTTCGCCCACTCGCCGTTCCAGTTCGAGATCGCCTTCGCCAACCTCGGCCTCGCCGTGCTGGGCTTCCGCGCCGCGTCCGCGTCGCCCCGCGAGCGCCTCACGAGCGGGCTGGCGGCTGCCGCGTTCCTCTGGGGAGCCACGATCGGCCACGTCTACCAGTGGTTCGCCAACGGCGACCACGCCGCCGGAAACACGGGCGGCATCCTGGCCAACGACGTCCTCATTCCCGCCGTCATGATCACCCTGGCCGCCCGGGACGTCCGCCGAGCCGACTCGGGCCGCAGCCACACCGCCCGCCCGGCCGCCTGACCACGGCGGCCCACCGGCCCGGCGGCGGAGCCCGCGACGATGCGAACGGCTCGTCCTGATCGACCGCCGTTCCTCCCGGGACTGGGGCTTGGACTGGTAGTCCCGCATGTCCAAGGGTGTTGTCAACGCTGACGAGTGCCGCGGCGAGTCGCTCAGAGCAGCCAGGTCTGCCGTCGCCCGTCGGCCGCCTCACCTTCGGCGGCAACACCATCGAGACCGGCACCGACTCCTCTCGCCTCGCCACCACCCGAGCCCGCGCCGAACAGCGGGCAGCCGCCGGCTGACGGATGCCCGCCAGGCGCTGCACCGGATACCCGATCTGAGCGATGTCCTTCGCCAGATCCTCAAGCCGGACCGCCGGGTTCAGGGCCGAAACGATCTCCTGTGTCAGCGGCTTGAGGTCATACACGTGCTGGATCGCCTCCAGGGCCGGTGCCGCCTCGTAGTACTCCTCGGCGAACTCCAGATGGGCCTCGGCCCTGCCCTCACTCTCCCGGCCGCCGCAGGGCCGGCGATGGCGGGCCCCGCGGCGGTCACGGGTTGTGTCATATCAGGCGGTGCGCCCGGAGATCGGCCACGTACTTGGTGATCAAGTCCGGTGACAGACGGGGGATGTCCTTTTCCTCGTCGAGGGCCGCAGCCCGTACCGCCGCGCGGAACCGGTCCGCCGGCAGAGCGGATCCGGCGAGTGCCTGTTCCGGTTCGGTGAAGGCGTGCAGCAGCGGGAGCAGCGAATGCTGCTTCTGGCGGTCGGGCAGGGCCCGCAGGGCGGTCTCGAAGCGGTCGAGCCACTCGGCGTGGTCCTGGACACGTGTGAGTGGGTGTCCGGCTGCCGTCAGCCAGTCGACGAATGTGTCGAGGGAGATGCCGTCGTCGTGCGGGTTGACCACGTTGTAGGTCCGGTGGCCCTCGCGTGCGTCGTCACCCAGCGAGGTGACGGCCCGTGCGGTGAAGTCCACGGGAAGCGCGTCGTAGTGCGCGCGGCCGTCGCCGGTGCCCCGGGCGTAGAAGCTGCCGGGTGCGATGCCTGTGGTCAGCAGGCTCAGCAGGAGGCGGGTGAAGACGTCCGGAACGTTGAGCTGGCCGCGGTAGCGCGGGTGCGCGAGGATCATGTTCGAGCGGAAGACGGCGACCGGCAGACCGAACGTTTCGTACGCCTCGCGCAGCAGCACCTCGCCGGCCCATTTGCTGGCCGCGTAGCCGTCGGCGTAGTCACCTTCGAGGTCGCGTGTCCCGCAGGCGGTGCGGATGTCCGCCGACTCGTCGGCCGCTGCCTCGTTCCCGAAGGCGACGGCGACCGTCGACAGGTAGGTGAACTGCTTGATCCGGGAGGTGACCGCGAGCCTGATCAGTTCGGCCGTTCCCCGCACGTTGGGGCCGAACAGCTGGTCGTAGGGCAGGACATGGTTGACCAGTGCCGCCGGGTGGACGATCAGGTCCACGGTGTCGGCCAGTCGCTGCCAGGTCTTCTCGTCGAGCCCGAGCCCCGGTTCCCCGATGTCGCCGGCGACCACGTGGAGATGCCGGGCGGCGGACCTGCGGTAACGCTCCATGAGTTCCGGGTCGCCGCTGTCGAAGGCCGCGTCGAGCCGTGCCCGGGCCGTCTCGGCGGAGGAGCCGCGGACCACACACACCAATGTGCCGCCGCGCTCGGCCACGCGCTCCAGCCACTCAAGGCACAGGAAACGGCCCAGGTAGCCGTTGGCGCCGGTCAGCAGGACGGTCCGGGCCTCGGGCAGCGGACCGGCCGGCCGTTCTGCCCGCGCGATGGTCCGCGCGTCGAGGAACGCGTCCAGCCGTAGATCGGCGGCGTCGAGCCGTGTCGCGTCAGGGCCGTGGATGCTGTCGGCGGTAGGACGGCGGTGCTCCGACGCAAGCGCCCGCTCGATGTGATCGGCCACCTGGCGCAGCGAGTTGACCGGGTTGATGACCACGTCGACAGGGACGTCGACGTGAAAGGTCTCCTTCAGCAACTGGGAGAACGACAGCGCCGTGAGGCTGTCACCGCCAAGTTCGAGGAAGCGTGTGCCAAGTTCCACGACACCCTCTTCCAACCCCAGAAGCGCCTGCGCAGCCCGAAGCACGGTCGCCGGTACCGGCTGGTCGGTGCCGGTCTGACGCAGCATCCGGAGTTCCTCGGCCTCCCGGTCGGACAGCTGGGCGTACAGCGCTTCGAGACGCTCGCCGTACCGCT
Source organism: Streptomyces sp. NPDC087845 (assembly GCF_044742755.1). Classification (NCBI taxonomy): domain Bacteria; kingdom Bacillati; phylum Actinomycetota; class Actinomycetes; order Kitasatosporales; family Streptomycetaceae; genus Streptomyces; species Streptomyces sp. NPDC087845. The sequence continues at coordinate 23,759 of NZ_JBIUVC010000033.1, forward strand.
TCGTCAGGGCCGGCCTCAACGGCTTGCGCACCCCGGAGAGCAGCCTGTTCTCCTGAGTGAACGGCTCGGTCTCGACGAGCAGATCCCGTGGGATCTCGTAGGAGTTCAGCCCCGCCTCGGTGGCGAGCTTCTGCAGGGACTCCCGCAGGATCGGCATCAGGCGCCGGGCATCCCCGTCGACGCGGTCGAGGGCATCCTTCGTCGGCACGGCCACCGTCGCGTGGCGGGTGTTCATACGGACCTTGCTGAGGAATCGCCGGGTCTTCAGGTTTGCGATGCCGTGCTCGACGGCGGCGCGTTCACGGCTGAGCAGGCGGTTGGCCTCCTTCTCGGCGGCGGTGAGCCGGTGGTTGCGGGTGGCCTTGCGGCCGGTGATGATCACCGGGTTGTCAGGGTCGTCGTCCAGGCCGACGAAGCCGAAGTCGGCCAGGGCCCCGAGTTTGGCCTCGCGGAGACGCTCGGTGAGCTTGTTGTGGCGGGCGGTGGTGATCTCGCTGGACCGCCCGGGCTTGGCCGCGGAGATCCAGATCAGGTGCCCTTCTCGTCGGTGAGCGCAAGAAACAGCAGGCCGTGGGGCTTGTCTTTCCCGCTGTAGTTCTTGCGGTTCTCTGTCCCGGTGCGGCGGCGGGTGCGCACGAGAGTGCCGTCCAGCGGGACGACCACCCCGCCATCGTCGGCGATCTTCTTCAGGGCCCGGTCCAGGCGCGGGGCGCGGGCAGAGAGCAGGCCGATCACTTCGATCACCCATCGGCGCACGGTCGAGGCGGAGACGTCGTTGCCGCCGGCCATGTCCAGAAGGCGCTGGTCATGACGGAGAACGGCGAGCACGGTGATCGCTTGGGTTCCCGGGGTGACCTTGCGCCAGCGGGTACCCAGCCTCTTGCGCTGCTTGCGTATCAGGTCGGCGACGAGGTCGGTGGTCGACTTCGACACCGGAAGGCGAACCTGGTGGGCAGCCTCCTGAGAGCCCTCGGCGGGCTGGTTGTTCTTCACAGAACACGCCAACTCCCGCCAGGGGCCCTCGTGTTGTGGCAGGAATCGGCCACTCCGCGGCCGGATGCCGGGCTGGTGTCAGCGCGGTCCGTAGCGGCCCGACGGGGTGCGGTGCAGCCAGCCCCGGTCCGCGAGCCGCCTCGGCTTGCCCCGCATCGCCTCGGTCTGCGCGGGCAGCACGCCCAGCCCCAGCTTCCCGCACACCTCCCGGGTCTTGACCGGCCCGTCGGACGCACCCGCGACCACCGGCACAATCCGCTGACAGTCGGCGGGCGGCGCCTCTTCGCTCATCCCCTCGACGCGGTGCGGCACGAGCAGCATCCCGCCGGCTCCCGACGCTTGCGTCGCCGGCGGATCCGGCTCCACCGGATCGGGCTCCACCACCGGATCGTCCCGCCTGCCGCCGTCCGTCGCCTCGGCGTACTGGCCGAACACCATCTCCGCGGCCTCCAGCCGGGCCACCTCGACATCGATCTCGGCGAGCTCCTCACGCAGCCGCTCGGCGCGGTCGGCCAGCAGGACCCGCCGTTCCACCGTCCATGTCAGTACATCCACCATGAACTTCCCCTCCCCGGGCCGGATCTTCCCGCCGGACCCTACGAGGAGACAACTGCCCGTGCGGCGACTTCGGCGGAACGAGGCCCGTGGCAATCGATCACCTGCTACCGATCATTTTCCAGACCAGCCCGAGTACCCCGCCATCGACTCACGCCAGCCCCGTGACCTGCGAAATCAGGATGGAACTTGATCAATGGGGCATCTGCGGCGGCAACCGTGCCTTCACTGCAGCATGGCTGTGCCCCGACGAGTTCCGCCGGGTCACCGCGTTCCTGTCCGGCTTCACGCAGATGCCCGGCGGCAACCCCTACCCCGAACTCATTCCCCGCATCCCCAGCAAGCCGCCGCGCGTCTTCCTCCAAGCGGGCCATCGTGACCTGCGCTGGAACGTGCCCGAGGGGAACTGACTTGCAGACAACCTGCGCGTCGCGGCCGTGCTCGCGGAAGCCGGTCACGACTTCCGCCTGGTCCTGGGCGACGGTGGTCACAGCCCCAACCACGGCGGCGTCCTGCTCCCGGTGCCCTCCGCTGGTTGTGGCGGTCCGACGAGGGCTGAGTGCCGCCAGGTATTGCTCACGCGACTTTTCGAGACCGATGACACCGGGATGACGGACTGGCCTGGGGTCTCTGGCCGGCCTGATCGCTCTGCTCGGCACCGGAAGGTCGTTCTCTGTTGCCACCTGCGGCTGTTTTCGCGTGGCGGGCGGACCTCAACTCTTGACGGCCTCTGCGATCTGCAGGGCGGCCTGGGCGGGAGTGAGGTGCGTGGTGTCGACGACCTCGGCCTCGCTGTGCAGCCACGTGCGGGCCGCCTCGGCGTAGGGCTCGAGGTATTCGAGCCGGAATGAGGAGGGGCCAAGAACAGTGTCCCCCTCGATGCGACCGCGGAGGGTGTCTTGGTCAGCGTGGAGGACGAAGTGCCTTACCGGGATGGCATGTTGGGCGAGGCCCGTGCTGATCTCGCGCCAGTACTGCTCGACCAGGACGGTCATGGGGATCACCAGAGTGCCGCCGGTGTAGTCGAGTACGTGGCGGGCGGTCTCGACGACGAGCGGCCGCCACGGCGGCCAGTGCTGGAAGTTGCCCGTCCAGGGCAGCCCCGGCGTGATGTCCATGAGTGTCTCGCCGACCTTCTCCGCGTCGAACACCCGTGAATCCGGGATCAGTTGCTGCACGAGTGCGCTGGTCGTCGTCTTGCCTGCGCCGTGGGTACCGTTGAGCCATACGATCATGGGACCCCACACTAGCGTCGGCACGCCTCGACGTCGGTGCAGTACCGTCCGGCCTGCACCCGAAGATGCGCTGGCAGGAACCCGTACTGGAACTCCCCGCCCCACCCGGACAAGGCCAGGTCGACTTCCACCTGAAGGGACGAGGACTCCTCCTGTCCGCCCACATCTTCTGCGGCCCCCGCCCCCGGGCACTCCTCAACAACGCGAGCACTCCCATTCTCGTATACCCGCCCGCCTGGGATTCCCAGAACGACAGCCTCGCCACCGCACCACCAAACGCCCGGCCACACGCATCGACAACCCTGGCAGCACTGCTCGGCCGCACCCGCGCGGCCATCCTGGAGACCCTGACAACCCCCGCCGGCCACACCACCAAACAACTCGCCCGGAGTTTCGCCATCTTCCAACCATCAACACCCCAGCTCACACACCACCCACCACCGCAACTAACCACCCCTCCAGCGTCACGACCGCCGTGCGGACCCCGCCCTCCGCCGACGCGACCACGGTCTCCGGTCCCGCTGCAGCCCGTGGTCGCGGTGCTCTTCCCCGTCCTGCTGGCCGAAGCCGCCCTACGGCGCCTGGCCCGCCGAGACGCTCTGTCCCGTGCGGCCCGCTGCCTGACCGCCACTTTCGGACCGCCGGACGCCCGACCAGCCGACTCGGCAACTCTCCCCAACCGGCCAAAAGAAACGTTCCCGCAGGACGCAGGAAAGGTCGCACGCTCCTGAAGGCGCTACGCGTCTGCGGTGGTGGCCAGCGTCCACTGGCCACCACCGCAGACGCGTAGCGCAACGGACTAAATGGTGATCTGGACGGGACCTCCGGTGTGGGAGATCCCGTCGAGGACCGAGGACGGGATGCGGAAGACCCGGCCGGGGGCCGCAGGCCAGGCGAGAGTCCGGCGGGCGACGATACGACCGTCCTGGCGAACCGTCACCTTGGGGAAGCGGACGAACTCGTCCGTCCAGAGCAGGAGCCGGTCGCGGGCCGGAGCCGGATCGCCGGGGCGGAGGATCTGCGGTGCGATCCAGCGGAACGGGGCGTCGGCGATCAGGCGGACCCCCTCGGTCGGCTTGCGCCTTCCGTCCAGGTGGTTGATGACCTGCTGGGCAACGTGCTTACCGTCGAGGGCGGCCACGTCGGCGGTGTCGACGGGATGAAGCATGTTGCCGGCGGCGAAGACTCCGGGCCGGCTGGTCCGCAGCGCGGTGTCCGTGAGAGGGCCGAGGGTGCGTTCGTCGAGGGTGATACCCCCGGAACGCACGAGTTCGTGGTCGGGGATCCAGTCGCCGGTGAAGACGACGGTGTCGCATTCGACGGTTCGGCGCTTGCCCGTGTCGAGGTGCTCGATCTCGACAGCCTCGCAGCGGCCCTTGCCCATGACCCGGGTGACACGGCTGCGGGCGGCGACCGGAACGCGGAGGATGGTGCGGCCGGCAGCGTTGAAGGCGCCGTAGGACTCTGCCTTCGGGTACTTGCTGATCATGAGCGCGGGGGTGCAGCCGGCTTCACGGAGGGTCATGGCCGCGGACCAACTGACCAGTTCTCCACCGACGATGACGGCCCGCTTGCCGACGGGCTGGTGGTGGAGGTGGACGAGGTTTTGGAGTTGTCCGGTGGTGTAGACCCCGTGCGGGCGGTCTCCGGGGATGCGGCGTGCGGTGCGGGGCCTTTCGCGGGCGCCGGTCGCCAGGACGATGGCCCGGGCACGGATCCGGTAGCGGCCCTCGGGGCTGGTGACGTCAACGGTGTGCTGGTCGGACCAGTCGGTGACCATGGTGCTGGTGCGGATCTCCGCTCCGGACCGTGCGGCCCGGTCGGCCAAGTGGCGGGCGTAGACGGGGCCGGTCATCACACGGTGCAGGTCTCGCAGGCCGTATCCGGTGTGGTCGCTGTGCCGGGGAATGCCGCCGGCCTGCTTTTCCCGGTCGACGACCAGGACCCGCCCGGCACCGCGGTCGGCAAGTTCGGCGGCTGCGGTGAGCCCTGCGGGGCCACCTCCGATGATGAGGACATCGGGCTCGATGAGGGGCAGCTGGTGGGTCATCGGTTGTCCTTGTGCTGGCTGCAGCAGCCCTCGTTGGTCTGGTGCCGGGTGCGCAGGGCCGCCACGGCCGCGCCGCAGAAGAAGCCCTGGCAGCGGCCGTTCATGGCCCGGGTGCGTCGGCGCAGCCCTTCCAGACTGCGCGCGGGCACCGGGGCGTGGCAGGCGTCTCGGATCTCGCCCTCGGTGACCCGTTCGCAGAAGCAGACGACGGTGCCGTAGGCGGTGTCCTCGGCGATGAGGTCGGCGTCCTGGTAGGGGCGCGTGGTGGCTTCGCCGATGTTCGGCATCCGGGGCGGAGCGGGCAGGTTGCTGCGGCTGCGGAGCCCGAGACCGGCTTCCGCCAGGAGCCCGGCGACGTGCTCGGCGATGGCAATGCCCGCTGTCAGGCCGGTGGAGCGGATGCCGCCCACGAGGAGGTACCGCTGTTCGGGGGCGGCATCGATGAGGTAGTCGTCGCGGTCGATCGCGGCGCGCAGTCCGGCATAGCTGGCGGTGACCTCCTCGGTGAGCAGGCTCGGCATGAGCCGCGCACCCTTGCTGAGGAGGAAGTCGTAGCCGTCTTCGGACGTGGCGGTGTCGGTGCGGTCGGTGAGGTCCTCGGCGGTGGGGCCGAGCATGACGTTGCCGTAGATCGTCGGGGAGATGAGCACGCCCTTGCCGCGGGAGGAGGGCACCGGCAGGACGATCTTGCCGGCCTTGGGCCGTGCCAGTTTGTCGAACACGAACAGCTCGCCGCGGCGGGGGGTGACCGTGAAGCGGTCGTGGCCGAAGAGCCGGTCGATCGTGTCGGCGCCGAGGCCTGCCGCGTTGACGACCCAGCGGGCTCGCACGTCGCCCTGGGCGGTGTGCAACGTCGTCGCGTCGTCGCCCACGTCGACGCCGGTCACGGCGTGTTCGAGCAGGATCGTCGTCCCGCGTTGCCTGGCGTCCGTGGCCAGGGCGAGGTTGGTGGTCCAGGTGCAGATGATGGACTCGTCGGGAACGGTCAGGCCGCCGAGCACGCCCTCGCCCAGATCGGGCAGGACCCGGTACACCGCGTCCGCGTCCACGATGCGGCAGTGCTCGTACCCGTTGGCCTCGGCCTTTTCCTTCAGGCCAGGCAGGGCGTCGAGCTCTTCCTGGTTCCAGGCCACCAGCACGGCGCCGGTGTGCTCGACGGGGATGCCGGTGGCCTTGGCGTAGTCGCCCAGCAGGTGGTAGCCGCGAGCCACGAGCCGGGACTCCAGGGTGCCCGGTTTCGCGTCGAAGCCCGTGTGCAGGATGGCGGTGTTGGCCTTGCTGGTTCCGTCTCCGACGTCGTCGCGGGCTTCGAGCAGCGCCACGGAGACGTCGTAGCCGGACAGTTCGCGTGCGATGGCCGAGCCGACGATGCCTCCTCCGATCACCACGATGTCGAAGACCTCGGGGTGAGGACGGTGGGGGGTGGGGGTCATGAGTGGTCTCCCTTGGTGACACACGCCTCGGCGGCCTGTGCCCATGTGGTGCGGAACTCCTGGGCCCGGTCTTCGGACCAGCGGGGTTCGTAGACGGTCGCCGGCTGCCAGTCGCCGACGGCCTCTTCGAGGCTGATGGCGGGGTCGAGTGCGCAGCGGGCGAGCGCGGCGGCGCCGAGGGGGGTGGCGTGCGCGTTGGGGTAGATGTCGACGGGGAGCTGGGCGATGTCGGCCTGGGCCTGCATGAGGGCGGCGGAGTTGGTCAGTCCGCCGTCGGCGCGCAGCCGGTTCAGGGGCTGGCCGAGGTCGCGGCCGACGAGGGCCGTCAGCTCGGTGACCTGGGCGGCTATGCCCTGGAGCACGGCCAGGATGAGGTGCTCGCGACGGGTGGCCAGCGTGAGGCCGGTGAGGGAGGCCGTGGCCTCGGAAGCCCACCACGGAGCGGCGAGTCCGGCGAACGCCGGGACGCACATGACGCCGTCGCTGTCCTCCGCGACCAGCGCGTCGAGTTCGGTGGCGGACTGGAGAAGACCGAGGTCCTGCAGCCAGCGCACGGCCGAGGCCACGGTGTAGACCTGGCCGTCCACGCAATACAGGGTCTGCCCCGCGGCCTGCCAGGCCACCGACGTCGTCAGGCCCGCGCTGGAGCGCACGGGGTTCAATCCCGTGTTCGCCAGCAGGAACGCGCCCGTGCCATAGGTGCACTTCGCCGTGCCCTGCTCCAGGCATGCCTCGGCGACCAGAGCGGCCTGCTGGTCGACGATCAGGCCGGCCACCGGCGTCTCCTGCCCGAAGGCGCGCGTGGTGCCGACCACCTCGTCGCTGCCGACGATGCGCGGCAGCCGCTCGTCGCCGAGGGAGAACAGGTCAGCGAGATGCCCGTCCCACGCCGCGCCGTCCAGGTCGAAGATCAGAGAACGACTGGCGGTGGAGGCGTCGGTGACGAACTCGCCCGTCAGGTGGTGCACGAGCCAGGTGTCGGTGGTGGTCACCACCCCGTCACGGGTGAGGTTGCGGCGCAGCCACGCCATCTTGGGTGCGGAGAAGTAGGGGTCGAGAACGAGACCGGTACGCTGCGCGATGGCCTCGCGGTGCTCGGCCAGCTCTGCACAGATGCTCTCCGCACGGCTGTCCTGCCAGACGATCGCCGGGGACAGCGGCGTTCCCGTGGCTTCGTCCCAGGCCAGGACGGTCTCTCCCTGATTGGCCAGGGCCACGCCGTCGATGGGCCGGCCGGCCATACTCATGGCCCGGCGGCCGGCGGTGAGGACGGAGTCGAGCAGTTCGTGTGGATTCTGTTCGACGCCTCCCCCGGGCAGGTAGGTGGGGCGGATGGTCTCCTCGGCGATGGCGACCGTTCCGTCCTCGGCGTCGACGACGATGGCTTTGGTGCCCGAGGTGCCCTGGTCGATGGCGAGGATCGTGGTCATCGCAGGGCCCCTTCCGTGTCGGCCGCGGAGGGTGCGGTGGCGTTGTCCAGGGCGCGGTCGACGTCGGCCATGTCCGGCATGGTCAGGGCGGCGCGGCCGCGCCGGACGAGGAGCGCCGCCAGGTAGACGGCGCCGATCCCGCACAGCACCAGGACGTAGACCCAGGGGCCGCGGAAGGAAGCGTCCCGGAAGATGAGCAGCTCGTACACCAGCCAGACCGCGGCCAGAAGCAGGACCGGGACTTCCCACCGCCCCAGGGAGAAGCCGCGCGACGGCGGCAGGGAGGAGCGCTTGGCCGCGTACATCGCGACCGTGCCGGCGTAGATGACGGCGGGCAGCAGGGTGGCGGCGGAGAACAGCTGGAACAGTGCGTCGGTGGAACGGGAGAAGACCGCGAGGACGATCTGCGCGATGAGCATCATGAACACCGTGGCGTTCAGCGGCGTCGCCGTCCGGGGGTGGATGCGCTTGAGCAGGCGCCATCCGGGGAAACGCTCGTCCCTGGACATCGCGTAGACCAGGCGGGTTCCGCTGAGGGTGATCACCAGCCCGCAGGAGAAGATCGAGAGCACGACGAGGACCAGGAGGATCTTCCCCACCACGGACCCGAGAACGGCGGTGATCACGGTGGCCACCGGGGTGGCCGACTCGGCGGCGCCATCGATCCGGCCGACGGCGGCGGTCACGGCGACCAGGAAGAGGAAGCCGAGAACGCCCAGGGAGAGGACGGCTTGGACCATCGCCTTGGGGATGACGCGGGCGGGGTTCTTGGTCTCCTCCGCCAGGTTTGCCGCGGACTCGAATCCGACGATGGTGAACGCGCCGAGCAGGAACGCCAGGGCGAAGGGGCCGGCGTGGGTTCCGCCGCCCAGACCGTAGTAGCCGCTCTCCGGGATCGTCCCGGTGTCGAACAAGTGGGCGAAGTCAAGCTTGCCGGTGAAGTAGCCCACCGCGAACAGCAGCACCGTCAGCGTGATCATGCCGATGAGCTGCGCTGTCACCGCCGCGCTGTTGACCTTGTGCGTGATACGCGTGGACGCGGCGACCAGCATGGCCTGCAGCAGCACCACGCCGGCCGTGATGACCCAGGCGTTCTGTGTCGTGCCGACGTACTGGAACAGCTCGGGGAGAATCGTGGAGGCGATCGTGTAGTCCACTGCGACCACGACGACCCCGAGGAAGGCGAACGAGATCCAGCCCATGATCCAGCCCCACACGGGCCCGACGATCCGTGACACCCACTGGTAGGAGTAGCCGCTGATCGGGATGCGCGCCGCCAGCGCTCCGAAGACGAGGGCGACGCAGAGCTGGCCGATCACGGAGATCGGCCAGGCCCAGATGCCGCGCGGGCCCGAGGTGGCGAGCACCGAGCCGTAGGCCGTGAAGATCCCTGTCGCGATCGACACGAACCCGAACGCCACGGAGAACGAGGCGTACCAGCCCAGCTCCCGCGCCATCACCTGGTTCGCCCCGCCCTGCTGTCCCTCAGCCGTTCTTGGCGCCTGAGCACCTGCTTCTGATTTGGCCATGACCTCGTTCCCTGCTTCAGAGTGCCCCGCCGTCGCCGCGGAAGCCAGTGGGTGATCGAAGAACCGAATGCGGTCGGCGTCAGGGCCCGCCTCACAGGGATGCGCTGGAGCCTGTCCGTGGGGATGGCCGCGAGGACGCGCGGTCCGCGCCACCTCGACGCCGGTCAACAGCCCACTCGTGACCGTTTGTGTGGACTATTGACTGCTGAGAGTGTGGACCCTTGCCCGTTTGCCGTCAAGGGTTCGCGCTCCCGACCTGGCGAACGATCGCTGATCGCCTAGCGAAAAACGCCTTGAACTGCGCAGAAGAACCGAATTTCGAGGCCACCGGCGATGCGTTCCGGATGTCAGATGAGCCCTAGAATGCAGTCAGGGTTCCACAGAAACAGTCAATCAGAGAGGGCCGGACGTGCTAGCAGCCGAGCGCCACCGCAGGATCGTCGCCGAGATCGCTCGGCTCAAATTCATCACGACGGACGACCTGACCAGCCTGCTGGGCGTCTCCCACGAGACGATTCGCAGGGACCTCGCCCTCCTCGAGCGACGCGGAGAGCTGGCGCGTGTCCACGGAGGGGCCACCGCCGTCCAGTCACCCGTCGGGGAGGAGGCGTCCTTCAATGAGCGCAGGGGCGCTTTCCTCGCCGAAAAGCAGGCCATCGGCCGAGCCGCAGCAGCCCTGATCGAACCCAACCAGACGATCGTCATCGATGTCGGCACCACGGCCCTGGAGGTGGCCCGCGCTCTGCCCGCCGATCACGTCGGCGTCATCGCCACCCCTTCCCTGCTCGTGGCCGCCGAGGTCAGCTCCCGCCCGCACGTCGAGGTCCTGGTCAGCGGCGGGCGGCTGCGCGGTGGCGACCTGGCCTGCTCCAACGCCCAGGCCGTCGAGTTCTTCGACAATCTGCGCGCGGACGCGGTCTTCCTGGGCTCCGGAGGCATCGCCTCCTACGGACTGACCGACTTCCACCTCGACGAAGTCGCAACGAAGCGCACCATGCTCGCCAACGCGTCCCACCGCTACGTGCTCGCCGATTCCAGCAAGTTCGGACGCACAGCCGCCCACCGCGTCTGCGAACTCGACGGCTTCGACACCCTCATCACCGACAGTCCTTGCCCGGACGGCCTGAGCGACGCCCTCGACGCGGCGGGCGACAACATCGTCGTGGCCTGAAGGCAGTACGGCCGACCGCTTTCTTCGGCGCCGGCAGTCCCCTCGCCTCCGGCGCGGCAGGGGTCCTGCCCCTCCGAGGAGCGCCGTGAGGAATCCGGCCGTTCCGCCGCGGTCGCGCAGACGATCCATCGACGCCCCCGCCTGGACCTTCTCTTGACTCCCCCCGGCCACCGCATCCACAATCACAGACAGAAACAGGCAGCTTTCCACATGTTCGGGCAATCAGAGCGGCAGCGCATCATGACCGGATCGAGACGCCGCAACCGGCCTTCCGCAGCCGAAGGCGCCGACGCGGCAGCGCGAGCGCGCGAGACCTTCGGCCGTATCGACGTCGGCCTCGCCCCGGTGAACGCTGTCCACGGCGAGACCTTCCCTGCCACGATGGTCGTCGAGGTGAGCGCGCTCGCTGCCGCAGGCCTTCTCGTCGAGACGAAAGCCGACGGCGTCCCACAATGAACCCGGCCAACGACAGCACCTCGATCTTCGACCTCGACGGCGTCCTGACCAGCGAGGACACGATGTCCTCACTGGTCAGAGCCCGTCTGGCAGCCCATCCTCTCCGGTTCGCCGCCTCGATCCCACCGTTCTTGGTCGCCTCGGCAGCACCGCCCGACGGCGCGCTGAAGCCCGCGATGAACCGGGCGATCGTGGCCTTGGCGCTGCGCGGAATGACCCGCAGCCAGTACGAGGAACTGGCAGCCGTGACGGGCCGGGCCATGGCAGCCCGGACAGCGGTCAGACAGGCCGTGGCACGGTGCCGATGCGCCCTCGGTCGTGGTCCGACAGTCGTGGCGACAGCCTCGGAGGAGAACCTCGCGCGCGCATTTCTGGACGGCGTCGGGTTGCACGGCATCCCCCTGGCCGCTTCCCGGCTCGACTTCACCCCACGAGGGCCCCGACTCATCGCCCACAACGTGGGCGAAGCAAAGGTCGGTGCCGTCCGGGCACTGGGGTTCGCCCCGGAGGACGCGCTCCTGTACACCGACTCGGCCAGCGACCTCCCGCTCGCCCGTATCGCCCGCCGGACCGTGACCGTCAACGCCGCCCGCCGCTCGATCGCGAAGCTCACCGACGCTTCCGCAGATATCCGTCACGAGCGCTGGCACTGAGGAAGGTGCCCCTTTCCATGACCACCGCTGCCGCATCCAGCAGTGAGACGGCCATCCAACCGCCGCCCGGCCCACCAGGAAACCGACGATGCGTTGCTGGACGCGACGGCCCCGTCCGGCCGCGGGATGGTGCCTCTCCTGTGCGCCGGGGCCGATCACACAGCAGTCCGGGCCCGTGAAGATCACGCAGCGGTCAAGGCCTGTGAATGCGGCGATCCTGTCGCTTCGAGCGGCAGCCGACGTCATCACCGACGGCCGCAAGGGGCCCGGAACGACGCCCTTCGCAGGCCCCGATGCCGGGCGCCGAGCGGCCGGAATGGTCCGCCGCAGGTAGCGGTGATCACGGTAGGGGCTCTGTCGCAGTAAATCCGGTATTTACTGCGGCAGTTGTGAATACGTCTCCGCGATCGGGCATCTGCCCGAATGCGGTTCTGCTGTGCGGACTTGAGGGGAGGGGGCTGTCAGTACCCGACGCCGACCAGACCTGGCGCCAGCATGTTTGCTGGGTCATGCCCCCAGATCCTCCGTCACGGGCAGGCACTCGGCGAGCAGGTCGACGACGTCGCGCCAGGCTCGCTGCGCGTGCCGTGGGTGGTAGCCGACGCCGGGACGCACGGTGTGGTCGACCGGCGGGTGGTGGAAGGCGTGCAAGGCGCCGCCGTAGACCGCGAGGCGCCAGTCGACGCCTGCGGCCTGCATCTCGGCGGTGAACGCGTTCCGTTGCGCGGGCGGCATGATCGGGTCTTCCGACCCGACCCCGGCCCACACTGGGCAGCGGATGCGCGCCGCCTCGCCCGGTCGGCCCGTGGTCAGCGCGTTGACTGTCCCGATCGCGCGCAGGTTGACGCCGTCGCGCCCGAGTTCCAGCCCGACGGCGCCCCCGGTGCCGTAGCCGATGGCGGCGATCCGGTCGGGGTCGGTCCGCGGTTCGGCGCGCAACACGTCGAGCGCCGCGTGGCCGATGCCCCGCATCCGGTCGGGGCTGGCGAGCAGCGGCATGCAACGGGCCAGCATCTCGTCTGGGTCGCCCAAATAGCGCCCGCCGTGAAGGTCGAAGGCCAGCGCTACGTATCCCAGTTCGGCGAGCGCATCGGCCCGGCGGCGCTCGACGTCGCTGAGCCCCGTCCCCTCTGGCCCGAGCAGCACCGCGGGCCGGCGGTCGACGCCGGCCGGGAGTGCGAGGTGCCCGATCATCGTCAGACCGTCGGCCGGATACTCGACCGTACGCGTCGCAATCGTCGTCATGTGACTGGACTGTAGTGATCGTCGAGCCCGGTCGGGCCGGGGTTCGCCGCTGGCAGAACAGCGCGGGTATCCCTCTGAAATGCGGCGATGGCTCACAAGAACCGTCACAAACCTCGTTCCCACGGCAGCGCTGTCGGATCATCTGCCCAGGCCACGGTGTAGGAGGCTGACCCTCGCGGCAGGAATCTGGGGTGTACCGGCCCGCTCCCATGAAGGGTGTCACCAGCCAGTTCATCTCACGGTTCAGGCGGCCTGGCCGAGGCCGGCGGCGGTCAGGTCCTGCTCGCGCAGCGGGGTGTCCAGCAGGGCGACGGAGCGCAGCAGGTGCCGTTCCTCGGGGATGAGGTCATGGCTTCGGGCAGCGCGGGCCCCTGCCGAGTTGGCAGGGGCCCGCGACATGGACAGCAGAGGAGCGCCGGGACCTGCCTTCGACGAGGAGCATCCTGGCCAACACGGCTTACCGTCTGCTGGTGGCCTGACGGCCCGGCCTCACTTCAGGTGCCGGGTGAAGAACTGGGCCGCGGCGTCCCCCGCGAACTGCGGGACGCCGGTGTGCCCGCCCATATTTGCGTGCAGGGACTTCTCCTTGGAGCCGAAGGCGTCGAAAAGGTCCAGGGCCGCCTGCCGGTCGTTCCCTTCGTCGTCCCACTGCAGCAGGACATGCAGCGGAATGGTGACCTGGCGGGCCTCCTCGAACATGGCGCGAGGCACGAAACTCCCGGCGAAGAATCCGGCGGCCATGATGCGCGGCTCGACCACCGCAAGACGAACGCCGATGGAGATCACTCCCCCCGAGTACCCAACCGGGCTGCCGATCTCGGGCAGCGACAGGAGGGCGTCCAAGGCGGCCTGCCATTCCGGGACCGCCTTGTCGACCAGCGGGAGGATGAGGGCGTCGATGATCTCGTCGCTGACCGGCTCGCCGGCTTTCATAGCGCGGCGCAGGTCAGCGCGGGCCTGCTCGGCGGCGGCCCAACGGGGCCGGTCGCCGCTTCCGGGGAGCTCGATGGTGGCTGCGGCGAAGCCATCCGCCACGGCGTGCCGGGCCCGGGCCACCAGTCGGGGATACATCTTGTGCAGTCCGAGCGGGGGGTGGCCGAGCAGGATCAGCGGCGCCGGTGCGGATGTGGATGCGGGCGTCCACAGGATGCCGGGGATCTCGCCGAGGGTGAATTCGCGCTCGAGGACGCCGTCGTCGAGGCGCTGTTCAGAAGTGAAGTGCATGGTCGTGCCTTTCGGGAGTGCTCATGAACGGCGCTCCCGGACGACCTATCGCCCGACCGTGACCCCGGAGGGGAGCACCCATGTCGATACTGCGTTCACGGGTACCACCTCCTCGTTCTCTCGCACGGCCTCCGGAAAAGTAGCAGTAGTCGCCGTGGTCCGCCAAACGGGTTCTTGCGCGGGCTCCGTGACCGGATGCCAAGGAGTCGGAACCCTACGCAGAGCTACTTGGGGCCTCATCGCGGCTTCCCGAGGCGAGGCCCTGCGACGGCGGGGCGCGCTGAGGGCGCTGTCGTTTCTCATGAACATCGAACACGGCGCGCCGCCGGCGCCTCCCAATCTCGTGTACTGGTGCTGTCGGTTCTCGGATCAGGCACAAATTCCGTGATCACGAGGCCGTTCTGTCAAGGCCGGGTCAGGCCTGGTGGCGGTGGCTGCCTTGAGCTGCGGTGAGCAGGACTCGCTTCCGGAGGAGGGGAAGTTTCGCTCGTCCGAACATCTGGCGTTTGATCATTCTGATGTGGTTGACCCGGCCCTCCGCCGGACCGGAGTTCCAGCAGGTGGTCTTACCCTGGATGATGGCGTCCCAGTCCTTCTCCAGGCCGGTGGCGAACGTGTGGAGTCCGGGAAGATCCTCGGCGCGGTTTGCGGTGACCCAGTCTTTGAGGTGCTGGCCAGAGCATGTTGTGAGGATCTCGGCGAATGTGCGTACGTGCCTGTGGAGGGCGGTGAGTTCTGGGCACTGGGCGAGGACGGTGGTGAACTGCCGGCGTTCTTCGTCGCCCGGGTGGTCGGGGTGGCGCATCATCCAGGCCGGTGACCTGCCGGACGCCCGGTGGTGCCGGGGCAACAACACGGATGCGTCGACGGCGCCTGGGTCGCAGGTAATCGCTGATCGTCCGATAGCTGCCGCGGTAGCCGAGCTCCTGGAGCTCGGCGTGTCTTTTTGGCCGTGGCCTTCTTGGCCGGGCTGGTCTTCTTCTTTGCGCATTCTGTCGCTGTCGCCGAAACCGAGCGGGATCGAAGTGCCGCTGGGAAAGGCTTCGAGCATAGTGGCAATATGGGCATATGGGATAAACGAGACGACATGATCGTGCACCAGGCCGAGCCCTACAACGCTGAACCACCTCCTGGCGCGCTCGTGGACCTGATCACCCCTCTGGACACCTTCTATGGCCGCAACCATGCCCCGATCCCCCGCGTGGACGGGGCGAGCTGGCGGCTGCGGGTGGACGGCACGGTCGACCGCGCGCTGAAATTGTCGCTGGACGAACTGCGGCGCCGCTTCCCCGAACGGAAAGTGCTCGCCACTTTGCAGTGCGCGGGCAACCGCCGCGCCGACCTCATGGAGTTCCGCGACATACCCGGCCAGGTCCCCTGGGGCCCCGGGGCCATCTCCACGGCATGGTGGACCGGTGTGAGCTTGGCGGATGTACTGACCGAGGCAGGACTGCAGGCCGAAACGGCCCATATCGCCTTCACCGGCGCCGACGTGTCACAAGATGCCGACCCGCCACAGCCCTTCGGCGCCTCCATACCGGCGGCGAAGGCCACCTCCAGCGAGGTGCTCTTGGCCTGGGCGATGAACGATCAGGCTCTTCCCGTTGCGCACGGCGCCCCGCTGCGCGCCGTCGTCCCGGGCTACATCGGTGCCCGCAGCGTCAAATGGCTCCAGCGCATCACCGCACAGACCGAATCGTCCGACAACTACTTCCAGTGGGAATACAGCCTCCTGCCTCCCGAGGCCGACCCCCACAAGGCAGGGCCAGGCGACGGCATCACGCTCGGGCCGGTCGTCATTCACATCGCCATCCTGCGGCCCGGCAAAGACGCCCAGCTGCCGTCCGGACCTACCGAGGTCACTGGCGTGGCCTTCGCCGGTGACGACCGCACGGTGACACGCGTGGACGTGTCCGCCGACGGCGGCACCACGTGGGTCCACGCCGATCTGAACGCACTGGCCAACCCATGGACGTGGCAGCACTGGCGCGCCACGCTCACCCTCCCGGCAGGGGAGACGGAACTCCTCGCCCGTGCCTGGGACTCCGCCGCAGTCGTACAGCCCGAGTCCCCAGCGACGGTCTGGAACCCCAAGGGCTACGCCAACAACGCCTGGGCCCGCCTCCACGTCACCTGCGACCGCTGAAAGCCGGGCGGCCAGGCCGCAGATCCCGACGGCACGCCTCCAACCCCGGTCTGTGATCGTCATGGCGTCAACCGCGTGATCAAGCTCGTCGCCCGCGACGCGTTCGGCTTCCGCAACGCCGAGAACCAGCGGCTACGGACACGCTGCATCACCACCCAGCGAGCCCGCAGACACCTCCGCACCGTTTCTCCCCGAGGTCAGCCCGGCGTAGCCCGTGTCCGACCCCTCGCAGATATCCCGCCTGGACAAGCTCCGGGTCACCCGGGAGTACCTCGCGTACCACTGCAGCGGATGGATCAGGCGATCCGGGACCTGGAGGCCGAAGAGAAACAGGAGCGGCACCGCGCCGAGCAGGCACGCATCGACCAGGGATGGAAGATCCAGCCCAAGCGGGGCGAGGCGCCACCGGTACTCCACCGTGGTGGCTGCGCCGCCTACCGGGCCAAGGACGGCCAGCTGCTCAACCGCACGCAGGCGCGGCTTGCGGTGACGCATGAGACGTACATTGTGAAGTGCGAGATCTGCACTCCGGAGACGGAACTGCTGCCGGAAAGGGCCCAGTCCGGCCCGGTCATGTGATGTCGTCCGGGGTGAGGTCGGGGCGCAGGCGGTGCCAGGAAGGATGGCGCAGCCGGCCCGCCCGGGTACGACTCGCGTAGCGGACTTCGCCGACCAGGCGGGGCAGTACCCACCGTGCGCCGGTCACTCCGGGGGCCTTGTCGAACGGGCACTCGTCGACTGTGGCAGCGTGGAGCAGGGTTGCGAGGGTGGTGCGTTCCCTGTCGCTCCACCCGGTGCCGACGCTGCCCATGTACCGCAGAGTGCCCTCGTGTCGCTCCCCGACCAGGAGCGCGCCGGGCAGGCCGGTGAGCCGGCCGCGGCCGGGCACCCACCCGCCGACGATTACGTCGGCGGTACGGACGTGCCGGATCTTGGTCCACGCACGGGAGCGGACGCCTGGTTCGTACCGGGAGCCGAGCCGTTTCGCGAGCACGCCTTCGAGCCCCGCTGCCCGGGTCATCTCCAACGCCTGGGCCCCGTGCCCGACAACCGCTGCCGGCGTCGACCAGCAGGCCCCGTCCGGGCCGAGAATCTCCAGGAGGGCGCGGCGCTGGGTGTAGGGCAGCGGAAGCAGGCTGTGGTCCAGGAACACGGCGTCGAAGAGGATCAGGTGAGCAGGCACCCTCTCGGCCATGCGGGCGGCCTTCGCCGGTGATCCGGCCAGCCCCATCCGGGACTGCAGCCGCTCGAAATCACTGCGCCCCTCGCTGTCGAGGGCGACGATCTCACCGTCCAGAACCGCGGGCCGATTGAGCGCGGAGCCCAGCGGCCTGAGTTCTGGGTATGCGGCCTGCTGTTCCTTGTCCTTCTGCGCGGTGCCGTAGACGTGGTGCGGGGCCATCGGGCTGGCGGGGATGTCGATGACCAGGACACTCGTGGTGCCGTCGGATGAGGGCAGGGTGGTGAAGGTGATGTCGGGCAGGTAGGGCTGAACGTGGTTGCGGATCCACTGGGAGTACTGCTGATCGTTGACCTGCTCGGGGTCGATGCCGACCAGGTCGCAGGTCTTGTCCCGTACCCCGAAGATGAGCAACCCGCCGCGGGTGTCGGCCATCGCGGCGACGTCGTTGGCCAGTTCGTTCCAGCGGCCGTCCCTCGGCGGTTGCGGCAGCTGCTCCTTCCAGTCCAGATCATCCGACTCCGCCAAGGCGTCGGCAGCGGCCTGCCGGATCATGTCGAAGTTCAGCGGTCCGGGGGCGGCACCGAGGTGCTCGTGCAGTCGTGTCCAGGAACGGGCCATGCCCAGCAGCCTCAAGGCCGGCACCGACAGCGCCGGTCGAACGCAGAGGCCCGGGGTCGACTGATACGACCAGCCGCTGAGCACTGAAAGGGAGGCCGAGCGCCGGTGGATGACCGCGTGGGTCGGCGGCCTCACCGACGACGAGCTCCAGAAAATGCAGCAGGTCCCCTACCGCTCGGGACAGGACCTCGCACCGAGCTCACCGCGTATATCACCCGCACCAGGTTTGGGAGACCGGCCGCTGAGCGGGGCCGTCGCACGGGGAAGCGCTCCTGAGAAGCCGCTCCTCGTCCTCGGTCAGTCAGATGCGCCGGCGGCAATCCACCGTCACCCTGCGTTCCAGCCGCCGTTGTCGGAAAGGCACGTCGACCACACGGGCGCCACGATATTGCAGAACCGCAGGTCTGAGCACTATCAGCTGGCCGCTGCATCCCGCGCGGGCGTGGGCTTGGGCACCCGTCCTGAGAGCCGTTCACTTGGGATTCTCTCGACCGTGACGCGATTCTCGACTACTCACGAAGTTCGCAGGTCAGCACAATCCATCACCTGACCCAAGTGAGACTCGGGGTAGTAACCCCAGGTGAGAGGCACCGAAGCACAACAGCCAGAATTCTCAGGCCATCCGCGAACTCAGCAGGTCGATGAGTGCCCGTACCCACCGCGATGCGGCAGGAATTCACACACGGAGGTAGACCAGCGTGTCGGGGCGAGCGTCGCCTGTGTGCTCCGACGAGAACAACCGCACCCCGCCCCGGGCGACTCGGCGAACACGGGTAGTCCCGATTCGAAGCGGTATTCCCACTGCTTGGCGAACCCCAGCCGCTCGTACCACCGGACCGCCGCCGTTAGCGTCCCCGACGCGAAGAATGGAATCTCGACGGTGCCCAGAGGCATCCGCTCCGACGCCGGCCCGAGGAGCAGATTCCTGATCATGCCCATGCCGTACACGCCTCGTCTACGCCGCCCGCCGCCTCGTTGTCCAGCCGAACGGAGCACCGGGTCTCCTGGCTGGGGATGTCACTCCGACGACTGCTACCAGGGCACGGGCTGGTCCTGGTAGTTGAGGAACTTCAGGCCCGGTTCGCCGCCGTGGCGGTCGATCGTGTTCGCCACGCCCGGAATGGAATGGTCGATGGTCAACGGTGCGTCCGGTCCGCCGAGTTCGGTGCGGACATGGCCCGGGCAGATGAGTAGCAGCGTGTGCGAGGTGTCGGCGTGCCGGGCGGCGTAGCTGCGCATCAGCTGGTTCAGGGCGGACTTGCTGGCACGGTAGACGTCCTGACCGCCGCGGGTGTTCAAGGCCAGGCTGCCTTGGCGCGAGGACATGACGCCGACGGTCCCGGTCGGCGCGACCAGCGAGCGGAAGGACTCGATCACGCGCATCGGGCTGAGCGCATTGGTGACCATGACCTCGACGAACATCTCCGTCGGGACCTCGCCGACGGGAATGTTGCCCCTCGCGACGGCGGCGTTGACGAACAGCAGGTCGAGGGTGCGCTCCGCCAGGCGTTCGCGCAGCGCATCGATCTCCTCCGGCTTCGTCATGTCCAGCGACTCGACGGTGACGCGACCACCGGATGCCTCGGCCAGGTCGTGGAGACCGGTGCGCCGATCGCCCCGGACGGTCCCGATGACGTCCCAACCCCGGTGCGCGTACTCTGTGGCCAGGCCGAGCCCGAGGGCCCGGGACGCCCCGACGATGAGAGCGGTCCCGGCGCTCATGCCTGGACCGCCGGCTTCAGGACCTGCTCACACCACTCGCGGAAGGTCGTCGGGCTCGCGGTCTGCGGGGTGCGCCGCACCCCGTCGTCGAGCCCGTCGTCTTTGGCGCGCATCATGTCGAGGTAGCCCTGCACGAGCGCGCCCCCGCCGCCGTGTCCGGCGAGTGCGGTGCGGAATTCGTCGAGCGTCTGCCGCTCGTAGCGGATCGGGCGGCCGAACACCTCGGACATGATGCGCGCCAGGTCGTTCGGCGAAAGGTCCTCGGGGCCCAGCACCGGGACCTCGCCCGCCCCCGTCCACGAGCGGTCGAGCAGCAGGCCGGCGGCGGCCGCGGCGATGTCCCGGGTGGCGGCCGTCGGCGCCTTGCGGTCGGCGGCGACGGTGTCGGTGAACACACCGTTGTCGCGGATCGAAGCCACCTGCCGCAGCAGATTGTCGAAGAACGTCGGGTTGGCGAGCGCCCGGTAGGCCACCCCCGCACTCGCGATGAGGTCGTCCATGGCCAGCGACGCCGTCACATGCCCGGCGCGGCTGGCGACGGGGGTGCCGCGGCCGAGTGCCGAGACGCCGACGACGTGTCCGACTCCATGGGTCGTGAACGCCTTCGCGGCGGCGCGGGTGAAGCCGGAGTACATGGCGTCCAGGCTCGGTTCCTGGGTGTTTGACGGAACCAGCCAGAAGACGGCGTCCGCGCCGTCGAAGGCCCGGTCGACGACCTCGGCGTCGCCGTGCGAGCCGGTGACCACGTCGACGCGGGCGCCGACCCTGTCGGGGAGTCTGCCGGGGTCACGCACAATGACGCGCAGCTCTTCGCCGCGCGTGCGGGTCTGGTCGAGGAGGATCTCCAGGAGCCGGCCGCCGATCTGGCCGGTGGGAGTGGTGATGACGATCATGCGTCGAGTCTCGGGCCAGCCGTCCGCGGCGTCCAATACCCTTCCCGACCATTGATACCTTCAGGGCATGGATCTCGATCTGCGCAAGCTCCGCTACTTCGCCGCGGTGGCCGAGCACCGGCACTTCGGCCGGGCGGCGGAACAGCTCTACATCGCCCAGCCGGTGCTCAGCCGTCAAATCAAGTCGTTGGAGCAGGAGTTGGGGTGCGCACTGCTCGTGAGGACCACCCGCAGTGTGGAGCTGACCGCCGCCGGCAAACAGCTCTACGAGGAGGCGCAGCAGATCCTCCCGTCGATCGCCGCGGCGGTCCGGCGCGTCCACGACGTCGATCAGGGCGTCCAACGGCTCGTGGTCGCCTTCTCCCCCGGGCTGCCTGTGTCGGAAGCGATCCGGGTGTTCACGTCGCGCCACGCGGACGTCGAGATCGACGTCGTCCCGGCGCGCTGGTGGGAGCAGGACCAGCCGCTACGGGACGGTCGCGCCCAGGTCGGTTACCTGCGAAGGCCGTTCGATGAGTCGGGCTTACGCATCATTCCCATCGGCCACGACCCCAGGGTTGCCTGCATGCCCGTGGCGCACCCCCTGGCATGTCGTCAGGAGCTCACCTCCGCAGACCTCGACGGCGAGCGGATGCTCGACGTGCCAAATCGGCGGACGTCGTCGCTCGAAGAGAAGTTCGAGCTCATCGCCTCCGGCCACGGCATTGCGCTCATCCCGCTGAGCGTCGCGCGGTCCTACTCCCGCCCGGACCTCGCCAACATCCCCGTCACAGACGCCCCGGAGATCGAGACCTGCCTGGCCGTTGCCGCGGACCGGCGCGAGAAGCTACTGCGCGACTTCCTGGAGATCGCCACCGCGACACTGCGGCACGCCTGAACGGTCAGTGCGCGAGGCCACGGCCAGCGGCGGCGACCAGCCGATCCCGGGCCACCGGCCCGAACACCACGACCGACGTGCCACCGCTGGGGCCCAGCCCACCGCCCTGCGTCACTTCGGCCGCAACGGCACCGACGACGCCAGCCACAAGGAGCAGGGCAGCATGATCCGCCACTACATCATCTGGCGAAACCCGTCACGCCGACGACCGGCGGCTACAAGCCGTGGTCGAGAGGGCGAACGTTGCCTGATGCGGCACTGGCTGCTCGGGGCGGGTTGACGTCGTTTCAGTTTTACGGCCGGGGTGCGGCGTTGCGCTTCTTGGCGGGCGATCTGCCGGGCGAGGGCGTCGCGGTATGGGGCGACGGTGGCGAGGGCCAGGCGCTCGGCGCTCCTCAGCGGGTGGGCGTCGCCGGTCCCGCCGCAGTGCGCGCACCGTCCCGAGCGGGCTGTCCCGGGCGTTTGGATCGCGTGGGCGGCGCCCGGCAGGAGGCGGGTCGGTCCACGCTGATGGTCTGCGTGGCCGGACAGGTCCTGGCGTTTGCCCGCTCGGGTCCTCGGGACGGTCGGCCCTGGCCGCGGCGGGTAGGCCGTGCGTGCCGGCGTTGGTCACCGTCCGGCCTGGACGAACCCTGCTATGCGCGGTCACGTTTGTCGGACAGCCACCGTTCATGCGGCCTCCTTGGAACCTGCGACAGGCCACATGTCAAGCAGCGACTTGCCGACACTTCCCGGCGCCCCACCGCCACATCGGGTGAGTGGACGTCAGAAGATCACCTGCAAGGGCTAATGGTCACTCAACTCCCCATTTTTCAGGGATGTTTGACGGTCCGGTCAGCTCCTCCCAAAGGGGCGTAAAGGGGCTCCGTATACCCGATCGGCCCCACGAAGCCAGGGGTCCCGATTTGCTCGATATGACAGGAATAGGAGGTGTTAGTACGTTCAGTCACACACCGGCTGTCACAGCGGGACTGTCTCTGAGGTCTGAGAAGGAGAACAAGCGACATGATCATGACCCGTTC
>NZ_JBIUVC010000034.1:0-39065 GCF_044742755.1 Streptomyces sp. NPDC087845
GAGCGTCGTAGAGCCCACCGTGCCCGCGACGATGCTCGCCCACCAGCGACAGCTCCACCAGCGACCGGACCGGACCATCGGCGCACAACACGGCGGCCGCGAGCTCGAACAACGCATCCGCACGCCTGGTCAGACAGGAATAGAACTCACCCCGGAAGCGTGACAGTTCCGCAAACGGATCCTCCCGGACGACGCGATGCGACAGGCTCATTCCCACGGCCTTCGTGCTGAGTGTTGTGTGTTCCTTGGTCGGATCACATGCTCAGCCGAAGGCCGCCTGCACGTACGGCAGTTACCAGTCCGAGTGATCAAGTACGAGGACTCGTTCGGGCCCCGAGGTTAAAGATCAAGCTTAAGGGCTGTCCCGTATTCCCGGGTGGATCGGCGTGCGGCATCGGATGCGGTGCATCGCAAGGCGGAGGGACTCCCGAATACTGGAAGTATTCGGGCGTTCCGACAACGCGGCGAGGCGCCGTAGCTGCCGTCGCACGCCCGCCAGGGATTACGGGACAGCCCTTAGTCGAGTCCGTGTTCGCTGATGTAGCTCTTGGCCACGGCCCGGGGGAGGCTCTTGTCGATTTCGACCTGCTTCACCAGTGCGGCGAGGTCCTTCGTGGTGAGTTCGGCCGACACGGCGTTGAGCCTGGACTTCACGTCCGGGGACATCTTGGACTTCCGAGCGACGGGCAGGACGTTCTCGGCCGCGACCAGGTGCTTGGGATCGTCGAGCACGACGAAGCCGTTCTGCTTGATCGTGCTCTGCGTCGTGTAGAGGTTCGCGATGTCGATGGCGCCGTCCTTGAGTGCCGCGACCGTGAGGGGGCCTGCTGCGTCGAGCGGCTTGTACTGCTTGAAGTCCAGGCCGTAGACCTGCTTGAGTCCCTTGATCCCGACGAAGCGCGTGCGCAGTTCCGACGCTCCGCCCAGGACGAGCTTGCCGTTGGCCTGCTTCAGGTCCGCGAGGGAGGACAGGCCGTACTTCTCGGCGGTCTCCTTGGTGACGGCGAAGCCGTCCTTGTCCTGGGCCTCGGACGCGTCGAGCACCGTCAGGCCCTTCGGGAGCGCCTTCTTCAGCGCGGTGTTGATCTCGCTGGTGGTTGTCTGTGTGGCGTCTCCGCCCGTGAAGTAGTTGAGCAGTGCCCCGTTGTACTCGGGCAGCATGTCGATCGAGCCGTCCTTCAGTGCGGCCATGGAGACCTCACGGCTGCCGATGTTCAGCTTCGTGGTGGCCGAGACGCCCTTGGCCCGCAGTGCCTGGGCGTAGATCTCCGCGAGGAGGTTGCTCTCGGGGAAGTTGGCCGAGCCTACGACGACGCTGCCGCCGGAGGAGCCCTGCTCCGGCGTGGCGGCGAGGGGGTCGCCGCCGCAGGCGGTCAGCGACAGGGTTGCCGCCAGGGCCGGGACCAGGTGGGTGAGGAAGCGCTTCATGACAGTGCCGTCCTTTCAGAGGCGGGGCTCGGGAGGCCATCGGGGGAGGTCTCGGTGGTGTCGGAAGCAGTCCCGGCACGGGAGGCCCGGCCGGTCAGGCCGTCGGAGACGACCAACCGCTGGACGAGCGCCAGGACGCCGTCGACCGCCAGGGCAAGCGCTGCGACGAGTACGGCTCCGGAGAGCATCTGCGCGTAGTCGAGGGAGGCCAGGCCGTCGACGAGCAGCCGGCCCAGGCCGCCCGGTGCGACGTAGGCCGCGACGGTCGCGGTCGCCACCATTTGCAGCGTCGCGCTGCGGATGCCGCTGATGATGGGCGGTGCGGAGGAGGGGAGCTCCGCCTGCAGTAGGACCTGGAGTTCCTTCATGCCCACCCCGCGCGCTGCGTCGGTGATCGACGGCTCCACGTTCCGGATGCCGGCGTAGGTGGAGGTGAGGATGGGGGGACCGCGAGGATGACGAGGGCGACCAGGACCGGTACCAGGCCGAGTCCCGCGAGGAGGACGGTGAGGGTGAGAAGGCCGAGCGTGGGCAGGGAGCGGGAGGCGTTTCCCAGGGCGATGACCCAGGTGGCGCCCTTGTTGGTGTGTCCGATCAACAGTCCGATGGGCAGTGCGATCACCACGGCGATGAGCAGCGCCAGCCCCGTGTACTCCAGGTGTTCCAGCACACGCATGGGGATGCCGTCCTGTCCCGACCAGTGGGCGGCGTCGGTGAGGTAGGTCCCCAGTTGGCTGAGTATGTTCATCGGACGCTCCCTGCGCGAGCCCAAGGGGTGAGGATCCGCTGGACGAACAGCAGCAGTCCGTCGGCCAGCAGCGTGATCGCGACGGACAGGACCCCGCCGACGACGATCGGGGTGAGGAACCCGAGCTGGAACCCCTGGGTGAACAGCTCTCCGGGACCGCCGGTGCCGATGAGGGCACCGACGCTCACCAGACTGATGGTGGAAACGGGGACGACGCGCACCCCGGATGCGATCACGGGCAGGGTGATGGGCAGCTCGACTTGGAGCAGCTGCCGGTATCGGCGGTAGCCGATCGCGGAGGCGGCCTGCGTGACGTGGTCGGGGACCGACCGGAGCCCGTCGACGACGGAGCGGATCAGCAGGGCCATGGCGTAGAAGGTTCTCGATGGTGCCGGCGTTCTCGCCGATCCAGTCCCACTTCATGTCGCGGGCTCCAGTTGCTCGCGCCGGTCGGCGATGTGCTGCGTGATCTCGGTGGCCGCCACCACGCCGACGGCGGCGCCCTTGTCGTCGATGCGGACGGCCTGGCCGCACGGGGAGGCCAGCGCGGCGTCGAGCGCGCTGCGTACTGAGCCCGCGGCGGTGAAGGTCGCGCCGAGCGGCCTCAGAGACTCACGCTCGACGCCGGTCACCAGCTGCTGGGTGTCGGCCCAGCCGATCGGCAGCCCGTCGGCGTCGGTGGTCAGCAGCCAGCGCTCTGCGGTCCGGTCGGCGATGGCGCGCGCTTCGTCCGCGCCGTCGCCGAGGCGCACGGTGGCGGGGGTTCGCAGCGGCAGATCGCCGGCCGCGACGAAGGACAGGGCGCGGAAGCCGCGGTCGGCGCCGACGAAGCGCTCGACGAACTCGCTCTTCGGCGTGTCCCCACGTGCCGAGCTTGACCACCACGCCGCCGCCAGCGCCGTCCTGAGGGCCTTTCGGGACTGCCTCCCCGCCCAACTGCTCAACGTGCTTCCGGGGCACACCGCGACGAAAGGGGCCGCCTGGTGAGGGAGGCTCTCGTGCTCCGGGCTGTGCCGGCGGGCTCAGTCGGTCGTGTTCGGGCGGTCGGCGGCGGCGACGAGGTCGGCGAAGGTGAGCGGTTCGCCCGGGGCAGGGGCGGGCGCTGGTGCGGACTGCGTGGTCAGGCCGTCGAGGGCAAGGTCGAGATGGCGGTGCAGCAGTGTGCCGTCCGTGTCGAGTCGGGAGAGACCACCGGGCAGGGGGCGGGACAGCCGGATCGACAGGAGGATCAGGTCCCCCGCCCCCACCTCGGGGCGCAGCCGGCCGGATTCGTGCGCCGCGTGGATCAGGTGGTCGAGCGCCCTCGATGTGCGGGTCCGGCTTTCGATCAACTCCTGGTCGACAACGAGCCGTTCGAGCAGCACCGGGATTACCGCGCCCATCCGGAGGCCGGCTGCCGCGTGGACGAAGCGCCGCACCGCGTCGTACGCGTCACCCTCCTCCCGCACCGCCTGGTGGGCCGCGGCCTCAAGGCGTGAGAGCAGGTCACCGGTGAGATCACGCACGAGTGCCTCGCGGTCGGCGTAGCGACGGTAGAGCGTGGCCGGCCCCACACCCGCCCGGCGCACGATCAGGTCCAGCGGGGCGTCCAGGCCCCGCTCCAGGAACACATCGCGGGCGGCATCCAGGATCCGTCGTCTGCTGCGTTCGGCGTCCGCCCGCATGAGATCCACCTTCCATCAATGAAGCGGAGAACTTCTCTCCGCCTATGCTAGCGTGCCGTAGGCGGAGAAAATTTCTCCGCTTCGCTCGAAAGGGGCTTCGCCATGAACACTGGCGCGCTGGATGTCCGCACTGTCATCGACGGTGTCGAGTACGGGGGCGAGGCCGTTCGGCAGTGGGAGCTGGACCGTTCACGTGCGGCGCTCACCCTGCTGAAGCAGCGGATCGGGGACGAGCGGATGCGGGAACTCCTCGCCCCCGATCTCGCCGCGTCAGACGCGGTGATGGCATCGCTTCCGAACGGGTCCGGAGGAGCCTGGCGGTCGGCCGTCACCGAAATGACAGTCGCCGGGATCGACATGGACCGGTTCCTCACCTGGTGGCAGGGCCGGCTCGCGGGCGGTGACCGGTCCGCGCTGCTCTCCGCCAACCCCGAGCACTACCTCGCCGACTCCAGCGGCGGAGTGGTCGAGATCATCGAGACCATAGGATCCGGCCCCCTCCGGTTCTTCCTCACCTTCCACGACGGCGTCGAAATCGCGGACGAGGGCCACGAGGAGTACCCCGTACGCATCGGCGGCACCGGACGCCTCGGCGACGGCGCGGAGATCGCCCGCGTCATGCATGAGTTCGGCGACGGCCCCGAGGGCTTGCGCATCCGTCTGACCATCCAGTTCCCGGCCAACGCCCCTGAGCACGTCTTCGTTGGACATCAGTGGCACTTCGCCTGCGAGTTCACCAACTGGCTGGAAGGTGCGCACGCCCAGGCGTGAGCTCCTTCCGCGCGCAGGCGGGGATCCCCTGGTGATCAGGGGGTCCCCGCCGCCAAGGGGGACCCCGCGCCCCGGGCTCTCCTCGGCGCGGCCCGGCGAACAGCGATCTTCGACAGGATCATGTCCATGGCATTCATAACTCCGGCCGTGCCGGCACAGGCCGACCCGCCCACCACCGCAGAATCCGGCATCCTGCGTCGCGCAGCCTGCGAATTCGGCCTCACCGGCCTTCTGCTGTTCTTCGTCGTCACCGGCGTGCGCTGGCTTATCGCACCCGACTCACCGATCTCCGCCCATGACATCCACTACGCTCTCGCCATCCTTGGCGTCACCATCGGGGTGCTTCTCATGGTGTTCATGATGTCCCCACCCGGCCGGCGGTCCGGCGGACACCTCAACCCCGCCGTCACCATCGCGCTGTGGCGGCTCGGCGCCTTCCCGGCCCGCGCCGTCGTCCCGTACGTCACGGCCCAACTGGCCGGTTCCGTGGGGGGAACGGCGCTCGGCCGACTTGTCTGGGGACCGGCAGTCTCCCGCGTCCCCGTCGGCTACGCGACCGTCCACGCCGACCCGGCATGGGACGCCACCGCGATCCTCACGGCGGAGACCGGAGTCCTCGTCCTGCTGACCATGATGCTCTCCGTGCTCCTGGCACACCCCGCCGGCCGCAGACTGCTCCCCTGCGCGGTGGGGCTCGCCACCGCGGTCATCATCGCGACGTTCGGTCCCCTCAGCGGCGGATCGGCCAACCCGGCACGACAGTTCGGTCCGGCGCTCCTGGCCCAGGACACCTCCCACCTGTGGATCTACCTGCTCGCTCCGGTGCTCGGCGCGGTACTGGGAGCAGCCCCCGTGGCTCTGGTCAAACCCCTGACCGCACAGCGGCCCCGGTGCTGACAGAGAGGGAAACCACCCATCGGCTATCGCTGCGGACCGGAACGCCGGCCCACACCCGTGTCCAGATCACACCGTCGGGGCGGCCGGGGCAGACGCATCTCGTCTGGTCCCGCCTTGGCTTCGAGCATGCTGACAGCGGGCGGGCGGGAGACGAGCGACGTCTATGCCGCGAGCCCCGCCGCGCTATCTGCCAGGCCGGGCAACCTCCTCAGGCACCCCAAACCGTTCATGGAGTTCTTCGGCAAAACGCGTCCGGTAGATGCCGTGGACGATGGCCCAGGGAGACTGGTAGCCCCTGTGCTCCAGGTCCGAGACATCCCCATCCCACGGCACTACGCAGTCTGGAAGCAGCCGCGCACGGCCCAGATACATCTGCGCGGCCTCTTCCAACTGCACTTCTCCTGCGATCACCGAGCTCCACAGACCGCAGCCCTGTCCGACCACCCACATGCACAGATCTTCGGTGCTGTCTTCGGACCAGACGTCCCCATCCACGCTCACGCCTTCCGAAAAGTCGGCCAGCGAATCAGCCGCGGACTCGTACGCGAGCGCAAAGGCTTCAAGAACTTCCCGCGGCTGGGACTCCAACCACAATTCAAGGGCAGACAGGCGCGGTCGTGTCGCTTCCAGGACTTCCCAGAACCAATCAGGAACATGATCCGGTCCCATCTCGGCTCCCGTGTCGATGGCTGCGGTACCCGCCCGACCGTACAACGGGATGGAGTCCCCTGGACACTCCCAGACTTCACCGTCGGCGAATGGCGTTCCATCCGCGTAGTCACGGGCTTACAGTCAGGCACTTACAGGAAGAGGCGGAGTCAGCACTGGCGGGGTGAGGCGCCCGAGCCAGGCAGCGACAGCGGGAGAGCCTCTCGTCGGCACGCACGATCGGGCCCTGACCCAAGGCCGGGTAGTTAGCGTTTTCGCTGGTCACGCAAGCCCGTTGAGGGATTCTCGGCGTGGAGCAACGGAGCTCGTTGGTACAGGCAGTCGTCCAAGACAGCTTGTTCCCGAGGTGGTCCGTTGCCGTTTCATCATGTCCTTTCGGCCCCGGTAGTGGCCATCACCCGTACGGTCACCGTGGCGGCGGGCCGGTTCGCGCCGGGGCATCTGGGCGAGCTGGCAGCCGTCGTGCCGTTTGAGCTGGTCGACGCGGTCCTGGAGGAGACGCGGTCGATACAGCGGCGACTGCGTGATCTCCCGTCGCGGGTCGGGGTGTACCTCCTGCTCGCGATGTGCCTGTTCCCCGAGGTCGGATACCGGTTGGTCTGGGACAAGCTGGCGGCGGGCCTGGACGGGGTTTCGGTGGCCGGTTCGACGCCGAAGGCCCTGCGTGATCTGCGCCGTCGGCTTGGAGCCGCACCGGTTCGGGCACTGTTCGAGGTGCTGGCCGGTCCGCTGGCCCGGCCGACGACACCGGGGGGTGCGATTCGGTCCGTTCCGGACGGTGTCGTTCGACGGGTGCAGTTCACAGAAGGTCGCCGACTCCGAGCGGAACCGCGTCTGGCTGGGGCGGACGTCTCACCACTGCTATCCGACCATGGAGTTGATGACGCTGGTCGAGACCGGGACCAGGGCGCTCATCGGCGCGGTGTTCGGGCCGCCAGCCGGCGGCGAGACCGGTTACGCCTCACGGCTACTGCATCTGCTGCGGCCGGACATGCTGGTCCTGTGGGACAAGGGCTTCGACGGCAACAGCTTCCTCGCTGCCGTGAACGCGACCGGCGCTCAGGTGCTGGGCCGGCTCCGGGCCAACCGCCGCACTCCGGTCCTGACGCGTCTCGGCGACGGCCCGTACCTGTCGGTGATCGGTACGGAGAAAGTCCGTGTCATCGACGCGACCATCACGGTGACCTGCGCGGGCGGGACCGTCTTCACAGGCTCCTACCGGCTGGTCACTACCCTGACCGGCGCCCGCCGCTACCCGGCGGCCGTACTGGCAGGTCTCTACCACCAGCGGTGGGAGCACGAATCGGCGTACTATGCGCTCCGCCACACGATCATGAACGGGCGCGTCCTGCGTTCGGGCGACCCGGCCGGCGTCGAGCAGGAGATGTGGGCCCTGCTCACTCTCTACCAGACCCTGCGGACCGTGATGGTCGAGGCCGCGGAGTCGCTGCCGGGCACCGACCCGGACCGCTGCTGCTTCACCGTCGCCCTCCAGACCGCCCGTGACCAGGTCGTCCAGGCCGCCGCCGTCATCACCGACCCCGTCGATGCCGGTCGTCTCGGACTGATCGGCCACCGGATCCTGACCCGCCTCCTCCCGCCCCGACGCCAGCGGGTCAGCACCCGCAAGGTCAAGTCACCGATGTCCCGCTACAGCACCCGCCACGAGGACGGCAGGCCCGACAACACCCGCACCGTCACCGGTCTCGACATCAACATCCTCGAGCCTCCGGAATCCCACCCTCAGCTCCCCGCCGTCTCCCGCGACGACCGGCACACCGCCCTCGCCAAGCGCCGCCGGCACCGAATCCTGGCCCTGCTCGAGAAGGACCCCGACCGCCTCTGGCGCCCGCGTGACATCGCCTCCCGTTTCGGCGACATCACTATGGAGACCATGTATCGACAGCTCTCCAGATGGGCCGAGACCGGCCTCATCCACAAACTCGGCCCCGGCCTCTATGCCGCCACAACATGGACCCCAACCCCCTGCGTGACCAGCGAAAACGCTAACTACCCGGCCTTGGGTCAAGCCCCCTCCGCCGAAGCAGGCGCCGACCTGGACATCGAGTATCCCGGCGGCGGGATGCCCGCCCAGGCATCAGTTCCGCTGCCCGCCGGCCGCTGGAGGGTCCGAGCCACCCATACAAAGGCGGACGAGGAGAACTGGGCCGGCCTGGTCCAGATCCTGCCCCGCCCGCCCGCCGACTGTGGGGCATGACGACTCCGGTGCCGGGATAGCCGCCGTCGACGGTGGTCACGGTCTTGCCGACGGCGGCCGTGACCACCGGGGCCTGCAGGCTGAAGCCTTCCTCCCGCAGCAGGTCGGCGACGGTGTCGGCACTGACGCCGTGCCCAGACCGGGTCAGCTGCCGCGCAAGCGTGCGGGTGGACTTCGCCGTCCACCTCAGCGGCGACATCGGATCACCCCGCACGTCCGGCTCCACCAGCGCCAACAGTGCCAGCCGCAGACCTGGATCCATATCCGCGACCCGCTTGCGGCCCCCACCCGGACGACGCACCCGCCCCAGAGGCGCCTCGCTGACTCGAGTTCGAACACTCCCTTGCGGACCGTCGTCTCGCTGACTGCGACGGCCCGGACACCGCCGTGTCCCAGTACCCGGGCCTCCGCGCCCATCAACAGTCGCCGCTGCCGCTCGTCCAGATGCGGGAACAACACAGCAGACTTCACAGCAAGTTGGGTACCAGCCTCATCCGGGATACGCATGCCACGCCAACGAGCTTCAGGACGGGAAGCAGGCCCAGCAGTGTCACGGCCCGTTCACCTGCTCAGCAGGGAAGTTGTGTAGTCCTTCAGAGTGCGACCGGCTATCCACCCCTGGGACTCGGCCCTGGACACGTCCAAGACAACGGAGTGGGCCAGTTGGTCCACGGCGTAGCGGGTGAGCGGCGGCTCCGTGCGGCCGAGCAGCCGGGTCAGCGCCTGGGCCGCGCCCGCCGCAGTGTGGGCGACTGGCAACGGGATGTGGCCGATGCGCGCCCGTACGCCGTGGGCGCGCAGGACCGTCCGGATCGCCTCGTCCCGTTGGTATGGCGCCGGGTCGGCGATGTTGTACGTGCCCGGCGGCCAGTCGGCCGCCACGAGGCAGGCGTCGGTGAGGTTCTCGACGGCCGTCAGGCTGAGGTGGACGCTCGGCCCCGGCAGAATGAGCAGTCCGCAGCGGACGCGGGACAGCAGCCGGGGCACCAGGTGCGGGTCCCCGGCGCCGTAGACCGCCCGCGGCCGCAGCACCACGGCGCCCGCGGCGAGCGCCAGCGCCTCGCCGGCGGCCTTGGTGCGGCCGTACGCGTTCAGGTGCCCGCGCACCGGATGGTCCTCGGTGATCCGGGAGCGTCCGGGGCCGGGCGCGTAGACGCTGGCGCTGCTCACCCACACCACCGGCCGGCCGGCGGCCGCCTCCAGCAGCCGCGCTGTGCCGTCGACATTGACGGCGTGCATGGCGGCCTCGGCCTGAGTGCCGGGCACCGGGTCGCCGACGGCCGCCGCGCAGTGCACGACGAGGTCGGCGCCGGACAGGTCCGGCACCTCGCGCGCGGCGTCCCAGAAGATGTGCCGGCCGACCGGGCCGGGGTGTCGTCCGACGCACAGGACATCGGCGCCGCGGGCGGCGGCCGTGGTGGCGGCGTGGGAGCCGCAGAAGCCGCTCGCGCCGGTGACGGCGATCGTGGTCATTGGTTCCCCGGGGATCGGTGGTGGCCTTCGGTCGCCCGGACGGTGAGGGAGCGCCAGCCCGGCAGGGCTGCACCCCGGTCGACGCGGGCGCGCAGGACGGTGGGGCGGTGGGAGGCGAGCGCGGCGAGGGTGTCGTCGAGCTGTGCGCGGGCCAGGCGCGCGCCGGGACAGGTGTGGGTGCCGGTGCCGAAGACGAGGTGGGCCACGGCGGGAGGAGCGGGGTGACGTGCGTCCGGTGGTTCGCCGTGGGCTCGCGCGGCGTGTCGTGCCACCAGGATCAAGCGGTCCCCGGCCCGTACCGGGCAGCCGCCCAGGTCGGTACTGGCTGCTGCCACGCGGGGCAGCAGCGGAGAGGGGGCGATTACCCGCAGCAGTTCGCTCACCAGCGCCGGGCGCAGCCGGTCGTCGGCTGCCTGGTCCCACAACCGGGCATCAGCGCACCAGGCGGCGGCGCGGGGAAGGGCGGCGACGGTGGTGTTGACGGCGGCGACCGCGAGCATCGCCCGCAGGGCC
The DNA here is from genome assembly GCF_044742755.1 of Streptomyces sp. NPDC087845. Taxonomy (NCBI): domain Bacteria; kingdom Bacillati; phylum Actinomycetota; class Actinomycetes; order Kitasatosporales; family Streptomycetaceae; genus Streptomyces; species Streptomyces sp. NPDC087845. The sequence goes on from NZ_JBIUVC010000034.1 coordinate 10,382, forward strand.
GTGTCCGCTTCCGCGCCGGGCCCGCCGGCCGGGGCGAGCAATGCTTCCAGCCGGGCCGTCGCCGCGGCGGCCGCCCGTGCGGTGCCCGGTGGCCGGGGGCCGGGCAGGTGGTCGCGTACGGCGGCGGCAGCTGCCTCGGCGGCCGCTTTGGCGACGCCTTCCGGGTCGCCGGCGGTGCCCAGGAGCGCGCAGACGGTGGCCCCTGCCAGTTCGCGGGCCAGCAGTACGAGGTCGACGTCGCGGCCCTCGGCGAGGGGGACAAGGCGGCGGGTCAGGACGTCCTGCCACACCGGGCGCAGCCGTTCTACTCCGGCCGCGCCGAGGTCGTCGGCGACCGCGCGCCGCGTGGAACGGTGACCGGTGCCCTCCTGGTCGAACAGCGTGCCGCCCGTGGACAGTTCCCGGGCGGCGCCGCCGGTGGTGCCGGCGGCGGTGCGGTCCAGCGGGATGCGGGTGAGGGCCTGCCGGTACGGCTCAGTGCCGTGCACCAGCACCGCGCCGCCGATGCGGGCGACCGCCCGGCGGCGGGTGGCGGCGAGGAGGGCGAACAGCACGGGGTGGGAGCGGGTGTACACGCGCCGGTCGCGGCGCCGGGCGCGGGTCATTGCGGAGGATGGTCGGTGTGTCAACGGACGTGTACCTTTCTCGGATCGGCGGGGCGGTAGCGGCGGTCCCAGCACCACCGCAGGGTCCGGCGGGCACCCCAAGCCCGCAGGCGGCGCAGGCTGGTGTGGACCACCATCCGCTCGGCCCGTGCGATCCGGTCGCTGTGCTCGCGCGCCCGGTTGAGGAGGACGACGTCCTCAGGCGGTCCCTCCAGCGGGGTGCGGGGCGTGCCCCCGCAGCGCAGGTACAGCGCAGCGGTGATGGCGAGGTTGTGCCCGTGACACAGCACGTAGGGCGCGCGGTAGCAGGGGTGTCGGTGCTCCGTGCGGTAGCGCCCGTACAGTGCGGTGGCCCGTACCACGGCCGGAAGCAGGTAGCGCTCGGCGAGCGAGGGGTCCTCGTCGCGGCGCGGAAGGCTGCGGCCGCAGGCCATCTCCGTCCCGCGGGCGAACTCCCTGCGCGCCGCGGCGATCCAGTCGGCGGCGGGCAGGCAGTCGGCGTCCGTGCGAACGAGCAGTTCGGCGCCGCGCGCGACGGCGTACCGGAAGCCGGTGTCGGCGGCGGCACCGGTGCCCCGTTCCTCCTCGTGGACGAGGTGCACGGGGAAGGGTGCGGTGGCGGCGAAGCGGCGCACGATGTTGGCGGTCGCGTCGGTGGAGGCGTTGTCGACGACGGCCAGGGCGAAGCCGGTGTCGGTCTGGGAGGCGAGAGCGGTGAGGGTGGCCCTGATCCCGGCCTCCTCGTTGTAGGCGGGCACCACTATCCACAGCGGCTCCACACTGCCTGGCGCGGTCATCCCCGCCTCCGTTCGGTCAGGTGCCGGGCGGCGAGGCGGGCGGTGGCTGCGCGGTCGGGCTTCAGGGAGCGGCCGGACAGCGGGATGCCGGCGAGCAGCACCGCGTCCGGCCGGGCGGAGCCCATGCGTTCCAGCGGTCCGGCCAGGGCGGCCCGCAGTGTGTCACGGTCTGCCCCGGGGCGCGGCTGTACGACGGCGACCAGGCGCTCGTCGCCGTCGCCCGTCGGTACGCCCACGAGCAGCGCCAGTTCGACGCCCGGTACGTGCAACGACGGCTCGTACAGCCCCGGGTAGATGTTCTCCGCGTGCCGCAGGACCATGTCCTTGCGGCGGCCCTCCAGCACGATCCGGCCGGCGTCGAGGCGCGCTTGGTCGCCGGTGGCGATCCACATGTCCGATTCCTCACCCAGGTAGCGGTCCCGCGCGGCGGGGCCGGACAGCAGCAGCTCACCGGACGCGTCGGTCTTGGCCACCACCCCGGGAAGGGGCGCGCCGACCAGGTCCCCCTCGCCGGTGAAGGCGGCCTTGTCGGCCTGCTCGACCGCCGAGCCGGGGAACAGCTCGGTCAGCGCGTAGACGCCCCACGCCTCCTCGGCACCCGCGCGCTTGACGCGGGTGAGGAGGTCGGCGCTGGCTGGAGCCGATCCGGTCCACACGCGCCCGGAGAGCCGGCCGCCCTCCGCCAGCAGCCGCCGGAGCTGCGGCGGTGTCAGGTAGGTGGCCTGCGGGGCGAGTCGGCGCAGCTGCCGGGCCAGCACGCGCGGGGAACGGGCGGGCAGTGCGACCGGCGCTCCGCTCGCGAGGGACGGTACGAGGACGAAGAAGGTGCCGCCGAGGACGGGCCGCCCGGCCTCGGGTCGTACCAGCTCGGCCACCGTGGTCATGCCGGCGGCGAGCGAGGAGCGGGTGTGCACGACCGCGCGGGGCTGTGATGTGGTGCCCGAGGTGAACACGATGACCGCGTCGCTGTCATCATCCGACGGGGGCGGCAGCGGTATGGCCTGGACGCCGATGTCCAGGGCGGGGGCGCAGCCGGGCAGCCGTGGCCCGACCGTGGCCACCGGGCCCAGCTCCGCGAGGTCCGGCAGGGCCAGGTGGGCCCGGCGGGCGAGCGGCCGGGCCCATCCGGCGACCGCCTGGGCGGTGGCGTCGGCGAGGACGATGTCGGGACGGGCCAGGGCGAGCCGGGCGCGCAGCACGTCCGGCCCGGCGCCCGGATCGAGCACCGCGGCCCGTGCGCCGAGCCGGTGCGCGGCGAGCATCACGGCCAGGGCCCGGGGCCCGGGCCGGACGGCGACGCCGACGGTGCTGCCGCGTCCGGTGCCTCGTGCGTGCAGGGCGGCCGTGTAGCGGTCGGCGAGGTCGGCCAGGTCCCCGAAGGTCGCCTTGGTGCGTACGGCCCCGGTGCGGGTGGTGCTAAGGACAGCGGGCCGGTCGGGGTGGCGCCGTAGGGTGTGGGCGAGGGTTTCGAGCATCAGCGCGGGTCCTCCCCGTGACGGCCCGGACCCTTGTCGAGGTACCAGAGGGCGGTGCCGACGAGGCCGTAGGCGCGCAGCCGGCGGGTGGAGTTCTCCACGACCATGTTGCGGGCGTGGACGATGGCGGTGGTGTGGCGGCGCACCCGGTTCAGGAAGAGGCGATCGGTGGGGGAAGGGCAGCGCGGCATTCCGCCGACGGCTTCGTACAGCGTCGCGGTGACGGCCATGTTGTTGCCGGCGTGCATCCGGTAGGGGGCGAGGTAGCCGTGGCGGCGGTGGTGGGCGGGGCGTATCCGGCCGAAGAACGCGGCGATGCGGACCAGCGCGCGGAAGGCGGCCCGCCCGAGCGGCCCGTGCTCGTCGCGGCGTGCGTCGATGCGTCCGCACACCAGACCCGCGCCGCGCTGCAGGGCGTCGCGGGCGCCGGCCGTCCAGCCGGGGTGCGGCAGGCAGTCGGCGTCGGTGCGGGCCAGCAGCGTCGCGCCGCGCTCGATCGCGTACCGGAAGCCGGTGTCCACCGCGCAGCCCACACCCTTCTCCGGTTCGCTGAGGACATGCACCGGGAAGGGCGCCCAGCGGGCGAAGTCGCATGCGACTGCGGCGGTGCCGTCGCTGGAGGCGTTGTCCACGACGACGAGGGTGAAGTCACGGTCGCGTTGGCCCGCCAGCGCGTCCAGCGTGGCGGCGATGCGCGCGGCCTCCTGGTGCGCGGGCACCACGACCCACAGGGCCCTCATGCCTTCTCCCACACTATGGTCATGATGCTCACGCCGCCGCCCAGGCCCACGAACAGGACGCGGTCACCGGTCTGCAGTGCGTCGTGGACGCGGTCGAGCTGCACGCCGAGCGTGGCACTGGCCATGTTGCCGAGCTCGGGCACCGTGACGACGAGCCGGTCCCGGGGGACGCCGGTGAGCTCTACGAACCGCTCCAGGTACGGCATGGTGACCTGGTGCACCAGGATGTGCCGGAAGTCGCTCCACGCCAGTCCGGTGCGCTGCCGCATCCGGTCGAGCACCGACGTACCGACCTTTTCGAACACCTCGCGCAGCTCGCCGCCGTCACCGTGGAAGTACGTGTGCTCGTCCCCGCGGGGGTGGCGCGAACCGCCGCCGAAGATGCCTCCGACCGCCCAGTGCTCGGAGTGCGTCTCGGTGTCCACGTCGAGGATGCCGCCCCGCTCCACCGCCTCCAGGACGACCGCGGCTCCCGCGTCGCCGAAGGTGTAGCCGGCAAACCCGTCCCGGAGTTGATCGGAACCGGACGGCTCGTGCCGCACCGCACGGCTCGGGGTCTCCCCGGTGACGACCAGGGCCCGGCGGGCGCGACCGGCGAGGATCATGGCCCGCGCCGTGTCGATGCCGTTGACGAAGCTGTTGCACGCGTTGGTCACGTCCAATGCGTGCGCCCGGGAGTCCAGTTCGGCCTGGACGATGTGGGCGGTCGCCGGTTCGACCACGTCCCGGGTGGCGGAGGCGAACACCAGCAGGTCCACGTCGTACGGGGCGAGCCCGGCCCTGTCCAGCGCGATACGGGCAGCCCTTACCGCGAGCGTCGAGGCGTACTCACCATCCGCCACAGCCCGGCGCGAAGCGATGCCGGTGACCCTCTCCAGCATCCGTGCTGGCAGGGGAAGTTTAGAGGCCGCGGTGATCCGCTCCTGCAACTGTCGCGACGTCACTTCGCGCTCCGGCAGGCAGGAGGCCACCGCAGTGATGCCCGCCCGGCGCATGGAGCCGCGAGCAGCGTGGTCTATGTGCATGGGCTGGACGCTATGGGCGGATCAGGACAGCCTGCCTGAGTGCTGGTACTCAACTGGCGTGGGTGATCGGCCCCTGCAGAAAGCGTCGGTGAGGCTGGCGTAGGTGTCCTCGTCCTCGCGGCCGGGCCGGTAGAGCTTGGCGGTGTTGATCTGCTTGATGCGCGGCAGCAGGTTGTAGCCCAGGAGCCGGGTCAGTCCGAAGCCGATTTCCGACTGGCCGTGCGAATCGACGCAGTTGCCTTCGGCCTTCATGGCGGTGGCGCGCCGCATGATGCCCAGCGAACGGCCAGCAGCGTGCCGGGCGCGCGCGTCAGGCCGAGCTCTTCGCGGACCTCGCGCTCGCAGGCCTGCGCGAGGCTCTCCCCGCCCTCGGCACCCCCGCCGGGGAGCAGCCACTCCTCACGGTAGGTGGGTTTGACCAGCAGCACGCGGCCGAGCTGGTCGGTGAACAGCGCTGCTGCGCCCAACCACTGTGCCGCCCCTGGACCACACCCTGATCCCGGTCACCGCGTACTACACCGACAGGGTCCGGGACCTGAGCAACCTGGCGTCCTGAGGCTGCCCGCATCCCTGCGGGTTCTGCAGCGAGCCGAAGACCAGCCTGCACCGCTGGAAAGGGCTGCCGCCGAAGCGAGTCGTCGACCAGGTCGAGGTGCTGTGGAGGACCTACGCACCGGACCAGATCAGCCCGATGGACCCGAACTTCTTTGTGACATCCCACGAGTTCTCCGAACCTCCGCTGAGCACTTTGACCCTGTGGTCAGGGGGTTCTTCCTTCGTCGGAGGTTCGACTGCCTACTGACGTAACTTCGGGATTCCTGATTCGCTGTCGCGTTGCCCGAGCGATCTGTGCTCTGGGTGAAGGCGAGGGCCGACGCACCTCGGTGTCGTGACTGGGGGTGATCTCCTGCGTGACGAAGGAAGCGGATGCGGGTGCGGGCGTTGACGAAGCCCATGCGTGGGACGCGCGGTTGGGCTGGGCGTTCGGGCTGAGAGCCGACGATCCTGCCGAACGGGCTGCGGCGCTGGTCCGTCTTGCCGATGTCCAGGGGAACGTGCGGGATACTCTTGGTCGGTTCAATGAGTTGTGGCGCTTGAGGCTGCCGCTCGGCGGACAGGCGCAGTGGCGGGATCCGGCCTTCCTGCAGGCACATGAGATGTACGTCGAAGCGGGGAGGTATACGCTGCCCAACGCGTTGTGGAACCGCCCGCCCGGGGACATCAGGACATGGCAGGGTCTGTCCCATGCCCTTCTCTTCCTGGGATGGGGAGCAAGGTATCCGCAGGAGTGGGCCCGGCATGCCAAGGAGTGGGGCACGAAACAGAGCCTCATACGGGACGTGGCGGTCGCTGACCACGGCGAGACGGTCGGGACGAAGCTCACCGACCTGGTCGAGATCGTTGTTCAAAGGGCCTGCCGCTGCAAGGACTGCGAGTACCTGCGCGTTGCTCGAGCGATCGACAGTGAGGACCTGCGCGGCAGGCTGAAACTGCCGCTCGGTCCGAGAAGATGGTATGTAACCCTTTGTTCGGTTCGCCGTTGTGTGTGGATGAGGCGCAGTGATCAGTGGTTTGGGGCGTGGCCGATACCGGGTGCCGAGCGACGTAACTCAGTGGGCGGGAACCGGCTCCGACGACGGCCGCCACTCCCGCCTGATCAGCCCGTAGACCCACGAGTCAGAGACCTCGCCGTTGACTACGCAGTCCTCCCGCAACGTCCCTTCACGCGCGAAGCCGAGCTTCTCCAGCACGCGGGCAGATGCCACGTTGCGCGTATCGGTCTCAGCTTGGACGCGATTTAGCTCCAGCGTGTCGAATGCCCACCGCAGCAAAGCGCGCGCGGCCTCGGTCGCGTAGCCGTGGCCCCACGCTGCATCGTCGAAGCAGTAGCCAAGCGACGCGCTGCGGTAGTCCGGATTCCACCTGTTCAGGCTGCACCAGCCGATGAACGCCCCGTCGGAGACACGATCCACGGCCAGCCGCGCCCCGGTGCCCTCCTGTGCCATCTGTCGGCAAGCCGTGATGAACTTTTCGGCGCGCACGCGTTCGCTCCACGGTGGCGCGTCCCAGTAGCGCAGCACGCAGGCGCTGCTGTGCAGTGCGAAGAGGTCGTTCGCATCCGCGTCTTCGAATGCACGCAGTCGAAGGCGAGCGGTGTGCAACGAGGGGACGGGCAGCGACATACTCATGTTCCCTCCCCTGATCGGTGGCCGGTCAATCAGACATCCGATGCGGGTCACTCGCAATGGGTTTTCTCGGCGGGCTGGCAGAACGACGTGTCCGCTCATCGGCGCGACCGAGCGTCTCTCCGTGTGGTTGGGAGCGGACCGCGACCGCGTACCCGAGCTCGGGGGTGCGGCAGGTGCGCCGCAGGTGGCGGGTGCCGTAGACCTCGTCGGCCGCGAAGAACGCGGCCCGTATCCCGCCGGCCACCGCCCGCGTGAGCAGGGCCGCGGCGAGTTCGGGCTTGGTGGCGAGGCACACTTCCTCGGGAGCGCCGGCCAGCTCACGGCGTTCCTCGTCCCCGGCACAGTCCCTGGGCAGGTACAGAGCCCGGCCGGTCACCATGGGGCCGCGGCCGGTGGCGAAGGTGGGGTGGACGGCGACCTGGCACATCCCGACCCCGCCCAGCGTGCCGGAGTACTGCGGGCCGGCGCCGACCGCGTCCGTGGAAGACTTCTCGTCCCCGGTCTCCTCCGCGATCGGCACACCGTCACCGTCGTCCAGCACTTCCACGGCCCAGGCCGCAGTCCGCTCCAAGGCGCGCTCCTGGTCCCAGACCGCGCGGGAGAGCAGGTCCTGCAACCGGTGCGGACCCCGATGGCCGATCGCCTCGGCCGGCGTCCAGCAGTTCACGTCCTCCAACTCCATCAGCAGGCCCTGGGCCATCTCCCGGAACGTCCCGCGGCTCTCCCGCCGCGGGAAGCAGCCGGCCACCCGGCCCATCAGGCCCTCGCACCGCTCCAGGTACTGCCCGCCGCGCCACTGTGACAGCGGCCGCCGCTCCCTGATGGGTCATGCCTCGTCATGATCGCGACAGCCATCATCATCTCCGAACCCGGCCCCCACCTCGCCGACCAGCGCCACCCCACCCAGATCACGAACTACAGCTGCCGTGAGAACACGGAAACCCTGCTCAGCAACCAGAAAGCGCTGCTCGTGCCGACACCGTAGGCGAGGTGGGCGGTCAGATCATCACCCAGCGTCTTGGCGTCGTATGCCCAGATGGGTCTGTAGAGTCCCGCGATCGGAAGCAACACGTATCCGCTGAGCCACACGAGCGCACCGTACGGGAGCCCGTAGAGGACGTGGGGCTTGCGCAGCGAGGCGCTGACGACGCCGTAGAAGGCCGCGTTGCCCACTCCATAGGTCCAGTGCATGAACGTGCTGACGGGGAACGCCGCACTGTCCGGCAGCTCGCGCAGGGTGAAGGCCTCGGCCAGGCGCCTTCCGGCCTGCCCGGGATCCGGCGCCTCCTGCCAGGTGCGGACCGGGGCGAACTCCCAGTGCAGGGCGTTGTGTTCGCCGCCGGCCCGGCGCTGGCGCAGGAACCGCACGCTGTCCATGCAGACGGTGCCGATCACTCCCGCCGCCAGACCCGCACCGACAGCGCCGAGCGGAGCCAGCTGCTTGCGAGTGCGCATAGGCCGATCACTCCCGATCCCGGTACTTTCAGAAGCCGGCGCTCTGGCCGCCGTCGACGTGCAGGATCTCGCCGGTGACGAACGAGGCCTGTTCGAGGTACATGATCGCCTCGACGACGTCGTCGATCTCGCCCATCCGCCCGAGCGGGTGCAGCGCGGCGAGCGTGCCGCCCGGGTCGTCCGGGTGCATCGGAGTGCGGATGACGCCGAGCGAGACGGCGTTGGCGCGGATGCGGCGCGCCGCGTATTCGATGGCCAGCTCCTTCGTCGCCGCGACCAGGCCGCCTTTGGTCAGCGAGGCGAGCGCCGCGGGTATGCGCGCGTTGGCGCGGTCGACCAGCGACGTCGACACGCACAGGACGTGCCCGCCGTCGCCGCCTGCGAGCATCGCGGGGATGGCGCTGCGCGTGACGTCGAAGAAGCCGCGCAGGTTGACGCCGGTCACCAGGTCGTAGTCGGCGTCGGTGTAGTCGGTGAATGGTTTCTCCCGGTAGACGCCGGCGTTGTTCACCAGCGTGTCGACCCGGCCGAAGCGGTCCAGCGCCTGCTCGACGATCTGCGCACCGGTACCGGGCCGGCTCAGGTCGCCGGGCACGGCGAGTACGTCCGGATCGTGCGACGAGGGGATGGACCGGGCGGTCACGACGACGGCGTACCCCCGCCTGCGGTACGCGTCGGCGACGGCCGCGCCGATGCCTTGTGAAGCACCGGTGACGATTGCCACCTTCTTCTCCGAGCTCATGGGTATGTCCAAGCTGAGGTTCTCGCGCTGGAAGTCTCCGGCTCACGGCGGGCCACACGCGGCGACGGCGCCCACCAGCTCTCACTCTACGTGTCGCCGAGCCCCGGCGCCGCGTAGAGCTCTTCGGGTGCGGTCGGCCGCCGACCGTACGACGCTGGAGACACCGGCCTGTCGAGCGCGGGAGGAGCACAGGTCATGGCCGCTCTGATCGCCGTGAACGTCGGCATGCCCAAGGACGTCCCCTGGCACGGCGGGACCACCCACACTGGCATCTGGAAGCACCCCGTCGCCGGGCCCGTGATGGCGCGCCGCCTCAACCTGGACGGCGACGGGCAGGGTGACCTCGCCGGGCACGGCGGCGAGCAGCGTGCCGTGCTGGTCTACCAGTTGAGCTCCTATCGCCATTGGCAGGAGTACCTGAAGCGGGACGACTTCACGTACGGCCAGTTCGGCGAGAACCTCACTGTGGACGGACTCGCCGACGACGAGGTGTGCATCGGTGACCGCTACGAGATCGGCGGTGCGGTCTTCGAGGTCACCCAACCCCGCGTGACGTGCTACCGCGTGGGGTTGCGGCTCGGCGAGCCGCAGATGGCCGCCCTGCTGGTGTCCCATCGCCGCCCGGGCTTCTACATGCGGGTGCTGACTGAAGGGCGGGTGCGGGCCGGGGACGAGATCGTGAAGATCGCCTCGGGCCCCGAGGAGATGACCGTCGCGGAGATCGACGCGCTGCTCTACCTGCCCGGCCACGCCCGGCCGCAGCTCGAACGGGCCCTGCGCATCCCCGCGTTGAGCCCCGGCTGGAAGACGTCGCTGCGAGCCCTGTTCGACGACGCGGATCGCGGCTCCGGCGCCGTGGGTGGAAACCGCGGGCTGACCACCAGCAGCCCGCCGCCGGCCTGGCCCGGGTTCCGTCGGCTCGAAGTCGCCCGCATTGAGCCGGAGAGCGCGAGCATCTTCTCGCTCACTCTGGCGGCAGTTGACGGTGAGCCGCTCCCAGCCGCTCTGCCGGGGCAGTTCCTCACGGTCCGCCTGCGGCCGGACCCACAGGCTTCCCCGGTCATCCGCAACTACTCGCTCTCCGGCCGACCGGGCGCCGAGACGTACCGCATCAGTGTCAAGCAGGAGCCACACGGCGCCGCCAGCACCTACCTGCGTCAGCACGTGAAGGTGGGTGACGTTCTCGATGTCGCCGCTCCGCGCGGCACGTTCCTGCTCGCGGACGCGGACACTCCGGTCCTGCTGCTGTCCGCCGGTGTCGGTGCCACCCCGGTCCTGGCCATGCTGCACGCTCTGGCCGCGGAGCGCTCGCAGCGCGCGGTGTGGTGGCTGCACGCGGCCCGGGACGGCGAGAACCACCCGTTCACCGGCGAAGTGCGCGCACTGCTCTCCCAGCTGCCCGCAGGCCGGTCGTTCGTCTCCTACAGCCGTCCGTCCGGCGTCGACCGCCCAGGTGTCGACTACACGGTCAGTGGGCGGTTCAGTCCCGGGCGGATCCGCAGCCTGGAGCCGCCTCCGGACGCCGACGCCTACATCTGCGGGCCGAGCGCGTTCATGCGGGACATGACCGGAGCCCTGGAGGCCTGCGGCCTGCCGTCCTCCCGGATCCACACCGAGGTCTTCGGGGCCACGTCCGCCGTCACCCCCGGTGTGGTGACCGGATCCGCCCGGGCACCGCACCAGCCGGCCGCTCCTCCCGGCGGCCGCCCGGGGCCGTCCGTAGCCTTCGCGCGCAGCGGGCTGATCGTCCCCTGGCACCCTGACTACGGGACGCTGCTCGGACTCGCCGAGGCGTGCGACGTGCCCGTGCGCTGGTCCTGCCGCACCGGAATCTGTCACACCTGCGAGACCGCGCTTCTCTCCGGCCGCGTCGAGTACGCCCCGCAGCCCCTGGAGCCCCCCGCCGGAGGAAGCGCGCTCATCTGCTGTTCGACGCCCCCGGCCGACGTGGTCCTGGACATGTGACCGGATGCGTCCGTGGCCGAGGGCGCCACCGCCGACGGCGCGATACGCGTCCAAGGCCGCCGACGGAGCACCGGGTTGCGCGCGGTCGGCGCAGCTGCCTAGCGTGGTTGCGTGGGAAGGGGGGAGAAAACCGGCGGGGGTGGGTCGGTTTCGTGAGGCATCCCGCCGAACCCGCTCCTGGCATGCGTCCGAGAGGGGACTTCTCCCATGGCAAAGGTGCTTTTCATCGTCAGCGGAGCCACCTACTGGGTGTTGAAGGACGGCACGCGGCACGCGACCGGCTACTGGGCCGAGGAGTTCGCGAACCCGTACAAGATCCTCACGGACGCCGGTCACGAGGTCGTCGTCGCGACGCCGAACGGTGTGACGCCGACCGTCGACATGATGAGCCTGCGCCCCGAGATGGTCGGTGGAAACGACAGCGCCCTGGAGCTGGAGGCCATCATCCGTTCCGCGGAGGTGATGCGTCGACCGCTGCAGCTGTCGGACGTGCGCCTGGAGGACTACGACGCGGTCTACCTGCCGGGAGGTCACGGGCCGATGGCGGACCTGGCGTGGGACGCCGACGTGGGGCGGCTGCTGACCCAGCAGTTGGCCTCGGGCAACCCGCTGTTCATCGTCTGTCACGGTCCCGCCGCGATGCTGGCCACCAGGATCCACGGTGAGTCGCCGTTCAAGGGCTACAACATCACCTGCTTCACCGACGAGGAGGAGGACGGCGTCGGACTGGCCTCCAGGGCGCCGTGGCTGCTGGAGACCGACGTGAAGGCGAAGGTCGGGGTCAACTTCAGCCGTGGTCCGATCTGGGAGCCCTACATGGTCGAGGACCGCAACCTGGTGACCGGACAGAACCCGGCCTCGGCCGCGGTCCTCGGGAACCGGATGCTGGAGATCCTCAAGTGACCTGTCCTGGAGCGATCCGGCCCAGGCACGCGCCCGCGTCGCAGGACGTCGGGCGCGTGGTGTTCCGAGCGAAAGGGCCATAACGACGGAAGCGACGGTTGCCCAGGCTCTGCTGGATCGGCCCATGGCTGCTGCTGCGGCTACTCGTCCTGCCACCGCCCCGGCGCGACGCAGAGCACGTCCTGCACTGGTCCAGCTGGCGCCGACACGACCAGCACCGAGCCCGGACCTGCCACCTCGCCTGGCACGCCTACGCCGACACAACACCCTGACCAGCGACAACAGCACCCGGATCACGGACAACAGCTGCCGTGCTTCAAGCACCGTTTTCAGTGGGCGGTACCTGAGGTGATGCCCGGTTTGGCCTTTCGGCTGGGCTGGGCAGGCTGGTTGCGGCCCGCCGGTGGGGCTACGGACGTGGCAGGGTGAACAGCCCCTGCTCGGTCTCGGCCAGGATCCCCCGCTCGGCGAGCCGCTTGAGCTTGAGACGGACGTTGTTGATGTTGCCGGGAGCGATCTCCAAGTCCATCGCCTCACACACCGCCCGTGCCCGCAGCGGGGCATCGGCCGCGGCGTATACCGCCATGATCTGCTGGTAGGCCGGACGGTCCGGCAGCTTCGCGGCCGCCGGCACGGGTGGTGGCGGATCGGGCAGCTCCAGCAGCGTCTTGCGAGTGATCCGGATCTCCTCGGCGGCGGTGTCGAACCCGTCCAGCAGCGCGGTTCGCCTGAACCCGAAGGCCGAACCTACGAAAACACGACAGCCCATCCTCGGGTTCCCGCGGAAAGAGACCCGTCAACACGGCCGGACTCGACTTCTAAGACCGGCTCGTCGACGGACTCCTCGGCGCCGGAATCACCCCCCGTCACCCTCTACCACGGGCACCTGCCGCAGGCGCTCCAGGACCGCGGCGGCTGGAGCGTGCGCGAGACCGCCGAACACCTCGCCGCCTACGCCTCCGTCGTCGCCGAACGGCTCGGCGCGACCGGGTCACCCGGTGGGCCACCCTCAACGAACCGCTCTGCTCCGGATGGATCGGCCATCTGGAGGGGCGGATGGCCCCCCGGTCTGACCGATCTCACGGCGGCCGTCCGCGCCGCGGCGCCGGGCGCACGGATCGGCCTGGTCACCAACCACTCGACGGTCACGCCCGCCTCGACGCGGCCCGAGGACATCGAGGCCGCCGCCCGCATGGACGGCCACACCAACCGCTGGTGGCTCGACCCGGTGTACGGCCGCGGCTTCCCCGCCGACATGCGCGAGCTGTACGGGATCGAGCTCCCCGAGCGGTCCGGGGACCCGGAGACGATCGCCGCCCCGTTGGACTGGCACGGCCTCAACTACTACTTCCCGGTCACCGTCGCCGACGACCCGGCGGGCCCCGTCCCGTACGCCCGCGAGGTCCGCCTCCCCGACATGCCCCGCACCGGCATGGACTGGCAGATCGACGCCGGCGGCCTGGAGGCGTTCCTGCTGCGGCTCACCGAGGACTACGGCGTGCGCCGCCTGTACGTCACCGAGAACGGCTCGGCCTTCCCCGACACCGTCGGCCCCGACGGCCGGATCCACGACCCCGAGCGCACCCGCTACCTGGAGCAGCACCTCGCGGCCTGCGCCGGAGCCCTGCGCAAGGGGGCTCCGCTCGCCGGGTACTACGCCTGGTCCCTGCCCGACAACTTCGAATGGGCCTACGGCTACGACAAACGCTTCGCGCTGGTGCACGTCGACTGATCGACGCAGCGGCGCACCGTGAAGACGAGCGGACGACGGTACGCGGACATCATCCGGGCGCACCGGGAGGCCACCTCCGGCTGACCCCGGAACGGCCGTGAACGACAGAGAGCCGCTTCCCCGCCGCGCGGCGGGAAGACGGCTATCGGCATGAGCCAACCGCACCTCAGCCGCACGATTGAGCAGGTGTCAGCCGCACGAGAGCGCTCGCCGCGGGTGCGCGGGGGACATGAGCGGTGGTCCTGTGCGCAGGCCACTTCCGATCGCCCGCACGAGGGCGGAGCGGACCGAGGCCGCGCTCGGGGGAGCGGCCCCGCGACAGAGGTGTGTGCGAGGAACGTGACGGACACGGCGGAGCATGGGACTCAGCCATGGCCCTTGAGGTGGTCGATCAGGAGGTCGATGACGGCTTCGAGATGTGCGCTGTCACCGGTCGAACGGAGGATCTGGACACCGCCCTGGATTCCGGCGATGAAAGCGGCGGCGGCCCGGTCGGCGTCGAGCGCGGGGTCGACGGCACCCTTGGCCTGCATCGCGGTGATGCCCTGGTGGACGAGCCCCTGCCACCGGTTGAGCAGCGACGTGGCCACCTCGGCCGCCCCGGGCGTGCTGCCGACCTGGTTCATCAGCGTCGCGAGCGGGCAGCGCGCCCCCTGTGCCCGGTAGCGCGCCACGACCGCGTCCCGCCAGCGGGCCCAGGCCGGCCATGAGGTGAGGGCGCCGAGGTGGGGTTGCTGGTCGTCGATGACCCGGTCGGCCTCGAACCGGGCGACGGCGAGCAGGAGTTCCTCCTTGCCGCCCGGAAAGTAGTGGAACAACTGCCCCTTGCTCGTGCCGGTGATCGCCCTGATGTCATCCAGTGTCGCGGTCCCCGGGGCGTCGCCCCGCAGGTATGCCGACGCGCCCTCGATGATGCGTTGTCTGGTGGCGCGCCCCTTCGTCGTCAGTGCCATGCGTTCAGACTACTCAGATTCTGGGACAACTGGTCCACATGTGAACGACGCACACCACCGGATGCATCGCTGCTATTAACGCGAACTCATGCGTAGGGAGCATTTTCTGGACTTTAGGGTCCAAAAAATGCTCCCTACGATCGAGGATATGACGCGACGGCCCGTTCCCGACCGCGGCGTCGTCCTTGCCCCCACCGCGCACGGGACGACGGACCCGCCGTCGAGTGGTCCCGCGCGTCCACTGAACTGCGGTCCTGAAAGGGTTGTCCGAGCGGTTCTGAAAGGGCTTGCTCGACCGGGACGCCACGAAGGTCCCTTCGGTCAACCACCGTCGAACCCGGCGGAAGTCAACGAAAGAAACAGGTGTGCCGCATGCGTGCTGTGGTCGTGGAAGAGCTGGGTGGGCCGGAGGTCCTGCGGTTCCAGGAATGGCCCGACCCCGAACCGGAGCCGCGGGAGATGGTGGTCGATGTCGACTTCTCCGGTGTGAACTTCATGGACACCGGGTCCCGTACCGGAATCGGCCTGCCACGCGGTGTCCCGTTCATCCCCGGAGCCGAGGGCGCCGGCCGGGTCACCGTGCTCGGCGAGGCCGTCAGCGGGTTCGCGATCGGTGACCGGGTGGCGTGGGTCTCGGTCTACGGCAGCTACGCCGAACGTATCGCGGTGCCCGCCGATCAGGTCGTCCCGGTGCCCGATGACATCCCGAGCGATGTCGCTGCCGCGACGATGATGCAGGGACTCACCGCCCACCATTTCGTCACGGAGTCCGCACCGCTGGCCGAGGGCGAGACGGCGCTCGTGCACTCCGCCGCCGGTGGTGTGGGGCGCATGGTCACCCAGCTGCTGAAGCTGCGCGGCGTGCGGGTGATCGGCCTGGTGTCCCGTCCGGAGAAGGCTCCGGTGGCGCGGGCGGCCGGAGCGGACGAGGTGCTCATCTCCTCCGGCGGCGACTTCGTGGACCGGGTCAAGGGGCTGACCGGTGGCGAAGGGGTGCACGCGGTCTTCGACGGCGGAGGCGCCAGCACGTTCTGGCCCTCGATCGAAGTGCTGCGGCGGGTCGGCACACTGGTCTATTACGGTCCGCTGATCGGGGATATCCCGACGGTGCGGATGTTCGACCTGCCGAAGAGCGTCAAGATCACCTACGCGGTGTTCGCGGATCACATCCACAGCCGGGAACTGTTGTTGCGGCATGCCGCGGACCTGTTCGGGAAGATCCGCGAGGGCAGGCTGCGGGTCGACATCACCGAGCGCTACCCGCTGGCTGCGGCCCAGCAGGCCCACATCGACATCGAATCGAGGCGTACCACCGGCAAGCTGTTGCTGGACCCGCGTCAGGTACGGCGTGATGAACACACGGACTGACGACACCGTCGCCGACGACCGGGCCACCCGGTCGAAGACCCTCCGCCTCCCGTACGGGCGAGTCGTCGCGGCGCCGGCTCCATGGCGCCGACCGGGACGGCGATCCCGACCACGGATCACGGATCACGGCGAGTGTTCGAGGCCCGCGGCCGAGTGATCCGGTGCTCCGGATGCCGGATGTCCAGGGATCCGGTCGGGTGGTTCCGAGGCGGCGCCGGACCGGTGCCGCCAAGAGCCCTTCGCCCGTGTGGGCAGGGTTCCTCCTGCAACAGCCGGAGTCTTCCGTCGAAGCAGAAGAAGTCGGACACGTCGATTCCGCACGACGACGCGTTTCACAGCGCGGCGAAGACGATGGGCATCGACGGGTGGTGACGCGGTAGACGCCGCTGCGCGACGAGCCCCCGCTCCGGTGAACCGGGAAGGGCATCGGCCCGCACGGCGCCGGCCGGGGCGGCGAGGGCGGATTCCGGAGGACGGGCACACGGCAGGCTCCGGCAGTCCCCGATCGCCGGGCCGGGGTGCTGCGGGACGGGCCGACAGTCCGATGGCCCGACGCTCCGCCTCACGCGCCGGTCTGCGCATAGTCGGGCAGCACCAACGCCGAGTGGGCCGCGCGTCCTTCCGCCGCGCCCGCTGTCGCCATCGTCCTCGCGGCTGCTCGCGGATCGCGTATCGCCGCGTTGCGGGCGTCCAACTCCTCCCGCGTCGTGGGTGCCACCACCGTGCCACCGCTGGTGGCCAGCGCCTGGTTGCGTTCCGCGAAGGGCCGCATTCTGCGCTCGTAGGCCGCGAAGGCGTCCGCGTGGTCCGCGTGCGTGGCCAGTTCACCGGCGAGGACGTACGCACCGACCAGCGAGACACTCGACCCCTGGCCGGAGAGGAACGAGGTCGCGTGCGCGGCGTCGCCCGCCAGCGCGACCCGACCGCGTGACCACGTACGCATGTGGATCTGGCTCACGATGTCGAAGAAGAGGTCGTCGGCCTCCCGCATCGCCTCCACCAGGCGCGGCACGTGCCAGGCCCGCTCCGGGAAGCGCTCCGTGACCAGGGCGCGCTGGGCCCTCGGGTCGCGGAACGCGTCGAAGGGAGGGGTCTCGCAAGTGAAGGTGAGGAAGCCGTGCACGCGCTCGGACGGCTCGTGGGCGTAGAGGACCGCACTGCGTCCCGGTTCGTTCCAGATGGCGGCCTCGTGCGCGAGCCCGAACTCGTTGGGCAGCGTGAAACCCGCGAAGACGTGTCCGAGGTAGTGGTGGAAGGGCTCCTCGGGGCCGAAGACCAGCCGCCGCGTGTTCGAGTGCAGTCCGTCCGCGCCGACCACGAGGTCGAAGGTGCGGTGCGTGCCGCTGTCGAGGACGACGTGTACGGCGTCCCCGTCGTCGTCCAGCGTTGCGATCGAGTCGTCGAAGAGGAACTCGACCCGGTTCCGCAACGGCGCGTACAGCGCGTCGGCCAGGTCGCCGCGCCGGACCTCGAGGTCCAGCCCCGCCTCCCCGCCGGTCATCTGCTCGGGCTGCAACGAGCCGACCGTACCGCCCGCCCCGTCCACGAAAGTGATCCGCCGGCTGTCGACATGCGCCTCGCGCAGGCGCGGCAGCAGGCCCATGCGGTCCACGACCTCGCGGGCGGTGCCGCGTATGTCGATCGCGTATCCGCCGCCGCGCACGGCGGCCGCCTTCTCGACGACGGTCACCTCGAAGCCGTACCGGTCGAGCCAGTACGCGAGCGCGGGGCCCGCGATGCTCGCTCCGGAGATCAGTACGCGGCGGGCTGGACGGGACGGGTGGGCCATGGCTTCTCGCCCTTCCGCCGGGGTGTGCCCGGCACGGAGGCGGTACGCAGTGCCCGATGAGTGGCAAAGATGCGTACCTTAGGTATCCTTATGGAGATAACGCGGCGCCCTCGCAGGCGCCGGTCCACTCCTCACTATAGATACCTAACTCAGGTATGTAAATGGAGATGCCGCATGACACCCGAGTTCCCCGGGGTGCCCGAGCCGGAGAAGCCCCACCCCGATCTGCTCGCGGTGCTCCCGCGGATCACGCAGCTCAGTGCCGCCTTCACCAAGGGCCGACTCGCCGAACGCGCGACCGAGGCCGCCGGTTTCGCCCTCGACCGCCCCGCCATGGGTGTGCTGCTCTCCCTCCGTACGGCCGGCAAGCCCCTGAGGATCGGCGAGATCGCCGACCGCATGCAGGTCGTGGGCCCACACGTCACCCGCCAGGTCCAAGCCCTGGAGAAGCGCAGCCTGGTACGTCGGGTCGCCGACCCGCACGACCGCCGCGCGAGCCTCATCGAACCGACCGGGACGGGCGCGGAGGCTGCCGACCGGTACGTCGCCGCCCTCCTGGGCTGGTTCGCCGAAGCGCTCACCGACTGGCCGCAGCAGGACCGCGACGACCTCGCCCGGCTGCTCGCCCGTCTCGTCGACGACGTGACGGCCCGGCTGGCGCGGCTCGACGAGGACGCGGAGAGCTGAACGATCACCCCTCACCCGGTGCCTGCGCCCCCGCCCCCGACGCCGCGCTCCATGCGTACGGGCGACTCGACGAGCCCACGGACGTGCCGGGGCGCGGGAAACGTGACGAAGCCCTTCCCCGATGGGGAAGGGCTTCGTGTTCGAGCGCCGGGCAGGCCTTGCACCTGCATCTCCCCGCAGGAAGCGGGGCGTCTTTCCTTGGACCACCAACGCACCGTCAGTCACCGCGAGTTGCGGCGAACTGCCAAGATCAACCTTAGCGCATGCGGGCCGTGGGCCGACCCCGGCCCACGCGTGACGGTCGCTGCGGGGATTTCGGCCCGGTGACGCCGAGGGCGACCGCGGCGCGGCCTTCACGGTGGTGGCGCGGTCGCAACACCCGCCGCACGGGTCCACGGGACGGTGTTCCGGCGGCCCGGGGGGCGGAGACTTCTTGCCGAGGATTCCGATCTGGATCTGGGCCCTGGTGACAGGCCCCCGGACCCTACCTGTGGGTCCGGGGGCCGTCGTTACAGTTCGATCCACGGCAGGTATACGGCTCCGGTGACGCGAGCAATCCACGACGAGGTGACGTGTGAAACGCAGTGATCGGATACGCCTGGGTATGCGCGCGAGCGCCGGGCAGACGGCAATCGAGTACCTGGCCCTGCTCGGGATCGTCGCCGTCGTGGTCGGCGCGATCGCCGCAGCGACCATCGGGGGCGACATCTCCCGCTTCGCGCACGATCAGGTCTGCCGCATCGGTGCGACGGCGGGCGGTGGCAGCGGCTGCCTCGACGACAACGATGTCAGCCGTGCCTACCGACAGACCGGTTCCGACGACGACCCCGTCAAGCCCGGCACCCTCCTCCGTGCCGAAGCCGGCGAGCCCGTCAGGAAGTCCGTCGGCAAGACCCCCGGCAAGACGGTGAACGCGCTCCCCGACCTGTGCTTCGAGCCGCGGGAATCGCAGTCGTCGGTGTCCGTTCCGGGCAGTGGTGTTCTCGGCAAGGCGGCCGCCTGGGGGTACTCCTGGCTGGTCAACTTCGTCATCGACAAGATCGACAACGAGAAGAACAAGGAGAAGCGGGTCAAGCTGGCGCTCGCGGACCTCGCCTACTGCCTCCCCGACTACAACATCGTCATCGCGCAGCCGCATGAAGGCAATCTGCAGGAGATGGACGGTACGGCGCTGATCGAGACGGTGGAGATCAGCGGCACCACGTACCGCGTGTACGCGTTCAAGACCGGCAAGTTCACTTGGGCGGACGACGCCGACCTCGGATGGAAGAACCGCGCGTTCCACGGCGTGTTCGACGTCAGCGAGGACCGCCGCACCGTCACGTTCCAGGAGCCGCCCCGTCCCAAGCGGAAGGAGGGCTGGAAGCCCGGCGACGAGGGCTGCCAGGTCGAGGGACAGGAACCGCCCGATCGGAGCCGGTACTACGACACGTATTCCCCGCTGGACGACGAGGGATCGACGCAGGCGGTGCGGATGCTCGTGAACGACATGCGTCGCTGCTACCCCGACTACAACGTGGTTGCGATGCACTCGGAACAGTCGTCGCACTGGGTCGAGGAGCCGGATTCGTTCGTCCATCGGGGCAGGTACCGGCTGAACTCCAACGAATACCACGGCGCCGAGAACGGGGACGACATCGCCTCGGGCCGGGGCGTGTTCGACATCTACGTCTTCGACAAGGGCAAGTTCAGCAACGACGGCGACGGCGGCTACATCAACTGGGCCTTCTACGGCGACTTCACCCGCGACGGATCGGAGGTGGCCTTCGAGCAGCCGGAACCCGCCGACCTGGAGGCCGACTCCACCGCCACCGGATCGGGCACGGTCAACTTCGACGACGAGTCACCGAAGTACACGGACGGCGGGCCGTACCCCGGTACCGGTTACTCCGGCAAGGTGCCGGGCGACGACGCCGAGCTGACCCACTCGCTGATCGACGAGTACAGCCGCAGTTTCCCCGGCAAGAACATCATCGTGGCGAAATCGTTCAACAACCTCTCCTTCTCCGGGGTGTCCGGCCTTGAGCATCTCGCGGTGGTGGACGGTGTCGACGTGTTCGCCCTCGACAGCGGAACCATCACCAACAAGGGGGACGGCAGCTGGAAGAACTGGGGCTTCACCGGCAACTTCGATTACGCCGAGGACGCGAAGGAGGTGACCTTCAGTGACCGGTGAGGAAGACCTCGACCGCGCGCCCGTCGAGGGCCGAGGGGGGCCGTCGAAGACGCAGTACCCCGTTGACGGGCCACCCGGAGCGTTCCGGGTCGTGGCCGAGGCGCTCGTCCGCCAGTGCGGCCACCCGCTGTGCCAGCGTCGCCAACTGTGCTTCGCGGCGGACTGCCGCCCGGGCCAGGCGCTTGATGTCTTCGGCCCATGCTCCGATGGCCGAGTCGGCCTCGCCGATGCGGACGAAACCACGGTCCACGAGCCCGTAGGCGTCACCGGTGCGGTGCCTCGCCGCAGCTTTGACGGCGCCGATCGCGTTGGCCAGGGCACTGGCCGGCCGCGACCATTCTCCCTCGCGGGCCCGTGCCGCCGGATTCCCCTCGTCGTAGTCCGCCTCGTCGGCGACGGACTGCGCGCGCACCGACAAGTCCAGTCGCCAGAACAGCGGCACCTGTTCGAAACGGACGAACAACAGGCGGCGGCGGTCGGAATGGAGGAAGTCCGGATCGACGCGTACTTCCGCCACCGGGTGCACCAGGTGCAGGAGCGCTCCGACCTGTGCCAGGCACGCGGCGAAGCGATCGTCGGGAACGATCCACTCGACGTCGATATCGCTGTAGACGCCCGCGCTGCCCGCCGCGAGTGACCCCAGAAGCGTTGCCTTCGAACCGGGACAACCTCGTTCAAGCACAGCCCGCACCCCGGTCGCCAGGTCTTCGCGGTCACCTCGGAACTCCATCCCAGAAGCGTAGAACCGCCTGCGCGCAGGTGCCGTCAACTTCGTTTGGATTCCTGGTCGGTCATCGAGCCGGCCCGCCGGTGGATGTGCGGGGGAGCGGGCGACAGCCCCAGCGGCCCGGCGACCGCGCCGCCCGATCGGATACCCGCGTCGGAGGCCGAGCCGCAGGACGCGCAGCCGGTGTCGACGCGTTCCTGCCGTATCCCGTCCGAGGCGTCCCCGCCGGAGCCCGTGCCGGAAGCCATGCCGGGGGCTGGGGTCTTCTGCCGGGTGAAGGACCTTCGTTCACGACCTGGTCCTCAGTGGTCATGGTCCTGCGAAGAGGCGGTTAGGCGATGCCTTCCCTGCCCTTCTCCATCGCCGGACGGTCCCATTCGGCCAGGCGCTCCACTTCGGGCTGCGGCGGATACAGCACAGCTTCAGCGGCGGCCAGGTCGACGGCGATACTCAAGGTCACCCATTGCGTACCGTCGAACTCCTGGACGGCGCGCGGCGCGTCTGGATCGACGTGGGCCGCGCGCTGCGGCCCGTCGGTGAGGGCACCGCCCGCAGCCGGCCCGTGACCCTGGCCCGCCGCTCGGCGCGCTTTCGCGCCCATTCTGCCAGCGGCTCGTCTTCCATGAGGGCCAGGATGCCGTTTCCGATACCGGACCTGGGCGTTGATCGGGGAAAGATACCCGAAGGTGAATGGCCGGACCCGCTGGGGCTACGTGCCCCCCATCGAGACAAGGAGGACCATGCCATGGCCGATGGAGCCGGTGCGTACATGTACGAGACGCTGTACGAGGAGCCGCTATCGGGCCGACCGCCCCGTACCGCCCGACCTCGCAGATCAGGCACCGGCAACTCGTCACGCGTCAGCCGGCAGGCTTCTGAAGAGGGGCCGGTTTGGTGGTGAGCAGCGCGGTGATCTCCTGGGCGAGCTCCGGGCCGAGTTCGCCCCAGCCGTCCTTGTAGCCGTAGACGCTCGCCAAGGTGCGGGCGTCGTAGTCGCCGTTCATGATCTCGATGTCGGTGGTGGTGATGAGTGCCGGGTGGGCGACGCCGACAGCTCCCGAGACCTTCAGCAACTCCTTACGCAGGGTGCGCAGGTAAACAGCGGCCCGGGTGGCCTTCGAGGGCGCATCGACGCCGCGCACCAGCCACGGGTCCTGGGTGGCGATGCCGGTGGGGCACTTGTCGGTGTGGCATTTCTGCGCCTGGATGCAGCCGATGGACAGCATTGCCTCGCGGGCGACGTTGATCATGTCGACGCCCAGGGCGAAGGCGACGGCGGCGTTCTCGGGCAGGCCGAGCTTGCCGGAGCCGATGAAGGTGAGGTCGTCGGTCAGACCCTGCTCGGCGAACGTGCTGTAGACGCGGGAGAAGCCCATCCGGAACGGCAGCGACACCGAGTCGGTGAAGATCAGAGGAGCCGCCCCGGTGCCGCCCTCGCCTCCGTCGATGGTCACGAAGTCGACCCCGCGATCACCACGCGCCATCAGCATGGCCAGCTCCTGCCAGAAGCTCATCTCCCCCACAGCGCTCTTGATCCCGACCGGCAGACCGGTCTCGGCAGCGAGCAGCTCCACGAAGTCGAGCATCGAGTCGACGTCGTGGAACGCGGTGTGCCGAGAGGGGGAGGCGCAGTCCTTGCCGGCCGGAATGCCGCGGATCCTGGCGATCTCGGGGGTCACCTTCGCGCCCGGCAGCATCCCACCGAGCCCCGGCTTGGCGCCCTGGGAGAGCTTGATCTCTATCGCCTTGACAGGGGCGCCTGCGACCACGTCCTTGAGCTTGTCGAGGTTGAAGGTGCCGTCCTCGTTGCGGCAACCGAAGTACGACGTCCCGATCTGGAGGACGAGGTCACCGCCATTGCGGTGGTACGGCGAGAGGCCGCCCTCGCCCGTGTTATGCATCGCGCCGGCCAGCGCCGCACCCTTGTTGAGCGCCATGATGGCCGCGCCGGACAGCGATCCGAAGCTCATCGCCGAGATGTTCACGACGCTCGCCGGCCGGAACGCCTTGGCGCGCCCGCGCGGGCCGCCCAGCACCTTGGCCGAGGGCAGCGGGCCCTGCGGGTCGTGCAGATCGGGCAGCGTGCCGGCGAACGTCCGCTGCTTCACGTACGCGTGCCCTTGCACGTGCTCGACGTCTACGTCGGTTCCGAACCCGAAGTAGTTGTTCTCTTCCTTTGCCGACGCATAGATCCAGGTGCGCTGGTCACGGCTGAACGGGCGTTCTTCCTCGTTGGACGTCACGACGTACTGGCGCAGTTCCGGCCCGATCGTCTCCAACAGGTACCTGGCGTGCCCGATCACGGGGAAGTTTCTGAGCAGTGCGTGCTTCTTCTGGACGAGGTCGCGGGCAGCCACCAGCGCCAATGCTGTTGCGGCGGCCGCGCCGATGCTCCGAGCGCGCATGAACGTTCCTCTCCTCGACTGCTCGATACCCGACTCCATCGCTGCGCGGCGGACGTCGTGGGCGTTGGGTAGCGGACACGGCCAGGCAGGCACCGGCGTCCGACGACGAAACGCCACATGATGTTAGAGGTCTCGCAGATGGGCGGACGCGGCAGGGTGGATGAAGCTTCCCCGTGATCGTGGACACCTGGAGACTGAGGCGTGAGGGCCCAGAGGAAGCAGTGTCGGGTGGGAAGCAAGTACACGAAGCGGTACTCGGAGGAGTGCGAGCGGGACACGGTCGAACTCGTGCGGTCGTCGGGCCGGACGGTGACCGAAGCCGCCCGGGAGCTCGGGGTCCGCTCGGAGTCCTTGCGGGGGCGTATGGAGAAGGCCCGCGCCGCGCAGGACACCGGATCGGGACCCGGTGCCGTGCGGACCGTCGACGACCGGGACGAGGAACTGAAGCGGCTGCGGAAGCTGACCGCCGAACAGGCATGTGTCAGCCCAGGCGCAGGAGCCGCTCAGCGTTGCTGTGGGCGATTTTGTTCAGGTCGGCGTCGCTGAGGGGGAGGTTGCGGAGGAACTCGGTGGCCTGGGTGCTCGACTCGTACGGGTAGTCGATGGCGAAGCAGATGTTGTCGACGCCGACGGTGAGGACGGCTCCCAGCAGTGCGCTGGTGGCGGTGACGCCGCTGGTGGTGATGTGGAAGTTGTCGATGAAGTACTCGGAGGGCTTCTTGGCCAGTTTCACCTCGGTGTCGACGTAGGGCAGCCGGGTGTCGATCCGGGACAGGTGGAAGGGCAGCATCTCGCCCATGTGGCCGAGGATGACCTTGGCGGTAGGAAACCGGTCGAACAGGCCGCTGCAGATCAGGCGGAGCGCGTGGGCGCCGGTTTCGGCGGTCCAGGCGTAGGTGGGGCCGATCAGCTCGGGGCGGCCTTCGAACACCGGCCAGCCCAGGGGTGCGCTGTTGGGGTGCAGATACAACGGCACGTCGTGTCCGGCGAGTGCTTCCCAGAACACCTGAAACTGAGGTTCGTCGAGGTAGTGGCCCAGGGTATGGCCGTTGACCAGAACGCCGGACAGGCCGAGGTCGTTCAGGGCCCGGTCGAGTTCGCGCACGGCGGCGGCCGGATCCTGCAGGGGCATCGCGGCAAGCCCCGCGAACCGGTCCGGATGCTCTTCGACGACGCCGGCGAGGACGTCGTTGGCCAGTTGCGCGTCGGAGACGGCAATGGCGGCGTCGGGTTGCATCTGCACGCCGGGCGTGGTCAGGGACAGCACCTGCATGTCGACACCGTGCTCGTCCATGTCCTTCAGGCGCAGTTCGCTGAACTCGGGCAGCCGGCGTTCCAGGTCAGCCAGTACACCGGGCCGGAACTTCGTCGGCTGGTGGAGGGCGGCTCCGGCGGTGGCCATGCCGGGTACGCTGAAGGCTTCCTCGAGCGCGATGATTTTCATGGTGGTTCCCGTCTTCCTCGGTCGTCGTGCATCGGATCGGGCGGAGCGCGCCGGATCGCCGCGGTGACCCGCACGGGCAGCGGCCGGCGCACCGTCCGGTACGTCGCCTGTGTCCCGCGCGTGCGTCACTGGGGATTCGCTGCCGTCCCCCGGGTCGGTCGAAGTGCCTTGCGGGTGAGGTCGGCGAGGGTGGGGTAGCCGTCGATCGCCATGATGAGATCCGCCTCGGCGAGCAGGGCGCGCAGCACATGCACGACGCCCTGTGTGCCGCCGGTCGCCAGCCCGTAGGCGTACGGCCGGCCCACGGCCACCGCGGTGGCGCCCAGCGCCACCGCCTTGACGATGTCGGCGCCCGACCGGACGCCCGAGTCGAAGACCACCGGCAGTCCGTCCGCGGCATCCACCACGGCCGGGAGGGTGTCCAGGGCGGGCAGCCCGCCGTCGGCCTGTCGGCCGCCGTGGTTGGAGCAGTACACCCCGTCCATTCCCGCGTCCCTCGCGCGCCGCACGTCGTCGGGGTGGCAAATGCCCTTCAGCAGCAGGGGCAGCTGGGTGATCGAGCGCAGCCAGGGCAGGTCGTCCCAGGTCAGCGGGTTGCCGAAGGTCTTCGCCCAGTGGGCGACCGCGGCGGGCGGGTCCTCCTCGGGCGTGCGGTCCAGCCTGGAGCGGAAGACCGGGTCGGAGGTGTAGTTCGCCAGGCAGTTGCCGCGGAGCTGCGGGAAGTTGCTGGTGGACAGGTCGCGCGGTCGCCAGCCGGTGAGCCAGGTGTCCAGCGTGACCACGATGCCCTTGAAGCCGGCTGTCTCCGCGCGGTGCACCAGGCTCTCGGCCAGCTCCCGGTCGTCCGGGGGGTAGAGCTGGAAGAAGCCGGGGACCCCGCCGAACTGCTCCGCGACCTCCTCCATCGGATCGACCGTGAGAGTGGAGGCGATCATCGGCACTCCGGTGCCGGCCGCCGCCCGGGCGACCGCCAGGTCCCCGTGGCCGTCCTGGGCGCACAGCCCGATCACCCCGATCGGGGCCATCATCAGCGGGGAGGGCAGCCGGAGGCCGAAGAGGTCCACCGACAGGTCGCGCTCGACCGCGCCCACCAGCATCCGTGGAATGAGCCCCCACTCGGTGAAGGCGTCGACATTGGCCCGCTGGGTGTGCTCGTTGCCGGCCCCGCCGGCGACATACGACACGAGGGACGGCGGCAGGGCGGCCCGAGCCCTGGCCTCCAGCTCTTCGAATGACATCGGGAACGGCGGAACGATGCCCCGCAGCCCGTCCTGGTAGATCTCGTCCTGGTAGTCACCGAACTGCGCGGTCATCTGCAAGTCTCCTGACACTCAGCGGACGGGCTGGGGTGTCCGTCCGGTGCAGCATGAGTACGCGGTCCGCCGCCGTTCCTTCACGGCTCGGGCCTCAGCGACACGGCCGTGAGTTCGAAAATGCTGCTTCGAATATGGAGGACGCCGGTGCCCGCCGCAAAGCGGCGCTGATCCGCTACTCGGCCCACCCAGGTCGTCCCACTCGCAGCCGCATGGACCCGGACGCGTAGATCGCCCGGCCCGGCCCCCGGGTTCCGGGAGATCCAGGACGCGCAGCACCTCAGGTCCGCCAAATCCTCATTTCGATCGGACAGCTCTCCAACTTCGATCGACTGTCCCGACGGTCGGACGTGTTCCCCGGCGAGTGAGGTTCTCCTGTTGGAACCGGCCGGGCCGGAATAGGCGACTCTGGCGGTGTGACGGCCATGCGCCGCTGTCGTAGGGCGGCCGGAAGGCGTCGTCCGGGAGGGGGCGCTGCCGGTGGCCGCGCCGAGGGGAGACGCGCGCGGAGGAATGAAGCGGATCGTCATCGTCGGAGCCTCGGCCGCAGGCCTGACCGCGGCCGAGACCCTCCGCCGCCGAGGCTGGGGCGGTCATCTCACCCTGATTGGCGAGGAGCCTCATCCGCCGTACGACCGGCCGCCACTGTCCAAGCAGATCCTCACGGGCGCCTGGGAGCCCGAACGGGCCACCCTGCGCCCCCTGCAGGATCTTGCGCGGCTGGAGGCCGACCTGCGGCTCGGACAGTGTGCCGCCGCCCTCGACGTCCCAGGCCGCCGGGTGCGCCTGGGCAACGGCGAGAGCATCGGCTTCGACGGTTTGATCATTGCTACCGGTGTGGCCCCCCGGCGCCTGCCCGACAGCGATCTGGCCGGGGTCCATGTCCTGCGCACACTCGACGACGCGCTCGCCCTGCGCGCCAAGCTGCTCGCAGGACCCGACGTGGTCGTGGTCGGTGCCGGATTCCTCGGCACCGAAGTCGCCGCGGCAGCCCGGACCATGGGCCTGAAGGTGACCCTGGTCGAGCCGGAACCCGTCCCGGTACGGCGCCCGTTCGGGGACCGCATCGGCACGCTCGTCGCCGAACTGCACCGCGATCACGGAACGAGCCTGCGCTGCGCCGTGCCGGTCACCCGGCTGCGCGGCGCGGGCGGCCGGGTCACCGGGGTGGAACTCGACGACGGCACCACGCTGTCGGCCGACGTCGTCGTCCTGGCCCTCGGCTCCACTCCCTCGACCGGCTGGCTGGCGGGTTCGGGCCTGCGCCTGGCGGACGGGGTGCTGTGCGACGCGCTGTGTCAGGCCGCACCCGGCGTCTACGCCGCCGGCGACATCGCCTCCTGGCATAACCCGCACTTCGGCATCCGCATGCGACTGGAGCACCGGATGAACGCCACCGAACAGGCCATGGCCGCAGCCGGCAACCTGCTCGGCGACGCCATCCCGTTCGCTCCCGTGCCCTACTTCTGGACCGACCAGTACGACACCAGGATCCAGGCGTACGGCATCTTCCCTCCGGGTGCGGACCTGCGGCTTGTCTATGGCACCGCGTCGAGCAGCCACTTCACCGCCGCCTACGGCCACCACGGGAGGGTGGTCGGCGTACTCGGCTGGAACACTCCGCGCCAGCTACGCACGCTGCGCCGCTTCGTCGTCGAACGAGCGTCGTGGACGGCTTTCACGGCCACACCCGCGCCCCACCACGGGCGCCGACAGCTTCCCCCGAACGGTCACGGCCTCAGTCGACCGCGGTCTGCGAGGGCTCGGTCAGGTCGACCGTCTCACATCGCCGTTTGCGTTTCCGCGACGGCGTGCACGTCTCCACGACAAAGTGTTCAGGAGGGCCCATGTTGACAGGTGTCAGGTTCCCGTCACAGGAGATTGGTTCGGATCGTGCAGTAGTGCGCGATTGGGCTCTGCAGGCGGCCGATGCCGGCTTCTCCTACATCGTGGTGAACGACCACGTAGTGGGTGTGGACCCGGATTCGCGGCCCGACTACGGTGCCGGATTCCCGGGCGGTGCGCAACGGACGGCGGCGGCCTACTCGGTGGACACCGAGTTCCACGAGCCGCTGACGACCATCGCCCACCTCGCGGCGCTCTGCCCGGACCTCGGCTTTTCGACCGGTGTACTGGTCTGTCCACAGCGACAGACGGCGCTCGTCGCGAAGCAGGCCGCGCAGGTCGACATCCT
>NZ_JBIUVC010000035.1:0-37550 GCF_044742755.1 Streptomyces sp. NPDC087845
AGCGGTGGTGGCTGATCCCGACCGGTCGTTGACCCGGCTGGAGATCCTTGAGCCCGCCGAACGCCACCGGCTCCTCACCACCTGGAACGACACGGCCGATGAGGTGTCCGAGGAGACACTTCCCGCACTCTTCGAAGCGCAGGTGGCCCTCACCCCGCACCACTCGGCGGTCGTGTTCGGCGACACCGTCCTGTCGTACGCCGACGTCAACACCGCCGCGAACCGTCTCGCCCGGCTCCTTGCGGCCAGGGGCGCGGGTCCCGAAGAGGTGGTCGCCCTGGCGCTTCCACGATCCGTGGATCTCGTGATCGCGATGTACGCCGTGACGAAGACCGGCGCGGCCTATCTGCCGCTCGATCCGCAGCAGCCCGCCGGCCGCACCCTGACGATGCTCGACGAAGCGCGGCCCGTGCTCGGTATCGCCGAGCGGGCCACCGCCGACGAACTGTCCGGCGAGGGCGCCACCCCGTGGCTCGTCCTCGACGCCCAGGACGTACGGGAGGCGCTGTCCGGGCAGGCGCAGACGGACCTGACGGACGAGGAGAGGACCG
Source organism: Streptomyces sp. NPDC087845 (assembly GCF_044742755.1). NCBI lineage: Bacteria > Bacillati > Actinomycetota > Actinomycetes > Kitasatosporales > Streptomycetaceae > Streptomyces > Streptomyces sp. NPDC087845. The sequence goes on from NZ_JBIUVC010000035.1 coordinate 552, forward strand.
CGCCCCTGCGGCCGCAGCACCCGGCCTACGTCATCTACACCTCCGGCTCCACCGGCCGGCCGAAGGGCGTCGTGACGTCGCACGAGGCCATCGTGAACCGATTGAGCTGGATGCAGGACTCGTACCCGCAGGGGGCGCAGGACCGGGTGCTGCAGAAGACGCCGGCGGGCTTCGACGTCTCCGTATGGGAGTTCTTCTGGCCGCTTCAGGCGGGTGCGACCCTCGTGGTCGCGAAGCCGGACGGACACCGGGACCCCGCCTACCTCGCAGCTCTCATCCAGGAGCAGCAGATCACCACGGCGCACTTCGTGCCGTCGATGCTGAGCGCATTCCTCGCCGAGGAGACCGCGGCGCTGTGCGGCAGCCTGCGCACCGTCTTCAGCAGCGGCGAGGCGCTCCCGCCGGAGACGGCCGAGGCGTTCCGTTCCGTCCTCGGCGCCCGGCTGCACAACCTCTACGGCCCCACGGAGACGGCGGTCGACGTCACGCGCTGGGAGTACCGGAGCGAGCCGGGCGCCACGCGCGTGCCCATGGGCGTACCCGTCCGCAACACCCGTGCCTATGTCCTGGACGAGGGCCTGGGCCCGGTTCCCGTCGGAATCGCCGGAGAACTCTATGTGGCGGGGACGCAGCTGGCTCGGGGGTATGCGGCTCGGCCGGGTCTGACGGCGGAGCGGTTCGTGGCGGATCCGTTCGGTGGTCGTGGTGGCCGGATGTACCGGACGGGTGATGTGGTGCGGTGGCGTGCGGACGGGAATCTGGAGTTCCTGGGCCGTGCCGACGACCAGGTGAAGGTGCGCGGTTATCGGATCGAGCCGGGTGAGATCGAGTCGGCGCTGCTGTCCTGCCCCGGTGTCGCGCAGGCGGTGGCCGTGGTCCGGGAGGACCGGCCCGGTGACCGGCGCATCATCGGATACGCCACCGCCGACGCGGGCGCCGCGCTCGACGGCGAGAGCCTGCGCTCCGCTGTTGCGGAGGCACTGCCCGACTACATGACGCCGGCCGCGGTCGTGATCCTTGGCGAGCTGCCGGTCACCGGCAACGGAAAGCTGGACCGGAAGTCGCTGCCCGCTCCGGAGCAGCGCGGCCCGGCCGCCCGCGCCCCCCACGGGCGGCGCGAAGAGGTGCTGTGCGCCTTGTTCGCCGAGGTGCTGGGCCTTGCCCAGGTCGGTGTCGACGACGGGTTCTTCGCACTCGGCGGCGACAGCATCGTCGCGATCCAGCTGGTGAGCCGGGCGCGTCGGGCCGGTGTGATCATCTCGCCGCGGGACGTGTTCCGCCATCAGACGGTCGCGCAGCTGGCACTGTTCGCCGCCGACGAGCGGGAGCACGACCGGGCGCGGGACGCGGGAGAGCCGGCCGATGACGGTGTCGGGGAGGCATCCCCCACCCCGATCACGGAATGGCTGCGTGAGACGGGCGGACCGGTCTCCGGACTCAACCAGTCGACGCTGCTGACGGTGCCGGCGGCACCTCACGAGGACCTGTGGCTGACCGCACTGCGGGCGGTCGCGGACCGGCACGAGGTGCTGCGCTCCCGGCTGCGCCGCTCCGACGAGGACTGGCGGCTGGACGTCCTACCCGCCGACTCCGTCGACGTGCGGTCGTGGCTGCGCCGGGTGGACGTCACGTCCGTACCGCCGAGCGGCCTGGCCCAGGTCATGCGCGACGAGGCCGCCGAGGCCGTCGGCCGTCTGGACCCCGAGGCGGGGACCATGACGCAACTGGTGTGGTTCGAAGCGGGGGCGCAGGCCCCGGGCCGGCTGCTGTGGATCGTGCACCACCTGGCCGTGGACGTGGTGTCCTGGAGCGTCCTGGGGTCAGACCTCCGCACCGCGTTCGAAGCGGTGTCGGCCGGCGGTCCGGCGCTGCTGGCGCCCGTAGGCACCTCCTTCCGGCACTGGTCGCGGGAGTTGGCGAAGGAGGCCCGCCGGGAGACGCGTGCGGCCGAACTCGCACTGTGGTCGGCGCAGCTCGCGCCCGGAGAGGTGCCGTTCGGCGCAGCGCCGGCCCCCGGGCGTGACACCTACGACACCGCCCTGACGCTCTCCCTGGAGCTCCCGGAGGAGGAGACCGCACAGCTGCTGGCGGCGGTGCCGGTCGCCTTCCGCGCCGGGATCGACGAGGCGCTGCTGGCCACCCTGGCGCTGGCCGTCACCGAGTGGCGGGACCGGCGCGGTCGCGGCCGGGACACCGCCGTGCTCGTGGACGTCGAGGGGCACGGGCGGGAGGACGTCGTGCCGGGCGCGGACCTCTCCCGGACCGTGGGCTGGTTCACCAGCCTGTACCCGGCCCGGCTCGACCCGGGCGTCGACGCCGCCGAGGTGTGGTCCGGCGGCCCGGCCGTCGGACAGGCGCTCAAGCGGGTGAAGGAACAGCTGCGGGCCATTCCCGACCACGGGATCGGCTTCGGTCTGCTCAGGTACCTGAACCCCCGCACCGCACCCCTGCTGGCCGCACTTCCCCGGCCCGCCATCGGCTTCAACTACCTGGGCGCCCGCAGCGCCGCGACGGGCGGGGAATCCACCTGGACCGCGGCGAGGGACATCCCGGTGGAGGTCCCGGCCAAGGACGCGAAGGCGCCCTTCGCACACAGCCTGGAGATCAACGCCGCCACGCGGGCGACCGCCGACGGAGCACGGCTGGGCGCCGTGCTCTCCTGGCCGCAAGCGCTCTTCACCGCGGAGGAGATGGCCGGCCTCGCCGAGCTGTGGCTGACGGCGCTCAGGTCCCTGGCGGCCCACGCCGCCACCCCCGCCGCCGGCGGCCTCACCCCGTCCGACCTCGCCCTCGTCGACCTCGGCCAGGCGGAGATCGACGAGCTGGAGGCCACCGAGTGGGGTGTGGAGGACGTACTGCCGCTGTCGCCCCTGCAGGAGGGACTCCTGTTCCATTCTCTGTTCGCGGGGGGTGACGACGACGTCTATGCGGTGCAGCTGGCCGCGGACGTGGAGGGCCCCTTCGACAGCGAGGCGCTGCGGGCCGCCGCCCGCACGCTGCTGCGCCGCCACCCGAACCTGCGGGCGGCCTTCCGGCACCAGCCTTCCGGCCGGGCCGTCCAGGTCGTGCCGCGCCACGCCGAGCCCGACTGGCGGGAACGGGATCTCACCGGCCTCAAGGGTGACGAACTGCGCGCTCGGCTGGAGGAGTTGCTCGACGAGGAACGGAGCCGCGGGTTCGACCTCGCGGTGCCCCCGCTGCTGCGGTTCATGGTGATCCGCCTGGGCGACGGACGACACCGCGTGGTGATCACCCACCACCACATCCTCCTCGACGGCTGGTCGATGCCGCTGCTCATGGCCGAGCTGCGCGAGCTGTACGAACAAAACGGCGACGAGACGTCCCTCATGCCTGTGACGCCGTACCGCTACTACCTGGAATGGCTGTCCCGCTGGGATCAGGAGGAGAGCCTCCAGGCGTGGCGGAAGGAACTGGCCGGGCTCGACGAGCCGACCCGGCTGAGCGCCACCGACCTGCGACACGTGCCGGTGATGCCGCAGTGGCTCACGGTGGATCTTCCCCGTGAGCTGTGCGACGCGCTGCGCAGGCGCACGTCGGAACACGGCGTGACGCTGAACAGCATGGTCCAGCTGGCCTGGGCGGTGCTCCTCGGCAAGCTCACAGGTCGCGACGACGTCGTCTTCGGAACGACCGTCAGCGGCCGGCCGCCGGAGATTCCCGGCATCGAAGCGATGATCGGACTGTTCGTCAACACCATCCCGGTACGGGTCCGTCTCGACCCGGGCGAGACCTGGGCGCACGCACTGGCCCGCGTGCAGGACGAGCAGGCCGAGATGACCGGCCACCACCACGTCGGCCTGACGGAGATCCATAAACTGGCCGGCCTGGGCGAGCTGTTCGACACCCTCGTCGTGTTCGAGAACTATCCGGTCGACGCCACCCGCGCCGACACCGCCGACCGTGCGCGGACCGTGGGTTCGCTGGACAACGACGCCGCCCACTACCCGCTGACCCTGGTGGCCGCCCTCTCCGGCGACGGGCTGCGACTGCGGCTCAACCACCGTCCTGACGTGATCGACCCCGCCTTCGCGGAACGGCTTCTGGGCTGGTTCCAGCAGCTGCTGCGGACACTGGCCGACGATCCTCGCAGCCCCCTCGGCGGGGCCGAGCTGGTCGAGCCGGCCGAGCGGCGGCAGCTGCTCACCGAATGGGGGGCCGGCGCCGCGGCGCACGAGGGACTGGACGGCGCGACGCTCGTCGGGCGGTTCGCGCAGGTGGCGGAGCGGCAGCCGGATGCGGTGGCCGTGCGCACCGGAGCGAAGGACGTCACCTACGCGGAACTGGACGCTCTCGCGAACCGGGTGGCCCAGGAGCTGATCGCTCGCGGGGCCGGAGCCGAGAGCAGGGTCGCGGTGCTGTTCGACCGCTCCCTCGACCTCCTGGCCGCCGTCCTGGGAACACTCAAGGCCGGCGCCGCCTATGTGCCGCTGGACCCGGAGAGCCCCGCGGTCCGGTGGACGACGATGACGGATCGCAGCGGCGCCACGGTGCTGCTCACCGGGCGGGACCGGGCGGAAGGCGTCCGGAGCCTGCCGGACTGCGCAGCCCAGGTGGTGGTCGTCGACACCGGGCTCGCCGCCGAGTCCGTGTACGCCCAAGCCCCCGCCGCTGCCGTCGCGCCGGACCAGCTCGCCTGCATGATGTTCACCTCCGGCTCCACGGGAGCCCCCAAGGCCGTGGCGGTGACGCACCGCAACGTCGTGAACTTCGTGGACGACGCGGGATGGAACGAACACAGCACGGAGCGGGTCCTGTTCCACTCGCTGCACGTCTGGGACGCGGTGACGACCGAATGGTGGGTACCGCTCCTGCGCGGAGGGTGCGTGGTGGTCGCACCTCCGGGCCGACTGGACCTCGCCGTGCTGCGCGAGTTGATCGTGCGCGAGCGCATCACCGGTCTATGGCTGTCCGCCGGAGTGTTCCGGCTCCTGGCCGAGGAGGACCCGGCATGCCTCGCGGGCGTCCACGAAGTCCGCACGGGCGGCGACGTGGTGTCGGCGAGCGCGGTCCGCAGGGTGCTGGAGGCATGCCCCCGGACACTGGTGATCAACGGCTATGGGCCGACGGAGACGACCGTGTTCACGGCCACGCACCGGATGCGGGCCGGGGACCCGGTTCCCGAATCGGTGCCGATCGGGCGGCCGTGGGGCGGCTCCCGGCTGTACGTCCTCGACGGACAGCTGCGACCGGCTCCGGCCGGGGTCGCCGGCGAGCTCTACGTCTCCGGCGCAGGTGTGGCCCGTGGCTATCACGGCGATGCCGCGGCAGCGGCGGAACGGTTCGTGGCCGACCCGTACGGGCCGGCCGGAGTGCGGATGTACCGCACCGGGGACCTGGTGCGGTGGCGGGCCGACGGCACGCTCGACTTCCTCGGCCGCAGTGACTCGCAGTTCAAGCTGCGAGGCTTCCGGGTCGAGCCCGCCGAGGTCGAGGCGGCACTGGCCGCACTGCCCGAGGTCGCCGCGGCCCTGGTCACCCTCCGCGAGGACCAGCCGGGCCACCGGCGGCTGGTCGCCTACGTGACGGCGCGGCCGGGCGACTCGGAGCCGGTCCCCGAGCGGCTGGCGGCGGCGCTGGCGAAGACACTGCCGGCGCACATGGTGCCGTCGGTGTTCGTGACGCTGGACGCGATTCCGCTGACCGCCAACGGCAAGGTGGATCAGGCGGCCCTGCCCGCCCCGCGGTCCGGGTCGGAGCCCGGCGGAAAGGGCCGCGCGCCGCGCTCCGACCGTGAGGAACTGGTGTGCCGGCTGTTCGCCGAGACCCTCGGGACACCCCGGGTGAGCATCGACGACAACTTCTTCGAGCTGGGCGGGGACTCACTCCTCGCCGCGTCCCTGCTGGCCCGCCTGCAGGCCCAGCTGGACCCCCGGCTCACCATCCCGATGCTCTTCGAAGCCCCCACCGTCGCGGGGCTCCTGGCCCGGGCCGCCGCCCCGGACGCCGACGACGGGCTCGGCATCCTCCTCCCGCTGCGGACCGGCGGGGACGAGCCGCCGCTGTTCTGCTTCCATGCCGGAGGCGGCCTCGGCTGGCGCTACTCGGAGCTGCTGCGCCACATTCCGGCGGGCCGGCCGCTGTACGGACTGCAGGCACCGGCGTTCAGCAGGCCGGGTGAGCACCCGTCCTCGGTCGGCGAGATGGCCGCCCTGTACCTGGAGCACATCCGGACGGTGCAGCCCCAGGGTCCGTACCACCTGCTCGGCTGGTCCTTCGGCGGGCTCCTCGCCCACGCCGTCGCCTGCATGCTCAGGGCCGACGGCCAGGAAGTGGCACTGCTCGCCGTGCTCGACTCCTACCCGGCCGGGGAACCGGGACCGGTGGAGCGGCCCGCGGAGCACGACGTGCTGCATGCCCTGCTCGAAGCCGTCGAGCTGGATCCGGCGCGGACGGCCGGTGGGCCCCTCACCGGTGGACCGCTCAGTGCCGAGCAGGCCGCCGGAATGCTGCGCCGGAGCGAACTGCCGCTGGCCCGGCTGGTGGAGCGCAACCTGGCGGCTCTCGTCGAGACCTATCGGAACAACGTGGCGCTCCGGGGCACGCACTCGCCGGACGTCTTCGACGGGGACATGGTCCTCTTCGTCGCCGCCGGCGAGGCGCACCCCGGCACCGCCGAGGACTGGAAGCCGTACGTCGGCGGGGCCGTCACGGCCCACTCCGTCCCCTGCGAGCACCGCGACATGCTGCGGCGCGACTCCCTCCAGCAGATCGCCGCCCCGCTGAACGCCGGGCTGCGGCCGCGCCCCACCGGCGCATGACCACCGAGGAGAACACGGTGAAGGAGCTGTACGAACCCGGGGAGATACCCCCCTTGGGGCATGTCCCCAGCCACATGTACGCCGCCGTCATCCGGCCCGAGCGATACGGACAGCCGTCGCGGGCCATGGCCCTGGAGACCGTTCCGGTCCCCGCGCCGGGCCGAGGCCAGGTCGTGATCATGGTGATGGCCGCCGGGGTGAACTACAACGGTGTGTGGGCCGGACTCGGCTCTCCGGCCGATGTCATCGCGGCCCGCCGCAAGCAGGGAGATCCGGACGACTTCCACATCGCGGGCTCCGAGGGCTCCGGGGTGATCTGGGCCGTGGGGGAGGGAGTCACCCAGTTCAAGGTCGGTGATCACGTCATCGTCGGCGGAGTCTGCTGGGACGAGTCGGCGTCCGACATCCGGCTCGGAGTCGATCCCACGGCCTCGCGGTCCCAACGCGCCTGGGGATACGAGCTGAACTACGGCTCCTTCGCCCAGTTCACGGTCGCCGACGAGTACCAGTGCCACCGCAAACCGGCCCACCTGACCTGGGAGGAGGCCGGCAGCTTCCTCGCCGGCGGATCGACCTCGTACCGCCAGCTGTGCGGCTGGGCGCCGAACGTCGTACGACCGGGCGACCCGGTTCTGATCTGGGGAGGCTCGGGCGGACTGGGCTCCATGGCGATCCAGATCGTCAGGCACTTCGCCGGTATCCCCATAGCCGTGGTCTCCGACGACGCGAAGGCGGAGTACTGCCTCGAACTGGGCGCCAAAGGCGTCATCAACCGGAGCGAGTTCAGCCACTGGGGCCGCCTGCCGGACTCCGACGACACCGAGGCGTACGAGACCTGGCTCAGCGGCGCCCGGGCCTTCGGCCGAGCCTTCTGGTCCGCACTCGGCGAGCGCCGCTCGCCCCGCATCGTCCTGGAACACCCGGGCGCGGACACCCTGCCGACCTCCGTCTACCTGTGCGACAACGCCGGGATGGTCGTGACCTGCGCGGGGACCAGCGGCTACAACGGCGACCTGGACCTCCGCTACCTGTGGATGTTCCAGAAGAGGCTCCAGGGCTCGCACGCGGCGAACGTCCAGGAGACCAGGGCGATCATCGAACTCGTGGGCTCGGGGCGGATCAGCCCCTGCCTGAGCAGCACGATCCCGTTCCAGGAGATCGCCCACGCGCACCAACTCGTCTACGAGAACCGCCACCCGGCCGGAAACATGGCCGTACTCGTCAACGCCCCGGCCGGCGGTCTGACCGGGCTGCCGGTTTGACGCGCGGCACATCCATCATCCGCACCAGACAAGGAGAACCATCATGAGCAACCCGTTCGAAGACCCGGAGGGCACCTACCTGGTCCTGGTCAACGACGAGGGCCAGCACTCCCTGTGGCCGCACTTCGCCGAGGTCCCCGACGGATGGGACGTGGCCAAGCCGGCCGACAGCCGCCAGGCATGCCTGGACTACATCGAACAGAACTGGACCGACATGCGGCCCAAGAGCCTCATCGCCGCGATGGGCGGCTGATGTCGCGCCGGCAGGCGTCGCGGGACGCCGGGAAGGAGGGAGACGGATGCCGGGCGACACGCTGACGAAGTTCCTGCTGTGCGCAGTGACGATGATCGTGGTCTGCCGACTGCTCACCGCCGTCATGGTGCGGATCAACCAGCCGCCGGTCATAGCGGAGATGCTCACCGGCATCGCGCTCGGTCCGTCACTCTTCGGGCTGCTGCTGCCGGACGCCCAGAAGTGGATGTTCCCGGAGCAGTCGAGACCGGTCCTGTACGCGCTGGGGCAACTGGGCATCGCCTTCTACATGTTCCTCGTGGGGCTGGAGTTCAGCAGCTCGCTGACCAAGGGCAGTGGACTGCTCAGACGCTGCCTGTCCGTCTCCGTGGCAGGGGTCTCCGCGCCCTTCCTGCTCGGGGTCGCGGTCACCGCCTGGCTCTTCAGCAGCCGGCCGGAGCTGATCCCCGAGGTCGGCGGCACCTACGGGGCGGTCTACATCGGCATCGTCGTGTCCATCACGGCACTGCCCATGCTGGCCCGCATCATCGAGGAGCGGGGACTGCTCGGCTCCCGGTCGGCGATGGTCGCGCTGGGCGCGGGGGCCATCGACGACGTCATCGCCTGGCTGGGCATCGGCCTGATACTCACCTTCACGGCGGCCGGCGATGTCAGCCCCGTTCTGACCGCCGTGGGCTTCGTGGCCTTCATGGCCGTCCTGTTCGGCGTGGTGCGCCCCGGACTGCGGTGGTTCATGTCCCGGACAGGCGACCGGCAGAGCACGGGTTTCCTCCCTCTGGTCTGCGCACTGCTGTTCGCGGCGTGCGCGACGACCGAGTTCCTCGGACTGCACGTGGTGATCGGTGCCTTCGCCCTGGGCATGGCGTTCCCCAAGAGCGACGCGCTGTCCCGGTGGTCGGCCACCGTCCGCCCCTTCGCCGTGGGCGTGCTCCTGCCCTTCTACTTCGTGTACACCGGCCTGCGGACCGACATCCAACTGCTCGGCTCCGCCGCCATGGTGACCGGAGTGCTGCTCTTCCTGGCCGCGTCCGTGGTGGGGAAGCTCGGCGCGTGCATGGCCGCCCAGCAGTGGCACGACCGGGACTGGGCGCAGTCCGCCCAGGTCGGGGTGCTGATGAACACGCGCGGCCTGATCCAGCTCATCGCCCTGAACATCGGTCTGGAAGCAGGCCTGCTCACCAGCACCGTCTTCGCACAGCTGGTCGTCGTGGCCGTCGTCACCACGGTCATGACGAGTCCGGGCCTGAGCCTGCTCGAAATGTGGCAGCGAAAGCGGAAGGTCGGCGTGCCGCCGGCGCGGGAAATTACACGCCTTTCCTAGCCGGCGTCAATCTTCCATGGGTGGCATGAAATTCGTCGAGTAGTGTGAATTTCCAGATCGATGTGAATTCGAGAGGCCTGACAATGAAGGAAACAACACCCCGCGAAGCGTTGGAGAAGAATGGATTCGCGGGACCGTTCCCGCGCTTCGCCTCGGACGACACCATCGGGGAAGTGAAAGAATTCTTCCAGGACGTGCTCGAGCACCAGCCCGTCCACCCGATGTACAACAGGTACTCCGTACGTGACTGGCACCTGATCAACGAGAAGGTGCGCGAACTCCTCACCGCGCCCGAACTCATCAAGTCGCTGGAGCAGGCGACCGGTGCGGACTCGCTGATCCTGTGGCGCACCAAGCTCTTCGAGAAGTACCCCGGAGACGGTGCGATCGACTGGCACCAGGAGTACGGGTACTTCGACGGCGAGGAAGTCGGCGGCCACAGGCCGGCGCTCTTTCCGATGAACCCGTCGAGCCAGTGGGACTGGACGCTCTGGCTTGCGCTGACGGACGTCTCCGAAGACGACGGAGTGATGGAGTTCGTCAAGGGGTCGCAGAAGTCGCAGTACCCCAAGGGGATGGTCGCACTCACCGAGTCCGGCGCCTACGTCGACCCGCGGAACCGGATCAAGACCAAGGAGGAACTGCTGAGCCGGGCGAAGAACAACAGCCTGATCCTCGACATCGACACCCGGCGGATGTTCGACGGGGTGGACCCCGACCAGCACTCGCTGGACGACCTCTTCGACCTCCTGGCCGAGCGCTGCGCCGACCTGCTGGCCGTGGTCACGGAGCCCTTCGAGCTGGCGCCCGGGGCCACCCAGACCATGCCGATGAAGGCGGGGGAGTACACCATCTTCACCGAACGGTGCATGCACCGTTCCCGCGCCTCCCTGCCGGACGCGCGGCTCCGTCTGGCCGTGAACGCGCGCTACACGCTCGGCGACACCTGGGTCTACCCCCAGCGCACCACGGGCGACACGTTCGACGGTTCGAATCTCGACATCAAGCAGCACAAGTGCATTCCGGTGCTGGGTGACGGTTTCAACCCGGACAACGTCTACCTCTGACAGGCCTCGGTTCCTGCCCCGGCCCACCCTGCCCCGACCCGGCGCCCCGGGTCGGGGCAGGGTGCGAGGCCCTGCGGGCACACGGACGAGGGTTCGAACGAAGGAGGGGGCACGAAGGCTCCGGTACTCGGCGGTGGTGAGGGGACTCGGCTGCGTCTCCCCACGCACACGGCAGCCAAGTCTTTCGTACCGGTCGCCAACAACCCCGTTCTCTCCCACGGCCTCGAAGCGGTGGCCGCGGCCGGCATCATCGACAGGGGAATCGTCGGCGGCGACAGGGACGACGAGATGAGGGAAGCGGTCGGTGACGGTTCGTGCTTCGGGCCGAACGGCCACCTGCATTCCTCGGGCAATGCCGCTCGGTCCGGCGTGCACCGCCCGGCGTACGAATCGCCCGGCTCGGCGGCACTGCCGCGAAGCGGATGCCGCGGCGGGAGACCGAGATCCGGGCGGCGGCGAGATCTCGGCCGGTCGCCCCGCGGTCGTCGGCCCGGGCGGCAGGCGGCTTGTTACTGGTCCAGTTCGGCGAGGACCTCGGCGGTGTGCTCACCGTGTCCGGGAGCGGCACCGCGCAAGGAATCGAGACCGGAGCCGAATACGACGGGGAAGCGCACCTGCTGTCGGGGGTGTTCGGTGGCCGAACCGGGCAGGGTGCCCACCAGCCCGCGGACGGCGACGTGTTCATCCTCGAGAACCTCGGCGGTGGTCTCGTAGACGGGTGCCCAAGGAAGGTCCAGTCCGGACAGTGCCGCGGACCACCAGGCGAGGTCGCGCTGGGCGAAGACATCCTCGAGCAGTTCCCGCACCTCCCTCTTGGCGCGCGTCCGGTCCGCCCGGCGGTCGTAGCAGGCGTCGGCGAGCACCGGGAACTCCGCGGCGAGGGCCTGCCGGAAGGTGAGCCAGAACTTGTCCTCGAAGGTCGCGAACGAGATCCGGCGCCCGTCGGCCAGCACGAATATGTCGTTGTCCCCCGTGACGAGCGGACTGTCGGCGCGGGGCCTGCCTTCCTGGAGCGGCGGCGCGAGCGCACCGGACCAGGCCGCGGCCGCTTCGTGCAGCGACACGTCCACATGCTGGCCCTCGCCCGTTGTCCGCGCCGAGGAGACCGCCACCGTGGTGGCGAGCGCGGCGTACATGGCGCCCGCCATGTCCGCCACGCGTACGCCGACCCGGTCGACGATCCCGTCCGCGCGGTGCGGCACCGCGAAGAAGCCGGACAGGGCCAGGAAGTTCAGGTCGTGGCCGGGCCGCGTGGCGTAGGGGCCGGTCTGGCCGTAGCCGGTGATCGAACAGAGCACCACGCGGCGATTGACCGCGCGCAACTGCCGGTAGCCGAGTTCCATGCTCTCCAGGACGCCGGGGCGGTGGCTCTCCACGACGGCGTCGCTGCGCTCCACGAGACGCAGCAGGGTCTCCCGGCCGGCCTTTTCGCGCAGGTCCAGCACGACCGAGCGTTTGTTGCGGTTCAGCGCGGCGAAGGTGTCGGGGTCCACGATCCTGCCGTAGTCGCCCCCGTTCGGGCTCTCGACCTTGATGACGTCGGCACCGAGGTCGGCCATCATGAGGGTGGCGAAGCCGCCCGGCAGCAACCGCGAGAGGTCCAGGACACGCAGCCCCCGCAGGCCCGGCCAACCAGCCGTCGGTTCGACCGGCATGAGCACCCCTTCGCAACCGCCGACCTCCGGGCGAGGGCGGCCTCAAGTGTTCGCACCGTATCGGCGCAGCGCCGCAGGACACTTGACCGCGCCTGTACGGCTGGCTGCCGGTCCCGCCCTACACGTAACCGAATGCCCTGCAGTGACCGGCCAGGGCTTCGGGAACCTCATCGATGGCCGGCAGCCGGCGGTGGGGCTGGATCACGCCGGAGGAGATCCTCTCGCGCCAATCTCCGAGGAACATGCGGAACGATCCGTGATCCTGGCTTCCGTAGTTCAGCATGTCCGATTCCCACGGCACCCCGAGGTAGTCGCACAGGTTCTTCGTGACGACCTCCGGGGAAGTCGTCAGATCCTCGTACCGCACGGTGATGCCGTCCAGGTGGGCGCGGGCCTCGGCAACCGATTCGATCATCGGAGCAATCTGATTGATGGCGGTGGTCCGAATCTTTGCCTCCACTTCCTCGGCGCCTTGCGGAAGCGGCATTTCGGCCAACTGGTCGCGGAAGATTTCGGACAGGGATTCCAGTACGTGCATCGGATGGCGGAGCAGGAATATGTACCTGGCGTGAGGCCAGCACTCGGCTATTCTTTTCCACATGAAGGCATTTCCTGGTGTTTTTTCCACCAGTACGCTTTTCCCGCTGGCCTTCAACTGGTGATCGAGAAGGCGATCCCAGAGCATATGGCCGAGCTCGGCAGTCGAGAACCCCATCTCATCCATGGCCGCAGTCGCAGGCTTCGTGTCGAGTTCGACCCGAATGCCTTCCAGATGCATCTCGTGGCCGGCGTACACCTGGGAATGTGTATTCAGTACGCATCGAAGCAGGGTCGACCCCGACCGCACCGTCGAAATGACAAAGACCGGAGATTTTACGAGCCTGGCGGCAGGGTCATTCGGGGAGTCCGTGCGCGTGTTCAAAATGAACTCCTTCGGTAATCACTTCGAGTGACGCCGCCTGACGGCTGCCCGAGGACGCTACAGCGGAGGGGCGGGCCGCAGCTGGATCTGTTCTGTATCCGAAGCTGCCTCTTTCCGTGAGCGCGGGGCGTATGCGAGAAATGCCTGTACTTCTCTGCCGTGCACCGCATCAAGGAGCTCACATGCCCTCGACGCTTTCACCGCGCAACATGACTGATGCCTCCGCACGTCAGCGGCGTGACCGGCTCCTGGCCCGAGTGGAGCAGCGGATCGAGGAGTTCCTTGCCGCCGAGCGGCGGCGGTGGGCGGCGGTCGAACCGGTCTCGGTCGAACTGCTCGATTGCGTGGTCGGCATGTTCGGCAGCGGGGGGAAAAGGATGCGCCCCGCGTTCTGTATCGCCGGCTATCTGGCGGCCGGCGGCGACCCGGACAATCCGGTGATCGTCGACGTGGCGGCGGCGCTGGAACTGCTCCACAGCTTTGCCCTGCTGCACGACGACGTGATGGATGACTCGGAACGGCGTAGAAACAGGCCCACGGCACATGTCCTCCACGAGGAGTTGCACGGGCAGCGCGGCTGGCGGGGTGAGGGCCGCCGGTACGGTGAGGCGGTCGCCGTCCTCGGAGGCGATCTCGCCCTGGTGTACGCGGAGCGCCTGCTCGCCGACTGCCCACCCGAAGTGCGCCGCATCTGGGGAGAGTTGTGCACCGAACTGATGGTCGGGCAGTTTCTCGACGTCCGCAGTGCGGCCCAGTTCGACGCCGATCCGGAGCGATCCCGCTGGATCGCCCTGCTGAAGTCCGGTCGCTATACGGTCTCACGACCCCTGACGCTCGGAGCCGCTCTGGCGGGCGGCGAGAGGTTCCTGGAAGCGTTCGAGGAGTACGGGCTGGCAGTCGGCGAGGCGTTCCAGCTCAGAGACGACCTGCTGGACGTCTTCGGTGATCCGGATGTGACGGGCAAGCCCGGACGGCTGGACTTCCAGCAGCACAAGATGACTCTGCTGATGTCCCTGGCCCTGCGGGACGAGCCCGCGGTCCAGGAGCTGTTCAGCGGCGAGGGCAGGGCGCCGGACCCGGATGTCCTGCATCGTCTGCTCATCGCCACCGGCGTACGCGACCGAGTGGAGGCGGTGATCGAGGAGCGGGTGGTCGCAGCCGGACGGGCCATCGGCGAGGCCCTCACCCCCGAGTGGGCGGCTGAACTCCTCAGCATGGCCACCGAAGCGGCGTACCGCACCGGCTGAGCGACCGGTCCGGCCGCACCGAGCTGGGGCCGGACTGCCGCCCCCGCTGAACGAGTGGGCTCTGCGGAGGGCTCCTGGTGAGCAAGAGCCGAGGTCAAGTGCCTTTCCATCCCTGTTGGAAGAGGCGCCTCGCGGCATTGTTCCGGCCGGCCACCTGAACCGCGACGCGTCCTTGCCCATGCGCGGGTCGGGTGGGATCGGGGATCGGTGAGGGTGGTTCAGGAGCGGAGATATCCGCTGCGTTCCGCGGTCTCCGGCAGCTCCAGGTACTGGACCACGGGGTTGCGCTTGCCTTGTGCGGTGAGGACGAAACCTCCTGTCGGCCGGTGGCGGAGGCGGATACCCTGCTGCGGCTGCCTCCCGCCTGCACGGCCAAGGTCAACGCCCCTTCCGGCTCCAGCTCACTCAGGTGCCGGACCGCGTCCGCGTCGACAGGGGCGAGCGCCGACAGCAGGGAGAGCCGGCAGTTGATCGCGTCCCGGCGCTCGTTGAACCCCTCCCCCCGGCGCGACCATCCGGGCGGCCTCCCGCTCACGGCCGCCGAGAATCAGCACGTCGATCAGATCGCCGGGGACTCGCGTGAGCAAACACTCCGAGCCCGTCGGCGACCATCACTCCGTCAGGTACGACACCGCAGCGGACAGGTCCGTACTCCCGCGGCGGTGGCCAGCTCGAACAGAACCTGAGCACGGACATCGGTGGGCAGCGGCTCGGCCAGGGCCCGCCGCAGGCAGCTCATTGCGATCGAGGCGTCGGCCGCGCCGCGCGCGGCCGCCCGCAGCGCCCCGGGCACCCAGTCCTCACCGACCGGTCCGCTCAGCATGAGGTGGTGGCACACCGAGTGCTGGGCTCCCGGGTCGTCCCGCAGCAGGCGGGCCGTTCGGGCGTGGATCTCCTGGAGTGCTCCCTGGGCGTCCTCGGCCAGGACGGCGTTGCGCACCAACGCATGGGACACCCGCAGCCTCCCGCGGTGCTCGGTGACGATTCCCAGCCGCCGCAGCCGGCCGATGACTTCCACGATCTCGGACGTATCGGAGCCCACTACGGCGCAAACTCTTTGCAGTGTCGTCTGTCCGGGCTTGTGCCTTCGCACACCAGCCACTGGGTCAACGCGGCGAGGAGCTGGGGTTGCCTCCGGTCACCTGCATGAGACCGGACACGAAGGCCTGCTCGGGAACCCGGCCGAGCTGTTCCCGCAGCAGGACCGAGGCCGACGCGGCGCCAAGGCCCCGTAACGTGACGCGATTGCCGACCCCGATCAGGGCGGCGATGGAAACGAGATTGGATCCCTGCCGTTGCAGCGAAATGATGTACCGGAGGCGCTCGACGTGAGTTTCGCCGTAGTAGCAGGCCCGCCCCTTCCGGATCGGCGGATGCAGAAGTTTGCGCGATTGATGCGCCCGTATGTTCCGTGGAGACATTCCGACGACTCCGGCGATCTCCTCGACCGTGTATCGGGCATGCGGGCGTTCCAGGTCGACGTCGGATCGTGGCGAAGTCGACACCATGTGCCACTCCTCGGCTGGTGCGGGGTCTTCAGTACTGCTGTCGATGGCGCCTGGCTGCGGAGTTGGTCGGTCGTGCGGGCCACCGCGGCGTTTCCGGCGGTGTCTTGGAGGACCATGAGCCGTCCTCGCTGCTCGACTACGCGACCGGCCGGCGCGGCGCGCCGGGACGTGGGAGCTGGTCGCTCACCTACCCGATGTCCCGTGCCTCGGCCGCTGTGCCTGCGCTTTCTCCCCGACGCGCCGGGAGCACGGACTCACGTCTTCGGGAGCCCATGACCCCTGAAGTCTCCGTCCGGTTACTGCTCCCGGCCCGCCAGGAGGCTCGGCAGGTGCTCATGGTGGAAGCGGTCGCCATTTCGCTCAGTTGCTCGCGGTGCCGGCGACCGGGCCGACGTACGTGCCCGGGTGGGTGGCGCCGTCCTGGCGCAGGACGGCGATGCGCTGCCACGGCCAGGCCAGCGTGGCGGTCGTGGTGGTGTCGGGTGGGGTGACCTTGAGGCTCTTGGGCAGGAACGGCTTCTGGTCCGGGGCACTGGAGGCGGGACTGACGGGCAGGAAAGTCAGCTCGGCCATGGTGGCGACGCCCGGCCGAAGGGTGACCTTCTGTGCCGTCGTCTTCTGCCACACGATGCTCCATCTGTCGCCGGTGGCGGTCACGAGATCGACGCCCGGGTGCCCCTGGACCGTGCAGGTGCGCTTGCCGACGTTGGCGAACAGCAGTGTGGCGGTGGTCTGGGTCGCCTCGGGGTCGGGGTCGGCGTCGGTGCCGTGCACGAGGGACGGTTTCAGCTCCGCGCCGGTGCAGGCGGACTTCGCGGCGGCCCGGGCGGCGGTCTTCGGCGACGGGGGAGTGACGGCGGTGTCACCGCTCCTACCGACGGCAGCACGGTCTGCCTGCGTGGGATCCGTGGTGCGTGAAGTGGAGTTGGACCTGTCCGCTGTCCTGCTGAAGGACGCGGAGCCGCTCGCCTGGGCGTCGGATCCGCCGCAGGCCGTAGCGGTCAGGGCGAGCGTGGCTGCCGAGGCGAGGATGACGGTGAAACGGTTCACTCGGGGGAGCCTGGCGTTCATGCGGCGCATTCCTCCGTTGTCGTCATGCTGTGAATGCGGCTTGCACCCAAAGAGAGGCGGCCGTGCGCAGAGGTGGTTCATTTGGGCTGTGCCACAGCCGTGTAACAAGCGCCTCGGACGCCAGGTACGGACTGATGCACCGGGGCTGGAGCCCGGTTGTCCAGCCTTGTCGACGAAGGCGCGCCGACCCGGACCGCGTGCCCCATCCCGTTCAGGCCGCACGGCTGCTGGAAGCGGTACACCGGTTTCCGGGTCCCACTGCGGCGGCCTCGGCCCGGTCGGTCCGCCTGCGCGGAGCAGGGGCATATCGACCGACTGTTTGGATGTGCCTCTCCCGCACCGGGCGGCGACGGGCCACTGGGGTGACCCGGCGCGACAACGGCAGCCCTGAGCGGCGCGTATCCGGGGAACCGACCCCGGATACGCGTTTGATCGCGACAGAGAACCGAAACGCCGGGCGCGGAGAGCGCTGACGGGCGGGGATCTCCGAGCCATGCCCCACAGCGCTTGAGGGAGATTGCAATGAGCGGCACTTCGGCCTTGCCGACACCGTCCGGTCCCTACCTGGACAGAGGGTTGCTGCCCGCTGACTTCTACGCCTATGAGGAACTGCTGTCGGACGGGGAGCGGGAGAAGATCGAGTCCGTCCGCGAGTTCCTCCGCACGCAGGTCGCCCCGATCGTCGACGACTACTGGGCCCGGGCCGAGTTCCCTTTCCAGTTGGTCGAGGGCTTCGGTGGGCTCGGTCTTCTGGACTGGGCCGACCCGGACTCCCCGGAATCCAAGCCGAGCAACCTCTTCGCGGGCTTCGTCGCGTTGGAGCTCGGGCACGCCGACGCGTCCATGGCGACGTTCTTCGGCGTGCACTCGGGTCTGGCCATGGGCACCATCCTCAGCTGCGGCTCCGACGAACAGAAGCAGCGGTGGCTCCCGGCGATGAGCCGTCTTGAGAAGATCGGCGCCTTCGCGTTGACCGAGCCGCACGGCGGCTCCGACGTGGCCGGGGGCCTGCAGACGACCGCGCGTCGCGACGGCGACGAGTGGATCCTCGACGGGGCGAAGCGGTGGATCGGAAACGCGACCTTCGCCGACCTCGTCGTCGTCTGGGCCCGCGACGTCGAGACGCGTCACGTACTGGGTTTCGTCGTGGAGAAGGACACCCCCGGCTTCACCGCGACGAAGATCGAGAACAAGATGGCGCTGCGGATCGTGCAGAACGCCGACATCGTGCTCGACGGCTGCCGCGTTCCGGAGGCCAACCGGCTGCAGAACGCGAACTCGTTCAAGGACACCGCCGAGATCCTGCGCCGGACGCGCAGCGGGGTGGCGTGGCAGGCGGTGGGAGTGATGTTCGGCGCCTACGAGATCGCCCTGCAGTACGCGAAGGAGCGCGAGCAGTTCGGGCGCCCGATCGGGGGTTTCCAGCTCGTGCAGGACCTGCTGGTGAAGATGGTCGGCAACGCCACGGCCTCCTGCGGGATGGTGACGCGTCTGGCCCAGCTGCAGGACGCCGGGGTCTACCGCGACGAGCAGTCCGCCCTGGCGAAGGCCTACTGCACCGTGCGGATGCGCGAGAACGTGGGATGGGCGCGGGAGCTGCTGGCAGGCAACGGCATCGTCCTCGACTACAAGGTCGGGCGTTTCGTCGCCGACGCCGAGGCCCTGTACTCGTACGAGGGCACGCGGGAGATCCAGACCCTGATCGTCGGACGTGCCGTGACCGGCGGCCTGAGCGCCTTCGTGAGGTGATGACGATGACCACCGAAACCGTCTTCACCGGCCTGAGGGTCCTCGACGCGTCGACCTTCATCGCAGGACCGGCCGCGGCCACCGTGCTCTCCGACTTCGGAGCCGACGTCATCAAGATCGAGCCGCCGGGACAGGGCGACCCTCAGCGGCGGCTGGGCTCCGTGCCGCCCAGTCCCCGGGCACAGGCCAACTACAGCTGGCACCTCGCCAACCGCAACAAGCGCGGCATGGTGATCGACCTGAAGTCGCCGGCGGCCACCGAGGTCCTCAGACGACTCGTCGAGTGGGCCGACGTGGTGATCACCAACTTCCCGCACGGCACGCGCGAGAAGCTGCACCTCGGCTACGACGAGGTCGCGGCCTGGAACCCGCGGGTCGTCTACGCCGACATCACGGGGTTCGGGGATGCCGGCCCCGACGCCGGGCAGCCGGGCTTCGACCTGACCGCCTACTGGTCGCGCAGCGGGCTGCTGGCCTCCACCCGGGACAGGGGAGCCCCGCCGACGGTCCCGGTCTGGGGCAGCGGCGACTACATGTCGGCGATCGGGATCTACGCGGCGATCGTGACCGCCCTGTACCGCCGTGAGCGGACGGGACAAGGGGCCAGTGTCGGGACGTCGCTGCTCGCCGAGGGTGTCTGGGCCACGGGAACGCTCGTGGCCGGCGCGCTCGCCGGCGGCACGCCGTTCGAGCTGCACGACCGGAAGGCGCCGACGAACCCGCTGATCAACCCCTACCGCACCGCGGACAACAAATGGTTCATGCTGGTCACCTCACCCCCGCACTGGCCGGGACTGACACGGGCCGTCGGCCACCCCGAGTTGCTCGAAGATCCCCGTTTCGCGGACATCGAGGGCTTCGTCAAGAACTCCACCGCGCTGACCGAACTGCTCGACGCCGAGTTCCGCTCGCGGCCCTTCGCCCACTGGAAGGACGCCCTGAGCCGGGAACGCGTCACCTACAGCCTCCTGCAGACACCGGAGGAGACCGCGCAGGATCCGCAACTGCGCGCGAACGACATCGTCGTGCCGCTGGAAGGAGTCAGCGGGCTCGAATACACCATCAGCAGCCCGGTCAACCTGCGAGGCGTCGCGAAGGTCCCGGCGAAGCGGGCACCGGACCTGGGCGAACACAACGACGAGATCCTTGCCGAGCTGGGATTCGGCCCCGCCGAGGTCACCGAGCTGCGCACCCAGGGAGCGATCCCCGGCACGGCGGAAGGGGAGGCGCCGCGATGAGCACGGCGCCCGATGCGGCCGGCCTGGTGCTCCACGAGCGGCGCGCCGGCGTGCTGACCATCACCATCAACCGTCCGGCGCAGAAGAACGCCGTCGATCACGAGGTCGCGGTACAGCTCGCGGCCGCCGTGGATCTGCTGGACGCGGACCCGGATCTCTCAGTCGGCGTACTCACGGGTGCGGGCGGGGTGTTCAGCGCGGGCATGGACCTGAAGGCATTCGCCAAGGGCGAGCTGCCCCTGCTGCCGGGCCGGGGACTTGGCGGGCTCACCCGTGCGGTGGTGCGCAAGCCGTTGATCGCCGCGGTCGAGGGCTGGGCGCTGGGCGGCGGCTTCGAGCTGGTGCTCGCCTGCGATCTGATCGTCGCGGC
This sequence comes from Streptomyces sp. NPDC087845, assembly GCF_044742755.1. Taxonomy (NCBI): domain Bacteria; kingdom Bacillati; phylum Actinomycetota; class Actinomycetes; order Kitasatosporales; family Streptomycetaceae; genus Streptomyces; species Streptomyces sp. NPDC087845. The sequence continues at coordinate 20,994 of NZ_JBIUVC010000035.1, forward strand.
AGAGGATGCCCGGTTCGGGTTTCCCGAGGTCGTGCGCGGGCTCGTGGCGGCAGAAGGCGGACTGGTCAGACTGCCGCGCCGCCTTCCGTACCACGTCGCCGCGCGCGTACTGCTCACGGGCGAACCGCTGACCGCCTCCGAAGGCAAGGAGTACGGGCTCGTCAATGAGCTGACCCCACCCGGCGCCGCGCTGGACGGGGCCCGCGAGCTGGCGGGGCGCGTCGCGCGGAACGCCCCGCTGGCGCTGGCGGCCGTCAAGGAGGTCCTGCGTGAAACGCAGAGCCTGAACGAGAGCGACGCGTTCGGGCGGCAGGACGAACTCACGCACGGGCTGGCCACAAGCGAGGACGCGCGAGAAGGCGCGCGAGCGTTCGCAGAGAAGCGCGCCCCCGTCTGGCACGGCCGCTGATGCCGGCCACGTCAGCCTCTTCCCTTCCCCCGCAGCCCGTGTCCGACTTCCAGGAGCAGTGACCAGCCATGAACGTGCACAAACCCGTCCAGCGCGTGGCGATCGTCGGGACCGGCACCATCGGCGCGAGCTGGGCGACGCACTATCTCGTCCGAGGCTTCGACGTCACGGCCACCGACCCCGCCCCCACCGCGGAGGCGGCCCTGCGGTCGTACGTGGGGGCGGCATGGGACGCGGCCGCCTCGATCGGGCTCGCGCCCGACGCCTCGCCCGATCGCCTGAGCTTCACCGCCGACCTGCGTCAGGCCGTCGCGGACGCCGATTTCGTACAGGAGAACGCACCGGAGCGCCCGGAGCTCAAGGTCCGGCTGTTCGCCGACATCGACGATGCCACACCGCCGGACGCGATCATCGCGTCGAGTTCGTCGGGCATCACGATGAGCGTCATCCAGGCCGAGTGCCGGCGTCCGGAGCGAACCGTCATCGGTCATCCCTTCAACCCCCCGCACATCGTCCCGCTGGTCGAGGTCGTCGGCGGCACGAAGACCGCCCTGGAGACGATCCGGGACGCCATGTCGTTCTACGCCGCGATCGGCAAGAAACCGATTCACCTCAAGAAGGAGCTTCCCGGGCACGTCGCCAACCGTATCCAGGCCGCGCTGTACCGCGAGGTCGTCCACCTGGTCCAGGAGGGGGTGCTCGACGTGGCGGACTCCGACGACGCGGTGTCCTGGGGACCGGGACTTCGATGGGGCGTCATGGGCCCCCATCTGCTGTGGCACCTCGGCGGAGGGGAGGGCGGCATCCAGCACTTCATGGACACCCTCATGCCACGGATGGTGGCGTCCTGGCAGGAACTGGGCACCCCCGAATTCACGCCCGAGCTCAAAGAGGAGATCGTGCGCGGCGTCCTGGAGGAGGCGGACGGCCACTCGGTGGACGAACTGGCCGCCCGGCGCGACGCGATGCTCTCGGCCCTGCTGGCCGTGCGCGCCGAGTACGACCCGTCCGGCCGAGTGCCACAGCCGGTCGCCCGGCGAAGGAGGGACCGTGACACGGCGCCGGGAGAGACTGTTCGTGCTCGAGGCCAGCAGTGGCGGTCGCCTGTTCTCCGTGAACCCCGACGGTTCCGACAAGAAGGTCCTTGTCACCGGGTGCAGGCTCCCCGACGGAGTCGCCGTCGATGTCGTGGCCGGGCACATCTACTGGACGAACATGGGCCTTCCGCCGGAGAACGACGGCTCGATCGAACGCGTGGACCTGGACGGAGGCAACCGGACGACGCTCGTTCCCAGCGGCGTCACGTACACGCCGAAGCAGCTCCACTTCGAGGCCACCAACCGGAAGCTGTACTGGGGTGACCGCGAGGGCATGCGCGTGATGCGCTGCGACCTCGACGGCTCGAACGTCGAGACCCTCGTGCAAACGGGACAGGGAGAGGACGACCGCAGCGACGAGACCAGGTGGTGCGTGGGAGTCGCCGTCGACCCTGTCGGCGGACACCTCTACTGGACACAGAAGGGCCCGAGTGACGCGGGGCTTGGGAAGATCCTACGGGCCGGAATCGACCTGCCCGCCGGGGAGGGAGCGGCCGAACGCGGCGACATCGAGGTGCTGTTCGAGGGGCTGCCGGAGCCGATCGACCTGGAGCTCGACCTCGTGGAGCGCATGCTGTACTGGACGGATCGCGGAGACCCGCCACGGGGCAACAGCGTGAATCGCTCACCGATGGAGCCGCCGGACAGGCGGCGGAAGCCCGAGATCCTGTTGACCCACCTCATGGAAGGCATCGGCCTCGCCCTCGATCCGGCCGACGGCCGCATGTACGTGACCGACCTGGCCGGGAACGTCTACGCGGCCGATCTCGACGGATCGAACCGGAGGGAGATCCTCCTCCTGCAGGGCAACCTCACCGGCATTACCCGTGCCGTGCTGACGCCAAGCCCTGGTTCTCCTGGTGAAGGGCATAGGTGCTGACCGGGTTTCGTGGAACGGAGCTCGCGCGACAGGCAGCGTCCAGGTGCCCGGGACCGGATGCCCGTTCGGTCACGTGTCAGTGGGGGCATGCAGGATACGTCCATGAGTGACGACTACCGGCCCGGTGATGTGCTGATGCTGAAGTGCCCGTTCACCGAGACCACGGTCACCGAGGTCTCCCGCTACCACGTCTCCGTATGGTGGCCGTGGTTGGAGGTGGACCCGCAGGCCGAGAGCATCAGGTGGAACGGCCGGCGGGTGCTTCCAACGCCTGAGGCACGCGAAGGGGAGATCTTCCGGACGGACCCGGTGGAGACCGCACTGAAGCCGCAGTGGTCGCCCAGGTGACAGAGGTCGGCAGCCACGCGGAGCAACTGGCGCGGTGGACCGGACTCACTCTTGCGCAACCAGCCGCCCAGCAGCAGTAGCCTCGCCGGAACCGAGCGAGATCAGGTGGCAGGAGCCGCCAGTGGTCAAGGCCCCCGGGCAGGTGGCCGAGATCCCCGGTCAGGGGGCAACGGGTCACCGAAGTCGTGATCCGCGAGGGTGGCAGAAGCGCTGGCAGAGCGGGTCGTGGGCGCCGGGGGTGGTGTGGATCCGGGCGAAGCTGGCGCGCGCGGGCGTAGTTCGGCTGCGAAACGGTCGCGGGCGTACTTCACGGCCACGGTGGTGGCCGAGGTGTCCCACGCCGTCATTTCTTCGCAGGCGCGGTCGTCGCCGGTGAGGACCGCCACGGGAACACCGAGAGCTGCTGCAGTGGCGTGGGCCGGGCCGACCTCGCCCACCGGCCGGCCGTCCAGCCACATGGCCTCGATCTCGTGTCCCACGGGGCCGCTTTGGGAAGCGAGAAGCAGCGAGGTGCGAATCGAACGCCCACGGGTTTCGACAGCATCTGCACGGCGCCGACTGGTGCCCGAAGAAGGGCAGCTGTCTGGCCGACCCCTCAGGCGTCCGCCACCGGGCGGGCGTTCAAAGTTTTCTTCGCATGAGAACGCACATCGTCTCGTAGCGACGGATCACCCCATCAGGTCCTTCCTCGTCCCAGGCGTCGGGCGCGCGGCCGTACGCGGCGTAGCCCAAACGCTCGTAGAGGGCGCGAGCTCGGGGGTTGTTCTCCTCCACGGCGAGTTCGGCCCTGTGCAGGCCGCGGTTCCTGATCCTTTGCTCGGCGGCTCGTATCAGCAGTGTTCCCAGGCCGTGGGACTGCAGTGCCGGGAGCACGGTGAGCTGCCACAAAGTCCCGACTCCCTCCGAAACCTGATAGTCGATACCGCCGATCGCCACCGGAAGGCCCACAGGGGTACACACGGCCAGGTAGTCCACCTCGCCGACCGCCGCGCGCGCCAACTCCCTTTCCACATGGCGCAGATGGGTTGCCGAGCCCGACCAGGTGCAGGCCGGCAGGTCTCGGGGCAGTAGGTCGCGCACGCTGACGGCCAGGACGACGGTGGCATCGGTGGATTCGTGTGCAGTGTTCACGGGTCGTGAGCATGCCGCCTGACGCAATGACACAGCAATGCATTTCCTCGGTCCGGGACCACGATCTGGCGCCGACCCGGCCGCGAACCAACCCCCGCCAACCGATCTCGCTCGTCAATCGGTCCATTGATGAGCGAGATTGACCGAGGGCGTTACCGGCCAGTCGCGGACGGGCGCCCGACCACTCCTCGCCCACCTACGGGCGCAGGTTGGCCAGCGCCTGCGGAGTCAGGTGTCGGGCGAGTACGGCAAGGGCATCGGTGACTTCCTGAATCCGTTTCGGATCGTCAGCACCGAAAGCTTTGGCGAGTGCGTCGTCGATCGTGGTCGCCCGGATCTGTGCCACTCGGTCCGAGAGGTCGGGAGACTGCCTGACCAGGAGGCGGCGACGGTCCGCGGGGTCGGGTGCTGTCGTGATCGCGTCCGTCTCCTTGAGACGGGCGACGGCGGTGGATACCTGACTCTGCGGCAGGCCGGTGCGTGCGGCGATCTCGGCCATCGCACTCCCGAGCGGTTCTAGCGCCTTCTGGACGGGGCCCGCTGGGATGCTGAGGCCCTGCGCGACGAGGTGCGTGACTACGTGGTCGGGCCGACGCCTGGCAGCGGCTCTCCTCGGGCCCGGTAGCCAAAGGACGGCGCCTCTACGACTGGGCCGCTGCGAAACTCCCGGCCAACCTGGTCCTCGACCCCGATCCGCCCACCGGCCACCGGTGGGTTCTGGCCTGCCGCAGCCTCTCCGACCCCAGCGAGCTCGCCTTGTGCATGGCCTATGCCCATACAACGGCCGGCGTGCCCGGACTCGTACGGATCGCAGCCTCCAGATGGGCTGTGGGGGAGTGCTTCCAGGCCGCGAAGAACGAGTGCGGCCTGGATGAATACGAGGTCCGACGTTATACGGGCTGGTACCGGCACATCACTCTCGGCATGCTCGCCCACGGCTTCCTCACCGCAGTCGCCGCCCGTACCGACGCCGCGGTAGGGGGGCCGCAGGAACGAATCCAACTGGGCAACGGCGAGTGTGGCGTAACGCATCACTCCGCCCTAGGATTGAAGAGTTCTGCAATTTGTTAGTTGTCGTATCGGTCAAGGGGTAAGGGTGGAGGGTGTGGTGGTGGGTGTGTTCGCTGACGAAGTAAGGGAGAGGGTCCGTCGGGCGCGGGCCCAGCTTGCGGCAGCTTTGGATGCTGAGGATGCCTATGGAGCGGCCCTGGCGGAGGACGAAGTGGAGGAGGCGCTGCGGATGGCGCGCGAGCACGGCATTCGCACGGATGACGGGGTGGCCGGGGCGTGAGCGCGGTTCAGGTACCTCTCTATCAGGCGAAGGCGGAGTTCTTCCGGATGCTTGGCCATCCGGTCCGTATCCGGGTACTGGAGATGCTGCAGGACGGGCCGCTGCCTGTGCGGGACCTGCTGGCAGAGATCGGGATCGAACCGTCGAGCCTGTCGCAGCAGCTGGCCGTACTGCGCCGTTCCGGGATCGTGACCGCGACCCGTGAGGGCGCCACCGTCGTCTATGAGCTGGCCGGCGGGGATGTGGCGGAGCTGATGCGGGCCGCGCGTCGGATCCTGACCGTGATGCTGGCAGGGCAGCAGGATCTGCTCGAACAGTTGCACAGCGCCGAATCGCGGGCAGCGTCGTGAACCGGGGTATTCGCAGGCACGCGCGCCGAAGGGGTGCGTGCCTGCCGAACGTGAAGCGGCATGCCATGACGGTGCCGCCGGTCCCGGCTTCGGTGAGGGCGGTTCGCGTCAGCACCGCCGAGGCCCTCTCCTCCTTCGGGCTTGCCCCCGATTCCTCGCCGACCGGTGCCGCGCTGCTGGGTTGTGAGTGAACTCGTCGCCGATGCCGTACGGCGCGAGCACGCTACCGAGTACCGGATACAGAACGGGAGTCGGGCCATGAGTGACGGCGCCCGAGACCGGAGTCAGCCTGCCCTTGACGGCGGCGGAGCCGGCGTCGAGTCCTGGAAGGAGAAAGGCGTGGCCTTGCGCGCCTTCTTCTACATCTTCGGCACGCACCTGTTCGCGGGGTTTGTCTGGCTGCTGTTCTACGTGGGCGAGCACGCCCACAAGTGACCATGGCCGGACCGGCCTGGAGCGGCAAAACGCCACTATGGGTGGACCCATGAGCCCGCTGGGGTCGGACTGTCTGCTGAACGCCCATGTGGTTGAAGTTGTGGCGGCCGGCTGGGGGGCGCAGTCGGGCCGTGCGGGCGGTGGGCAGTGCGTGCCTGGTGGACAAGCCTGGTCGCTGGACGCGGCTTTCAGGCTGCCGCACGGCTCAGGGCGGCGGGAAGAAACACCGCACACGCCGTCCCCGTTGTGAGGCACGGGGCGCAGCGCGTGCGACGTGTGCGTCCTGGGTCAGGCCTTCTTCAGGAACTCGGTCTTCAGGACGAGGCCCTTGACCTTCTTGGTGTTGCACTCGATCTCGCCGGCCTGGCTGGTGAGGCGGATGTTTTTGACCAGGGTGCCGCGCTTGAGGGTCTCGGAGGTGCCCTTCACCTTCAGGTCCTTGATCAGGGTGACGGAGTCGCCGTCCTCCAGAACGGTTCCGTTGCTGTCCTTCACGATTACGTCGCTCATGGTTCTTCCTTGCTCGGGTCGTTGCTGTGCATTGCTCGTAGCAGGCTTGGCCGGTGCCGGTGCCGGTGCCGGTGCCGGTGCCGGTGCCGGTGCGTGGGCCGGGCCATTCGTCGGTGCACCATTCCCGTTTGTCCCCGGCCGGGGCTTGGTGGGCGGCGAGGGCGGTGGGCAGGTCGCAGTGGACGGGGACCGGCGGGTGGGTGCCGTCGGGGACGAGGGAGCCGTCGGCGGGGATCGCGGCGAGTTCCAGGCGCCGCCCGTCGCCGTGGAGTTGGCGGGCGGCCTGGGCCACGGCGAGCCGGCCGCCGGCGGACCAGCCACGCAGCTCGGTCAGGTCGAGGATGACCGGTCCGGTGCCGCGTGCCCGGACCCAGCCGATGGCGCCGGCGAACCGGTGGACGGCGTCCGGACCGAGGTATCCGGCGAGAGAGAGGACGCCGAGGCCGGGGTGGGTGGCGTAGCGCCACTGGATGGTCATGGTCGCTGCCTCAATCTTCTAGAGGGGGAGGGTGACCCAGATGCTCTTGCCCTGGCCGTCCGCGTCCCCGCGTACGACCGCGGTGCCCCCGAGCTGGAGGGTCAGCTCAGCAACGGTGGCCAGGCCGGTATTGCTGGTGCCCGGGCTGGTGCCTGTGGTGTGGAGGGTGGGCCGGTAGGGGTGGCGGTCGTGGACGGCGAACACGAACGTGTCCGGCCCGCCTGCGAAGATGACCGTCAGGTTCGGGGAGAGCGCGGCGGCGTGACGCACGCTGTTGGTCACCAGCTCCGCCAGGATCAGCAGCGCGGGATCCACGTTCGGATGGCGGTGGCTGACCCCCCACTCCGTCAGTACCTGCTCCGCCGTCTCACGTGCGATCCGCACGGCCGAGCCCATGGTGGGCAGGGTCAGCACATGCCGGTACGGCAAGGTTTCGAGCTGCGTACTCACATGGTCTCCGGGGAGAGGAGGCGGAAGCCGTTGACTGCCTGCGGGCGGATCCGTACGAGGGTGTCGTGCGGGCCGTAGGTCCAGCCCGGCAGCGTACGGCGGTAGTGGGCTGCCTCGTCCGTGTCCGTGACGACCTCGGCCGGTCCGGTCATGGTGACGGTCCAGCCGGTGCCGCCGGGCCCCTTGATCTCGTCCGCCTGGTAGGTCGGTGCGACTCGGTCGGCCAGGGCGGCCTCCTGGGTCGGGGTGCGGGCGATCAGGTGTCCGTACTGCAGGACGTGCACGGCCGGGCGGACCACGGCGCTCTCGCGCCGGAAGTGGACCAGGCGCCCTTGGCCGGTGCTTTCCAGCAGCCACAGGGCCTCCGCGGCGGACACCTCGGCCATGCGAAGGGTGGTGGGGGCAGTCATCGGGAAGCCTGTCCGGTGGCAGGGGCGATTCGGCTGGGGGCGGGCAGCAGCCCGGTCTTCTGCAGGTGGGCACGGGCCCCGGCGATGGCCTGCGGAGTGGAGGCGTACTCGCGCCCCTCCCGCTGCAACAGGCCCAAAGCGCCGACGGATTCGAGGGCCTGGCGCTGGCCGGGGCGGATGCCGGAGGTCATCACGGCGATGCCGCGCCGGTTCAGCTTCTCCACGGCGTCCTTCAACACGAGGGCGCCGGTGGCGTCCATGGTCGTGATCCGCGACATCCGCAGGATCACCACGCGCACGTCGGCGACCTCGGAGAGTTCGAGGAGGAAACGGTGGGCGCCGGCGAAGAACAGCGGACCGTCGATCCGGTACGCGACGATGTGCTCGGCCAGCAGCGCATGCTCCTCCTCGCTGTGCTCGCCGGGCAGATCGGGCCGGAAGTCCACCGGCTCGATCCGGGCCTGGCGGGCCACCGCACGAAGCGCCAGCGCCCCGGCCACCACCAGGCCGATGACGACTGCGTAGATGAGGTCGAGTGCCAGGGTGGCAGCCGCGGTCAGGACGAGGACAAGCGCGTCGGAGCGGGTCGCGCGTGCCATTGCCCGCAGCGAGCCGACCTCGACCATGCGGACCGCGGTCGCGATCAGCACACCCGCCAGCGCGGCCAGCGGGATCCTGGAGACCAGTGGGGCTGCGGCGAACACGATGACGGCGAGAACGGCGGCGTGGGTGAGCGCGGCCAGCCGGGAGCCCGCGCCGGTACGGACGTTGACCGCGGTACGGGCTATGGCGGCCGTCGCCGGGACACCGCCGAACAGAGGGGCAGCCAGGTTCGCGATGCCCTGCCCGAACAGTTCCTTGTCCGGGTCGTGCTTCTGCCCGACCGTCATGCCGTCCGCGACGGTGGCCGACAGCAGCGACTCCAGCGCCGCGAGCGCGGCGACCGCGACCGCAGGGGCGATCAGCGAACCGAGGGACGACAGATCCAGGAAGCCGAGCGAAGGAGCAGGCAGCCCGGAGGGCAGATCCCCGATCGGGGCGGCCCCGCCGAGGTGGAAGAGCTGGGCGGCCACCGTGGCGGCGATCACCGCGACGATGGAGAAGGGGATGGTCGGGCGCCAGCGTGCGCCCAGCAGCATCACGGCCGTGACACCGGCCGCAAGAGCGACAGCGGTCCAGTTCGGAGCCTTCGCGAACTCCTCGAACGCGCGCCAGGTCACCGCCAAGACCTTGTCGCCCTCCGGCTTGGCCACGCCGAGCGCACTCGGGACCTGCTGCAATCCGATGACGCAAGCAATGCCCAGAGTGAATCCCTCCACCACCGGGGCAGGGACATACCGCATGTACTGGCCGGCCTTCAACAGGGCGAGCACGACCAGCAGGCCACCGGCCATCAGCCCGACCGTCAGCACTCCGCCGGGCCCGTACTGGGCGACGATCGGTACCAGCACCACCGTCATTGCCCCTGTGGGGCCGGAGACCTGGAGATTCGAGCCGCCGAACAGCGCCGCCAAAGCGCCCGCCACCACGGCGGTCGCCAACCCGGCTTCCGCACCGAGCCCCGAGGAGACACCGAACCCGAGGGCAAGCGGCAGGGCCACAATGGCGACAGTGAGGCCGGCGAGCAGGTCACGGCGCGGATTACGGGCCATGACCGCGTAGTCGGCGCGGGCAGGCAACAGGGAGCGCACCCGATCCCAGGACCGGGCCGGCAACACACTCACTCGGCCGCTACCTCTGCTTCCCGCAACTCGGCCAGGAGTTCGTTCTGTCCGCTCAGCATCTCCGTGAGGATCCTCCGCGCCGCCCGCATCAGGTCCGCGACGTCGCCGCCGGCCAGCTCGTACACCACCGTCGAGCCCTCCCGGGCAGCGGTCACGATCCCCGAGCGGCGCAACACCGCCAGCTGCTGCGACAGCGCAGACGGCTCCACATCGATCGCTGCCAGGAGATCGCGTACCGGCATCGGTCCGCCCTGCAGCAGTTCCAGCACCCGTATGCGCACCGGGTGCCCGAGCATCCGGAAGAACTCGGCCTTGGCCTGATACAGCGGAACCGGCACGGTCTCGAACACTCCCATCACCCAGGTGTCTGGGACATCGCTGGCACTGTGCCCGCGGCTACCTACGGACACAGCCTCTACAGCATGTATCGAATTGCAAAATTATGCAATTCATTGATCCGGTACTCGCTCTTCGGCCTCATCCGTGGACCATGGGCACGTTCTCCGGCTGTGTCACGTCGGACGCCGAATGGAGCCGGCCGACGTCGGCGAGCGCGTGCAGGGCGCGCAAGACCCCTGTACGGAGATCCGCGGGCATCTGGATCGTCAGCGAGGGGGCTCCGGTCATGTCTTCTACGCTTGCGGGTTCCTCCAGGGGAGCCGATGGTGAGGCAGGGCCGCTGCCGGACCGAGCGGCAATTCCCGGCCCACGTGCGGAGTGGAACCGCCTGCCGGGTGCCGCCGACTGCCGCTTGCCGGTGCGCAGGGCGGGGCACAGGCCGATACCCGGGGAAGCTGGGCAGCGTCCGTTCCCAGGAGGGCGACTTCGCGCGACGTGGCAAGAGCGGCGGCGTGCGGAGACCTGACGAGACCGGTCGTTTCAGCGGCATGGCTTGTGTCGAGGTGGCGTTGCACTCCCTGATACCTCACCGGACGAACCCAGTGCGGGTCACCGGGCGATTCCCTCAGCAGGGAGTTCCGTGATGGGGGAGGGTGCTGCGGGCGGGATGCCCCATCGTTCGTGGGCCAGGCGAGCGGCTTGGGCCGCCTGTTGGTAGCCCTGATCGCCCCAGCCGAGCAGGGCGGCAGCCTGCTCGGGCGCGGCCAGGAGCCGGGCGAACTGGTGGCCGCTGGCAGGGTCTGTCGCGGACGGGCCCACTGCGGTGATCGGCGCGGCCAGCCGCAGCCGCGCGCACTCGCCGATGCCACCGTAGACATCACCGGTGGCGTCGTAGACCCATCCCAGCCGTTCAATCTTTCCCGGGGCGAGGGTCAGCTGCGCTTCTTCGGCGGCCTCGCGCACCAGCGCGGCCTCCGGGGACGCATCTGCGGGCTCGACCGTGCCGCCGGGCAGCGTGGCCAGCGGTTCAGTGGGGTCAATGACCAGGACAACTCTGCCGTCAGGCATGAAGAGCCAGCCCCAGGCTTGGTGGACCGGGAGTTGGTCGGGGACGCGGTCGGGATGCCACGGCCACTCGCGTCCGTCCCGGGGCCGGGCGTGCACCTGGTACAGGTCCAGTGGTGGCACCGCCCCGACATGCCGGCCGCCTTCGAGGTGGGCGGTCGTGCCGGCCAGGCGAGCGCGCAGCGCGGCCAGCATGATCTGTGCGTCCACGGGGATCATTCGCTCGGCCGCCGCCCGGGAGTCGAGGAACTCGTATCCGAGCAGCTCGTCCGCGGGCAGGCGGAGGGCAGCGATGTCCCGCTCGGTCAGGGTCCCGCCGTCCAGCACGTAGCGCACCTCGCCCGGGAAAGGCAGGTCCGGAGCGACGTCCGGATGTCCCGGGGCGAGCCAGTTCACGGCCAGCACCCGCCCAGGCGTCCTCAACAGGCCGAGCTCTTCGTCTACTTCGCGACGACAAGCCTGCTCAGGGCCTTCACCCGGCTCGGCACCACCACCCGGCAGCAGCCACTGCCTGCGGTAGGTCGGCTTGACCAGCAGGACACGGCCGAGCCCGTCCGTGAACACCGCCGCTGCGCTCAACCAGACAGAATGGCGTGATCGGGCGTAACTCTCCTGGGACATCTTCGGCTGCTCCGGTACGGCGGCTGCGCCATTGTGCGCGGGGGTATTCATACCTGCTCCCGTCTCTTGCGTTCGTGGTGCACGGCATTGGTGTGTTCTGCGAGCCTGGCGGCACAGACCCGGACGCGATAGCCCGTGCGGTGGCGCCGTCCCGGCCTCGGAACGAGGGCCGGCCCTGGGACGAGTGCGTGATTGAGGTGAAGGCAATGAGTACGGACACCGCGCCGATGCGGGCCCACAGATCGGCAAAGTATCCACCTGACCGGTGAGCGTTCGCGCGCGACCTGCTGAACTGGCCCGTCAGCAGCACGGCAGGCGGCGCGAACGCAGCCTTGTCCGTCCGGTTTTCAGCTGATGCGGTTCCGGGTGTCGTGTCCGGCTGCGAGGAGCCGGGCAGCACCGGCGGCCAGTAGTTGCTGACCGGTGCGGTGTCCGGTGTTACCGGCTTCGGTGCAGGGGCCGGACGCGCTGGCGGTGAGGGGGGCGTTGCCGGCCGGGTCGAGGACGGCGGCGTGCACGGTGAGTTGCCGGCCGTCCGGGTCGAGGACGGCATGGGCGGAGGCTGCGGTGAGGCATCCGCCCATGAGGGCGGCAAGGGTGGCGCGTTCGGCGGTGTACTGGAGCTCGGTGGGCGTGTGGGTGAGAGTGGTGAGCAGGCTGTGGGTCGCGGTGTCGCCGGTGCGGTGCTCGATGGTGACGATTCCCGCTCCGGACGCCGGCAGCCACCGGGCCGGGTCGAGGATCTCACTGGCGCGATCGGTGTGGCCCAGGCGGCGTAGACCCGCGTACGCGGCAATCATCACGTCCGCGCCCAGGGTTCCGGCATCCAGCCGGGTCAGCCGCCGGTCTGCGTTCCCGCGGATCGCAACCGGGACCAGGCGTGGGTGCAGGGCGCGCAGGAGAGCGGCACGGCGGGGTGCGCTGGTACCCACGCGCGTGCCTGGCGGCAGGTCAGTGAGACGGGTGGGCGGGTGCCCCGTGGGCAGGACCAGGGCGTCGCGGGCATCCTCGCGGGGCAGGACGGCGCCGAGGCTGATGCCGGGGGCCCGGTCGTGCTCGGACGGTACGTCTTTGGCGCACGCGATCGTCGCGTCCACCCGCCCGTCGAGCAGGAGGGTGTCGGCGCGGCGGGTGAAGGCGCCCTTCCCGCCGATCTGGGCCAGCGGGCCGCGGTGCGCGTCGCCCTCGGAGACCACGTGGATGATCTCCAGAGTGATGTCCGGGTGCCGGTGGCGGAAGAGGCCGGCGAACCGGTCCGTCTGTTCGAGGGCCATGGGGCTGGGCCGGGTAGCGAGCCGCAGGACGGAAGTGGTGGTCGGGGCTGACATGGGCTGCTCCGCAGGGTGTTGGGGGGCAGGGTGTATGGGTGGGCCATCGCTGTTCGGGCGTCCGGCCGCGGACGGTAGCCGTCCACGAACAATCCCGGCTCCTTCTGGAGGGCGCGCACCAGGGTGATGACGGTCCGGACGGTCAGGTACAGGGGGATCAGCAGGCCCGGAAGGTTGCGGTGTGCGACCGAGATCCGGTTGCGGGCGGCGAACCGGTAGAAGAGGCAGTGCCTCGCCGGGGTGGTCACGGGGTGGTGTATACAGATGGTTGCTGCTTACCAGCTGGTATATCCGCGCGCCCAGCATCGGTACGCCAGGTCGAGGCCCTCGTGTTCTTCGCGCCAAGCATGTCTCATGAGACATCGGGACGCCGATGAAAGGCGTCTGGTAGCACCGACGAAACGGGCTCACTCCCCTCTCTGGCCCACAGTGCAATGCAGCGACCGGGGTCGGATGACCGCGGTCATGCGCTTGCCGGCGCTGCGGCCTGTTCGCGGCACTTCCGTCACCTCGGCGAGGAGCAGTTGGGCGCCGGCCGCGGTTGGGGTTGACGGCCAGCCAGGTAGAACTCGTCGAGCAGAACTGGGCGTTCAGGCTCGGCCGGTCGGCCTTCGCCACCCTCCGGACTTGACGGCTAACACCGGTAGCCGTAGCGTGGCACCCCCGTGGCTAACGGTGTTAGCCACGTCGGTTGGTCGCAACGTGAGAGGGCCGCAGTGAACACCGCCACAGCCAGCAGCACCCCGTGCGGCAGTGTCCCGACCCGGCCCCGCCGGGGTGTAAGGGAGGCGCCGGCGCTTCCCTCCGGGGCGTTGGAGGTCCCCGGGGAGGAGCACCAACCGCCGGCCGTCGCCGCGCGCGTGTTCCTCGCCGGACCGGGCCCGTTCCCGCGGAACCCTGCGAAGCGCACCGGAGGAATCCGGTATCCCGGGCTCGCCGCATCCCCCTTCCCACTCATCGTCCGGATGCCGGCTTCCGGATCCGGACGGCCTACCGGCATCGCGATCGCGCGGACGGCCCGCCGTGGTTGACCGTGCGCAGCAGATCATGGCCGCCGCCCGGGAACTGCTCGACGCCGAAGGGCCGGATGGGTTGTCGATGCGGCGCATCGCCGAGCGTGTCGGCATCCGAGCGCCTTCGTTGTACAAGCACTTTCCTGACAAGGCCGCTGTCGAGGCCGGGCTCCAGGCGCAGGGGATGACCCAGTTGGCGGAGGAACTGGAGGCCGCCGAAGCCGAGATCGGCGCCGAACCGCCCCTGTTTGTGCTCGCCCGTGCCTACCGACGGCACGCTCTCGCCAGCCCGCACCTCTACCGCATCACCCATAGTCGGCCGCTCGCCCGCACCGCACTTCCCGAAGGACTCGAAGATCGCGCGGCGACGCCGCTGGCCCACGCGGTGCACGGCGACATTGACATCGCGCGCTCGTTCTGGGCATTCGCGCACGGCATGGTGGTGCTCGAACTCGACGGCCGCTTCCCGCCCGACGCGGACCTGGACGCCGCATGGCGCACCGGCTGCGAGGCGTTCGCCCAGCCAATCCGAAACAGGACCGGGGGAGAGACCGCATGACCACAATCGCCAAGGAGCCTGCTGCCGGCATCACCACTTGCGCTGCCGGATACACACATGCCGCGGCATGGATTCTCGGGCTTGCCGCCGCATGGGGAGCCACACCCGAAGTCGGTGACACACACGCCGGGATCACGGCCGCGTACGCCGACCGGTCGGTCCAGGCGGTGGCCCAGGCGCTGCTCGTTCACGGTGTGGCGGCTGTCGGCCTGGTGGTCGTCGGATCTGGACTGCTCGACTGGGCCCGCCGTACCAGCAACACTGCGGCTCGTTTGGCCGGATGGGCCGGGAGAGTCGCGGGGGCGCTCGCATTCGTGCAACTCGTCGTGGAACTGATCGCGGTACCTGGAGCCGACCCAGCGTCACCGGGCAGGACCGGCGCGCTGTTCGAGGCGAGCCAACGTGCGGACGGTGTCAAGATGTTCGTGCTCGCCGTGCTCGCCGCGGCTGCCTGCGTGGCCTCGCGGCACGGCACATTGCTGCGGCGTTGGGAGGTCGTCATCGGCTGGGTCCTCGCCGCCACGATCACCGCGTCCGGCATCGGCTACCTGCTCCTGTCCACCGCCTTGACCCCGGCGGCATTCATTTCACTGCCCTTGCTGCTGATCTGGATCGCCGCACTCGGCGCAGCCCTCGGGCGCCGGCACTGAGCGCTCGCTCGACCGGAAGGGCTCTGATCAAGGGTCTCAGGAAGTTGTTCGGTGCACGCCTGATTACCAGTCCGCCTGACTGAGCCTCCTACGGAGTGACCATGGATCTCGCCTACCTTCCCAGCCCTTCGACCGGGGTCCTTCACCTCGGCCCGGTTCCGTTGAGGGCGTACGCCTTCTGCATCATCCTGGGCGTGTTCGTGGCCGTCTGGCTCGGCAACCGGCGCTGGGTTGCGCGGGGCGGGGATCAGGGCGTCATCGCGGACGTCACCATCTGGGCAGTGCCGTTCGGCATCGCCGGTGGACGGCTGTACCACGTGATCACCAGCCCCGACGCTTACTTCGGTGAACATGGCGAGCCGATCCGAGCGTTGTACGTGTGGGAGGGCGGGCTCGGTATCTGGGGCGCCATCGCCCTGGGCGGGGTCGGCGCGTGGATCGGCTGCCGTCGCCGCCGCATTCCCTTCCCCGCCTTCGCGGACGCGGTCGCCCCTGGCATAGCCCTGGCCCAGGCGATCGGCCGCTGGGGCAACTGGTTCAACCAGGAACTCTACGGCCGCCCCACCACGCTTCCCTGGGGCCTGGAGATCGACCGCGCGCACCGTCCGTCCGGCATGCTCGACATCGCGACGTACCACCCCACCTTCCTCTACGAGGCCCTCTGGGACATCGGCGTCGCCGCACTGACCCTCTGGGCGGCCCGCCGGTTCGCGCTCGGTCACGGCAGGACCTTCGCCCTGTACGTCGCCGCCTACACGGGCGGCCGGTTCTGGACCGAGTACCTGCGCATCGACGAGTCCCACACGTTCCTCGGCCTGCGCCTGAACAACTGGACCTCCGCCGCGGTCTTCCTCGGCGCCCTCGCCTGCCTCGTCGTATCGGCCCGCCGCCACCCGGGCATCGAGGACGTGTCGCGACCGAAGGCCGAGGGCGGCAACGAGAGGGCCGACGAGCCGCGCCTGGCCGTCGCCGTCAAGACAGGAGGAGCGACGCACGATGACACGTGAGACCGTCAGCGCCATCACGAGCCCCGGGCCACACAGGACGGTGCCGAGCTCTGCTGCCTGATGAACGAGTCCGCGCTGCGGAACGTGGTCGGAGATGCCGAGATCATGCACCGGGAGATCGCTTGCGGAAGACGGCCCGCACCTCACCTTCGACCTGGCGGCCCGGACCTCCTTCACCCACCAGATCGCGGGTTGCCCCTCGGCGTAGGAGGGGCGACTCGCTTCACCCAACCCTTGTAACCATCAACCAGGCTGAGGCCTGGCCGGGTTGATTCCCCGGCGAGGCCGCTCCAGCGTGAACTCGGCTTGGATCACAGGCAGATCCTCGTTTCGCTTGATGTGGCCTGCCGGTGATCTTGACGAGAAGCTAAGCTTGGCGTTTAATCGCGGCAAGATCATTGCTTGTTAGGGTTCGCCGTTTGCCTGACAACGGGCACGGCCGCCCGTGATTCTTCGGAGTGT
>NZ_JBIUVC010000036.1:0-33483 GCF_044742755.1 Streptomyces sp. NPDC087845
AGGCTGGGGACCGGCCATCGGTCACAGGCCGGAGTAGTTGACTCCTCTCCTTGCAACTACCACTGCATGACAGCGACTTCACGTCGCACTGAAAGGCCGAGGCTAGTACTCCGGCTGTAGATCGTGATCTTGATGGCTTACGGCTGGGTTCCCTGGGCTCGTGCGGGGGCTGTCCCGAGGCAGTCTGAGTAGACACCATGCACGGGTGAGCATCATCATCAAGTACTTCATCGCCCCTGACGACACCTCGGCGGCAAGCATCGTAGGTAGCGGGCCGGACGGAGTCTTCGGCTCGTTGAGCTGCGGTAACTTCGATGCCTCCGAGGCGTTGATCGAGTGGGAGAGCCTGCTCACCGGGCAGAGCTTCGAGGCGCTCGTCGCATCCGACGAGCCGCATACGATTGCTGACCCGGGAGAAGAGGGCGGCCCGCTTCTGTTCGTCATCTCGGCTGCCCTTCAAGGGGCGCTGGCCGGTGCTTCGGCGGATCGCCTTGCCGGGGTCGGCGAGCTGTGGATCCAGGAACGGGCCGCCGAGGGCGAGGCGTTCGACCCGGAGATGGTGGGGGAACTCCTGAGCGATCTGGCGGACCTGGCCCGCTCCGCCGAGGTGCGGGGGTACGGCCTGTACTGCTGGATGGCCTAGCATCCCGGCCGTCGCCGCGCGGTCCCGCCATGCGAACCGGGGACGAGATGGTTGCGGCCACCGGTGATCCTCGTGGTTTGTGAAGACAACGAACGATCAAGCGGTGGCCGCAGGTAACAGCGTAGACCCGGCCCGATGGCAGGACGCATTCGAGGGCCTGATGCACCGGATCGCGGGTCGTTTCGCGCTAACGCTGGGGGGTGGTTAGTTGTGGTGGTGGGTGGTGTGTGAGCTGGGGTGTTGATGATCGGGTGAGAACAAGTCGTAGTGTCTTTTGGCCTGGTGATGAGCTGGCTGACCTGGGGTTGTGTCAACTTCGTTGAGAGCGTGAGGGCTTGTCGCATGTAGCTTCTGCGTCTGATGGCACCGACCGTATTTTTGCTGGTCAGGACCATTCTTCCTGGTCATGGCGGTGGCGGGGGTCAGGGCCGTCGTGTACGGGAACGGGGCCGGGTTGGTGTCGGGGTGGGCCGGTGGTGGGTTTCGGCGAGGTGGTCCAGAGGGACCTGGTCGAGACTCTGCTTGGTGATCCGTTCGGTGCGGTCGAGGATGGCGGTGATCGCGGCTTGGCGGACCAGCCGGGTCAGGCTCCCGATCCGGCCCGCGGTCCGCTGGTGGAGATAAGCGGCATGACGGGGGAGGGCCCCGGGCCGATGCTGCTGGAGGTCGAGGGCGTCCTCAAGGCCGGCGATGAGTTCTTTGAACGGCTCGTGTGTCCCGTGCCGGGCGGGCAGCGGCCCGCACTCGATGAGTGAGGCCCGCCCGGCCAGCTGCGCACCACGCACACTGCTGAACAAGGCGGTCGTGGTGACGTCGATGCCCGCATACACGAACGTGGCGTGGATGCGTTCAGTGAGGTCTTTGATCAGGTCGGCGGTCTGGGCGCCGGTGGTGGTGCGGGGGGTGAGGCGGTGGATCTCGTCGATGAGCACGAGGCGGACACCGGCCTGCTGGTAGGTGTGGCAGACCGCGTCGGTGATCTGTGCCTGCGTCATCCAAGCGGTGACGGGGACGCCGAGGTAGTGGGCGAATTCGGTGGCGAGGGTTTTCGCGGTGGCTCCGGGCGGGACGAGGACGTACGCGACCGGTACCGGGGCATGTGCTGAGCCGGGTGGTGTCGGGTTGCGGTGGGTGTGGGCGAGGTGTCAGGTGCGTCCGACGTGGAGGAGCGCGGTGGTTTTCCCGGCCGCTGCCGGGCCGGTGACGATCAGGGAAGGGCGGGCGGTCATGGTCTGGTGGCGGCCGAGGATCATCAGGGTGCGGACGCTGGTGGCGAGGGTGTCGATGACCGGGGTGCGGAGGGTGATGAACGCGGAGTGGTAGGCCAGGCGTTCTTCCGTGCTGCGTGGCGGGGCTCCGGGCTCGGGAGGCGCGGGCGGTGGTGTGGTGGTGAATTGCTGCCAGCCCTGCCAGGTGGTCACCGGCCAGGAAACGCCGCCCGTTTCGGGGACAGTACCCGCAGCCCCCTGTTCGGGCCCGCTGCCCACGTGTTCGTCGCGGGTGCCGACAGGGCGACTGCCCCGGGCCGTGGACGGGCTGTGGTTCACCACTTCAGGGCCTCCGCACGGGTGTCATACAGCCCGTACCCGGTGAAGGAGGCGGTGGGGAAGCCGTCTTCGTCTTCACCGGTGTCCTGGCCGGGGTGTGGTGGCTCGTCGGGGGTGTCGTCGAGGTCGTCCAGGCTGTCGGTGTCCGTCTCGGGGGCTGTTTCGCCGACAGGCCCGTCCGGGTCCTCCGGGCCGCCCGGGGACCGCTGCGCGGGCAGGGAGGTTCGGGTGGGTGCGGTCCGGGTGATCAGGTGCTGTTCGGTGGGGGTGGCATGCCCGGTGCGGGCGCGGCGCATGAGCTGGTCGAGGGCGTCGGCGAGGCCGGCCTCGTACCGGTCGGCGTCCAGGTGGCGGGTGACGGTGGTGCGGATGTACTGCCAGGTGCGGTCGTTGAACGGGTGGTGCGTGCTCGCGGTGGATCCAGGGGATTCCCGTCAGCCCGATTTCGGGCAGGCGGACCCAGATCTGGCGGACGTCGTGGGGATTGGTGTGGACTTCCCATTTCCGGCCGCGGGCCGTCACATCGGAGTCCTGGCCCCGGTAGGGGCCCAGCAGATCAGAGTCGTAGGTGTGGTGATGGATACGGATACCGCGTTCGGTGATGGCCTGCCACCGCACCGGCAGCAATTCCAGGTAGCCACTGCCGCTCAGCGGGACCGGCACGTACCCGGCGACCGCGACCAGAGCGGCCCACATCTGGTTCGGTGTCAGCGCGGCCCGCGGAAGTACGGGGTGGCGCAGTCCTTCGTGGAGCCGGTGGTGCCAGTGCACGAGCCATTCGTCGAGGAGGTCCTGCAGCTGGGCGACGGTGTAGCACGCCTCGCGTTCGATGTCTCTGCCGCGGCGGGTGACGTCGGAGCCCGTGTAGCCAGGCAGATGCTGGCAGAACAGGGAGTTGATCGACCCGAAGGTGCGCTCCACGATGCTCTTGGCGGTCGGCGTGAACGGCGGCGCCACCTGCACGCTGATCCCGAGCGTCTCACACGCCGCGGTGAACGCCCTGGACACGAACACTTTCCCGCGGTCCACGACGATCGTCTCCGGCATCACGACCGGCCGGGCGGCCGCGCCCTTGAGGCGCTCGTCCAGCGACAGCAGCCGGCCGCCCGGGAGCACAGCGCTATGAGTGAAGTGCAGGGCTTCGGGCCAGGAAGGCCGGGCCGGGTGCGGGACGGCCATCTCCGCGAGCAGCAGCGCCGCGTCCACGGCCTGCGTCCCGCCCGGACACAGCACCGTCGCCAGGATCGCCCGTGTGGCCACATCGATCGCGATCGTGAGCTCGGGCCGCCCCAGCGTCCCGTCGTCGAACAGCGCGAGGACATCCAAGCGAGTGGTGTCGATCTGGACCTGTTCCCCGGGCCGTAACGCCACGGTCGGGGTCATGGCGCGCCGTCCTTCCGTGATCGGTGGATTACGGACCGGCCGCCCCGGGTGGTCGGCGGGATGGGCGAGTTGGCGGACGAGCCGGTAGAACGTGGCCTGGGGCGGCATTGGCACCGCACCCCCGTGCCGTTCCTCAAGAAGCTGTTCGACCAGCGGCATCAGCCCGCTGACCGTGCCCTTGGAACGCCCCCGCCGGCTGCGCAGCACCTCTTTGACCGCGGCGGCCCGTATGGCCGCAGCGCTGGAGGCCGCTGAGATCGAGTTGGACCGGCGGGTGATCGCGCGCGAAGAGCTCGTCGACGCCCTGGCCGCGTCTGCTGAAGAGATCACCGCCGTGGCGGAGGCCGAAGGCGAGGAAATGCCTGCTCCTGTGCCGGTGGCCGCGTTGGTGCCGGGAGCGATCGTGCCGCCCTGGCGGGAGGGACTTCCGGTGTCGGTGCTCTCGCTTGACAACCAGCGGATCCTGAACGTGCTTCAGGACCGGCCGGGCCACGAGCCAGTGCGGGCCAAGGACATTGCGGCGGCACTGGGCATCGACATTGCGGTCGCGGCGAAGGTCGAAGGGGTGCGGTCGAAGGCCATGCGCCTGGCCGAGCGCGGGGGGTTGCTCCAGGAGGCGTCGGGGGGCGTTCAGTGCCGGCCGTCGGCTCGTGGCCGGGCCAGTCGGCGGCTCATCCGCGTGATCATGGAGAACAGAGTGGTGGGGGTTCATGCCAGCCGGTGCTTACGACCTCGGGAAGATCAGGGTCGAGTTCAACCCCGGTGACAGGCGTGCGTGACGGGCATGCGCGTGACCGGCGTGCGTGGTGAAAGCGGCATCCGGCGGTCACGGCAGCCGCTTCTCCACAACCGGAACCGATTGATCGGTTTCAGTCAAATGTGACACGTGTATGTACAGGCGTTCACATCTTCGACATGCTGGCGCACGCCCTCTTCACGTCATCGACAGGAGCACGTCATGCGTCGTCGCATCGCAGTCCTCGGCACCGGAGCCGCCCTCTTTGTGGCCGCCGGAGTGATGACCGCCCCCTCCGCCTCGGCAACCTCCTTCTGTTTCACGTCCCAGGGCAGCAACTGGGGCTCCGTCAGCTGCCAGACCACCCTCCCCAAGAACAGCTGGCAACTCGTCCTGGTCTGCAACAGCAACAGCGTTAACGGCGCCCAGGTGACCGTCAACGGCCGCTGGTACACGGGCGACGGCTCCGACACCCTCTACTGCCCCACCGGCTACAGCGCCGCTTACACCAAGGTCAACAACAACAACTGACACCGGGCGCGGGGCTGGAGGCCCACCGCCCAAAGAAGCGGGCGGTAGCCCGTAGGGGTGTCATACCCGGGTATTCAGGGGCTGGTTGGCCCCCTGGCATGACCGCCGCGGTCCGTCCCCGCCCGTAGCGTCTCCTGCGTAACAGCTCGTGAGCAGGAGACATCATGGGCAATCCGGGACGGGCCGTGGCGGCGGTGGTACCGGCGGCGACGACGGCGCTCGGCATGGCGGTAGATCGCGCTCTCGCACACCGTGACACCAAGCGGCGGCGACACGTCCTCTCCCTGATCGCGGTCGGTGTCGTGGTCGTCTCCCTCGCTGTCTACGCCGGCACCCAGCTGCCTGGCGACCGGAACGACCACAAGGGCACTGCGGACGGCAAGCCGGACCAGACGTCCATCCACAAGCCTCCAACGGACGGCTCTGCCTCACCGGGCCGTTCCCCCACACCTCCGTCACAGCAACAACACCCCACCAAGCCACAGGCGGCAGCTCCATAGCAGGCAGCGGCTCCACAGGTGGCAACGGCTCCACGGGGGGCGGCAGCTCGTCGAACGGCGGCGGGAGCGGCACGGACCCCACCAAAGGCGCGGCCGGCGGCTCGTCCAAAGGCGGCTCGTCCGGAGACAGCAACATGGTGCCCTCATCGCCCGCGACGCTCTCCCCGGGATCCGTCTCGCGCCTCAAGAACGCAGCCACCCACCAGTGCCTATCCGCCGACGATTCCGTCTACCCCAGTTTCGGGACCTGCAGTTCCAGCGATACCTACACGTGGATGTTCCGCCGCTCGGACGGCGACACCTTCGAGCTGGTCAACCGCGCGAGCGGACACTGCCTGGCAGCGCCCTACAGCAACGACTCCGCTGCCGTGACCACCCGCTGCGGTGACGAGTACAGCGGAGGCTATGTCCACTGGCGCATGGAAACCACCACCGCGGCAGGCCAGATCCTGAAGAACACTGAAACCAACCGTTGCCTGGAGATCGACTCCACCCCCTATAACGGCGTCAAGGCGCTGGTGACCACCTGTAACAGCGACGAACCCCAGCAACTGTGGACCCGAGGCTGAGAAGACCCCGGCCCGCCGGCGCCGCAGGCCCGTACCGGGCGGGACGGCAGCGGCTCCGCTGCGATGTGCCGGTTTGGTGTCAGTGGTGAATGTCAGTGACGGCATGTCAGGTCGGGATTGTTTCGCTGGTCGGGCGTTGAGTGTGAATTCCTGCCGCATCGCGGTGGGCAAGGGCACTCATCGACCTGCTGAGTTCGTGGATAGCCTGAGAATTTTGGCTGTTGTGCTTCGGTGCCTCTCACCTGGGGTTACTACCCCGAGTCTCACTTGGGGCAGGTGATGGATCGTGCTGACCTGCGAATCTCGTTAGTAGTCGAGAATCGAGTCACTGTCGAGAGAATCCCAAGCGAACGGCTCTCAGGACGGGTGCCCAAGTCCACGCCCGTGCGGGATGCAGCGGCCAGCTGATAGTGCTCAGAGAACTTCCGCGCCGCATGCCGAACCCTGGAGATCAACTTTCAACCCTGCCACCCACGCTCACCTGCGGAGAAGCCCCACATCGAGCGGACACTCGAATCGGTGGCCACGCTGTTCTGCCAGTTCCTCCCCGGCTACCTGGGCCGCACGGCCGAGCATCGCGGACGGAACGTTGAGGACGAGCCCTTGTGGTCGATGCTGGAGATCCAGGAACTTCTGGACGAGTGGCTCATCGCCAAGTGGCAGAACAGGCAGCATGACGGGCTCCGGGACCCCGGCAGTCCGGCCGCACCTTCACGCCGAACCAGAAGTACGCCAGCCTTCTCGAGAGTGCCGGCTACGTCCCCCTGGCCCTGACCGGGGACGACTACGTCGAACTGCTGCCCGCGACCTGGCGGGCGGTCAACTCCTACGGCATCAAGATCAGCCACCGCATCTACGACTGCGCGGATCTGGGCCCGTTGCGTCGCCAGCCCTCCGGAGTCGCCCGCAAGAAGAACCTGTGGGAGATCCACCTCGACCCTTACGACGCCAGCTGGATCTGGGTCCGTAACCACTGGGAGGGCGGCTGGATCCCCGTCCCCTGGAAGCACCTCGGCACCGTCCCGCAGCCCTTCGGCGATCTGGCCTGGGACCACGCCGCGGCCGACCTGCGTCAGCAGGCCGAGAGTGACCCGACCGAGGAACAGATCACCCAGGCGGTCGCAGAGCTTCTGATCCGGGCCAACCAGGGCCCTGGCAGCGGCGGGAAGCGGCCGTCCCGGCGCGACCGGAGAGTCGCCGCCTGGACCAGGGCCGCCGCCGAAGGCACCGGGCCGCGGCTGCCGGAGCCCGAACCGGTGCCACCCAGGGCAGGCGACCCGCAGCCTCACGACGACGAGGAAGCGGACGGCACGCAGGACGAGCCGGTCGCGAAGGTCATCCCCGCTCGGCGTCTTCGACCCGTCGCGTACGTTGAGGCGTAGGAGCCTCCCGAGCACCCACGCAGCGCCCCGGACCACCAGGTGGTCCGGGGCGCTGCTGTATCCCGCTGCACGGTGCAGCGCTCGCGCGGACGCCCCGCGGCGCGTGGCTGCGGGGCGCCTTGTGGGGTGTTAGTCGACCGGCTCCCCGTCGTGCGTACCGCCCTTGCAGGGGTTGCCCGGCTCATTGATCGCGGGCGTTCCGCCGCCCTGCTTGCACTCAGAAGGGGTGACGTAGGATGGGGCACCCTGTGAGGTGGCGGCGGTGGCGGTGGCGGCGCCTGTGAGGCCGAGTCCGGCGAGGGCTGCCGTGGCGATGAGGGCGGCGAGGATTCGTCGAATGTGCATTTGGTTCCCCTTTCACGGATTGCCTCGGTTGGGGCACTAGCCAGCTTGACCTTCGCCCATGTGGATGGCACATCATGTTGCGCCATTCAGGTGGCATGGCTGTCGGGAGCAGGGCCGCCGACCCGGCCCGCCCAAGGCCTTCGCGGCTGACTGGGAAGGCGGGACGGACGGCGGAGCGATGGCAGCTCTGGGGTGGGGACGGTCCGAGCGGCCGCGCCGGCGGCGCAGCGCCTCGCGGACCGCGGCGACGACCCGTTCGTCGGCCCGCCCGGTGGGGCTGGAGGCGCGAGTGGTGCGGTGGTCGAGAAGCCGCCACAGGCCCTGCTTGCAGTAGGCCAGGCGTATGCGCTGCACCGTGGTGCGCGAGACACGGCCGAAGCCGAGCGCGATCAGCTCCTCTGCCTTGGCCTGCTCCCGCTCGGCCAGCGTGTGCTGCTTGGGGTCGTACTGCTCCCGTACAGCTCCTTCGCTGCCGGGCCCGTCGGCAAGGCCGCATTCGACTTCTCTCACGTGCCGCTGCCAGGCCAGTGCCTTCTCGCGCGCCGTGGCGGGGGCGGTCTCGAACAGCCCTCACTGCGGGGCCGCCTGGGGCACGTCGGCCCCGATGGCAGTGAAGCCGGGGTCGGCGAACAGATACCCGGCGAGCACGGCCTCACCACCGCCGTCCGGGCCGACGAGGTGGATGGTCTGCCCGGACAAGGCGACCACCTGCCACTTCACCCCGCGGAAGCGGACATGGGCCCCGACCTTCACCACAGGCCGGGCATCGCGCCGCGCAGTCACCCGACTCCTCCTGTCTTGCCCGGACCGCTCCAGTCCCGGGGCCGAGCAGGACGCGTTCGTGCAGCGGCGTATTCAGGTCTGTTGTCAGCTGTCCGTGCCACAGGGAGTGGAAGACGGTGGAGAGGACTTCGATCGGGTCACCGGTCGCTTCGGCGCCTTCGATCAGCGGCCGCGGCCGCGCGAACGCCTCGAGGACTGCCGACGTCAGGCCGGGGCGGCCGGCGTTGCGGGGGTGGCGGTAGCCGGCCAGCCATCTCAGGTTGGCCGCCAGGATGTCGTCGAGCGGGGGGAGGCGCCGGTAGGTCCAGCCGATGTGCGCGCACGCCTCCTCCATCGCCCGTGCCGTGTTCTGGGCGCGTTCGCCGCCGGCGTCGGTGTGGCTGGGGCAGTCGGCGAGCAGGGCGGTGCCGTCGGTATGCCGGGCGAAGAGCTGTGGGACCCAGGAGCGGACCTGCCCGCGTTGGGTGCGCCACAGCAGCCGCACTGGTCGTCCGGCCAGTCCCATCACACGCGGAGTACTGAACCGTGGATCGGGCAATGCCATGACCCTGCGTAACAAGGTCATCCGCCCCGCGCCGAAGCCCAGCTGGGCCGACAGCCGAGCGCCGGCCCGCCCGGCCAGCGCGAGCCCCACCCTCTCCAGGGCGTGGTTGAGCCTCTTGGTGAACCGTGCGTGCGGGGCGGCCTGCCCGGAGAACGGCTCAGCAAACGTCCGGCGCTGGCAGTCCGCCGCCCCGCAGATGAAGCGCCGGACCGTCAGCCGGATCACGAAGCCCTGTTCAGCGAGCGGAAGATCCTTCAGCCTGCGCTGATATCGGTCGTGGACTCGGTCCGAGAAGCGGCCGCAGTCCGGGCACAGACCGCCGGCGGCCCGGCCTTTCGCCACCACCTCAACCGTGCCGAACGCGGCCGTAACCGCCTCGACATCCACATCGCCGATCCCGTCGAACACCAGCGATTCCCAGAACGGAGCATAGGGCTGCATAACCAGCACCATCACCGTCCACAACCGACCGCAGCGGCGGACGACAGATATCTGATGGAGCGTCAACTTCGAGCGTTGGGCAACAAGGCGTACGCGGTCTCACGCGCACCCGTCTCCTCGCAATCGAGCATCGGGGTAACGCTCCGCGACGGCTCCCCAAGATCTGTGCCAGAACCCCCTAGACATCGACGAGGCCACGCCGGGGGAGAGCCCGCTGGACTTCCTGCCGTACGCGGCGTCCGGTAAGCCGCAGCCCGGTGGGTTCCGCCTTGGGCCCACGCCCGGCCTGGCGAAGTTGGAGGGCGTTCAGTCGATGCTGTGGGCGGTCGACCTGCTGGAGAAGGGAGCGCCGGCGGAAGCAGGCCGCCGCCACCGGGATCACGGTGGAGACGCGGGCCCGGTTCGGCTACACCGCGCCGGTCGGCACGACCGACGACGGCCGCTTCCGCCGCCTCACCGTCCACCTCCCCGCGACGTACGCGCAACGCCTGTTCGACGCCCGCGACGCCGGGGCCAGCGACCGGGAGATGCGTGGAATCATCGCCGAAGGGTTTAAGGAGGTCTATTTCCAGGACAGTGGTGGCCGCGCCATGGGACTGTCGGAGGTCGAAATCAACGACATCGACTACCTGGATCTCGACTACTGAATTCGGAGCCCTTTTATGGCGAGCATCAATTACTGAGCCGAAGCACGGTAGTTGTCACATAGGCAGGCCTTTGTCACCGGCGAGGCCGTGGGGCAGGGAAGGTTGATCGTCCTTGTCCTGTCGCAGTGAAGCTGTCCGATTCTCACTACTTCTCGTTCGAGTTGTCGGATTCTCATTGCGTTGCGCGCCGAGCGGGGATTTTTGCCCCGTACGTGGGGTTTGATCTCATCTTTCATGTCTGGTCCTCGCTGTCCTGTCACGGTCGTTTTCGGCAGGTACGCGGAGCCGGGGGTGGGGTAGGAGTGCCTGGTCCGGTCCGCTCTTCGACGGACCGGACCAGAGTCAACTGTGGGGCTTGCGGGGTGCTGCCGTCAGGGCAGGGGGGCGAGGGGGATGTCGAGGTAGGCCTCGGTGCTCTTCGGGGATGAGAGCTCGATGGTGGACGGGGTGGTGTTGGCGTCGGAGAAGAACGGGTCGTGGGAGTCGATGATCAGCTGGAGCTGACGGCCCTTGCCCAGTACGTAGTGAGCGGGCTGGAGGGGGAAGGTCACCGTGGTGGCCTGACCGGCAGGTCGGCCGGTGAGGGTGTACGGGGCGTGGGTGATGATGCGGGCGTTGCCGGTCGCCGGGTTGAAGTCCATCAGGTAGGCGACGATCGTGGCGTCCCCCGCCGCCTGCGGCTTGACGGTGACCCGCAGCTCCAGCTCGCCCTGGACGCGCATCGGCTGCTCCAGGGGCGCCGTGGTCCAGGCCGCGGCGAGGTCGCGGTCGACGGCGGTGGTCTTGTAGGTATGGGGCAGGCCTACGCGCTCGGCCAAGCCCGTCTTGACGAGCTGTGGGGCGACAACGGCCTCGGTGCTCTCGCCCGTTGCGTTGAGGGAACGGGTCCAGCCTGGCTGCGGCTGCCCTTCGGCCATCGTTGCGTCGGCCTTGCTGGAGGCCGCGGCGCCGAGGTGGAACCGCTTGCGGGGCAGGACGTAGTCCTCCCAGCTGTCGTGGGACAGTTCGGACAGGAGGTTGTGCATGTACTCCGAGCGGACCCCGAATTGCGGCTGCGTCCCGTTGCCGGCCGTGCCGCCGAGGTAGTGGTCCAGCCAGCGGTAAGCCGTCTCGGTCGGCTTGGCGATCAGCCCCAGGAGGCCTGGCAGTTCGCCGTTGCCGTGGTCGCCGATCTGGACGAGCAGCGACTTGGGGCTCTGGAGGTCCTTGAAGAAGTTGACGACGGCGGGCACCGAGAAGATCGTCTCGTGCCAGTACGTGGTCATCAGGACCGGCAGGTTGTTGTCGTTGTACTCCTTCAGGTACTGCTTCGGCGAGCGGACCCGGGCGAACTCCTTCACCTCGTCGTCGATGATGTTGTTGCGGATCTTCTCGATGACCACGCGGAACTCCTTGGAGCACCGGTCCTCGCCGAACAGGGCGACGAGCGCCTCGAAGGCCGCGGTGTGCCGGGTGTCGTTCTCGTACAGGGAGGCGAACAGGTCTCCCCAGGCGCTGGCGCCCGCCACGGCCTTGACCCGGCTGTCCTTCGCGGCCAGCAGCAGGCTCGTCCCGGCGCCGTAGGACGCACCGAAGCAACCGATCCGGTCCGCGTCGATGCCCTCCAGTCCGGTCAGCCAGTCGAGGATCTCGACGCCGTCGGCCACGTCCTGCGGCCCGGCGACGTGGATCTCGCCGCCGGAGCCGGCCAGACCCCGCTGGCTGTAGGCCAGAACGGCGTAGCCACCGAGCGCCAGGCGCGGGAACATGCCGAGATAGGCCGTGCGGCCGATCGTGACCAGCGGGGCAGGCATGACGACCACGGGACAGGTCTGGCCTGGCGCGAGGTTGCGCGGAATGCTCAGCGCCGCGTCGATCTGGGTCCCGTCCGCCATGATGATCGGGGTCTCACGGTACTCGGCGATCTCGGCGTACGTCTCGTAGGTGTCGGCCAGGCCCCACTGGTCGAGCCGGCCGATGCGGCGCGGCGACGGGTCCAGCATCGCTTCGCGGATCGCGTCCAGCGTTGCAACGCTTTCGGGGTCGAGCGCGAACGGAGCCGCCGAGTAGCCATCAACAGGCATGGGAGTGCCCGCCTTCCAGATTCCGGGAATGTGACGATCTGTCAAAGGCATGCTCTCGCTGATCGCGGTTCACCTCTGGTGGTGAACCTCCCCCGTCCCTCGAAAGAATGACCCGACACCGTTCAAACCCCTCAGATATGCATGGGATCGTGTTCCCCTCCTGCGGGCGGCAGGGGACGTACACGGCCAGGACCACAACGGTCCCGAGCAGCCGCATCACCATCTGCCCACGCACCCGGCCGGAACAGACCGCGCACCCTGTACGTCCTCGGCATCGACGTGGACGGCGACCTGATCGGCATCATCCGACTACGCGCCACAGACGGAACCGGCCATCTCGCCTACATCCTGCGCGAAGACACCTGGGGCAACGGTCACGCCACCGCCGCAGTCCGCCTGCTCCCCGTCGGCGACACCGTCATGCGGATCACCGCCGAGCACCGCACCAGCAACCCCGCATCAGGTCGAGTGCTCATGAAGGCCGGGTTCTGGCGTCGGGGACGAGCAGGGGCGCCGGACCGCATTGCCACGTGACTTTGACCGACTCACCGGAGGTCCCTCGCGCGGTGAAGCCCAGCCGCCGAGGGCGCCAGCTGTGCCCTGTTCGGGTGAACGTTGTTATGTGTGGACTTGGTTCTCTGATCTGATGCGGGCGTGGTCGGCCCGATCAGCGTGGCCGGCCGGGGACTCCAAGGAGGAGCAGCGACATGCGGGCGAGCGTGGGGGACCACATTCACATGTACAGCCGGAGTGTCGGCCAGACCGACCGTCGTGGCGAGATCGTCGAGGTACGTGGTTCCGACGGTGAACCGCCCTACGTGGTGAAATTCGAGGACGGGCACTCGGGCCTGGTTCACCCCGGCCCGGACTGTGTCATCGAGCGTCGGGCTGCCGACGAGTGACGTCCGCCCGCCAGGGCGCGGCCCGGGGCGGGCCCGCCCCGGTGCGGCCTTCGTTGGAGCAAAGCCCTGTGGCCTGCCTTTGCCGCTTGCCCGGGCCGGTGCAGCGACGGCACTGGGGCGTCGTTGATTTTCGCGGAGGCGGTGTTGGCCTGACCGGGCCGGCCGGGACCGCCACCCGCCACAGTTGACCAGACAGGTCAAGATCACCTGTCAGAGGACACGGCGGGTCAGGTCCTCCAGCACCGCGTGCCAGACCTCGCCCTGGAGGCGCCGGAGGACCGCCTCTTCCATGGCGCGGGGCGGCAGCGCGGCGAACATGTCCGCGAGCGGCCCACCCAGATCTTCCTGGGCGCCCCACCACAGCTGCTCGGCCACCGCCACGTTCCGGGTGATCCAGAATTCTGGAACGGTGTGCCGCCCCGCCGGCTCCGGCGCCGGAGCCGAGTCCGGCCGGGCCGCGCCCGACAGGCCGGTGGCCCCCCGGGCGTCCTGCGACCTCACGAAGAGTGTGCGGGTCTTCGCGGTGGCGGCGAGGGCGGGTGCCAGCAGCTCCTCGGTCTCCGGCCCGATCCGGGCGAGCGCGGCGACCAGGGCGTCCACGGTGGCCAGCGTGTCCGACGCCGCCGACGGTGACCACCCGTCCGCGATCGCGGCCTCCCACACCTCGCACGCCACATCCGACAGCACCTTGACCCGCTCCGGCAGCTTCATGCCCGGCTCAACGACCCTGGCCCGGCCCGCGTACCGCCTGGGGCGCCGGCCGACGCCTATGCCCGTGCTTCCGTGCGCTCTGGCCGGGCCCGCCGCTCCGCAGGACGATGGGGACATGGGCGAGCACAACCAGGACCAGGACGACGTCGCCGAACCAGCGCGGCCGCCGCTCACCGCGGCGCGGGCCCGGGAGGTGACAGCCGGGCTACGCAAGGCGATGGACGACGTCCGGCGCTCCGTGGCGGTGCAGCCAAGTTGGTCAGGCGCCGTTGTGCTATGCGATGCCTGCTCGGACGACCCCCGATGTTCCTGCTGTGATGTCTACTGGGTATCACAGCAGGATTGGACGGATCTCGAGTTGATGGCGCACCTTTGATGTCATGCGGATCTCAGGAGCAGTCGCTCTCGTCACGGGTGCCAATCGTGGTCTCGGTGCCAGTTTCACCCAGGCCTTGCTCGCTCGCGGCGCGGCAACCGTGTACGCGGCCGCGCGGGACGCGAGCATGGTTTCGGTCACCGATCCTCGGGTCAAGCCGATCGATCTCGACATCACCGACCGAGCTGCGGTCGCGGCAGTCGCGCAACGGTGTGGCGATGTCGACCTGCTGGTCAACAACGCAGGCGCGATGCTGCTGGGTCCGCTGATCACCGCACCGGACACCGCAGCCGCCCGTACCGAGATGGAAGTCAACTACTTCGGCACCCTCGAGATGTGCCGGGCTTTCGCACCGGTGCTGGCCCGCAACGGCGGCGGCGCACTGGTCAACATGCTGTCGGTGGTCAGTTGGTACACGGTGCCGTTCAACGCCTCCTACTGCGCGTCGAAGTCCGCCGAATGGGCGCTGACCAACGCGGCCCGGGTGGAACTACACGGTCAGGGCACGCACGTGGTCGGCGTGCACGCTGGGTTCATCGACACGGACATGGCCGCTGACGTGTCCGAAGCGAAGATCGCCCCCGAGGACGTCGTCGCGCAGGCGCTCGACGCCGTCGAGAACAACGTGACAGAGGTGATCACGGACGAGTGGACTCGACACGTGAAGTCCACGCTGCCGGTGGACCAGGAAGAGCTTTACCCGGACCTGCGCCGCGCCTGGGCAGCCGGAGCGTCCCCGTGGGGGCGGGACTGATCAGGAGAGCGCGTCCGCGGAGCTTCTTGCCCTGGAGCATGTCCCAAGGCCGCGCAGTTGGCTGATCAACGGAGGCGGTGAGACGGGTTTCTTCGCAGGTGGGGGCCTGATGCACGCTGTCGGCCGTGAGGTCACGGTGCGCCGAGCACGGTTTCCGGTCGGCACGCCTCACAAGCCGGCACCCCGTCGGCGAGGGCGGACAGTGGCTGTTCCAGCGTGGCTGCCCGCAGCGGCCTCCCCGCGGCCCAGCAGTCACCGCGGTGTACTTCGGCGGTCGGAGACCCGAGACCGACGTCGCTGATACCCCAGTCCGGGGTACGCGGGCGCCGCTCCTCAGCTTGGCGTCCCCCCTGCTCACGCGGCTCCTCGCCACGCAACGCCTGCTGCCCCTGCCGCTCCCGGGCCTCGATGTCCTGGATCCGGGCGCGGGTCTTGCGCAGCTGCCAGTCCAGCCAGGCCTCCAAGGCCCGCAGCTTGTCCAGGCGGGATATTGATCCAGGGTCGACCACGACTACGCTGCCTGACCCGCGGACTCCTCGTGGGCGTGCATCAGCGCCATCCGGCCCTTCACAAGGTCAGGGCCACTCAGCGACTCCCAGATCGGGTGCGTCGAGACCTCAACGCTTAGAATCCGCGCGGATAGGCTGGGTTTGGGGCCTCGGTCGGGGCGTGGTGCGGCTGGTGGCCGCTACTGGCTGTGATTCCTGCTGGGGTGTGGAGACGGTTCCGGCTTGTTGGGTGATCTGCGATCATGTCGAGATGTCGATCACCGTCTCCGTGCCGTGCCCGACGTGTTCGGGGTGCGCCCGACCCGCCTGGTCGGAGAGTCCTGCGCCGCGCTGGGCCGCGCTGGCTGGCACAGCGCGTGTGGAGTGGGCGGACGGCACTCCTTGCAGCCTGCCGCTGGACTCGCGTGAGCTGTTCCCCAGAGCGGAGTCGCTGCCGCTGCCCGGCGAGGAGCGGGTGGTCAGGGTGCACGGGCCCTTCCTCGCCGATGGCCGAGTCCCGTTCTGGGCGCTGTTCGAGCCTGCTCTCGCCGCGCTGAACGGGCTGGACGAATATCCGGAGTTGATGCGGAACTGTGCGCTGATCGCTTGCACGCCCCTTGCCGTGCTCGCCCGGGGAAGCGGGTACGCCTGGTTGCGAGTCCGAGTGGAGGAGCTCACGAAGCTGCTCGAGGCTGCAGACAGAATCCCGCCCTCGACTGCCGGCTCATTGGAGGACTTGCTTCCTCCGGATGGGGCCCGGATGACGTCCAGCCAGGACGCTTCGGGCGGCCTGCGCTACTACGAATGGTCGATTCAGAGCAACATCGGGCGCTGGGCGGTGTGTACCGACGACGAGCACGGCATGGCGGTCCTGCTCTACGGGGAGTGGGCTTTCGATCAGGACGACGTCGCTCTTGGCCATCGCCCGCTCTCCCCGTCCGAGACCGCCCTGCTGCGGGCCGCGTGGCCCGACCCACGCCCCGGCCGCAACGGATGATCCACTGCCCGAGGGCCAAGAGCGGCAGCCACAGCCGGGCGGCGGCACGCCATGTGGACAAACGGGCCGTCGGCGGCACAGAAACGGCGCCGCACCCAGCGTGCACCCGAGGCCGCGCCGGGCGAACGCGGCGGCGGTGTCGGGCGGGTCGGCGAGAACGCCCATGACCAAGACGGGCGTTGCGCCTTGCACCGCGTCGAGCAGGGATGCCCGGCCGCCGTGCGTCACGAACAGGCCGGCGTGGCGCAGGAGCGCGGGTTGCGGGACGTGCTCGACGACCTTGATGCGGGGGCCGGTGCTCCGCGAGGTTGCCCGCGGACACGATCGCGCGACGAGGAAGGCCTTGTCGAGATTGGGCGGGCGGGCGAGCTTGCCGGACGCCTTGTCGGTGAAGATCTGTTCGTACCCTGCGGCTTTTAGGGCGTCTTGTTGCGCTTCGGGGTGTTGATCGCGCCTGGACGAGGCCGGGGCGGTCTTTACTGTGACTGGTCACAGATTGACGCTCCCCGTGGCGGTTCCCAAGCTGATATGAGGGGCGCTGGTAGGGAGCGTGGTCGTGGGTGCTGAGCACAACGAACTTGCCCGGTTGCTGGCAGCTGCGGAGATGGCGGCGCCGGTGGAGGCCGTCGATGTGGTCGCGGAGGACCTGCGGCGGCGTTTCAAAGCTACGAAGGTCTCTTTCCTCATCGTGGACCTGACGGGGAAGGCGGTGGCGCGGCTGCCCGTCGCCGGCACTCTGGGGCGGGAAGCGGAGCGGTTCCCCCTGCTCGGCAGCGTCTACGAGCAGGTGATCCGTACCCAGCGGCTGTATCAGAAGGCGACCGGTCAGGAACAGCGGGTGATCGCGCCGGTCACCAACCGCGGGGATGCCATCGGGCTGCTGGAATTGCTCCTGCCGGCCGACCCCAGCGAGGACTTCCTCAATGCGATCAGGGAAGCCGCCCACATCCTGGCCTACATCGTGATCGCCAACGGGCGGTTCACCGATCTCTACGCCTGGGGCAAACGCCCCAGGCCTTCCACCTTGGCTGCAGAAATCCAGTACCAGCTGCTGCCCATGTCACTGTCGTGCGAGGCAGCACAGTTCACACTGTGCGGGAGCCTGGAGCCCTCCGAAGACCTCAGCGGCGACACCTTCGACTACGCCCTGGACCGCGACACCCTGCACCTGTCGGTGACCGACTCCATGGGCCACAACATCGACGCCGCCCTGGCCGCCACAGTCTTGGTGAGCGCCCTGCGCAGCGCCCGCCGCGCAGGAGCCGACCTGGCCGAGCAAGCCCACCGGGCCGACCAGGCCCTGGCCGACCACGCCCACGGCCACGCCACCGGGCAACTACTGCGCATCAACCTCCACACCGGCCAGGCTCAGCTCGTCAACGCCGGCCACCCCTGGCCGCTGCGCATGCGCGAGGGGGCTCCGGAGGTGATCACCTGCGAGGTAGACCATCCCTTCGGCCTGTCCCTGCCCGCCCCCCACCCCTACCGCGTTCAGGACATTGATCTGCGCCCCGGCGACCGTCTGCTCATGTTGACCGACGGCATGCTCGAACGTCATGGGGAGAATGTCGACCTGCTCGCCCTGGTGGAGCGCACCCGGGACCTGCATCCGCGGGAGACCGCACTGACGCTGACGTCCGCGGTCTTGGACGCCGCTGGCGGCCGGCTCGAAGACGATGCCACCGTGATGTGCCTGGACTGGCACGGCCCACAGGAGACCCAGCGGCAAGATGCCAGCTCCGGCGCGGACACTCAGCAAGCCTCAGCAGGCCGCACGAAGTCATAGCCGTGACCAGGGCGCTCTCCTGGACGGTTTCAGGCGGCCGGCGAGTACCTCTCGCTCCGGACGACGACGTCGCCCGCAGCCTCCGGGAGCGTTCCGTCGGCCTGGACGTGGTCCTGGACGAGGCGGTAGCACCGCTGCCACTTGGTGTCCCAGGCAGGGCACCATCCCGGATCGATCGCGTCCAGCTCGTCCCGCCGTGCCTGGGTCATCGACCCGGCCGCCGACCGCACAGGACGGCCGGCCGCCCGGAGCTCCTCGTTCTCCCGCGCCCTACGTGCCGCCGCCCTCGCGTTCTTCGCCCACACTTCGATCGGATGCCCTTCCCGCACCGCGGCGGTCGGCGGGAGGAAGTGCTCGTGGGCGGCGGCGTACTGCTTGGCGACGGCGATCCCGTCCGCCCAGGCCGCGTCCTGCTCGGACCACACCATCCCGAGCTTTTCCAGTTCGGCGACCCGCCCGGCTTCCAGCGTTCCGGCCGTGTAGGCGCGGCGCTGGTCGGCGGTCCACTGCCTGAACGCTGCTGGCGGGACGCGGGTGGAGATCCATCCGTTGAACCAGTCGCAGGTGCCGCGGCCGCTTCAGCAGATGGTGGAGTACCGCACGATGAACGTCCGCCGCTGGGACCGCATCGTCGAGGCCTGGGCATCCGGCGACCACCAGGGCCTGGACGACGCCTGGGAGGACGTCATCGTCAACCTGGGGTCGCAGTGGGGGCAGTACGAGTACGTCACCAACGTCGGCTTCGCCGCATAGAGCAGCCCTGCACGGCGTTCTGAGCGCCTCGCCGGATATCTGATCCGAATTCCCGACTCAGGGCACTAGGGACTGTTTCTCGGATCTCCTGACAGGGGTGGGGTGTTGAGGTCAGGGTGGTGGGATGGGTCGTGGGGATCTGACGAATGCGGAGTGGGATCGACTGGAGTCATTCCTGCCTCGTGGTGGTGGGCGCGGGGGTCGGTGGAGTGACCACCGTCGGATGATCAACGGAGTGCTCTACCGAGTGCGGACGGGTGTCCAGTGGCGGGACCTGCCGGAGCGGTTCGGGCCGTGGGAGACCGTCTACAAACGGCATCGTCGCTGGTCAGCTGATGGAACCTGGAAGATGCTGCTGTCTCGCATCCAGGCCTCCGAGGATGCCGCGGGCCGGATCGACTGGGATGTGTCCGTGGACTCGACCGCCGTGCGAGCCCATCAGCACGCTGCCGGCGCGCGGAAGGCGCCGGCGGCCGAGGGTCCTCAAAAGGGGAAGGTTCGGGGGACGAACCAGGTCGATCCGGTGCTGCGGAAACTGGCCGTCCGGTTGGAGGAGGTGGTCAGATCGGCGAATGCCTGGGACGCTCCCGAGGCGGCTTCACCACCAAAATCCACCTCGCCGCCGAGGGACGATGCCGCCCTCTCGTCTTCGTCCTGACACCCGGCCACTACGGCGACGGCCCCCAGCTCGAGGCCGTGCTGGAGCAGATCTCCGTGCCCCGCAGCGGAGTCGGGCGGCCCCGCACCCGACCAGATCACGTCCTGGCAGACAAGGCCTACACGTCCCGAAGAAACCGTCGCCACCTGCGACGACGCGGCATCCGGCACACCATCCCCGAACGCCTCGACCAGCAGAAACACCGGCAGAACCGGGGCTCCCGAGGCGGCCGGCCCACCGGCTTCGACAGCGAGCGCTACAAGAAGCGCAACACCGTCGAACGGGCCATCAATCGGCTGAAGGGCTTCCGAGCAGTCGCCACCCGCTACGAGAAACGCGCCTACATCTACCTCGGCACCGTCACCCTCGCGGCCCTCGCGATCTGGCTCCGAACATGATCCAAGAAACAGACCCTAGCCGTTCACCGACGGAACCGAAGAACTCCACAGGTAACTGGTCGTAGGCGTGGGCGACTTCCTCGAAGAGCACGTGCTCACCGGTCGGCCGGTCAGTCATCCTGGGACGCCCTTTCGTCGGGTTGGGCGTGTCACGTGTTCTGCCCGACGCGAGCGGTCTCGCTGTCCATCACTGTGAACAATTCGTTGTGCAGATCGCGTAGCAGCCGCTGCTCTCCCGGGTCGCTCTGGTTCAGCAGGCCCAGCTGATCGGCCCGTTGCAGGAGCGTGTCAGCGTCGGTGAGTCCATAGTGCTCCAGCAGGGCGGCCACCGGCTTGGGGTGGCGTGCGATGTCGAGCGGGCGCGGGCCCTCCTGGCGCACCGGCGCGGGCCTGTGCCGGTGTTGTTAGGCCATGCCCTCGATCAACCCGGCAGGGTTCTCATTGTGTGCTCGTAGCGGGCCCATTCGGGCACCTCGTAGGCAAGCGGACCGGGCCTGGCCAGCACGCGGCGGCAGGCGGCCGCGCAGTCGTCGACATCCACGCGGGCGAACTCGTACGGGTTGGCGACCGGGTCCACCGGCTCCGTCAGGAACTCCACTGCGGCCAGTGCTCCGTTGGTGTCATCGACGTAGTACGGGAAGCCGTCCCAGCGCGGCACCACGACGGGCACCCTGCACGCCAGCGCCTCTAGCGGCGACTTCCCGTACGTTTCGAAGACGCTGGTCGCGCAAGACACGAAGAGGTCGGCGGAGCTATAGAGGTACGCGGTCTGCTTCTTGTCCAGGCGGTGGAAGAGGACGATGTTCTCCATCCGTCCCGCCAGCCGGTTGTAGTAGTGCGGGTCGATGTGCGTCGCCGACAGAACGAGCAGAATGCGTGGGTCTTCCTTGTGCAGGGTGCGTGCGACGGTGAGCAGGGGTTCAAGGCCCTTGTCGTTCATGAAGCGGCCCGTGTACAGCAGGATGGTGCGGTCGAGTGGCAGCCCCAGGTGTTACCGGGACGCATCACGTGGCAGCGGGCGGTACACGTCTGAGATGCCGAAGGTGCACAGGGCCCGCGCCGGGATGCCAGTGAGGTGCTCATACGCGCGCTGTGCGTGGCGCGAGCCGCACAGGACCAGGTCACCGGGGTGGGCGTGAGCAGCGACGAGCAGGAAATAGCACAGGATGTGCAGGGGGTAGGGGTTGTTGTGCGGGATCATCAGGGCGGGGCACGAGTAGCCGTCGCGGCGCATGAAGTACAGCAAGGGGAGCGACTCCGCGTACTCCGCGACCACCACGTCGATCGTCGAGAGGTCGCACGACTCCTTGAGGGAGCGATAGATCTCCTCGAAGTGCTCGTAGGTGTGCTCGTGAGCCGGCAGCAGCCGGATGCGGAAGACGAACGTCGAACCCGCGGGACAGAAGTGCTGGATGTCCTCGGTCGAGTCGGTGAGCGCCAGGACTGTGGTCATGACGGGCGAGTCATCGTCTGCGTGGTCGTGACCTCCTCGCCGATCTCCGGGTCTCCGGTGGTGAACTGGGTGAGCGCGGCCCCGTTGAGTATCAGGTTCCGGCCGTAGCCGCTGGTGTCCTTCACCGTGGTGCCGGCGGCGTTGGCTATGTCGGTGGCGTCCCACTTGGCGACGAGCGCCGGGACCGGGTCGCCGGCGGTGCCATCGCTGATGTCCTCGTCCTCCAGCCAGGCGTCGTGCGCAATCTCGGTGTCCGTGACAGCACGGGACCAGACGTGGACCTCGTCCAGGCTTCCGTTCAGGTTCTCGACGTAGCTGGTGCCGGAGTGGAATCGTCCGAACTGCATCGGGCCGCTGGCATTCCAGGCGGTCGTGCTGGTCACCGGCTGGCCCTGCGGGACTCCGTTGACGAACAGCTGGATGGTCTGGTCCGCCGCGTTGTAGACACCTGCCAGGTGTGTCCAGGTGTTCGCTACCGGCTGCGCGGTGGAGTACGAACGGACGGCGGCAGCACCCACGGCATCACTGGCGTACTTGCTGAATGCCCACTTCCCGGCCGACGCGGAGTAGTGCAGGGCGTAGCCGGACAGGTTGGTGCCCTGCTGCGAGAGGACCGTCTGGCTGCGAGAGATGTCGGCCGGACGTACCCATGCGGAGACCGCAAAGGACTTGCTGGTGTCGAGCACGGCACTGCTGGTGGCGGCGTAGTCGCTGGTTCCGTTGAGCTTCAGCGCCCCTGCACCGGATCGTGCCAGCGCGGTGTAGGCGGACGAGCCGCCCAGCGTCAGCGGGTGCTGTCTCGCAGAAGTGCTGTCAGCACCGCTGTTGTCCAGGTGCCAGACCCCCGAGGGCTTCTCGGCACCCTTTACCAAGAAGCTGTAGTAGCCGGTCTGCGAGCTGTGAGCTGCCGCGTCGTAGCCCCAGACCTGGATGGTGTTCTCACCGGCCTGGTTCGGCGTGATCGTCTGGGTGGTGGCCGCGCCCTTGGCGACGGTGATCGGAGCGGAGACCGCGCCGCTGTTCAGCTTCCACTTGTAGCTGACGACGTCCGACTGGATACCGGCCATGGTGGGATTGGTGTCCGCAGGGGTAAAGGTGAACTTGCCCGATGTGCCCACCCCGCCCGCGGCCGGATCGGTCTCGGCCGACTTGTAGACGCCGTCCGCGCTGGTCACCACCGGAGGCGGTGGCGAATCAGTGTCTACCCGCAAGTAGCACCAGGACGACCAGGCCGAGTCCAGCACACCGGTGGCGCCTCGGTCCGTCTTGTAGTACGCCTGTGTCTTGACCCGCATCCTGTAGTCCGTCTGTGCCGCAGCGCGCTGGAGGTCGCGTCGCGGGGGGGCGTTGTCGGCCACCCAGGCGGCGTCCGGGGAGGCCGCGTACCAGGCGCGGCTGAAGCCGTCCGCCTTCCACACCTCGAACAAGGCGCGCAGCTGAGAGCTCGAGCCGTCGGCCGACTGCACCGTGGCCAGCATCTTCGGCGTGGTGTCACTGGTGGCGAATGGCAGCGTGGAGGCGTTGCAGGCACGTCCGGTGGTGCCCTGCTGGACGCCGTACGAGGTCGGCTTGTCGGGGTAGGAGACGAAGGTCACCGACAGCTTGGCGTCGTTGCGGAACCGCGCCCAGGAGGCCGCGTCGGACTCGTCGTGTGCGGTCAGCGAGAAGGTGATCTGCGACGTCTTGTTCGTGGCGTAGGAGGCGAGGGTCGTCGTCAGGTTCTCGTTCGTCTCCTCGTCCACGTTGTCGCTGAAGCGTACCCAGTTCGCCGGCTGTGCCGGCTTGCACAGGCTGCCCCGGCCGTAGGCCACGTTCCGGTCGCCCATGAGGTCTACCCCGGTGGGGCGGGACGACCAGGTAGTGCTGGAGGAGATGCCCTTGTCCACGCGGCTCAGGTCGTACCAGTGCGGATCGCAGTTGAACGTCCACAGTTGGTACACCTCCATCGTGGCGTCCAGGATCTTCTTGCCGTGGATCGAGGAGAGCGGGTACTCGAAGTAAAGGCGCTGGGTGTAGGGGCTGTTGGAGCACAGGTATAGGCCGGAGTTGGAGCAGCGCCCCACGCCCTTATCCCCGTCGAACTCCCAGAATTTGTCACCGTCCGAGGAAAGCGCCGTCCAGTCGCCCAGTGCGATGCCCTTGGTCGGCGGGTCGATGTAGACAGGAAAGACAGTGTCCTTACCGTGGAGCAGGGCCTGATCAGCCGTGATCTCCAGGGAATCTTCGTTGATTTTGAGTGGGAGTTCGGCCGTCGCGTCACCGCTGCTGGGGCCCTCCGAGGGGGCGGGTTCACCCTCGGCGTCGGTCAGCAGGGCCGTATGCGTTAGTTCCGGTTCGCCCTCCGGCTCTGCTGAAACGGTGCGGTCGAGTTGCGTGGTGATGCCCGCTGCCGGGGTGTCACCGGCCGAGTCCCACATCCGCCCTGCCGGGCTCTCGAAGACCGGGGAACCGTCGCCGTCGCGCGCGACGAAACCGCCATCGGCCGTCGGGGCGATGTCCAGGCCATTGCCGGAGACGGTCATCCTGATCGTCGCGAGCGCCGGATTCTTTGCAGCCTCCGCGGCCTTGACCACGAGCACCGAGGTGTAGCCGGAGCTCAGCGCAGTCAGTTGCAGGTCAACGTCCGGGAGGACGTCGGCGTAGGTGGCGGTGTCGCCGTCGAGCCGGGGCTCGGGCAGTGCGGTGGGCCAGCCGAGCTGCAGCTTGTGACCCTCGTCCTCCAGCGTCACCAGCGTGTCTCCGCTGCCGCGGCCCGAGAAGGTGACACCGGCAGTCGTGTTCTTCGCCTGCACCAAGCCGTCGGCCTCACGCACGAGTGCGGTGTCGATGGAGGCCCAGGCTCCGTCGCTCTTGCGGGCACGGACCGGAGCGGCGTTCATTTCCTGCGTGAAGGTGCCGTCCGGGTTGGCGAAGACCTGGGTCGATTCGGTAGTCGCCCCGTCCACGGCCACTCGTTCACCGGTCTCCCCCGCGAGAACACTAGCCTTCGACTCAGGAGTCCCGTCGACCGCTGTCGAGGCCGCTCCGTCATGGGCGGTTGCCGGAGTCGCTCCGACCCCGACCACTGGAATCGCACTCCCTAGAAGCGCGACGGCTATGGTCCAACTTCGCACCGCCTGACGCCAGCTGTGCCCCGGCCCCTGCGTAAACACGCCGCACCCATCCCCTTAGTTTTTCTTTAAAAGAATCTGTGTGGATCACGTGTTGATCAGGCGCGATGGTCAATTGTGTCGTGCATCACATTGACTTACTGCGCCCGGCAGGGACCGCGACGAACTGGACGAGACGTCCACGGGCTTGGTGCAGGCTGGGAAGGCGGGGCCGCGGTCTCCGGGTGGAATTCGGTGCAGAATCGGGCCGTGCGGCGGGAGTGACTCCTGCGCGGCCAGGGACGCGCTGCGCTAGCTCCGTACGACGTTTCTTCCCTGCGGCCGGCCTGGAAGACCGCGTACTCCGCCGACGCCATCGGCCCTCCAGCTCCCCGCCGGTCACCTGCCACATCAGCGGCCCCCCGCCGGGGCGGACCCGGACTGTGACCGTCACCGGGACGACGTTCTTCTTGTCCTCGACCGTGACCACCGCATCGCCCGCCTGGCTGCGGCCTGGGCGCGGACCGCGTCCAGGATCTGCCCGGCCGCGCCGTCCTGCAGCCGCGAGGGGTAGGCGGTGAACTCCAGCTCCACCCGCACATCCCCGAGCCCGCCCTCACTCTCGACGAGCTCGCACAGCTCGGCGAACCCCTTCGGGCTGACGGCCGTCACCTCCACCCCGGCCACCGGCCCCGCGCTGCACCTTCTTCAGTTCGGCTGTGGCCTTGGCCAGCCGCTTGGTGCGCGCTTGGCGCTGGCCGGCGGCGTTACCGGTGGAATGCACCAGGATCCGGCGCACCTGTAGCACCGGATCGCGCTTGCGGGGACCGGGGATGCGCTGGATGTCCTGAAGGACGCGGTAGTGCCCGCGCTGCTCGGGCGGCAGGTGCTCCTCCCGCTCGGCGGTGTAGTCCACCGGCGCGGCCTTTGCCGTCCTGGCCGCCCTGGTGCTCGCGACCCAGACCAGGCGGACGGCGAGCACAAGCCCGATCGTGGCGTCCCTTCCGGCCGGAGGCGAGCAGAGCGCAGAGGTGAAGTCATGACGACGCACGCCAACGCTCCTTTGGTGGAGCGCTATCAGCGCATTCTGGCCGAGGAACTCCTCTACGCTCGCCAGTTCACCAGCGAGGAGGCCAGGACCGCCGCGATCATGGTCTGGAACATCCACTACAACTACCACCGCCCACACTCCGGAGCAGAAGGACAACCACCAGCCTCACGACTCTGGGACGGCGTCACCAACGTTCAGCCCTCATACGAATAGCTCCCGGAAGCTCCGTATACCTCAAGATTGAAGGCCTCAACTCGGCAGGGTCGGTAAAGCTCAAGACCGCTGTCGCCCTGGTAGCGGAAGCTGAGGCGTCTGGGCGGTTTCCGCCCGGCCGCCTGATCGAGTCGACGTCTGGCAACCTCGGCGTGGCCCTGGCCGTGGTGTGCGCTGCAAAGGGGTACCCCTTGACCTGTGTCACTGACCCCAACACGAATGCCCAGTCGGTACGGATCATGGAAGCCTTGGGTGCCGAGATCGTCGTCATCGATACAGTGGACGACAACGGCGGATTTCTCCAATCCCGCGTCAAGTACATACGTCAGCGTCTCGCAGGCGAGCCCGGTCTGTATTGGCCGAACCAGTACGCCAGCGCAGCCGGCCCACGGGTCCACCGGGACCGTACCGCCCAATCCATTTTCGGGGAACTCGGCCACGTCGACTGCGTCTTCATCGGCGCGGGGACAACCGGAACGCTGATGGGCTGCGCGGATTTTGTCCCCGTCGAGCAGAGCGATGAAGTCGCGCTCGCTCAGGCTGCGGCGCTTGCCCTTGCCCGCCGGGTGGGCGATCAGCCGATGGCACAGCCGGGTCCGTGAGCCGGGCCGCATCGCAATCAGCCCGGCCACCGACAGTCGCCCCGAGCGGCGTCCGCTCACCGTCACGACCGGGGTGTGTCCGCGTCGTCCCCAGGTCCGGCCTCGGGGCGGTCGGCGGGTGGCTTTGTAGGCGAGACCTGACACCGCTTGTCGACGAGTTCAGACAGCGCTTGTCGATCACAGCGTCGCGAAATGTCGGTGAGAAGTGACACCACCTCGGAGCTGGGGCCGTGCTCGGGGCGGGGTTGAGGCCGCCCAAGGGGCGGTCGGGGATGCACTCACACTTTCATCCCGGGCTGACCATCAGCACGGTGAACACGCTGCGCGAGGCGCGGTTGCAAGCCCCGCCCTTCCTGTAAAGCAAGCTTGACAGCCACCGAGGGGTGACAAGTAAGCTTTACACGTGCGAAACAGCGTCAGGGAACTGCGGTCGTCACGAGGGCTCTCCCAGGGCCAACTGGGCACGGCCCTCGGGGTCTCCCGGCAGACGATCAACGCCATCGAGACCGAGCGGTACACACCTTCCCTGCCGCTCGCCCTGTCCATGGCCAAGTTCTTCAAGGTCAGCGTTGAGGAGATGTTTCATGCCAATGAGGGCCCAGCAGATGACCAGTAACACGGCCAGGAGGTCCGTCCCCGGTTTCTTTCTCGTTCTCGGAGGCGCCTGCCTCGTGGCCGCGACTTTCGGAGGCCGCCTTGCTCTCGGCGTGGTGACGTTCGGGATCCTGGCGGTCTGCAGTCTCGCCTTAGTGCTGCTGGGACGCCGGAACGAGACCTATCAGGGCCTCACCGAGAAGGAGCCCGACGAGCGCTTCGCCCGGATCGCAGGGCGAGCCTGGGCCGGCACGGGCGTGGTGCTTACCGTGGGGAATCTCAGCGCCTTCATCGGTGAGCTGGCATCCGGACGAAGCGGCGATCCGTATTTCTGGTTCGTGGCCACCGCCGCCATCGCCTACGTCGCGTTCGTCGTCTTCTGGTCTCGGCATACCTGAGACGCCATCGCCTCGAACGGCTCGTCACCGTAACGTCCGGCAAGGCAACACGATCATCCTGGTCACCGGAGGTCGGTTCCGGGCGAGGCTGAGCGGGTGGGGGCGATGGCCGGCAGGTCAGTTACCGGCCGAGTCCTGGGCGGCAGCTCGGGCTTGGGTGATGGCGAGGCGGTAGGAGTCGGTGCCGGTCTGGATGAGGTTGCCGCCGAAGGTGAGGCGGTCGACGATGGCCGCGCAGAGGCGGGGGTCGGTGAAGGTCTTGGTCCAGCCGCTGAAACTCTCGTTCGAGGCGATGGCGACGCTGT
The DNA here is from genome assembly GCF_044742755.1 of Streptomyces sp. NPDC087845. Classification (NCBI taxonomy): domain Bacteria; kingdom Bacillati; phylum Actinomycetota; class Actinomycetes; order Kitasatosporales; family Streptomycetaceae; genus Streptomyces; species Streptomyces sp. NPDC087845. Next base: position 27,643 of record NZ_JBIUVC010000036.1, read on the forward strand.
TCTTCTCCTCACGCTCCGTCAGAACCTGGAACAGCAGCTCAGCGCCCCTGCGGTCCAGTTCCATATAGCCCAGCTCGTCGATGCACAAAAGATCGACGCGGCCGTAGCGGGCGATGGTCTTGGTCAGCACCTTCTCGTCCGCGGCCTCGACCAGCTCGTTGACCAGCTTGGTCGCGAGCGTGTACTTGACCCGGTAGCCGGCCATCGCGGCTTCGGTGCCCAGCGCGATCAGCAGGTGCGACTTGCCGGTGCCCGAGTCGCCGATCAGACACAGCGGCAGGCCCTTCTTGACCCACTCGCAGGTCGCCAGTGTGTGGATGACCGCCGGGTCCACGCTGGGGTTCGCCTCGAAGTCGAAGGCCCGCAGCGACTTCTCGCGGGGGAAGGCGGCAGCCTTGATCCGTCGTTCCGAGCGGCGGCGGGCCCGGTCGTCGCACTCGGCCATCAGCAGTTCGGCGAGGAAGCCGCGATACGACATCTGGTCACGGGCGGCCGTTTCGGCGAGTTCTGGGAACTGGGCTCGGATGGTGGGCAGCCGGAGCATGCGGCATGCCTGGTCGACGGCGGCGTCGGCGGCCTGTTCGGTCAACCCGCGGTGGCGTTTGAACGTCGTCATGGCCTGTCTCCCTCGGCGGCGGATCGGTCCGGCCGCCGCGGTCGCAGCAGCTGGTCGTAGGCCGCGACCGACGGCAGCGGCCGGTTGTCGGGCGGCAGGTGGGCCAGCCGCCGTTCGGTCAGGAACGTCACCCTGGCCCGGTCCGGCTCCGGGTCTGCTGCAGCGGGCGGGGCGTCGTCGGCCTCGGCGGCCTTGCGGGCTTCCAGAGCGACCGCGTCCGCGGTCAGAGCGCCGACGCGCAGGGCGGCGGCGAGCCCGGTCACCAGGTACTCGTGGTGCAGGTGCCGGCCCAGCAGCAGGACCTCGATCAGCGCCCGGGTCCCGTCCCGGTCGCCGTGGGCCTTGCAGGCCGCCGCCCACCACGCGTCATGGACCGGGGTGAACTTGCCTGCGGAGCGGGCCTGTTCCAGGGCAGTCGCGCCGGGGAAAGCGCCGGGCTTGCGGACCAGGGCCTCCAGGTAGTGGTCCAGGTCCAGGCGGGACTGGCCCTTGGCGATCAGCCGCTCGTGCCGGGCGACTTCCTTGCGCCCGTCGTGGACGACGACCTCGGAGGCGTGCAGCATCACCCGAACGGTGCGGCCGATCAGCCCCACGGGCACCGAGTAGCGGTTTGTACGGACGCTGACCTGCGCGTATCGGTCCACCCGCAGACTGAACAGCCGACCGGTCTCGAACGGCTCGTCCGGCAGCGGCTGCAGCAGCGGGCGTTCGACGGCGAAGTACTCGCCGATCGTCCTGGGCCGCGACCGGATGCGGCGGTCATCGTCCTCGTCGTCCCACCGCTCGACCATCGCGTTGAGTTCGGCGAGGGAGGCGACTTCCGGGACGGGAACCAGGTGGTTTCGCCTGAACCAGCCGATCTGGCCTTCCACCCCGCCCTTCTCATGGGCACCTTCGAGTCCCGGGCGGCAGTACATGCTTTCGATGCCGTAGTGCGAACGGAACGCGGTCCACCGCTCGTTCTCCACCCTCGCTCTCGACAGGCCCAGCACCCGGGCGACCGCGGCCCGCAGGTTGTCATAGCGCACCTTGCCGCGAGGGACGCCGCCCAGCACGCTGAGAGCGTGGACGTGCCCCTCGAAGAACGCCTCCTGGCCGCACGAGGCGAAGATGCGGTGCACCGCCTTGCCGGAGTACGACAGCCGCATCGCGAACAGGAACACCTTGACCTGCTCGCCGGCCAGACGGATCGTCACGTCCCCGAAGTCGACCTCGGCTTCCGCCCCAGGCAAGTGGGTCTGCGGGATGAACGCGTTCAACGGTCCGCGTCCCGCCTCGATCCGTATCTGCGGGCGGCGATCAGCGACATAGGCCCGCACCATCGGATAGGTCACCTCCACCGCACCGTGCTCGTCCAGCAGCCGGTCGAAGATCCGCTTGACGGTGTGACGCTGCTTGCGCGGCGCGTCCAGATCCGCCCTCAGCATCTGGTCGATCACCGGCTTGAACACGTCCAGCCGCGTCTTGCGGGGCGGCAGCTGCTTGCGCGGCTCCGGCCAGACGGACTCCACGGCCGCCTTCACCGTCCGGAAGCCCACCCCGTACTTGCGCTGCAAGGCCCGGTTCGACATGCCCGCCCGGACATCACGGCGTATCGCCGCGTACAGATCGACCTTGGACTTCGGTGGCACCGGCGCCCCCTCACCACGCAGAGCACTCCCAGCCTCCCACCGCAAGCACCCAGGTGGTGTCAAAACTCAGCGATATCACTCTCCGCCAACACCGGGCGGTGTCGCCGTCGATCGACAACCGGTGTCAGAACTCACTGACAAAGCCAGGCGGGTGAAGCCTGCTTCGTCCTCGAAGCAGATGTAGCCCCCGCAGGCCGCCCCGAGGCCCTTTTACCTCCGCCCAGGTCGCCTCCTTCCACACCTGCACCGCCTCCTTGTCGCGCTCGGCGACCCGCTGCGCGGGGACCTGTGGGGAGAACCCGAGCCGGTGCATCAGCCGGGTGGCGCCCGAGACACTGTAGGAAACGTGGAACTTCCGGCCGATCAGCGTGGCCACCCGCGCAGCGGTCCACACCTGGTCCTCCACCCAAGCCGTGCGCATTCGGCCCCTCCTCCAGATACGCGGCGAGCATCTCCAGGCAGCGCGGCGACAGACGGCACCGTGATCCGCTCGGCCCGCGCGAGTCCAGGGCCTCGATCCCGCCGTCCCGCCACAACTGGTGCCACCGGTAGGCCGACTTCCGGCTCACCCGGAGACGCTGGGCGACCTCCAGCGGCTTGATCTTCTGCTCGAACAACTCGGCCGCCTGCCGCCGTACGGCCTCCCGACGTTGTCGTCCCGCAGCGGTCAGCCCGCCCCCATCCGCATATCTCACACAACGCGAGATACAGCCCGCACCCCAGGCCCATCAGGCACATCGACAAAGATCACCCTGACGAGCCGAAGTCAGATAACGCGACGGTCGCGGCCGACAACAACTGCCGCGACATCCTCGTGATTCCAGCCCGCCGCCAATGTGGTCACCGCCCGCAGTCGGATCCGCACACCGTTCTTCGAGCACTCAGATACGCTGCAAAATAGGAGACGTTGAGTCAGTCGCAGCAAGGATTGAGTACCTCCGGATCAGAGTCGCGAAGACATCCAAGGCACGATGGAATGAAATCACGTTGGCACCAGTTCGAGGAGTAGGTGGGGGTGTTTGATGATTCGGGTAGCGGACCGCGAGCGGGCCCGCTCGGCGAACGTGTGCCCGGTCCGTTCGGCGAAGTTGCGGAGCAGGCTGACGTTTCCATGCCCGCTGAATCCGATCAGCAGACGCCCGCCGGGTGTCAGGTAGTTCGGTCCCTCTTCTACGTATCGCCGATGGCTTTCGTACCCAGGATCGAAGAATGCCTTCTCGAACTCGGACTGGTGCGTATAGCCGGACGGCATCTCGATTCCGTTGGAGTTCCAGAAAATGCAGTCGAACCTCTCGTTGGCTCTAACGGCACTGAATAAGTCCCCGTGGCGCACACTCACTTTGTCGGCCACACCATGCCGGGCTGTGTTGATCTCAGTGTTGCGGACCGCCTGCGGATTGATGTCGGACGCGACCACCGCGTCGCAACTCGACATGGCCGCAGTGAGAGCAGTGACGCCCGTGCCGCAGCCGATTTCCAGGAACGTGCCGCCAGATGGGGGGTAGATGTCTTGGCGAGTGAAGAATTCAGTGGATGAGAAGGAGCCCGAAGGATATACGTCCGGCAAGATTGACCACTCCTTTCCGAGGAGAGAAAACACACTTTCCCGATCGATCGCAAGGCGGCGTATATTTTTCCGTGTGATCGCTTCGGTGGAGATGGGTTCCGGCATGGTGGTGCATCCCCTTCCATCCATGGTTGAAACAATGGGATCCTCACGTTAACCCGTGGCCCCCGTCATTCTGTAGGTGTAAATCGAGACTTAGACGGGAGGTGTCCGGGCTCGTCCTGGACATTGACGCCACGACGGTGACCTGCCACTCTGAGAAGGAGCAGGCCACACCCACCTATAAAGGCGGCTTCTGCTTCCACCCCAGAGTCCCTTGCATGATCGAGATCTGTCCGGATTCATCCGGTGAGGCCGAGGTCGGTCAGGGATCTGCGGAAGTCACGGGCGGTGTAGCGGAGGGCGGTGGCGATGTTGGTGTGGCCGTCCTGGCGGTGGACGCCGATGGCAAGGTTCAAGTCGTAGTTGTCGGCGGCCACTCTTCACGAGGCGTGAGGCGGTACGGCAGTGAAGTACCGCAACCACAGCGGCCGATCGCGGTCGGGCCGCAAATAGCCGATGGATCACCTTCTTCGCGAACCGCTTCCTGGCCCGGCGCACGCGACGGTCCGTGCCATCACCACTTGACGCGACGGGCACCGCAACAGGTTGCTGACCACTCAGGGCAGAGAACAGCTGCCAGCCGCTACACCACACCAGGGGACATGACCCCTGATGCTCGTGAACTGTTCGCCTTCCGGGATTCCCGGGGCGTCGACCTCGCCGCACTCAGGGCGGGACGCCTGGCGGTCCAGGCCCATTTCGACGGTCTCGCGATGCTCTTTGTTGATGGAGTGCTCGATGTCGGGGTTGTGTGAGAGTGGTCGGCGTGACCGCGGAGCGGGCTGAACGAGATCGACCAGCCGTTTAACCCATCGCCCTCGAACCCTGGCCTCGACGACGTGTAATCAGAAGATGCTGTTGCCGCCTGGCCTGAGCGCGACGCCTCCAGGTAGCGCCTCATCACCGAGTCCGCAGGCCTTCACGTCAAGACTCTGCCGTTACCTTCAGGAGCCAAGGGATTCGACGAGTCATTCATAGAGGTTGACTGAGAATGCAAGTAGCGACACTCTCGGGTGGAAAAAGATCTGATTGACTAGTCGACACATGAGTCGATAAGATTCTCAAGTCGGCATTAACAGATGACCCGGATAGACGTCAATCGCGAGGGGTTGACATGCGCCTAATCCCTGCAGGGGAAGCTGGAGCTGCGGAAGGTTCGGCTCTACGACGCGCGCCACTCGTGTCTCACGGTTCTTGCCATCAACGGCGTGCGGGCATGTCAACGCCAACTTCACCAAGCGGATGTATATCCGCCCGAGCCCCGAACGCCTCCGCGTTGCCTCGGACCATCTCGCTTCCCCGGCAGCGTCCGATGACGAAACAGCCGGACGGTTGCACCCGTCCGGCCAGTTCAATCAGCGGTTGGAGCCGCTGATCAGTGACCGATCCGCCCACCAGGAGAGGACATCACCGTGACCACCGTAACGCCGGAGGTCGACTCCGCATCGCCCCCCCCCCCCCGCACCCGCAGTGGTGCAGACGTCGGCCCGTGTCATCTCTCGTACCTGGCTGAGGAAGATCTGGACCGGCGGTCAGACCGTGGAAACGTGCCCGTCGTTCTGCACGGACAACCACCGGAACGACGACATCGGTGCGCTTGATGACCTTCAGCATGGCGTCGAGTTCGAGGGCCCGGAGCTGGCCGTGTTCAACGTGGAGGACGGTACTGCGGAGTGGCCTGTACTGGCTGGCCGGATCAACGTGGATCCTTACAACGAGGACGCGAAGAGGCGAGTTCCGCACGTGAATCTGAATGTATTCAAGGATGAGGTGATGGAGTGCCTGTCGCCAGATGACTTCGCGGCGGTGATCGCGGCAGTGCGGGCGCACTGAGCCGATTCCAACCTGACGGGTGGTTGGACGGGTGACCCCGACGGCGGGCATGAAGAAAGCTCCTGGTAGACGGGTTCACGACCAAGATCACC
>NZ_JBIUVC010000037.1:0-28589 GCF_044742755.1 Streptomyces sp. NPDC087845
GGGCCCGGCGGGGGGCGGCTTGGGGCCGGTCCGGCCCGCTGGCCTCCGGCCAGGCGCGGTCCGGCCAGGCGATGGGGTCCCGGCCGGTCCAGCCCCGCGGGGGGCCGGCGGGTCCGTTCCCGTCCCGCCCCGCCCCGCCCCGCCCTCGCGCTCTCCTACGCGTGCGTACGCAGCAACGTCCGCATCGTCCGCATGGCCACCGACAGATTCGCCAGGTCGAACGAGTCCGACCCCTGAATCTCCTCAAGCGTGGAGCGCGACCGGGTGAGGATCGCCGCGTTCTTCTCCTCCCACGCCTGGAAGCGCTCCTCCGGTGTCGAGGTCCCGTTGCCCACGGACAGCACATCCGCGGTGAGCGCGGCGTGCGCCGAGTACAGGTCCTCGCGGATGGACGCCCGGGCCATGGACTGCCAGCGGTCGGCCCGCGGCAGTTCGATGATCCGGTCCATCAGCTGGGTGATGCCCAGCCGGTCCGCGAGGTCGTAGTACACCTCGGCGACGGAGAGCGGGTCCTTGCCGGTGCGGTCCGCGATCGCCACGATGTCCAGCGTCGGGAAGGCGGAGGAGAACCCGGCGACCCGCTGGGCCAGCTCGCCCGGGACACCCGCCTCGGTGAGCTCGTCCAGGATCGACCGGTACCACTCCAGGTCGGCGCCCATCAGCATCTTGGGCAGCTGGGCCCAGACCTGCTCGACGCCCGCCTTGAAGAAGTCGATCGTCCCGGCGATCTCCAGCGGCTGCGGCCGGTTGCCGAGCAGCCAGCGCGAACCGCGCTCGACGAGCCGGCGCGAGTGCAGCCGGATCCTGGTCTGCACATCGGCGGCGACCTTGTTGTCGAGCGCCTCGACGGCGTCCCACACCTGGCCGAGGCCGAAGATCTCGCGGGCCGCGAACTGCGCCCGCACGACCTCCTCGATCGAGGCTCCGGTCTCTTCGCGCAGCCGGTGCAGGAAGGTCGAACCACCGCTGTTGACGGTGTCGTTGACCAGCACCGTGGTGATGATCTCGCGACGCAGCGCGTGCCCGTCGACCGCCTCGGGGAACTGCTCGCGCAGTTGCTGCGGGAAGTAGGCGTGCAGCAGCTTCTGCAGGTGCGGGTCGTCCGGCAGGCTGGTCCGGATCAGCTCCCGGGCCGCCGTGATCTTCGTGTAGGCGAGCAGCACGGCCAGTTCGGGCTGGCTGAGCCCCTTGCCGGCGTTCAGCAGTTCGCGGATCTGCCGGTCGGCGGGCAGGAACTCCAGCCCGCGGTCGAGGTCCCCGTCGCGGCCCAGCCGGCGCATGAAGCGCTGGTGGGCGTGGAGCAGGGAGGGCGACTGGGCCGTGGCGTTGGCGAGCGCCACGTTCTGCGCGTAGTTGTTGCGCAGCACCAGACGGCCGATCTCGTCGGTCATCTCGGCGAGCAGCTTGTTGCGCTGCTTGACGGTCATGTCGCCGTCCCGGACCAGGCCGTTGAGCAGGATCTTGATGTTCACCTCGTGGTCGGAGGTGTCCACACCGGCGCTGTTGTCGATCGCGTCGGTGTTGATCCGGCCGCCGCCCCGGGCGAACTCGATCCGGCCGAGCTGGGTGGCACCCAGGTTGCCGCCCTCGCCGACGACCTTGGCCCGCAGGTCCTGGCCGTTGACGCGGATCGCGTCGTTGGCCTTGTCGCCGACATCCGCGTTCGACTCCGCGGAGGACTTGATGTACGTACCGATGCCGCCGTTCCACAGCAGGTCGACGCGGGCCTTGAGGATGGTCTGCATCAGCTCGGCGGGCGTCATCTTGGTGACCCGGGACTCGATGCCGAGCGCCTCGCGGATGTGCGCGTTGATCGGGATGGACTTGGCGCTGCGCGGGTGGATTCCGCCGCCCGCGGAGAGCAGTTCCTTGTTGTAGTCGGCCCAGGAGCTGCGCGGCAGGTCGAAGAGGCGGCGCCGCTCGGCGTACGAGGTGGCGGCGTCCGGATCGGGGTCGATGAAGATGTGCCGGTGGTCGAAGGCGGCGACGAGCCGGATGTGCTCGGAGAGCAGCATGCCGTTGCCGAACACGTCGCCCGACATGTCACCGACGCCGACGACGGTGAAGTCCTCGGTCTGGGTGTCGTGGCCGAGCTCGCGGAAGTGCCGCTCGACGGACTCCCAGGCCCCGCGGGCGGTGATGCCCATGCCCTTGTGGTCGTACCCGGCGGAGCCGCCGGAGGCGAACGCGTCGCCGAGCCAGAAGCCGTACGAGACGGCGACCTCGTTGGCGATGTCGGAGAACTTCGCGGTGCCCTTGTCCGCGGCGACGACCAGGTAGGTGTCGTCCTCGTCGTGACGGACGACCTCCCTGGGCGGCACGACCTCGCCTGCCACCATGTTGTCGGTGATGTCGAGCAGCGCCGAGATGAAGGTGCGGTAGGAGGCGATGCCCTCGGCCATCCAGGCGTCGCGGTCGACGGCCGGGTCGGGGAGCTGCTTGGCGACGAAGCCGCCCTTGGCGCCGACCGGCACGATGACGGTGTTCTTCACCATCTGGGCCTTGACCAGGCCGAGGATCTCCGTACGGAAGTCCTCTCGCCGGTCCGACCAGCGCAGACCGCCTCGGGCGACCTTGCCGAAGCGCAGGTGCACGCCCTCGACACGCGGTGAGTACACCCAGATCTCGAACGCCGGGCGGGGCGCCGGCAGGTCCGGGATGGACTGCGGGTCGAACTTCATCGAGACGTAGCCGTGCGGCTTGCCGTCGTCCGACATCTGGAAGAAGTTGGTGCGCAGGGTGGCCTTGATGACGGTGAGGAAGGACCGCAGGATCCGGTCCTCGTCGAGCGAGGCGACCTGGTCCAGGGCCCCGTCCAGCTCTTCGAGGAGCCCGTCGGTCAGCTCGGTGCCGGCGCTCTGCCGGTCCGGGGACATCCGCGCCTCGAAGAGCGAGACCAGCAGCCGGGTGGTGTGGACGTTGTTGCGGAGAGTGCTCTCCATGTAGTCCTGGCTGAAGGTCGACCCGGCCTGGCGCAGGTACTTCGCGTAGGCGCGCAGCACCATCGCCTGCCGCCAGTTCAGCCCGGCGCCCAGCACGAGCGAGTTGAAGCCGTCGTTCTCGGCCTCACCGGTCCACACGGCCGCGAAGGCGCTCTGGAAGCGGTCGCGGGCATCGTCGGCGAGGTAGTTGCCGCTGCCGTTGGTCTGCGGCATCCGCAGACCGAAGTCGTAGATCCAGGCGTGTGTACGGTCCGTGCAGCGCAGCTCGTACGGACGCTCGTCGACGACCTCGACACCGAGCCGCTGGAGCGCCGGGAGGACGGCGGAGAGGGAGACCTGCTCGCCGGTCCGGTAGATCTTGAAGCGGCGCTCGCCGGGGCCGGCGCCGACCGGCTCGTACAGGCTGAGGGCGAAGTCCTTCTCGTCCTTCTTGAGGGCTTCGAGGTGGACCAGGTCGGCCACGGCCGCGCGCGGCGTGTGATCGGCCTTGTAGCCCTCGGGGAACGAGTGGCCGTACTGGCGCAGCAGCTCGGCGGCGCGCTCCTCGCCGCACTCGGCGCCCAGTGCCTCCTGGAAGCCGTCGGCCCAGGAGCGGGCGGCCTCGACGAGCCGCGCCTCGATGCGGTCGGCCTCGGCGTCGGTGAGGTCGGGCAGCTCGGTGCCGGGTGCGACCCGGACGACGAAGTGCAGCCGGGAGAGGATCGACTCGGTGTTCCAGGCGGTGAAGTCGACGCTGGTGCCGCCCAGTTCCTCCTTGAGGATGTCGATCAGGCGGAGCCGCACACCGGTGGTGTAGCGGTCGCGCGGCAGGTAGACGATCGCGGAGTAGTAGCGCCCGTACTCGTCCTGACGCAGGTAGAGCCGCAGCCGGCGGCGCTCCTGGAGGTACAGCACGGAGGTGACGACGGAGCGCAGCTGGTCGACGGGCGTCTGGAAGAGATCGTCGCGCGGGTACGTCTCCAGAATCTGGAGGAGGTCGCGGCCGTCGTGGCTCTTGGGCGAGAAGCCCGCGCCGTCCAGCACCTCGGCGACCTTGCGGCGGATGACGGGCACCCGGCGCACGGACTCGGTGTAGGCGGCGGAAGAGAACAGCCCGAGGAAGCGGCGCTCACCGACGACGTTGCCGTCGGCGTCGAACTTCTTCACGCCGACGTAGTCGAGGTAGCTGGGGCGGTGGACGGTCGCCCGGCTGTTCGCCTTGGTGAGAACGAGGAGCTTGCGCTCGCGGGCCTTGGCGCGGGCGTCGGCGGGCAGCCGGTCGAAGGACGGGCTGACGGGGTGCGCCTCGTCGACGCTGTGGTGCGGGTCGGAGCGCAGGATGCCGAGGCCGGTGCCGGGGACGGCGGCCAGCGCGTCGCTGTCCTTCAGCTCGTACTCGCGGTAGCCGAGGAAGGTGAAGTGGTCGGCGGCGAGCCAGCGCAGCAGTTCCCTGGCCTCGTTGACCTCCTCGTCGGCGAGGTCGTCGAGCGGCTCGCCGGGCAGGTCGTCGGCGATGCGCAGCGCGGCTTCGCGCATCTTCTCCCAGTCCTCGACGGTCTCCCGTACGTCGGACAGCACGCGGAGCAGGTCGGCGGCGATCTGCTGGAGGTCGGAGCGGTCGGTCTCGCGGTCGATCTCGACGTGGATCCAGGACTCGACGAGCGCGTCGTGGGGCAGCTCGGTCGTGCCGCCCTTCTTGCCGTCCTTGCGGTCCTGGGTGCTCGCCTGGGTTCCGTTGCCCTCGGCGAGGACCTCGATGAGCTTGCCGGTGACATCGCGGCGCACGACGACCTGCGGGTGGATCACGGCGTGGATGCCGCGCCCCTGCCGGGACAGCTCGTTGGTGACGGAGTCGACCAGGAACGGCATGTCGTCGGTGACGACCTCGACGACGGAGTGGCTGCACGTCCAGCCGTTCTCCTCGACGGTCGGGGTGTGCACCCGGACGTTCGCCGTGCCCTGCGGGCGGTTCTCCGCGAGCCGGTAGTGCGAGGAGGCTGCGCCGAAGACGTCGACGGGGTCGCGGCCCGCGATGTCCTCGGGAGCGGTGTGCAGGTAGTAGCGCTGGAGGTAGGCGAGGAGTGCGTCCTGCCCGGGACGCTCCTGCCCGGCCCCGGTGCCGCCGGCTCCGGGGGCCGCAACACGCACCGGGTGGGTACCGCCCGGGCCGCCGACACCACCGCCCGGGCTGTTGTCAGCTACCTTGGCGGCCCGTGCGAGCAGCTCGGCCTTGGCTTCGTCCAGCTTGGTCTGCATGTCCTCTGGCTCCTGTCGCGCGCCGTTGCGTGACGTAGGTGTAAAAAACGACGTACCGCCACGACACGGGGTATCCGGTCTGAGTCGACGCTATGCCGCTATGAGAGATGCCCGGGACCATATTGGCCATTCTTGGCAGTCGGTCCTGGCTGTGAGGATCAGTGACGGCCCGGGTGCTGTCGCACTCCGGGCGCAGGCCGGGGGCTTCGCTGCCCCCGAGGCGTATCGCGCTGATCACGGGGTCCAGGCTATCTCGCCCGCCCCCGTAGCCGTCACGAGCCGTATGTGTACAAAAGATGGTCCCGAAGTTTGACACTCTGGACAGCGCGTCGGCCCGTCTTGCCGCACTCTGGTAGTCGGAACAGGCCGACGAACCGTGGGAGCCCCGCCATGGCACCGAAGATCCTGATCGTCACCGGCGACGCCGCCGAGTCCCTGGAAGTCCTCTATCCGTACCAGCGGCTGCGCGAGGAGGGATACGACGTCCACATCGCGGCGCCCGCCCGCAAGACGCTCCGCTTCGTGGTCCACGACTTCGAGCCCGGCTTCGACACGTACACCGAGAAGCCCGGCTACACCTGGCCCGCCGACCTGGCCTTCTCCGAGGTCGACGCCGGAGACTACGTGGCCCTGGTCGTCCCGGGCGGCCGGGCCCCCGAGTATCTGCGCAACGACGCGGAGCTGCGCAAGATCCTCAAGGCGTTCTTCGACTCGGACCGGCCGGTGGCCCAGATCTGCCACGGCCCGCTGATGACGGCGGCGGTCGGCGCGCTGGCCGGCCGGCGCGTCACCGCGTACCCCGCGCTGGAGCTCGACATGCAGGCGGCGGGCGCCACCTTCGAGGACCACGAGGCGGTGGTCGACGGCACACTGATCTCGTCCCGCGCGTGGCCGGACCATTCGGCATGGATGCGCGAATTCCTGAAGGTGCTGCGCACCAAGGCGCCGGTGACCGCCTGACGGCGCCCGCGAGGGCCTTATCCAGCCATCCGCCCGGCGAGGTCGGCGGCCTCGGCGAGGCTGTCCACCACCGGCACCCCGGCCGATTCCAGGCTGGCCCTGCTGTGCGATCCACCGGTGTAGAGCACGGCCTTCGCACCGACGTGGGCGGCGGCCACGGCGTCGTCCACCGCATCGCCGATGACCACGGTGCGTTCCGGGGATATCCCGTCCAGCGCGGCGATGTGGCGTTCCATGTGCCGCGCCTTGCTGCCGCCGGAGGGCCCGGTCCGCCCGTCGACCCGCAGGAAGTGCCGTTCGATGCCGTACCCCCGCACCACCGGGATCAGCTGGTCGTGGCCGTACATGCTCAGGAGGGACTGGCTGCCCCCGCCCAGCTGCCATTGGGAGAGGAGTTCCTCGGCCCCTTCGGTGAGCCCGCAGGCGGCCCGCTGCTCGGTGTAGTACCGGTGGAATATCCCGTCCATCCGCTCCCACTCGGCCTCCGTGGGCAGCCGGCCCATCAGCCGTTCGTAGAAGCGCGGGATGGGGATGCAGTACATCTCGCGGTACTGCTCCAGCGTGATCGGCTCCAGGCCGACCTCACCGAACGCGGCGTTCGTCGCGCCGACGACCGCGGCGTTGTCGTCGAGCAGTGTGCCGTTCCAGTCCCAGACCAGATGCGTGCGGTGCTTCCCATGCGTCCCCATGCCGAAGAAAATACCCGCCGGGTACGACAGCGGTCGCGGCAACGGCTCGAATGACAAGGACGGCCGGGGCAGAGCCGGAGCCGGAGCAGGGGCAACGAGGCAAGGGCAGGGGCAGGGGCAGTGAGGCGGCGTCCGGCACCGCCGCCTCGCCCGCCCGCCTCATCCGATCAGGTTCGGGATCTCCTGGATGCCGAACCACAGCAGCTCGTGGTCCTCGGCGCCGTCCACGGTGAACTGCGCGTCGTCGTCACCGAGGTCCGCCGCACCCAGCGCGGCCGCGGCGGCCGTGACGTCCTTCTCCGCGTCGTCGGCGTCGACATGCACGGCGGCGGCCGCCGTCAGCGGTACGGAGGACGGGATCCGCACCTCGCCGAGCGCCGACGCGTCGAGGCTGCGGTCCGGATCGGCCACGGCCGCACCGTCCGGCACGTCGACGGCGAGGACGACCCGTCGGCGGGCCGCGTCGGGGTTCCCGGCGATCAGGCGCAGCGAGGCGGAGGCGGCCCGGTTGAGCGCCGCGTACTCCAGCTCCTCGATGTCGTCGGAGACGTACCACTCGCGCAGTCCGGGAGTCACCGCGTAGGCGGTCAGCGGACCGGGACCGATCTCGCCCGCCTGGTGCGCCGCTGCGAGACCGGGGAGCGTCAGGGGGACGTACACGCGCATGGCTGGCCGCTTTCGTAGTCGGAAACGCCCTCAGGATACGTGCGACGTCCCCCTTTGGGGTTACGTGCACCACTGCCGCCCCGTCCACCCGGCAACCGGCTGTCACCCTCCCCGCGCCTGCCTCGCGCCCCGCACAGCACCCGCCGCATCACCCGGATAGGTGATTCCTGGCGTTCGCTTCCGGCGCCTCACCGGCGCTTGCGGCCGCTCCGCCGTCGCCGTAGAAGATCCCCAGCAGAAGTTACCGCCCGGTATTCGGCCGGGCCTCTGAAGCACGGGGGCAATGAGCGATGAGCACGAACAGGACCCGGCCCACCGGACGGCACGACGGGCGCAGGCCCGCGGCCGTACCACCGCAGCGCACGAGGACTCCCCGGCGCGTCCGCCCCCACCACTGGTTCGCCGAGCGCCTCCTGGCGGTTCTCAGCGGCCAGCGCCCGGTGCACTGGATGCTCGGACACACCATCGGCGAGGCCTACGACCAACTGGCCGAACTGGCCCCTCGCACCCCGCTCAGGGCCCGCGGCGCCCGCCCCGTGATCCGCATGTGCCACGGTGCCCAGCCGGCCCCGGGGGTGGTGGAGGCGTGCGCCAGCATCGCGGCGGGCGAACAGGTGAGGGCCATGGCCTTCCGTCTGGAACAGGGCACAGACCTCCGCTGGCGCTGCGCGGCGGTGGAGCTGGGCGGCGAACGTCTGGAGACCGCACCCCGGTGAACTCCCCCGCCGGCTCCGCGTGCCCCCTGGGTCGGCACGCCCCGGCGCCCCCTCCGGCCCCGCTCCTTCGGCGCCGGAGGAGCGGGGGCCGGACAGATCGCCCGACACCGGCCGGATGCCCCCGCACACAGCCGGATCACGGGACCGCCAGATGTTCCGGCCCCTCACCCCGGGCATGCCCGGGGTGTCGCTGGACCGCGTCAGGTCAAGGCGGTGTGCAGCGCCCGCAGCTCGGCTTCCTCGGCGCCGTGCGCCAGGAGATAGTCGGGCACGGACCCGTAGTGGCCGCGGATCCAGATCATGGCGTGGAGCAGGTGGGTCCGGGTGACCGGGTGGGTGCCGTGTCCGGCCTGCGACACGGCCGAAGCCCCGGTGAGCCCCAGGGCGGTGTTCGAGCGGAGGAAGTCTTCCGTGATCTCCGCTTCGGAGGCGTTCAGAAGGGTCTGAAGGACGGCGACGGTCACACCGGTGCGGTCCTTGCCCGAGGCGCAGTGGACGAGCGCGGGCAGGGCTCCAGGAACGATGAGCCGGCGGATGACCGCAACCGTCGAACGCCCGGCATGCTCGGCCATGGCGGGGTAGAGCTCTCGTTGGTCCTCGGGCCAGCGCTGCTCGACGAAGAGCGGAAAGTGGCTGTGCTCGCAGCCGAGGTCGTGACGCCGGTCGGGTCTGGCCGCCACCTCCGGCGCACTGCGCAGGTCGATCACGCTGCGCAGACCGAGTCCAGCCAGGTACCTCGCGCCTTCCGGCGGCATGGCATCCAGGGCACCGGAGCGGTAGAGAACCCCGCGGGGAAGGGAACCGATGCCTCCCGCGTCGCGGAAGTTCCGGACGCCCGGGACGTCATTGCACGCGCAGTCGCTCCGGTCAGTACGTGTGATCACCAAACGAATATATGAGATCCGGCCCGGCGAACCGGTACCGCGCGCACCGCTCCCGCGCAGCGGCCCGCCCGCCCGCGCCGGGCCCCACCAGCACAACCCGGCCCCGGCTCCGGTCCTGCACGCCCCACGACCTCGTCCCACGCCCTCGCCCCGGGCCGCCCCCGGGCCGAGCCGGGCCGCCCCCGGGCCGAGCCCAAAAAAAGCCGGGGCCGAGCACCCGCAAAAGGTGCCCGACCCCGGCCGAATCCGACCGCCGCCGACGAAGACGCCGGCGACGCCACCGCTACTTCTTGCGGCGCCGCCCGCCCCCGCCGTTCTTCTGCGCCTTGCGCCGCTCCGCCCGAGTCAGCCCGTCCGTCTCCGACGTGCCTCCACCGTCACCGCTGGAGAAGTCGCCCTCGACGACCCCGCCCTCCCCGTCCACCGTGGGAGCGGAGAAGTGCAGCCGGTCCGGACGCTGCGGAGCGTCGAGCCCCTTGGCCCGGATCTCCGGACGCGCCGCCGGCACGAGGTCCTCCTTGGCGAGCGAGGTCCGCTCGGCCTCGTCCTGCACCGGAACCTCCTCGACCTGCTGCTCGACCTGGACCTCCAGGTTGAACAGGTAGCCGACGGACTCCTCCTTGATGCCCTCCATCATGGCGTTGAACATGTCGAAGCCCTCCCGCTGGTACTCGACCAGCGGGTCCTTCTGCGCCATGGCACGCAGGCCGATGCCCTCCTGGAGGTAGTCCATCTCGTAGAGGTGCTCACGCCACTTGCGGTCCAGGACGGACAGCACGACACGCCGCTCCAGCTCACGCATGATGTCCGAGCCGAGCTGCTTCTCGCGCGCCTCGTACTGCTCGTGGATGTCGTCCTTGATGGACTCACCGATGAACTCGGCGGTGATCCCCGCGCGGTCGCCGGCCGCCTCCTCCAGCTCCTCGACGGTGACCTTCACCGGGTAGAGCTGCTTGAACGCACCCCACAGCCGGTCCAGGTCCCACTCCTCGGCGAAGCCCTCGGCGGTCTCCTGACGGATGTAGTCGTCGATGGTGTCGTCCATGAAGTGGCGGATCTGGTCCTGCAGATCCTCGCCCTCAAGGACCCGGCGGCGCTCGCCGTAGATGACCTCGCGCTGCCGGTTGAGCACCTCGTCGTACTTCAGGACGTTCTTGCGCGTCTCGAAGTTCTGCTGCTCGACCTGCGACTGGGCCGACGCGATCGCCCTCGTCACCATCTTGTTCTCGATCGGCACATCGTCCGGCACGTTGGCCATCGACATGACGCGCTCGACCATCTGCGCCTTGAACAACCGCATCAGGTCGTCACCGAGCGACAGGTAGAAGCGGGACTCGCCCGGGTCGCCCTGACGGCCGGAACGACCGCGCAGCTGGTTGTCGATGCGCCGCGACTCGTGCCGCTCGGTGCCCAGGACGTAGAGCCCGCCGAGCTCCTTGACCTCCTCGAACTCCGCCTTCACGGCCTGCTCGGCCTTCTCCAGCGCGGCGGGCAGCGCCGCCGCCCACTCCTCGACGTGCTCGACCGGGTCGAGGCCGCGCTGGCGCAGCTCCGCCTCGGCGAGGTCGTCGGGGTTGCCGCCGAGCTTGATGTCGGTGCCTCGTCCGGCCATGTTCGTCGCGACGGTGACCGCGCCCTTGCGGCCGGCCTGGGCGACGATCGTCGCCTCACGGTCGTGCTGCTTGGCGTTGAGGACCTCGTGCTGCACACCGCGCTTGGAGAGCTGCTGCGAGAGGTACTCGGACTTCTCGACCGAGGTGGTGCCGACCAGGATCGGCTGGCCCTTCTCGTGCTTCTCGGCGATGTCGTCGACGACCGCCGCGAACTTCGCGACCTCGGTGCGGTAGATCAGGTCCGACTGGTCGGCACGGACCATCGGCCGGTTGGTCGGGATCGGCACCACACCGAGCTTGTAGATCTGGTGGAACTCGGCGGCCTCGGTCATCGCCGTACCGGTCATGCCGGAGAGCTTGCTGTAGAGGCGGAAGAAGTTCTGCAGGGTGATCGTGGCGAGCGTCTGGTTCTCGTCCTTGATGTCCACCCCTTCCTTCGCCTCGATCGCCTGGTGCATGCCCTCGTTGTAGCGGCGGCCGGCGAGGATACGGCCGGTGTGCTCGTCGACGATCATGACTTCGCCGTCGATGACGACGTAGTCCTTGTCCTTCTTGAAGAGTTCCTTGGCCTTGATGGCGTTGTTGAGGTACCCGACGAGGGGGGTGTTCACCGACTCGTAGAGGTTCTCGATGCCGAGCCAGTCCTCGACCTTCGAGACACCGGGCTCGTGGATGGCGACGGTCCGCTTCTTCTCGTCGACCTCGTAGTCGCCGGTCTCCTCGATGCCCTTGAGCGGGTTGCCCGCCTCGCCCTTGGTCAGACGCGTGACCAGCTTGGCGAAGTCGCCGTACCACTTGGTGGCCTGGTCGGCCGGGCCGGAGATGATCAGCGGCGTACGGGCCTCGTCGACGAGGATCGAGTCGACCTCGTCGACCACGGCGAAGTTGTGCCCGCGCTGGACGAGCTCGTCCGCGGACCACGCCATGTTGTCGCGGAGGTAGTCGAAGCCGAATTCGTTGTTCGTGCCGTACGTGATGTCACAGGCGTACTGCTCACGGCGCTGGGCCGGCGTCATGTTGGCGATGATGCAGCCGACGGACAGGCCCAGGAACTTGTGGACCCGGCCCATCATCTCGGAGTCGCGCTCGGCCAGATAGTCATTGACCGTGATCAGGTGCACGCCCTTGCCGGAGAGCGCGTTGAGATACGCCGGCAGGGTGCCGACCAGGGTCTTGCCCTCGCCGGTCTTCATCTCGGCCACATAGCCGAGGTGCAGGGCTGCGCCGCCCATCATCTGGACGTCGTAGTGTCGCTGTCCGAGGACCCGCTTGGCGGCCTCACGGACGGTCGCGAATGCTTCGGGGAGCAGGTCGTCCAGGCTCTCGCCGTCCGCGTACCGTTCCTTGTACTCGTCGGTGAGCGCCCGCAGCTCGGCGTCGGAGAGGTTGACGAAGTCCTCTTCGATGGAGCTGACCTGGTCCGCGATGCGGTGCAGTTTGCGCAGGATCTTGCCTTCGCCTGCACGCATGAGCTTGTTGAAGACGGACACTGAGGCTGGTCTCCTTGCCGGTCGGGCCTGGCACTGGGTCGTGTTAAGGACTCTGGCGCGGGCACGGCAGGTGGGCCCCACCGCAACGGCCATCGTAAGCGAGGACCCCGCCGCGTCGGGAGGGCTGCCGCCGCGTGGGCTCCACCCGTCCCTTCCCAGTCAACGGCCGGGGAGTGCCGAAGGTGCCGGGAAGTCCGAAAAGTGTTCGCTTCTCAACCGGCGCCTCACCAGAATCCGTACATGGAGCCGATCACCCTCACCACCGAGCGCCTGCTGCTGCGCCCCTTCACGAGCGGCGACACGGACGGGATCCTCGCCGCCTGCCAGGACCCGGACATCCAGCGCTGGACGGTCGTGCCCTCCCCGTACGGGCGCGCCGACGCCGAGTTCTTCACGGAGAAGCTGTCCCCCGGCGGCTGGGACGACGACTCCATGTACAACTTCGCGGTGGTCCTGCGCGAGAGCGGGGCCCTGGCGGGCGCGCTCGGCATCAATCGCCGCAATCTTCCGGGCACGTACGAGGTGGGCTTCTGGACCGCCGCCGAGCACCGGGGCCGCGGCTACACGGCGGAGGCGGTGCTGTGCGCCGCCCGCTGGACCTTCGCCTCGCTCGGCGGCGACCGGCTGGAATGGCGGGCCGAGGTCGGCAACGTCCCCTCGCGTGCCGTGGCGCTGCGGACGGGATTCCGGATGGAGGGCGAGCAGCGCTCGGCACTGTTCAACAAGGGCGTACGACGCGACACCTGGATCGGCGCGCTGCTCCCGTCCGACCTCGGTCTGCCGGGCACCTGCGCGTACCTGCCCGCAGCCACCTGACTCCCGGCCGCCCGCCACCCGGCGGCGCCTGCGCGGTCACCGGTCGGTGAACTCCCCGACCGGTTGTCGGTGCCGCCGTCTAGGGTGCGGGGCATGACGTCTGTGCCGCCTCCCGCCGCCGAACTCTCCGCCGACCAGGCGCGCCGGATAGCCCTGCGCGCCCAGGGCTTCCTGGGCGCTCCGGACCGCCGGGCCGGTGTTCCGGGGGTGCTGCGGCATCTCGGCGCCGTCCAGCTCGACACGATCTCGGTGCTCGCGCGTTCGCACGAACTGATTCCGTACGCGCGCCTGGGCGCGGTCGGCCGGCGCACGGTCGAGGAGGCGTACTGGTCGGGCGGCCGCACCTTCGAATACTGGTCGCACGCGGCCTGCATCCTGCCGGTCGAGGAGTGGCCGCACTTCGCGTTCCGCCGCCGCGCCTACCGCTCGCGCCCCCACTGGCATCACGACCTGCCGGACGGCGCCTACGAGACGGTGATCAAGCAGTTGCGCACCGAGGGCCCGCTGACGGCCACCGAGCTGGGCGGTGCGAAGAACGGCGGGGAGTGGTGGGACTGGTCGGAGTCTAAGGTCGCCGTCGAACGCGCCCTGATGTACGGCGAGGTGGTGTGCACGGAGCGGCGCAGCTGGAAGCGGGTGTACGACCTCGCCGAGCGCGCCCTGCCCGACGCCGTGCTGCACGACGATCTGGACGACGCGGAGTGCCTGCGCCGGCTGGTCGCGCTCGCGGGGCAGTCCCTGGGCGTCGGCACTCGCGCGGACATCGCGGACTACCACCGGCTCAAGGGTGAGCAGTTCGACGCGGTCGTGGCGGACTCCGGTCTGGTACCGGTGACGGTGCAGGGGTGGTCGAAGCCGGCCTGGGCGGACCCGGCGGCGCTGGCCTCGGAGCCGCGCGGGCGGCATCGTACGACTCTGCTGTCGCCGTTCGACTCACTGGTCTGGGAGCGGGCACGCACCGAGCGGATCTTCGGATTCGCCCACCGTCTGGAGGCATACGTTCCCAGGCCCAAGCGGATACACGGCTACTTCGCGATGCCGTTGCTGACGGGCGGAAAGCTGCAGGGCCGCGTCGACCCGGCGCGCGAGGGCAGCACACTGGTCGCCCGGCAGGTGTCCCTGGAGAGCGGGAAGGCCGTGGCGCCGATGGCCGAGGCCCTGGTGGAGGCGGCGTCCTGGGTCGGCTGTACGGATGTCCGGCTGGAACGGGTCGACGCACCGGATCTGCGCGGGCCGCTCGCTCAGGAAATCGCCCGCGCTCTGGCGTGACCGCGCATTGCCCTCTCTTTACCCGGCGGCGGCACCACCCGGCGCCGTCACCCTGTCCGGCCCGTTCCGTCCCGTCGCAGGGCCGGTCACCTGATCTCCAGGATCTTCTCCCGCATCGCATAGACCACGGCTTCCATCCTGGAGTGCAGCTGCAACTTCTCCAGAATGTTGCGGACATGGTTCTTCACGGTGTTCTCGGAAATGAACAGTTCCTTCGCGATATCGCGATTGTTCATGCCCGTTGCGACGAGTTTCAGGACCTCGAGTTCCCGATCGGTGAGCCGCGGCGCGGGCACCAGCCTGCGCTCGTCGGTCCGCTGGATCATCGACTTGAACTCGGTGAGCAGTTTGGACGCCATGGAGGGGCTGATCTGCGACTGCCCGTCGGCGACCGCGCGAATCGCCGTCGCCACCTCGTCCGTGGAGATCTCCTTGAGGAGGTACCCGGTGGCGCCCGCCTTGATCGCGTCGTAGAGGTCGGCCTCCTCGTCGCTGATCGTCAGCATGATGATCTTCGCGCTGGGGGCCACCTCCTTGATCGACGTGCAGGCCTCGATACCACCGCGCTTGGGCATCCGGACGTCCATCAGCACGATGTCCGGCAGCAGATCGGCCGCCTTGTCGACCGCCTCCGCCCCGTCCCCCGCCTCGCCGACGACCTGGATGTCCTCCTCCTGGGCGAGGACGATCTCCAGACCTCTGCGGAAGAGCGCGTGGTCGTCCACCACGAGGACCCGGATCGGCTCCTTGCCGGAGCCGCCGTCCGCGCCCGCACCGGCGGTGTCGTCGGCATCATTCGCATCGCGCACGGGCCCGAAGGTGTCCGCCATCGTTCCTCCCCCTGAAGGCCACGGCCTGAAGTTCGCAAACGGTCCGCCAACGGCAGTTCGCAGAACACCGGTTGGCTTGGGACGACATGATTTCATGCCTGGACGTCGGAGCGGTGATCCCAGGGCCGCACGCGGGTGCCCCTGGGGGCGCACAGGCGCTCCAGGGGCACCACGAAAGGGTGACGTCAGCCGCCGAGCGCACCGCCCGCGCCGCCCGCCTCGTCGGCGGCCAGCGGATCGGTCCTCAGGTGGATGACACCGTAGTCATAGGCATGCCGCCGGTAGACGACACTGGGTTCCTTCGTCTCGGAGTCGACGAACAGATAGAAGTCGTGCCCGACCAGCTCCATCTCGTAGAGCGCTTGATCGAGCGCCATCGGTGCGGCGACGTGTGTCTTTTCACGCATCACCAGCGGACCCTCGCCCTGTACCTCCAGCGAGCCGAACCTGGTGGTGGGCACGGACTCGGACGTCTCGCTGCCGACCAGATCCCCCTCGCCGTTGAACGACGCCGCGCCCGGCACGGTCTCGGCGACTTCGGCAGCGGGAATCCGGCCGTTGCCGCGGCGGCTGTAGCGCTTGTCGTGCTGCTTGCGCAGCCGCGCCTCCAACTTGCCGGTCGCCAGGTCCAGCGCTGCGTACGGGTCGCCGGCGGCCGCTTCCGCCCGGATGACCGGCCCCCGCGAGCGGAGCGTGATCTCCACCCGGTCGGAACGGTCGGCCTGACGGGGGTTCGGCTCCTTGGACACCTCGACGTCGAGGCTGATCACCTTGCCGTCGAACTTCTGGATCTTGTCCAGCTTCAGCTTCTCGGCCACGTGCTTGCGGAACCGCTCGGGCACCTCGGTCTTGCGGCCCTTGACGACGATGTCCACGCAGAACTCCGTTCCCGGATCACTCCGCTCAGCGGCGGAGCATCTCCCTTTTGCACCAGGTTCCGGTCATGACCGGAACCGCGGACTCGGTGACTTCCACCTCCTCCTCCCCCATCGACAGGGCCTCCACCCCACCGAATTCTCTGTCTCTGACTACCGGTGGGTTACCTGCCCGAAAGCTGGCGGTGCATTCATCGAGGTCCGGCATTCACCATTCCTCACAACCGAACATAGCCTGCCTGGCCGGATGTCGGCACCCGCTACTCGCACGTACCTCCGTTCAGGTCTTTTTACCCACTCACTACCTGCAACGATGCAAGTTCACTGGCAGTTCCGGTTTATTTCGAAGGCCGAGGGAGAAACGGCGACAACGGCTGCCTGCCCGCTGCCGGATGCGCCACCGCCGCGCCCGCCCGCCGCACCGATCGCCCGAGCCGCCTCGGTCAGCGAGGCGCCGGTCGTCAGGAGGTCGTCCACCAGCACCACCCGTCCGGCCGCAAGCAGCCGTTCACCCCCGGCCACGACGTCCAGCGCCCCCGCGAGGTTCGCGTGCCGCTGCCGGGCCCCGAGCCCCGCCTGATCGGCCACCGGTCGCCGCTGCCGGAGCACCCCGGCCACCCGGGCCCGAATGCCTACGCGCCGCAGTTCGCCCGCGGCGGCCAGCGCGATCCGGCGGGTCGGATCGTGCCCCCGCGCCGCCACGGCCCGCCGCGCCGACGGCACGGGCACGAGCAGCAGCGGGCCGACAGGGCCCACCTGCCCCGTCCCGGCCCGTACGGCCCCCGCCAGCGCCTTCCCGAGCGCCCCGGTCAATCCCAGCGCGCCTCGCTCCTTGTGGGCCAGGAGCACCGCGCGTACGGCGTTCTCGTACGCGGCGGCCGCATGCACCACCGGCAGGCTGACAGGCTCCGGCACGGGCCTCACCCTGCGCGGCACCCCGCCGGACAACTCCGCACGGCATTCCCCGCACAGCTCCACACGCGGCCTGCCGCAGCCGCCGCAGGACACCGGCAGGACCAGTCCGGAGATCTCCCGCCACCACCCCCGCATGACTCCACTGTGCACTCCCCGAAGGGACCCGGCCACCCCTGTGGAAAAGCCTGGGGCGGCCCCATGATGTCTCAGCCCGGGTAGACCAGCGACGAGCCTTCCTTGACCACCATCTGCCAGTTGTCACCCGGCGACAGCTTCACGATCCCGTCGCTCGACGTGGCCGCCATCAGCGGCAACTGCTCGTCGTCCGCCGCCGCGACCGACGACACCTGGTTCACGCCGGGCAGAACGCCCGACGCGGGCGTCGAACCGTCCGCCTGCACATAACGCACCTGCTGCACGCCGCCCTGCTCCTTGCCGACCACCACGAGACGGCTACGGCCCGACCACGACATCGCGGTCACATCCGCCAGCTGCGGCGCGGCCTGCCGCAGGTCCACCACCGAGACCTTCTGATCCGTCTCCGGCCCGCGCCGCTCGATCCGGCCGATCTTCAGCGTGGTGTGGTCGTC
The DNA here is from genome assembly GCF_044742755.1 of Streptomyces sp. NPDC087845. Classification (NCBI taxonomy): domain Bacteria; kingdom Bacillati; phylum Actinomycetota; class Actinomycetes; order Kitasatosporales; family Streptomycetaceae; genus Streptomyces; species Streptomyces sp. NPDC087845. Next base: position 17,491 of record NZ_JBIUVC010000037.1, read on the forward strand.
CTTGCTCACCAGGAGCGCGATCCGCACCCCGTCGGCGGACATCCGCAGGGCCTCGATCCGACCGCCGTCCAAGCTCGGCACGGTGACCTCCTGCGGCTTGCCGGTGCCCCCGGGCAGCCGCAGCAGTCGTCGGTTGCCGGGGTCCCGGTCGGCCACCCAGAGGTCGCCCCGGCCGTCCCAGCTCGGCACCGACAGACGGTCGTTCGGGCGGTGGGCCCTGCTGGTGACCAGGGCTGCCGGAAGCTCGCCGTCCGCGGCGATGGACGACACGTAGAGGGCCGTCCCGTCCCGCGAGACCGCCGCCGCCGTCTGCTCGTCCCTGGCCACCCCGACCGTGCTCATCCGCACCGGTCCGTTGCCGAGCGGACCTGCCACCGCCTCCGGGGTACCACTGCCCCTGGTGCTGCCGGGAATCCGCTCCACATGCCCCTTGCCATCGACGAAGTACTGGCTGTCCGGCCCACTCGACGAACCGTCAGGGGCGAACTCCTCCGCCTGGTCCGTACCGATGACACACAGTGGGGAGCCGTCGGAGCGCTGGAGCTGGACCTGCTCGACCCGTGCGGACGTCAGGTCCCGCAGGGTGAAGAGGACCTGTGAGGCCATCATGCGGCAGGAGTGCTGTCCGACGCCGTCCGCCTTCTTGTTGAGCGGCACCTTCAGTACGTTGCGGTCGTCGGGGGAGAGCGAGGTGACGCCCTTCTTCAGCTCCGTACCCCGGGGGAAGCGGGACGCGACCACCGGCCGCAGCCAGTTGGTCGGCCCCGCCAGGAGACTGCGGACCGCCTGCGTCACGGTGTCCATCCCGGTGCCGGGGTCCGTCCGGCTGCGGAGGTAGACGGGGTCGGCGACCAGCGTCGACTGCGCCGTCGTCCGCCCCGCCGCGAAGTAGTACTTGTCGACGGAACGGTAGAGGCGCTTGAAGTCGGACTGCCCGAGCAGAAGGCCGTCCGGGACGAGGTCGATGCGCCACTCCTTGCCGTCCTTGCCGTCCTCCTTCACCAGACGCAGGATCTGGTTGTAGTCCGTGGGCGCAAGCGGCTGGTAGGCGCTCTGCGCGTCGACCGTTGCCACCTTCTCACCGGTCAGGGTGTAGGTGACCTCCGTGACGCCCGGGTCGCTGTCGCGGAACGGGCGGTCGCTCCGGTTCGGCGCCTTGGTGAGCACCGTCGTGAACGCACTCGGCTTCCAGGTGGCGGCTGCCTTCCTCGTCAGGTACTTGCGAGTCGTCCTGAAGTCCGAGTCGTCGCTGGTCATCGACTCCAGGAAGCCGTCGACAATCTCGTTGGGAGTGGCGTTGTCACGCGGCGCCACCGCATACACCTGCACCTGGGAGTCGCCGGGCTGCGAGGCGTCGACAGGCTTGACGTCCCCGGTGCCGGGCATCGAGGCGCACGCGGACAGGAGCAGGACACCGCTTCCGAGCATGGCGATCAGCCCCAGCACCCGTCCACGGCCGTCCCGGCGACGGTCAGTGCCCACGATTCGGTTCCCCCCGCTCCGGTTCCTTCACTGCACACTCGGCCTCGCCGCCCGGCCGGTGCTCGGCCGGACGCGCCACCACCCGTGCACCGCTGCCCGGCAGGGCGGCCGGATGCACCGAGGCCGGCGCCGTCCGGGAGGCCACGGGAGCACGTGAGGGTACGGGGAACGCGCCCCGGTCCCTGCCGCCGGGCTGTACCGGCACCGCCGTCAGCCGGTGCTCGTCCCCGGTCGCGGGAGCGGCCGTGGCCCGCTCCCGGCTCTCCCGGCTGCGCCGGGAGTCCTCGGGCTCCAGCGGTATCGGCGATCCGCGCAGTGGTTCGTCCGCCGTGCGCGGCAGTGTCAGCCGGAACTGCGAACCGCCACCGGGCTCGCCCCAGGCCTGCAGCCAGCCGCCGTGCAGCCGGGCGTCCTCCACGGCGATGGACAGCCCGAGCCCGGTACCGCCGGTCGTCCGTGCGCGGGCCGGGTCGGCCCGCCAGAAACGGTTGAACACCCGCGTCGCCTCGCCGGGCTTGAGCCCCACGCCGTAGTCCCGTACGGCCACGGCGACCGCGCCTCCGGCCACCCCCATCCGCACCACCACGTCCCGGCCCTCGCCGTGCTCGACGGCGTTGACCACGAGGTTGCGCAGGACGCGCTCGACCCGCCGCGCGTCGGCCTCCGCTATCACCGGCTGCTCGTCGCCGACCACCCGGATCCGGGTGCCCTTGCGCTCGGCCAGCGGTTCCGCCCCGCCGATCACCCGCCGGACGACCTGCCGCAGATCTATCGGCTCGGCCTCCAGCGCCGCGGCGCCCGCGTCGAACCGGCTGATCTCCAGCAGATCGGCGAGCAGCGACTCGAACCGGTCGAGCTGGTCCCCCAGCAGCTCCGCGGAGCGCGCCGTCACGGGATCGAAGTCGCTGCGGGCCTCGTGGATGACATCGGCGGCCATCCGTACGGTCGTCAGCGGTGTCCGCAGCTCGTGGGAGACGTCGGAGACGAAGCGCCGCTGCATCCGGGACAGCTCCTCCAACTGCTGGATCTTCAGCTGCAGGTTCTGAGCCATCTTGTTGAAGGCCTCACCGAGCCGGGCGATGTCGTCCTCACCCGCGACCTTCATCCGTTCCTGGAGCCTGCCCGCGGAGAGCCGCTCGGCGATGCCCGCCGCCATCCGGACGGGCGTGACGACCTGCCGCACCACGAACCACGCGATGGCCCCGAGCAGCACGACCACGAACAGTCCCGCAGTCGCCAGCGTGCCCTTGACCAGTGTCAATGACTTCTCCTCCTGCGTCAGCGGGAAGAGGTAGTAGAGCTGGTACGGGTTGTGGTCGATGTCGTAGAGCCGCTTGCCCACGACCAGTCCCGGCTGCTGCTCCTGTCCGTTCGCGTACTGGATCATGGAGTACGTCTGGAACGCCCCCGGGCCCTTGTTCACGGAGTCCCGCAGCCTCTGCGGGATGCTCGCCGCCTCCACACTGCCCGAACCGCGCGGCGCACGGGTGCCCTCGTCGGCGCTGAGCGCCACCACGTTGAAGGCGTTCTTGCCGCCGCTGGCGAGCTGGTCGACGAGCTCGGTGCGCCAGGAATTGTTGGCCGTGGTGCCGTCCGACGCGTCGCCGCCCTGCCCGCCGGGGGTGAGAGGGGCGTTCGCCTTCTCCTGGGCCGCCGCGAAACCGCCCGCGGCCTGGGTCTGGGCAGCCTTGCCCTTCGCATCGAGCAGTCCGTTGCGCACCTGCCCGATCACTACCAGCCCGAGGAGCAGCACCACACCGAGCGACATGAGCAGCGTGCCCGCCACGACCCGCAACTGGATGTTGCGTCGCCACAGCCGCACGGCGGGCAGCAGCGGACGCCGCACCCAGCGCATCAGCAGTCGCGGCACGGGGCCCCCGGGCGCCCGGTCGTGGAAGAACCGGCCACCCTGCAGAAGGCGCCCGACCTGGGACGCCCTGTGTCCTGGACCAGCAGCCCGCTCCGCACGGGCTCCCGGCTCCCCGGGCTGCGGAGCAGCGCTACTCAGGGGCATCTCAGCTCGGTCCGGCCTTGTAACCGACCCCGCGGACGGTCACCACGATCTCCGGCCGCTCCGGGTCCTTCTCGACCTTGGAACGCAGTCGCTGAACGTGCACATTCACCAGCCGGGTGTCGGCGGCGTGGCGGTATCCCCACACCTGCTCCAGCAGTACCTCACGGGTGAAGACCTGCCACGGCTTGCGGGCGAGCGCGACCAGCAGGTCGAACTCCAGCGGAGTGAGGGCGATCGACTGCCCGTCCCGCTTCACCGAGTGACCGGCCACATCGATGACCAGATCCCCGATGGCCAGCTGCTCCGGCGCCGGCTCCTCGGACCTCCGCAGACGTGCCCTGATCCGGGCAACCAACTCCTTAGGTTTGAACGGCTTGACGATGTAGTCGTCGGCCCCTGACTCCAGGCCCACCACCACGTCAACCGTGTCGCTCTTGGCAGTGAGCATGACGATCGGCACACCCGACTCGGCCCTGATCAGCCTGCAGACCTCGATGCCGTCCCTTCCGGGCAGCATCAGATCCAGCAGGACCAGGTCCGGCTTGGCCTCACGAAATGCGGCAAGTGCCTTGTCGCCGTCCGCTACGAACGACGGCTCGAACCCTTCACCACGCAGCACAATCCCGAGCATCTCGGCCAGTGCGGTGTCGTCGTCGACGACAAGGACGCGTCCCTTCATAATCGACATCATCCCATTAGCTAATCGTTACCTGCGATGATCTGGCACACAGCTCTGCCAGTCCGACCCCCGTGACCGGGGAAACTACGCCCTCCTCCGTGACGATCGCCGTGACCAGCTCCGGCGGTGTGACGTCGAACGCGGGGTTGTACGCAAGGGTTCCGACCGGCGCCATGAGCACCGCACCGGCATCCCCGCCCGCCACCCCGCCCCCTGGCGATGTGAGCTCCGTCACTTCACTCCCCGGCCGTTGCTCCACAGTGATCGATGCCCCGTCCGCGGTGTTCAGATCCACGGTCGTGGTCGGCGCCACCACGATGAACGGTACGTGGTGGTACTTCGCGAGCACCGCCAGCGGATAACTCCCCACCTTGTTCGCCACCGATCCGTCCGCGGCGATGCGGTCCGCCCCGATGAGCACGGCGTCCACCTCCCCCGCGGCGAACAGCGAACCTGCGGCGTTGTCCGTGAGCAAGCTGTACGGCATGCCCGTGCGCGCTGCCTCGTACGCGGTCAGCCGGGCCCCCTGCAGCAGCGGGCGGGTCTCGTCCACCCACAGCCGGCTCAGCCTCCCCTGCCGGTGCGCCCCGAGCGCCACAGCGAAGGCAGTGCCCTCGCCACCCGAGACGAGCGCCCCCGTATTGCAGTGCGTCAGCAGTTGATGTCCGCCATCGGGCAGCAGTTCGTCCAGAAGGGCAAGCCCGTACCGTGCCATACGCCCGCTGGCCTCGGCATCTTCCCGGTGCAGCGCTCGGGCCTCGGCCAGCGCCACCTCGGCGGCCCGCTCCGGCTCCGCCCCCTTCTCGACGGCCGCCCGGTACGCCCCGGCGGCGCGCCGCACCCCGTAACCGAGATTCACCGCGGTGGGCCGCGCCCGCTCCAGCAACCCCGCGGCCTCCGCCACGTCGTCTCCCCGTGCGGCCGCGAGAGCCACTCCGTAGGCGCCCGCGATGCCCAGGAGGGGCGCCCCGCGCACCGCCAGCGTCCGGATCGCCCGCACCAGCGCGGGAACATCGGTGCACACCAGCTCGGCCTCCTCGGCAGGCAGCCGGGTCTGGTCGAGAAGCACCAGCGCAGGGCCTTCCACAAGCTCGTCCCAGCGCAGCACGGGAAGCGCGGGAGGCTCGATGCCCACCGGCGATTGCGCGTCCTGATCAGCCATCCGCCCAGTCTGCCCCGTGAGCCGCCCGCAAATGAAGGGACGAAGGAGGTGGAACGCCCGGCCCGTGGCGGAGCAACGCGTGGCACGATGGCTGGCAACCTGCCGCCCCGATGAGCGGACAGGACCGTGAAGGAGCGAGAATGAACGACACTCCGGGCTGGGCCTCGCCCGGATCTGCCCCCTCCGACGGCCAGGAGGCGGGCGTCCCCCGGCCTTCCGAGCCCATCGACGGCAGCGGCCCGGCAGGGAACTGTTCTCCCACACCGCCGCCCGCGGGGCAGTGGACCGCACCCAGCGCTCCGGGGGCGGGTCCCGGTGCGCCTCCCCCCGCCCCGGGCTGGGGCGGAGGAGCTCAGGGCCCCTGGGGCGGCGGACCGAACGGCGCGGGCTGGGGCCGCCCGCCCACTGCGGCCAAGCCCGGTGTCATCCCGCTGCGGCCACTCGGCGTCGGCGAGATCCTCGACGGCGCTGTCTCCACGATGCGCGCCCACTGGCGCACGGTCCTCGGCATCACCCTGACCGTCGCCGTGATCGCCCAGATCGCGATCATTCTCGTGCAGCGCTACCTGCTGCCGGAACCTCCGGCGATCGATCCGCACGCCACCGGCTCGGAAGCGCTCAGGCAGTCCGCCGACTCGGCTCAGTCGGCACTGATCAGCAGCGTGCCGTCCCTGCTCATCACCTTGATCGCCACGCTCGTCACGACATCCGTACTGACCGTGGTGATCAGCCGCTCGGTGCTGGGCCGCCCGGTGACTCTCTCCGACGCATGGGCCGAGGCCCGGACCCGGCTTGCCCCGCTGCTGGGTCTGACCATGCTGCTGACCCTGATCGGCGCCGCCGTCATGGCGGCCGGCCTGCTGCCGGGCATGCTCATCGGCTCCACCACGGGCGCCGGACTCGTCGTCATCGGCTTCCTGGCCGCATCCGTCGTCGTCATCTGGTTGATGGTCCGCTTCTGTCTCGCCTCGCCGGCGCTGATGCTGGAGCGGCAATCGATCACGACCTCCATGCGCCGCTCCGCGAAGCTGGTCAGGAACGCCTGGTGGCGGACCTTCGGCATCCTGGCTCTGACCTGGCTGCTGACTCTCATCGTGTCCGTGATCATCGCCATCCCGTTCGGCATCATCGCGATGACCGTGGACGACGGCGGCATCAGCTCCGTCCTCACCAACGGCTCCACGAACTTCGGCTGGCCGTTCCTGATCGTCTCGGGCATCGGCCAAGTGATCACCGCGACGATCACCTACCCGCTCTCCGCCGGTGTGATGGCCCTGCTCTACGTCGATCAGCGCATCCGCCGCGAAGCACTCGACCTCGATCTCGCCCGGGCAGCGGGCCTGCCCGGATACGACACCAGGAGCTGATGCCGTGTCGGGGGCGGGGGGCACGACAGCAGCACGGCTACTGATCCGAGCGGGCGGCGACATACCCGTGGACACTCCGCGTGTCCCAGCCCGCGAGGCCGCGAAGCACGAGTTGTCCAAGCCGATGTACCACGAGAACGATCCGAACCTCCTCCAGCGCGGTCTCGACCGGCTCTGGGACTGGATCGGCGATCTGCTGAACACGGCCTCCGGCGCCGCACCGGGCGGCCCACTCGGGCTTGTCGTGCTCGTGCTGGTCGTCATCGGCCTGGTCGCCGCGCTCTGGTGGCGGCTGGGCACCCCGCACCGCACGGCGCGTTCCGCCGACACCCTCTTCTTCGACGACAGCCCCCGCAGCGCGGCCGAACACCGGGCGGCCGCCGAGGCCCATGCCGCCGCCCACCGCTGGAACGAGGCGGTCCAGGAGCGCATGCGCGCCATCGTCCGCTCCCTCGAAGAGCGCGCCCTGCTCGCGCCCCGCCCCGGGCGCACCGCGGACGAGGCCGCCGCCGAAGCGGGCCGTCCACTGCCCGCACACGCCACGCGCCTCCACGCCGCCGCCAGAGAATTCGACGACGTCACATACGGCGGCCGCACCGCGGACCAGCAGGCGTACCTGGCCGTCCGGGCTCTGGACCTCGATCTCGAGACCGCCAAACCTCTCCTGACACCCGCGGCCCAGGGAGCAGCCGAATGACCGAGGCCACCGCCGCCCCCACCTCGGCATCTCTCACCCCGCACCAGATCTGGACCCGCACCCGCGGTCTGCTTCTCGCCCTCCTCCTGCTCGTCGCAGCCGGAATCGCGCTGGCAGCCGTGCGCTCCGGTGACCAGCACGGCCGCCTCGACCCCCGTTCCGCCGACCCCTACGGCAGCCGGGCCGTCGCCGAGCTCCTCAAGGACCGCGGCGTCTCCGTCCAGGTGGTCACGACGCTCGACGAGGCCGCAGCCCAGGTCGGCCCCGAGACCACGCTGCTCGTCACCTCCCCCGATCTGCTGACACCGCACCAGCAGCGCGGCCTCCGCGCCGCGACCGCCGAATCGGCCGGCCGCACCGTTCTTCTCGCGGCAGGCCCGACGTCCGTGGGCACCCTGGTCCCCGGCGTACGCGCGGAGCCCGCAGGACCGGTGGCCACCCGCGCCGCTCGGTGCTCCCTGCCCGCTGCTCGCAACGCCGGCGACGCCGAGACGGGAGGCTTCCGCTACGCCTCGAACGGCCTCGACACCCTCGCCTGCTTCCCGAGCGACGGCCTCCCCACCCTGCTCCTGGTCAAACAGGGAGCGGGCGACACCGTGCTCCTCGGTGCCCCCGACCTCCTCCACAACGACCGGCTCGGCAACCAGGGCAATGCCTCCCTGGCGCTCCAACTCCTCGGCTCCCGCCCGCATCTGGTCTGGTACCTCCCCTCGCTCACCGACACTTCTGCTGCCACCGGGAACGGCGACGACGGCGCCCGCGACAACCGCAGCTTCGCCGACCTGATCCCCCGAGGCTGGCTGTGGGGCACCCTGCAACTCGCACTCGCCGCTGTACTCGCCGCCATCTGGCGCGCCCGTCGTCTGGGCCCCCTGGTGACCGAACAGCTGCCCGTGGCCATCCGCGCCTCAGAATCCACCGAGGGACGGGCCCGCCTCTACCGCAGGGCGAACGCCCGCGACCGGGCCGCCGACTCGCTACGTTCCGCCACCCGCGTCCGTATGGCCCCACTCGTCGGCGTCCCCCCACGCGAGGCCCACTCCCCCGCCACACTCATCCCTGCCGTTTCCGCCCGCCTCACCACCACCGACATCGATCTCCCCACTGTGCTCTTCGGACCTGCCCCGTCCGACGACGCCGCTCTTGTACATCTGGCAGATCAACTCGACACCCTCGAAAGAGAGGTACGCACGTCATGAGCGCCCCGCCCCCAGTGCCCGCCGGGACTACCGACACTCTCGGGAACGGCGACACAGCCCGCGCATCCCTGGAAGCGCTGCGCTCCGAGATCGCCAAGGCCGTGGTCGGCCAGGACCCGGCAGTCACCGGGCTCGTCGTCGCCCTGCTCTGCCGAGGCCACGTCCTCCTCGAAGGCGTCCCCGGCGTGGCCAAGACCCTCCTGGTCCGGGCTCTCGCCGCCTCGCTCGAACTCGACACCAAGCGCGTCCAGTTCACCCCCGACCTGATGCCGAGCGACGTCACCGGCTCACTCGTCTACGACGCCCGCACAGCGGAGTTCTCCTTCCAGCCCGGCCCCGTCTTCACCAACCTGCTGCTCGCCGACGAGATCAACCGCACTCCTCCCAAGACGCAGTCCTCCCTCCTGGAGGCGATGGAAGAGCGCCAGGTCACCGTCGACGGAACCCCTCGGCTCCTGCCCGACCCCTTCCTCGTGGCCGCCACGCAGAATCCCGTCGAGTACGAGGGCACCTATCCCCTTCCCGAGGCCCAACTGGACCGCTTTCTCCTCAAACTGACGGTGCCCTTGCCGTCCCGCGACGAGGAGATCAACGTCCTCACCCGTCATTCCGACGGCTTCAATCCGCGCGACCTCAAGTCGGCGGGCATACGCCCCGTCGCAGGCCCTGCCGACCTGGAAGCCGCCCGAGACGCGGTTGCCCGGACCAAGGTCTCCCCCGAGATCACCGGCTATGTCGTCGATATCTGCCGTGCCACGCGCGAATCCCCCTCGCTCTCCCTCGGCGTCTCTCCCCGAGGTGCTACCGCATTGCTGTCGACCGCCCGTGCCTGGGCCTGGCTCACCGGCCGCGACTACGTCATTCCGGACGACGTGAAAGCCCTGGCACTCCCCACGCTTCGCCATCGCATCCAGCTACGACCCGAGGCGGAGATGGAGGGGGTCACCCCCGACTCCGTCATCACCGCGGTCCTCGCCCACACCCCCGTACCCCGATGAGGCAGTGACCGTGGCCCTTACCGGACGTACTGCCTTCCTGGCCGCCCTGGGGTCACTCCCTGTAGGCATCTTGGCCCCGAGCTGGACAGGCATGCTCGCGGTCAATGCACCGCTCTCCCTAGCAATTCTGTGCGACTACGCCCTGGCTGCACCAGTGCGAACGCTTCGTTTCACTCGATCTGGTGATACAACCGTTCGACTCGGCGAGACCGCCGAAGTGCAACTCACGGTGACCAACCCTTCCCGTCGGCGCCTACGGGCACACCTCCGCGACGCCTGGCCGCCCAGTAGCTGGCCCACCGGCACCGAGCAGGCCGCGTCCCGTCACGCACTGACGATCCCGGCGGGGGAACGTCGCCGGCTGACCACCACGCTGCGACCGACACGGCGCGGCGACCGCCGAGCCGAACGCGTCAGCATCCGGTCGTTCGGGCCTCTGGGACTTGCGGCCCGTCAAGGAAATCACCAAGTTCCGTGGACGGTACGCGTCCTGCCGCCCTTCACCAGCCGCAAGCATCTGCCGTCCCGCCTCGCCAGGCTCCGGGAGCTCGACGGCCGCACCAGCGTCCTCACCCGCGGAGCGGGCACGGAGTTCGACAGCCTGCGTGAGTACGTTCCCGGCGACGACACGCGCTCCATCGACTGGCGAGCGACGGCGCGTCAGTCCGCCGTCGCGGTGCGGACATGGCGCCCCGAGCGGGACCGTCACATCCTCATCGTCCTGGACACAGGTCGTACGTCGGCAGGGCGTGTCGGCGACGTGCCCCGTCTCGACGCCGCTCTGGACGCGGCCCTGCTTCTCACTGCCCTGGCCACTCGTGCGGGCGACCGTGTGGATCTGCTCGCCTATGACCGCCGAATCCGCGCCCAGGTCCAGGGCAGGCCCGCAGGAGACGTTCTGTCCGCCATGGTGAATGCCCTGGCACCGGTCGAACCGGCACTCCTGGAAACGGATGCCCGAGGTCTCAGCGCTGCCGTGCTTGCCGCCGCACCTCGCCGCTCTCTGATCGTGCTTCTCACCGGTCTGGACGCAGCCCCTGTGGAAGAGGGCCTGCTGCCTGTCCTCCGCCGACTGACCCAGCGCCATACGGTGCTGGTGGCCTCAGTGGCCGATCCGCACATCGAGCGGATGGCGGGAGCCCGGGGCACCGTGGACGCGGTGTACGAGGCCGCGGCCGGCGCACAGGCCCGCGCAACACGGCTCCGCACCGCGGAGCAGCTCCAGCGCCGCGGTGCGATGGTCGTCGATGCCACCCCGGACAACCTCGCCCCGGCTCTCGCCGACGCCTACCTGGCTCTCAAGGAGACGGGACGCCTCTGACACCTCTGAACCTCAACCCGAGATCCCCATCGAGACCCCAGTCCGGCACATCAAAAAAGCCCGCCAGGAAGAGGAGTCGTCCGGGCGGGCTCTGAACGCAGAAAAGCCCCGTGCCACAAGGGCACGGGGCTTCTCACAAAAGGAGTTCGGCGGCGTCCTACTCTCCCACAGGGTCCCCCC
>NZ_JBIUVC010000038.1:0-17357 GCF_044742755.1 Streptomyces sp. NPDC087845
GCCGAGCGGGCCGGCCGCCTGCCCTCCGACATCGGCCTGGAGGGTGCAGTCGAGCTTCGGTACGGCCTCGAAGGGATCGGGAGCAGGGCCCGGAGGTGGGCGGAAGCAGGCGCCACACATCTGGTCGTCGACCCCATGCACGCCGGGTGCCATGGCAGCGAGCACCTCGATCACCTTGCCCGCATCGCCACGAGGCTGTCGCTACGAGGCTGAGCTCGCGGATGCGACACCAGTCCTTTTCCGACTACGCGGAGCTGTGGCGGTGGAGCACCACCGAGCTGCCTGCCTTCTGGTCGGCGGTGTGGGAGTTCTACGGCCTCGACGCTGTCAGCAGCTACGACGAGGTGCTGGCCGACGCGTCGATGCTCGGAGCCACCTGGTTTGGTGGAGCGCGGATGAACCTCGCCGAGCAATGCTTCGCCCGTACACCACGAGATCACCTGGTTCACCGCTCTGTTGGAGTTCTTCGACCTGAGCGGGGTCACCGGCACAACCGATGCCCTGCACATCCAGCGCGGCAGCGTAAACCCTGGTCGCACCCACAACTGAGATCTCCAACGAACCCGGGCGGTTCACTCGTCGCTGCCGTGCTCGCCGGCCAGATGGACCTGCGGTCCGGCCGGACCGACCACCTGCTACCGCCGGCCTCGCGGTTCACGAGCTCGGGAACAGGGGTCCGCCCGCCATGAGGCCGCCGTCGGCCAGGAGGATGTGCCCGGTGATGTAGCTCGCCTTGTCCGAACCCAGGAACTGGACGGCCTCGGCGATCTCCTCCGGGGTACCCGCCCGGTGCATGGGCAGCACCGAATCGACCGCGGCACGAGCCGTATCGTCGCCGGTGAACCGCTCGTACATAGCGGTCCGGGTGAAACCGGGCGCGACCGCGTTGACCCGGATACCGTGAGCGGCGCCTTCGAGTGCGGCCGCCTTGGTAATGCCGACGACGGCGTGCTTGCTCCCGACGTACAAGGTCGCCCCGGGATAACCCATCAGGCCGAAGTTGGAGCTGACGTTGACGATGCTGCCGCCGCCCTGTTCCCTCATGACGCGGAACTCGTGCTTCAGGCACAGCAGCGTTCCCTTCACGTTGGTGTCGAAGGTGGCCTGGTAAGCCTCGTCGGTCACCTCGGTGACAGGGCCGGGTGTTCCCTCGGTGCCGGCGTTGTTGAAGGCGACATCGATCCGCCCGAACCGTGCCACCGCGCGGTCGACGAGGTCCTTCACCTCGGCGTCGAAGCGGACGTCGGCACGCACGAACTCGGCCCGGGCACCGAGGTCGGAGAGTTCTCCGGCAAGCTGTTCGCCCACGTCCTCATGGCGGCCGGAGACCACGAGGTTCGCGCCTTGACGGGCGTAAGCCAAGGCGGTGGCGCGGCCGATACCGGTGAGCGCGCCCGTGATGAGGACAACGGGATCAGACATGTCGAGAGTCCTTCCTGCAACCACCCAGGTGAACGACGGGCAAGGGGTTCGGAACCACACGACACTGGGTTCCTCTTCGGGCTGGGACGTAACTGCCGGTACGCCCGCAAGGAGCCTGTCCCAGCCGAAAGGCAGCCGCATCGGCCCCAACCGCCGCATGCATCGAACGGCGGCACTCGATGACCCGTATGGCCCACGGACGGCGGCCAGGACGGACAACCCGCAGGCGGTCACGCGGGCGAAAGGCGAACTACGGCTTCGGACGGGAGCCGCCATGGGGCGCAGATCAGGGAACGGTCCGGACGCTGGAACCCGCTCGCGGGGCAATCATGTCGCCTCGGTGCCCATGGAGGACACGGCGCCGGCGTGCGCCGACCAGCTCGACGTCGCGGCCGTCGTCGCCGTCCCCGCCGGTCGGGCTGCAGTGCCCTGCGGTGGCGAGTACCACGGGGGGCGAAAACACGCCGCGGCGATGCAGATCTCGCGGTGTGGGTGTTCCTCTCGGCAGCGCGGACTGGCGCATACGAAAATTCGGTCAGGGCCGTTCGGTTGACGTTCCTGTTCCCGTCTTCGCGTCGCAGGCTTCGTGGAATCGTTCCAGGATGAGCCCGACGAGTTCGGGCGCGTCGCCCAGCGGCTCGGAGATGCCGACCACGCCGGCCGCGGTCGACGAGTCGGCCGCCCGGCGAAACAGCCTCCCGGGTGCAAAGCAATATGACGCGACCGCGACCCGGCGTGCTCCCGCGAGGCGCAGTTGCTCGACCGCCTCCGCGGGTGTCGGCGACGCGGTCGACGCGAAACCGGCCAGGCATGGTAGCCCGAGGTCCGCACCCAACGCGGACGCCATGGCGCTCACCGCCCGATACGCGTCGCTGTCGCTACCGCCCGCAGCCGCCACCACCACGGCGTCGAACTCGACGTCCAGCTCGGCGAGACGGCGCCGCAGCGCTGCGACCAGGCGCTCGTCGGGCACGTCCGAGGAACTGCCCAGCACCGGCGTCACGACCGGCACCAGGGCTGGAGGATCGGACAGCGCCATGGGCAGGTCGACCTGGGCGTGAAAGGCAGAGGTGAGCAGCAACGGCACCACGACCACACGGCTGTGTCCGGTCTCGGCGAGGGTGCGCAGCACCTGACGCGCCGTGGGGCGGGCGTGCCGGAGGTACGCGACCTCGACCCGGCGTGCCCGGGACAGCCCGACCGCGCGGGCGAGCGCGCGGGTGGTCTCCTGTGCCTGGGGGTCGATGCTGCCGTGCGCCAACAGGAGCAGCGTGCTCACGTCGGACCCGGCGACCTGTCGGCGCGGCGGCTCAATCACGTCGGTCACTGTCGTACCACTCTCTTCACGCGGCGCGGATGCAATGAGTGACGATGACATTACTCTCCGCGAAGGATCGGCAAGGCCGGGCGGCTCCAGGCCCGGCCACAGGCCCGTGACGGGCGGGGTCCCGCGCGCTGCGTTCCGCGAGCCGGGGAGCGTCGTGGCATGCGGGCCCGTGTGAGGAGAACTTCCTGCAGGGGGCTGAGCTCGCCAGTGCATGCGGATCTGGTAGATCCCGCAGGATGTCCCTGCAGCGTTCAGGCGGCTACCAGAGCAGGGACGAGGTCAGAGCGCCAGATGAAGATCTGGGTGGTGCCGAATCCGTACCAGCCCGTGCCTCGCGTGACGAGCAGGCGCGAATCAACCTGCTGCCAGTGTGACAGGCGGCCTTCGTCGTCGGAGGAGACACCGTAAGGGGCGGACGCGATGACAGCGGGCTTCCGGTCCTTCAGCCAGCATGTCGCGTGGTCCAGCCAGCGACGGTCCGGGGCCCACACGCGCTGGCGCAGTGAAGAGCATGCACAGCCGGGGTCGTCCGGAGCGATCGTGCCAGTCCCCGCACCGGCGTCTCGTCGAGGGCGTGAGACCGTCGGTCAGGAAGTACTTCCCCTGGTGACTTCTCAAGAAGAGGTCCTACCGAATGACGCTGAGCTTCTCCCTCTCAGGCCGACGGAGCCAGGCCGTCGGGGCCCGTGTTCCGCATGCCAGAGTGAGGCCCTCGCGTACCGGGTCGCGGACGGTCGCTGGATCGCTCTCGATCCTCTGCCGGTCAGTGATGCGCTGCGTGCCCATATTCCGCGCGATGCCCTGTGGACCGTCGAGGGGAATCTCGCGGCTCGTCCGCATCGGGACACAACGGGCACGCTGTTCGCCTGGCACTACTGGAGCTGTCCGGTATCGAACCCCCAGGTTCAGTCAATTCTGCTGGTCGCGGGCCGCCCTCGCTCCATGGAGCCGGCAGGGCCGACGCTTCCCGAGACCACATCCATCCGGGTCGTACCCGTCCTTGCACCCGTAAGCCGTCAGGACGTCCTCAGCGCCGTCGCGTGCGACAAATGCGGCGCGGTGCGATGTTCACCCTGCACAACAGTGCACGGCCGGCCTCGGAAGGCCCTTCACAAGGAGAGGCACGATGCCTACCGCAGGGCCTTGAACAGCGGAAGGCCACCTGCCTGAAATCGAGGTCCGCGCACGAGGTGTCCGACAGCCGAACCCTCGGCTCCGTGTCCGCTCCCGAACGGTTCTCCCCGATCGGCAAGAACCGTGGAGCCTCGGACCTGCACAGTGTCGCGGAGAGGCTGAATCCGGCTATTCATTATCCGTTACCCATAACCGTTATGGCTCCTGCAATCGCAGCTTGGGGTCTTTCGGGAGTTCATCGAGGCCGAACACCACCTTGTCGAAGTCACCAACCGACGGACGCTTTATGGGGTGCTGGCCCACGGCGGTCGGGCCTTCTTCGTGCCGGGCTGGGCGGACTTCGGCAGGGCGTTCGCGACGTTGGCGATCTTGTGAACCCAGCACCTCTGATGCCGGGCCTCGGGGAACACCTCGGCCAGGGCTTTCCAGAACCCGAGTGCACCGTCGCCGATGGCGAGGACGGGAGCGCGCATGCCCCGGCGTGCGCAGTCCCGCAGCAGGTCGGCCCAGGAGTCGGCGGATTCGCGGTGGCCGTCGCTCATGGAGATCAGCTCTTTGGTGCCGTCCGCGCGCACGCCCATCAGCACGAGCACGCACGACTTCGCCTCGCGCAGGCGTATGCGCAGGTGGATGCCGTCGGCCCATATGTAGACGTAGTCGCTGGTGGACAGATCGCGCTCGCCGAACGCAGCGTGGTCGGCCTGCCACTGCTGGGTGAGGCGGGTGACCGTCGCCGGTGAGAGGCCGGCCGTCGAGCCGAGGAACTGCTCCAGGGCGGGCACGGCTTCGCCTCGCGCAGGCCGTGCAGATAGAGCAGGGGCAGCACCTCGCTGAACTTCGGGGACTTGCGGCACCACGGCGGCAGGATCGCCGAGGAGAACCGCTTGCGCTCGCCGGTGGCCTCGTCGACGCGCTTGTCGTTGACCCGCGGGGCCTTCACTTCGACCGCCCCGGCCGCGGTCGTGACCTTCCTCGCCTGGTGGTAGCCGTTGCGGACCACCAGACGGTGCCCGTGCTCATCCCGCTGGTCGGCCAACTCGGCTATGTAGGCATTGACTTCGGCCTCCAGCGCGGCGGCCGGTATCCGCCTCGCGCCCTCCCGGACGATGTCGTCGATCAGGGAGCCGGTCTCGGTCTTTCCATCGGCATTCACTACCCTCAGCACGGGCATGCCTTCCCGGTCGACGGTGCAACGTCGGCCTGCTCGATGACCAGAAGTCGATCATTCGGGAAGGTACGCCCTTCGCGTCCGTCGTGCAGTTGCTCAAGGAGTCCGATCGCGCAATGGACCGGCTCGATGACGACCCACTCGTCATGGGTGCCGCCCAGCGGCTGCCCTTTGACGATCTTGCTTGCGATCCGGTAGCGGGCCAGGCCCAGGACGGATTCTTCGGGCGGTCGTCGGCAGCCGATGCGCAATTCCATCAGCTCACTCGCGCGCATGCCCGAGATGGCAGCGGCGGTGATGATCGCGGCGGTGCGGACGATGCCGACCAGCGCGACGGCCTGGGGCCGGGACAGCGGCAGGGTCCAGGGCAGTGGCGCTGTTCCGTCGGCCGCGGGGATCAGGTCGGCATCCCGGCCGAACGGTCTCTCGACGCCGACCTGGGCCAGGGCGTCTTCCAGCGTCGGCCGCATGGTGGGCAGTCAGGGATGGCAGAACTGGCTCAGCCCGGCCCGGCGGGCGAGGGAGCCCATGGCCACCGGCAGAAGGGGATCGTCCTCGGCCCAGCCCTTTGCGAGGCGTTTCGAGATGTAATGGTCCTCCAGCATGGGCAGGGCTGTGCACGTTCGCGTGTACTCGGCGAGGATTTCGCTGAGCGCCCGGACCGGGACGCGGTTCCTGGGGCCGACGCGCCGGAGCCCTTGGGCTCGCCGTGCCGAGTGAAGGTCGGACTCGCGGACCTTGTCGGCGAGATCGACGGCGTGCGGGCCCAGTGTGGACATCAGGTAGAGGGCGGCCGCGAGCACCGGCTGCATGATGTCGTCCGTGACCGGTTGGGTCTTGTTCTCCTCTCGACCGCTGGGCATCTCGGCGACGGCGGAGGCGGCAGCACCGCCCAGGGCCGCAGCTCGGCGGAAAGGCGGTCGGCGGTGAACAGGTCGCGGTAGTTCACCAGGTCGACGACGAGCTGGGCAGCCGATCGCCTGGTCGCGTGGCTGTTCTCGCCGATCACGGCTCCGTCCTCATCAAGCACGTAGCGGCGGTGAGCCAGGTATGCCTCGCAGTTCCGGGTGGTGATCTGCTGCAGGCTGCTGGTCGCCCGGCCGTTCAGCCAGTTGAAGAAGCGGTCGAGTTCGTCGAGACGACCGCGACAACTCGTCACGTGGAGCGGGTCGCGGAAGGCACGGGGCAACGGGGCGACCGTCTGGTGGCGTGGTGCGAGCATCGCCAGGATCAGTTCCTTGGCCACCAGTCGCCAACATGAGTCCGTGATCAGCGTGAAGTCGAAGCGCCTCACCGAGGGGCTCAGCTGGGTCGGCAGTCCGACAGCGCGTCACGAACGGTGACGAGGTCACCTATGTCGTTCTCGACCGCCGGTGGCGGGTCGTGGAGCCCGTCGAGGAAGCATCTGCGGCAGGAGCAGTACTCGCCGCACACCGTCCGCGGCTACGCGCACGGTCTGGCGCTGTGGTGGTCGCTGCTGGAGGACCGTGGCCTGGACTGGCGGCGCGTCGGCGCGGAGGATCTCGCCCAGTTCACGTGTCGGCTACGCAACCGCGGTACCGACCCGGCGGTAGTCACGCTCCGGCCGGTCACCCCGGTGCCAGCCGGCACGGTCGATGCCGCCCTGACAGCCGTGATGAGCTTCTACCGCTACCAGGCCGTGGTCGCCGAAGTGCCGGCCGCGCGCGTTCTACGTGCACGTCAAGGGCGGCATGACCGAATCGCGCGGCCACTACGCCTCGTTCCTGGGGCATCTCGGCGGCGGGCGCGATCCGGGGAGACCAGAACTCGGGAGCGTCACGCATTCGGACACGCTCTCCTCGTCGAGGGCCAAGAGCCAGCCGCCTCGGGACGGGAAGAGGGCCGAGCTCAGTCGCTCCGCTGCCGCTGCTCTGCCGCCGCCTTGATTCCGTTCAGCGTGGCGTGCATGCCTTCGCGCAGCTCACCGAGACGGAGGGCCACGAGATACTCTTCCTTGTCAGGCATCCGGTCGATGGCAGCGCTCAGCCCTGAGCGTCCGGGGCCGATTCGCACAGTTTGCCGGAGCAAGGTGCCTCCTGCATCAGGCGTGAGCGTGAAGCGCCATGTGGCCATTGGCTCCGCCAGGCTCAGCGTTGCCTTCCCGAAGCGGCCGTCCGCATCGAGGACGCACCACGCGAAAGCCCGCTCCGGATCGAGTTCGATGATCTGGGAAACCGTGCGCCAGGCACCGATCACGGGATGCTGGTTGCGGCCTGCGAAGCGCGCCCCCAGCGCGGGAGCCATCGCGCCATCGAGCCATTCCGTGCGATGCAGTTCACGACTCCAACGGGCTGGGGCTTGGATGTCGATCGCGATCTCCCATACGGCCGATGTAGCCGCAGCAACGAAAGTCTCACACTGAGCGCCAGGCATATCCGCGTATCGCATCTCGTCTCCGTGATCCTGGGGTGCTCGCCACACCATTGCGGGCATGGCAGGAAGTCCGGTGAAGTCGGGCACCGGTCGGTCAGCGCACCGGCCTTCAGTCGAGTGCTGGCGCCGGCGCCCGGGGTGCTTCGGCAAGTCAGAGGGCTCTCCTGCCCTCCTCAATCGATGGCCAGCTCGGTCACCAACCGAGTGACGATGGGTACGGCGACGTTGTGTCGACGAGCGGCCCGCAGCAGTGCCCCGCCGATGGCGTCCAGTTCCAGCTGACGCCCCGCCTCCGCGTCGCGTTGCATCGAGGACTTCGCTCCGGCTGGGAAGGCGTCGTACAGCGCCAGAGCCTTCGCGGGGTCGGCGGGGGCGCCGCAGGCCCGACTGACAGCGGCGGTCTCCTCGACGAGCGCTACCAGTTCCTGCCGACGCTCGGTCCTGACGCTGCCGATGGTGAGCCCGTATCGCGTCGTGAGCAGTGCGAAGGGCGCGAGGAAGGCCAGTTTGGCCCAGAGTAGGGCGGTCTCGTCCTCGGCAACCCGAGCCTTCACCCCGGCGGCTTGCAACATGGCAGCCAGGCCCTCCAGCGGTTGTGCCGGCCCGGCCAGATCGATCTCGGTGAAGGGGCTGCCGTGTTCGATGACGCCCGGCGAGACGCGGGTCGACTCGACCCGGATGACCCCGGGTACAACCCGGTCGACACCGTAACGTCGGCGCAGAGCTTCGGGATGCTCAATGCCATTGAGTAGGGGCAGCACAAGGCCGTTTTCGAGCATGGCGGGCGGGACCCGCTCCAACGCCGCACCCAGGGCGGTGTGCTTGACGGTCACCACACACAGGTCGACCGGCTCGTGCAGCATGGTGTCCGCCTCCACCTCGGTGGTGAAGTCGCCGAATTGCCGGCTGCGCACGCGCAGGCCGTTCTGGCGGAGTGCCTGCGCGGTTGTCTCGCCGGACAGGCAGACGACCCGGTGGCCGGCGCGGGACAGCAGCGCGGCGAGCAGGCCGCCGACGCCTCCGGGGCCCAGGACCGTCACGGTGGATCGGCGCGCGGTGCCGTCAGCGGTGGAGGATGGGGTGGTGAGCACTGTGTGGAAGTCCTTCCAGGCGGGCGGGCTCAGCAGCAATCGGAGGCGGGTGAAGAGGACGAGGAGATCAGGCCCCCAGCGCTCGCGGAATGGGAGGTCGACTCGGGCGATGTCGAGTTCGTTGGCGGCGGACAGCTCGGTGAAGTCTTGCCGCAGCCCGAGGTTCGGGGCGAGGGTGCGGCCGGTGAACCGATCGCGGAACGCGGGGTCGGGATCACCCAACGTCGGGTAGGAGACGATCCGGTCGCAACTGGCGTAGAAGTACACCAGTGCTTCGGCTTCGGCGCCGATCACCGTGGCCAGCTCTTCGCGGCGGTCGAGGGGGAGCAGTGCGGTGGCGAATCCGTCGGTGCCGTAGCAGGCGTGGCAGAGGCCCGCGAGTTGCAGGGCAGGGCGGGCGCCCCAGGCGGCGAGCTGCTGCTGGACCCGTTGCAGATGGGCGAGGAGGGTGCCGCCGGGGTGCTCGATGTTCGCGGCGCGAGCCGGCGCAGCAGGGCGGTGGCCCGAGCCGTGGCGGCGGGCGGGGTGAACATGGCGGTGGTTCCTCTCGGCGCGTGGCGGGTCGGCACCCGCCGTGCCTTCGCCTCACGTCCGGATCGTTGCGAAGTCAGGGCGGGTTGCCGCCCGGGGCCCTGCACCGATGATCAAGCATCGCGTAAATCCAAGTCAATCCTCGAAATTTGCTTGTCCATACCCAAGCGATACCTTGGATGACTGTGGCTCTTGATGATCTTCGCGTCTTTGCCGCCGTGTGCCAGGCCGGCTCACTGAGTGCCGCTGCCCGCGACCTGATGTGCACACAGTCGGCGGTCGGCCAGCATGTGAAAAGGCTCGAGCGGGAACGCCGCGTACGGGATCGCGACGAAGGCGATGTACGTCGCGACCATGGCCTTCTACGCGATACGCCGGGCTGCCGCCATCCGCACCGCCCATCTGCTCGGTGCCGGACGCGACGAGCGGCGGGCCATCGGACGACAGGTGTTGCTCCTCGCCGGATCACTCGGGCTCACGGCCCTGCTGACACTGCTCGCCGCCGGGCCGTGGATCATGCGGGCCTTCGGCAGCGAGGGAGAGGTGGCCGAGGCGGGGGCACTCTATCTGCGCTGCTTGGGTCCGTACTTGACGCTTCTCGCTTGCTGCATCGCGCTGGGCGGGGTGTTCGAGGGCAGCGGTGGCAGCGCCGCCCTTGCGCGGATCACCGCGTGCGGCGTGGCACTCCAACTTGCGCTGGCGTACAGCCTGTCGGGTTTGGGGCTGCCAGGCATCTGCCTGGCCATGGCGCTGGCCATGGCACTTCAGTGCGCAGCCATCGCCAGGATGTATCGGCGCACGGAACATCCGACAGCTACTGACTGCGACAACAGTCGGGTGAAAATCTCCGTCGCAGAGCCCGACAGCCCTTCCCCCGACAATCGACTTGCCTAATGAACGGCCAGGAAGTGCCATTCATTCGGTGCGTACTTCGAGTCGGGGTGGCGCAGACCGAGGAGGATCCGGCCATGCTCGTCCTGGAGGTCGAGGTGGGCACCGACGATGTGGAGTTCGGTCCCCTCCGGTGCCTCGTCGCGCAGCAGACGGACATTGCCCGTCGGGTCGCCGGCCGGGGGATGTCCGGCCATGTGTCGGCGGATCAGGCTGCCGAGGCCGGGGCTCAGACGCAGCCGGTCCAGCATGTCGACGGTGAACCACCGAAGCAGTACGCCTTCTTGCAGGCCAACGGTATCGGGGTCACCGCTCCAACGGCCCGTGTAGACCTGGATGGGGACCGCAAGTCCGTCGATGCTCGTCGCCTCCTCCACGATGTACGGCGTCAGGTCCGCGACCTTCAGACCGGGGGCTTCCTCGCGGAGCTCCCGCCGAATCGTCGCCTCCAGGCAGCGGTCGCCCATCTCGCGGCCGCTGCCCATGAGGGCGAACACCCCCGGCTCCCGGATTCCGTCACGCAGGTCCCTCAGATGCAGCAGGTAGCGACCGTGCCCGTCGTGGACGAGAGCGGATGCGTTGACAGGTTCCGGCCGCCCGTCGAGCCCCGCGGCCTCTGCGTCCAGGAGCTTGGCGCGCAGTGTCGGGGACCTGACGTCGGCGAACGCAAGCCACTGGACGCCGGAGACTTCGTCGTCCTGGAGCAGGAGCGGAGGCGGCTGCCCGGCCGTGAGGCAGAAGGCGAACCGGAAGGCGAAGGGCTGGTGTGCGGGTTCGCCCTCGGCCGGGTTGGCGGCGATGTCGTGGACGTAGATTATCGACCGGCCCGCCGAGGAATTGCGGGGTCAGGCACACGTCCCCGGGGCGGATTCCGGCCTCCTCGCATCCTTCCCGCAGCGCCGCCGCCAGAAGGGTCCGGTCGTCCTCGACGTGGCCGCCCTTGGGAACAGTTCGCATGTCCCGGTTCCCCTCCTGTCTCATTGGCACCCGTTGGAAGCGCCTGAACGATCTACTGCGAACCATGCGGCAACTGTCTCAGGGGGAGACGGGAAGTTTTGTCCGTTTGTGACCTCAGGGACGGGGTAGCTCAGTCCTCTGTTCCGCGTTCATCAGGCGGGTCGCGTCGAGGCCGTCCGGTGCGCACTCGACCCGCCTGTGTCTGACCCAGGCCGGCCTCGCAGCGCTATCCGTGGCGGCCTCGTGCCCGAGTGCCGCCACGTCCGTTCGAGGGCTGTCCTCTGCCCAGTCCTCCGCCGACAATGGCGCGTTCACGTACACCGGTCCGCACGCATCGTCGCGTCCACGCCAACTTGAGCACCCGCCCGCCCTCGCCCGTCCCCGTGACCAGGGCGCTTCACCTCTCGTCACTTCAGCCTTGCCACCGCAATCCAGCCGTATTTCGTACCGCGCGTTACTGCGGACGCTTTGTGGATCAACATCATCGAGTCTCTGCTCACTGCTGCCTCACAGGTGATTCACCATGCGCACACAAGCGCGAAGACTCGTCACGGCCTTCCTGGCCTTCATTCTCCTTGCGATAGCGTCTGCCGCCCCGTCCTGGGCGGGGCCCCGGGACCGGCCGGGCGGTGCCGCGGCGGGCGTCGCCCAGGTCAAGGCCCGTACGGCCGAGGACCTGCCCGATCCACCCAAGGCGATGACGCTGGCCGAGCGCCGCAAGCAGGTCGCGAAGGACCGGCACGAACTGTCGGCCATGCGGGGCTACATGAACGCGCCGGAGCGGAAAGCCAAGGGCACGCCTCACGGCCGGCCGGACACGGAGCGCATCGAGCGCGGTCCCGCCGCCGAGACGGGCGCGGCCGCGCAGCGCCTCGCCGCGGCGCCCGAGAACCCGATCTCGGTGTCGGCCTGGGCGACCGCGTACCCCGGCATGCTTTCGATCGGCGGGCAGGTGAAGCTGCCGAAGCGGGGATCGACGTACACCGGGATGTGGCTGTACGTCTTGGACGAGGCGGGTTCCCCCGTCGTCCAGCAGGAGATCAAGAAGTCCACCGACGACCCCAGCGGGGACACCCCGGACACCGGCGCCTGGTGCTACGACTGGTGGTCGAGCAACTCCTACCCCACCGACCAGTGCTTCTGGTGGGCCGGCAGTGAGCTGGGCGGAATCCTGGCGGACGGCAAGAAGTACCACGCCTGGGTCTTCCTGAACAGCGCCGACGGCTCGTCGAGCCCGGGCGGCACCACCTCGCCGCTGGTGCAGGCTTTCTACACGCCCGGCATCCCCGGCGCGGCGGCGGGCATCTGCACCTGTTACGCCCAGGCCCACCGCGCCGACCCGGTCAACACGGCGACCGGCATGTTCTACGAGCAGCTCACCGATGCGTCCCTGACGGGCCCGGGTGTGCCGATGACCCTGGAGCGCACCTATCGGTCGGACTCGACCGCCACCGGTCTACTGGGGCGCGGCTGGGCGACACCGTTCGACGCCCGGCTGACCCTCGCGACGGGGAAGGCGACGTACCGGACGGGCGACGGCGCGTCGTTCGTGTTCACGCAGGCGGGCGACGGCACCTACACCGCCCCGGCGGGCACGACGGCCAAGCTGGTCAAGGGGACGAACACGTACACGGTCACGACTCCGGACCACACTGTGCGGACCTTCGACAGCGCCGGTCTGCCGACCTCCGTGGTCGGCGCGGCGGGCAAGGGGCTGAGCCTGACATACGCCTCGGGCAAGCTCGCCTCCGTCAAGGACGCCGCCGGTCGCGCCACCGTGTTCACTGTGGGCGCGGACGGACTGCTGTCCAAGGTGGGCCTGCCGGACGGCACTTCGGTCTCGTACGGCTTCACCGGCGGCTTGCTGACCTCGGTCACGGACCCGGCCGACAGGACGTCCTCGTACGCGTACGACACGAACAAGCGGCTGTCGTCCTACACCGACCCGGCGGGCGGCAAGGTCAGCAACGTCTACGACACCGCGGGCCGAATCAAGTCCCAGACCGATCAGAACGGCAAGACCACCACGTTCACCTGGGACGGCAAGAGCGAGTCGCACACCACCGCGCCCGACGGCGGCGTGTGGACCGACGTCTACGCCGGCAACGTCCTGATGGAGACGATCGACCCGTACGGCAAGAGCATCACCTACGACTACGACCGTCAGCTGCGCCCCGCCGCCATCACCGACCAGCGGGGCAACACCACGGAGATGACGTACGACACCGAGGGGCGGATGCTCACCCGCACCTCGCCGTCCGCGCTGGGCTACAAGGAGAGCTGGGGCTACGACAGTGCGGGCAACCTCACCAGCCACACCGACGGCCGCGGCAACAAGACGACGTACGCGTATACCGCGAACCGGCTGACGTCGGCGACGGACCCGACGGGTGGCAAGACCGTTTACACGTACACCGCACTCGGCTCGCTGGAGACCGTGACGAGTCCGCGCGGCAAGGTCACCACGTACGGGTACGACACCGCGGGCAACCGGACGTCGGTCACCACGCCGCTGGGTGAGAAGACGACGTTCACGTACGACAAGGCAGGCCGCGTCCTGACCAGGACGGACCCGCGTGGGAACGCCTCGGGTGCCGACCCGGCCGCGTACACCACGAAGTACACCTACGACGGCCGCGGTCTGCTCAGCTCGGCCACGGACGCCCTGGGCCGTACGACGACCTACGAGTACAACGGCGCCGAGCAGTTGACGTCGGTGCGCAACCCGGCGGGCGACGCCGCCACGCTCGGCTACGACGACGCGGGGAACCTGACCCGGACCACCGACCAGGCAGGCAAGTCCCTCACCCGCACCTACGACGCGAGCGGACGACTCGCCTCCGAGACCGACGCGGCCGGCGGCCGAACCACCTATACGTACGACAAGGTCGGCCGGCTGCTCAGCAGCGTCTCGCCGCGCGGGAACGTCTCCGGCGTCGATCCGGCCGTCTACACCACGTCCTACGTGTACGACGCGGCCGGCAACCTCACCGAGACCACCGGTCCCACCGGCGCGACGACGAAGACGACCTATGACGCGATCAACCGGCCGCTTGTCGTCACCGACCCGCTGGGTCACACCACCGGCTACACCTACGACGCCGGCAACAACGTCACCAAGACCACCGATGCCGCAGGCAAGACGACCACCGCCGTCTACGACAAGAACAACCGCCTCGGCAGCAGCACCGACCAGCTGAGCAAGACCACGACTTACGCCTACGACACCGACGGCAACCTGCTCAGCCGCACCTCCCCGCTCGGCCACAAGTCGAGCTGGACCTACGACGGCGACGGCCGCCAGGCCACCGCGGTTGATCCGCGCGGCAACGCCACCGGCGCCGACCCCGCCCAGTACACGACGACGTACGGCTACGACCCGGCGGGCAATCCCACCAAGGTCACCGACCCGCTCGGCGGGGTGACCACCACCGCCTACGACGCCGTCGGCAAGGTCGTCGAGCGCAAGGACGCCGACGGACGCACCACTTCCTACGGCTACGACGACCTGGACCAACTGGCCAAGGTCACCGCTCCCGGCGGCGCAGTCACCGCCTATGGGCACGACAAGCTCGGCAACCTCACCGAGCGCACCGATGCCAACGGCCACGTCACCGCATACGGCTACGACGCGGTGCACCGCCTCACTTCGCTCACCGACCCGCTGGAGCGGAAGACGACCTACGCGTACGACGCGGAGGGTAACGTCACAGGGAAGACCACCCCCCGCGGCACCACCGGGTACACGTACGACCCGCTCGGTCTGCTCACCAAGATCGACTACTCGGACGCCACCTCCGACGCGACCTTCGGCTACGACGACGCCGGGCAGTTGACCGCCCGCGCGAACTCCAAGATCTCCGAGGACTTCGTCTACGACGCGGTCGGCAATCTGACCAAGACGCGTGGCTTCGCCTACACGTATGACGCCGCCGGGCAGATGCTCACCCGCAAGTACTCCGACGGCAACACGATCACGCACACGTACGACGCCGACGGCCGCACCGCGACGATGGCGGCCGACGGCAAGACCACCACGTACACCTGGGACCCGGCGGGAAACCTGCTCACGTCGGCCCTGCCCAACACCGAGACCGAGAACCGCACCTACGACCGGGCGGGCCGGGTCACCGCGGTGACCGCCACCAAGGCGGGCGCCACAGTCACCAAGACGGCGCTTACGCTGTCCGCGGCGGGCCTGCCCTCGCGCATGGACGTCACCCGGGCCAACGTCGGCACCGGCGGCTACGACCTCACCTATGACGCGGCCGGCCGGCTCACCTCCGGCTGTGCACCGCAGCCCTGGGTCACCGGCTGCGCCGACGGACGCACCACGTCCTACACCTACGACAAGGTCGGCAACCGGCTGACCTCCACCCTGGGCACCGCCTCTACCAGCTACGCCTACGACGCGGCCGACCAGCTCACCTCGACCACCACCGGCACCACGACCACCGCCTACGCCCACGACGCCGAGGGCAACCGGACCAAGGCCGGCGCCGATACCTACACCTACGACCTGGCCGGACAGATCTCCGCAGCCACCGTCGGCGACAGCAGCTACACCTACGACTACGACGCCGGCGGCAACCAGGTCGCCACCCTCAAGGACGGCGCGGTCACCAACCGCACCCAGTGGGATCCCAACGCGCCACTGCCGATCCTGGCCACCGAGTACGACAGCGCCTGGGCGGTCAAGCAGTCCTACCGGTACGACCCGCTCGGCCAGCCCACCGCCACCAAGACCGGCGCCGGGGCGCTCTTCTACTACCACCATGACACCCAGGGCTCCCCGGTCGACGTCGCCGACAGCACTGGGACCCTCTACCAGCGCTGGGCCTACGACTCGTTCGGCACCCGCGTCCTGAACACCGTTACCAGCGGCGCGCCCGCGAGCACCCCGTCGTACACTGGTGCCCGGTACGAGACCAGCACTGGCAATCTCGACCTGCACGCCCGCCAGTACGACACCGCCACCGGCCGCTTCACGCGGCCCGATCCGGCTGCCCGGGACCTGTCGACGCCGTACGTCTCCGCGTACGCCTACGCCGACAACGCGCCAAGCGTGCTCACCGACCCCAGCGGTCTGACCCCCGACGACCCGAACAACGACCGGGTCGACAGCCTTGGCGAGGCGCTCGGCATCTTCGGCGACGCCTTCGTCGACGTCGCCAAGTCACCCTTCGTGTTCCTCGGGGACCTGGAGGACGCGTTCACCGGTGAGAACGGCGGCGCGGGCGCTTTCATCGACAAGTATCTTCCCGTCCGACCCGCCTACCGGCTCTACCGTGCCGAGTACATGCTCCGGCAGCAGGGCTGCGACGCGCTCGCCGATCTGTACGCGGAGACCGCCGACGAACTCGCCCAACAGCTCGTCCTCACCGGGGTCGGCGGGCTGACGGGATGGCGGCGGGCCGCGATGGCCACGGAGCGGGAGCTGCAGTCCGGCGGTTCGTCCTTCCGGCGGCCGCGCAGCGAGATGGACTTCGAGCTGGAATGGGCGGACCACGCCTACGACGCGATCCGCGCCGACGCTCAGCTCGGCAGGGTGGCGCAGACCGCGGCGTCGCACGGCTATTCCGCAGCCGACATCAATCAGATCTACAACCACCTGTTCGTCGAATCGCATCAGCTCGATGCGGGAATGCTGCGATTCGACGCCAATCCGCGTATCGCCAGGGCCTGGGAACGCCTTCAGAACGGAAATCCGCACCCTAGTGATTTCGATCTGCTTGCACATGAACTGTACGAGTCGAACTGGATGCGTCAGCACGGCGACCAGAACTATCGCCGGGCCCACCAGGCAACCCTGGACGCCGGCCGCACCTGGGACGAACATGCGCCCGCGGCGGACGGTATAGGGTTCAGGTGATCAGATCCCTGGCGCGAGCGAACTGGTGGAAATCCCCGTGACAGCATCACTGACGTGCACGAAGATCCGTTCCCTCGAAACGGGAGCCGTCTACGCCTGGGAAACCGCAGAAGGGGATACCGGAAACATTCTGATCGACTCGGTGGAATCAGTCGCCCGCCCCTGCACTCCAGAGGGAATAACCCTCGGAGAAATGCTCCTCGACAGAAACGTCGGGAATGTGGAAAAACCCGACCCGGACCCGAAACTCCGCCGCGCTTTCCTGATCGCGGCATCGGTGATCTTCCAAGAGGGGGAGCGGCAGGGGCGCCTGCCTGACAAGATCACGCGCACCTACTGGTGAGCGCCACGTCACCACCCGATAGGCCGTGCTCTCCCAGAGCCCGGTCTATCGGCATTCCACAGGGGAATGTGCTTCGGTTCATGAGAGCGGCGCGGCATCCCGTGTATCAGACCCGACACCCCAACTCGCAAGCTAAGCTTGGCGTTTATGGTGCCTGCCTGTCCGCGCCGACCTTCATCGTGTCGGTTTTGCTGTGTTTTCCGACGGGGCGTTCGCGGGCCCGGTTC
>NZ_JBIUVC010000039.1:0-15907 GCF_044742755.1 Streptomyces sp. NPDC087845
GCGCGAGAACCGTCCGACTGAGCATGATCGCCACATCCGGATCATGCCACCCACCAGCAAGAACACATCACCCCCTATCACGCACCAACTCGTAAACCTCGCGTTTCGGTTGGGGCTGGTCCGGATGCTGGCCGGATACGCGAAAATGCCTTCCTGAGCTGGGACGATGAACCTTGTCTAGGGGTTTGATCCTCGCCGGAGGAAGGCACTTTCTGCGTGAAGGTATCGGTTCTCGTCCCAGGTTCGTGGTGTCCGCTGACGGGGCGGGGGTGATGGGACATGCTGGATCGCGGTTGCTTGCTGATCTCGCCGATGCAACTGGGCTGACCGATGCGTACTCCGTCGCGTTGCACCCCTTTGAGGCCACGTGGGACCGGCCACGACCCGGGCCGGATCATGACGGACCTCGCGGTGATGCTTGCCGACGGCGGCGAAGCCATTACGGATCTGGCCGTGCTGCGGGACCAGAGCGGGCACTGTCACATTGGCTGACCGGCCTGGGATGATCTTTGGTTGGTCATGCTGGGAGGGGGCGTCCGTGGACAGCGCACCGCCGTCGTACAAGGGGCACCGGTACCCGGTTGAGGTCATTGCGCACTGTGTGGCTGTACCACCGCTTCCCGCTGTCGTTCCGCGAGGTCGAGGAGCTGATGTTCGAGCGCGGTGTGATCGTCTCGTACGAGACGATCCGCCGCTGGTGCGCCAAGTTCGGGCAGGCCTACGCCGGCGCGCTGCGCCGCCGGCAGTCCCGGCCCGGGGACAAATGGCACCTGGACGAGGTCTTCATCAAGATCAACGGAGAACGGAAGTACCTGTGGCGGGCCGTCGACGCCGACGGCACCGTCCTGGACATCCTCGTACAGTCCCGCCGGAACAAGGATGCGGCCCAGCGCTTCTTCCGCAGGCTGCTGAAGACGACCCGCACGGTGCCACGGGTGATCGTCACGGACAAGCTCCGCTCCTACGGCGCCGCCCACCGCGAGGTCATGCCCTCCGTCGAGCACCGCTCACACATGGGTCTGAACAACCGGGCCGAGAACAGTCATCAGCCGACGAGGCAGCGTGAACACGCGATGAAAGGCTTCCGTAGCGTCGGCGGAGCCCAGCGGTTCCTGGCCGCGTTCAGCGGCATCTCACCCCACTTCCGGCCCCGCCGCCACCTGATGACCGCCCCCGGCTACCGCACCGAGATGACCATCCGCTGTGCGATCTGGGACCAGATCACCGGCGCCGCCGGCCAGCCCGCCGAGGTCTGAGCACCGGCCCGAAACCCGGCCCCCACCACGCCCCGACGCGCCGTCAGAGACCCACGCACCCAATAATGTGACAGCGCCCAGCGGCCCCCTGCCCGACCTCTACCGGCTGTTCGGCGTTTGGACGCGTGTAGCCACCTCTCTCACCAACCAGGCGCCCTATTGTTGAACTCTCTAACGGGCGGCCGCTGAAGGGGCGATCTTGCAGTCGTGTCCGGTGAGGGTTCTGCAGATCGGCTCGACGCCGCCGAAGCGGTCCCGGTGCTCGTCGATGAACGTTACGAGCGTGGGTGTGGCCGGTCGAGCTCGGCCGCGAAGAAACTCGCCGCGGCCTTCAGGATCTCGTTGGCCCGCTTGAGTTCGGCGTTCTCCTTCTTCAACGCCTTGAGCCGGGCAGACTCTTCTGTCGTCGTCCCAGGTCGCGTCCTCGCGTCGATCTCGTGCTGCTTCACCCAGTTCCGCAGCGTCTCGCGGGACCCGATGCCGAGCTTCTCGGTCACCGCCTGCAAAGCGGCCGTCTCGTTCGGGTGGTCGCCGCGCACCTCGGCAGCCATGCGCACCGCACGGCGCCGCAGCTCAAGAGGATAACGGGAAGGCCATACTATGACTCGGCCCTTTCACGAAACCGAGCCTCCACCGATCCCGGGGCGGTTCGGACTGCTCGGCGATGGTGTGGTCGCGGGTCGGCACCAGGGTGCCGTCCGCGATGGGCACGTCCTTGCGGAACCGCTTGCGGGGCTGGAGTGCGAGCGAAGGGCCGAAGTGGTCGATGACGCGGTCGGCCGCGGACTTCGAGATGCCGAAGAGCGGGGCAAGCTGGCGCAACGTCAGGTTTGTTCGCCAGTAGGCCGCCACGAGCAGCACGGGCGCGTGGCCGGCGCAGGCCAGGGGTGACAGTCGGCACCGTCAGTCAAGTGACCGATGCCTGGTCGCGGGGGTCACGCAAGCCTTGAAGTGTTCAGCCCTCCCGTGGGGCGTCGGCGCTCGCACGAGCAGCCTGTGCGACGCGGCGAGGCGCAGAGAATGCCCCGAGAACGGAGTGACGGCCCTCAGCAGGCAACGACTATCAGCGCTTTGCACCGTCAATATTGCATTAGGTTACGTATCCTCTCAAATAGGAAATATTTCATCCTCATGAAAAATGTCCATCTTCCTGAGATCTTCCGCCCCAGGAGCAATGCATGTCAGACGAGTCCTTTACCCCCGAAGCCACCGTGACTCTGCAGGTAAACGGGACAAACTCACAGGTCACGTGCGACGTGCGGACAACCCTTCTCGACCTCCTCCGCGAGCGTCTTCGGCTGACCGGAACGAAGAAGGGGTGCAACCGCGGCGAGTGCGGCGCTTGCACGGTCCACCTCGACGGGCGCCGGGTCAACGCCTGCATAGTGCTGGCCGCGAGCGCCGACGGCTCCGAGGTGACGACCATCGAAGGACTTGCCCGGGACGACGAACTCCACCCCGTCCAGCAAGCCTTTATTGAGGCGGACGCCTTCCAGTGCGGATTCTGCACGCCTGGCCAGATTATGTCGGCCGTCTGCTGCATCCAGGAGGGTCACACCGGCTCGAACAACGAGATCCGCGAATGGATGAGCGGCAACATTTGCCGCTGCTCCGCATACCCCCAGATCGCCGAGGCCGTCGAGGCGGCGGCCGGAAAGGAGTAGTGACATGCGGCCGTTCACCTACGTACGCGCCGAATCTCTGCCCGTTGCCCTGGACAGCGTGCGCACGGCGGACACCAGGTTCCTCGCCGGCGGCACGGAACTGCTCAACTGGGTGCGGACCGGCATCGAATCACCACGCCGACTGGTCGACATCGGGCGACTGCCCGATCTGAACGAGATCACGACCTACGGCGATGGCCTGCGCATCGGCGCGCTCGCCCGGCTCAACGACGTGGCCCAGGACCCGCGTGTCGAGGCGTTGTACCCGGTGCTCTCCCAGGCCATCCTCAAGTCCGCCTCCGCGCAGTTGCGCAACCTGGCCACCATCGGCGGCAACCCTGTGCAACGCACCCGGTGCCCCTACTTCCGCTCTCACGGACCGGTCGCCTGCAACAAGCGCGTCCCTGGCTCCGGTTGCGCCGCCCTGCACGGCGCCAACGAGCGGCTGGCCATCTTCGGCTGGACCGAGGACTGCGTGGCTGTACAGCCCTCGGACCCCGCCGTTGCCCTCGCTTGTCTGGACGCGGAGATCACCACCGAGCACGTAGACGGCGGACGCCGGATTCCGGCGACGGAGTTCCACACCCTGCCCGGTGAGGACCCGTCGGCGCACAATGTGCTGCGCCCCGGCGAGCTGATCACCGGCATCGAGATCGGCACGCCCGCGCCCAAGTCGGCGTACGTGAAGGTGCGTGAGCGCCAGAGCTATGAGTTCGCGCTCGTCTCGGCGGCCGCCGCCGTCGAGATCCAAGACGACCTGATCTCCCGCGCCCGCCTGGCCCTCGGCTCGGTCGCGCTGCGTCCTTGGCGGCTGTACGACGCGGAACAGGCGCTCGTCGGCCTGCGCCCGGGCAGCCCTGCGGTGAGGGACGCGGTTACCTCCGGCTTCTCCGCCAGCCGTCCGCTGTCCTCGAACGCGTACAAGATCCCGCTCGCTCGCAACACCGCACTGCGTGCCCTCGACCTAGCCCTGGAGGCATGATGACCGGCATTCGTGGCGTGACCAGGCAGGACGGCCCCGCCAAGGTCACTGGAGCGGCGACGTATGCGGCCGACTACAACGCGGAAGGCCAGCTATACGCGGCCCTGGTCGGCGCGACGATCACCGCCGGCCGGGTCACGGGATTCGATGTCGAGGAGGCGCGGCGGGAGCCGGGCGTCGTCCATGTGCTGACCGGGCTGCCGGCCGTCGACGAGGCATTCGCCGGGGTGCCCAGCCCTCCGCTCGCCACCCGCTTCCTTCCCATGCAGGGGGACGTCGTCAATTACTGGGGGCAGCCCGTGGCGATGGTCCTGGCCGAGTCCCTGGAGGCGGCCGAGGGCGCTGTGATGCGCGTGCGGGTGTCGTACGAGCGGGAGCCGTTCATCAATCCGGACACGGCGGTGTCCGTGCCGCCGTCGCCGGACAGCGGCTACGGCATGCTCGACGCGCAGGAGTTCCGCAAGGGCGACGCGGCCGGCGCGCTCGCCGAGGCGCCCGTGCGCGCGGCCGGCACCTACACGCAGCCGTCCCGGCACGGCAACCCGATGGAGCCGAGCGCGATCCTCGCCGAGTGGCACGACGGCCGGCTGACCGTCCACGACTCCGTCCAGCACGTGTACGCGGTGCGGGACGCCCTGGCCGCGGTCTTCGGCATCGCCTCCGACAAGGTGCGGGTGATCAATCCGCACACCGGCGGCGGCTTCGGCACCAAGGCGTTCATCTGGCCGCACGAGATCCTCGCCGCCCAGGCCGCCAAGGCGGTCGGCCAGCCGGTGAAGCTGGTGCTTACCCGCCAGGACATGTACAGCATCGTCGGCTACCAGCCGCTGATGGAGCACCGCGTCCTGCTGGGTGCCAACGCCGGCGGCGAACTCCAGGCGGTCGTCCACGAGGTCGACAACGTCACCGCCATCACTGACGACTACGTCGAGTTCGGCTCCGTGCCCGCCAAGGCGCTGTACGCCTCCCCGAACATCTCCACCAGCCAACGGGTGCGGCGCGGCCACGTCAACCTGTCGTCGTTCATGCGCTCGCCCATCGACGGCCCTGGCACCTGGGCGCTCGGCTCCGCGATGGACGAGCTGGCGCACACCCTGTCCATGGACCCGCTCACCCTGCGCCTAGCCAACTACGCGGAGAGCTACCCCGCCGACGGCACGCCCTGGTCCTCGAAGAAGCTCAGGGAGGCGTACGCGGAGGGTGCCCGGCGCTTTGGCTGGTGGGACCGGCCCAAGGGCGGTACCCGGGACGGGCACTGGCTCATCGGCTGCGGCATGGCCGACTGCACGCAGGGCCAGTTCCGGTTCACCTCGCAGGCTCGGGTGCGGCTGCGAGCCGATGGCACCGCGAAGGTCGAAGCCGGCTACACCGACATCGGCGCGGGTTCCACCACGATCTTCCCGCAGATCGCCGCGGAGACCCTCGGCATCGACATCCGCTCCGTCCAGGGGATCTCCGGCGACACGGAGCTGCCATACGCCGGTCCCACTTACGGTTCGGGCACCACGATCGCCATGGGCACCGCCGTCCACCTGGCCGCGAACGACGCGCTGCGCCGACTCGCCGACCTGATGTCCTGGCCGGCCGGGGAGGTGCGCGCCGACTCCGGCGCCCTCGTCTGGCGCGAGCACCGCCGACCGTACACGGACATCCTGCGCGCGGCCGAGTTGGACGAGGTGGCCGGCAACGGCGAGATGGTGCTGCCCGGTGGCTCGTCCGCCGACGCGGGAGCGCCCGGTGTCGCCTCCCGCACCTTCGGCGCCATGTTCATCGAGGTCGGCGTCGACCCGGACCTCGGGCTGCTGCGACTGCGCCGCGCGACCGGCGTCTACAGCGTGGGCGCGGTCGTCAACGAGCGCACCGCCCGCTCCCAGATGATCGGCGGACTTGTGTGGGGCTGGGGCATGGCCGCCATGGAGGCCAGCCGCTTCGAGCCGAATCTCGGGCGCTGGCTGTCCCAGGACCTCGCCGGGGTGGCACTGCCGGTGAACGCCGACATCCCGCCGCACATCGACATGTCCTTCGTCGACGAGTTCGACCCGCACGCCGGGCCGCTCGGCGCCAAGGGAATCGGTGAGCTGTCCGCCACCGGCATCGCGGCGGCCGTGGCCAACGCGGTGTTCGACGCGACGGGGCGGCGCGTGCGGGACCTGCCGATCACACCGGAAAAGCTTCTGGACCCCCGCATGTAGGAGCCGGGCCGGGCCCGGCCGACACCAAGCCGATGGAAGAGAGAGTGCTGGACATCGCAGCCGAGGCGCTGCACGGATGGAGCGTGCGGGGCCGAACCTTTGCGGTCGTCACCGTGGGGTCGACCAGTTTCCTGGTCTCGACACCGGTACGCAGATTCCTAGGCTTGGAAGCACGGGAACCCGGGGGCCGAGCAGATCGCCGCCTGCCTGACGGAGCTGGAGGCCGAGTACGTCACCGTGAAGCGGCGGGCGCCGGCCGGTGCCCGTAGGTCGGTGTCCTGGTCGAGCGGCCCGGTGTCGCTCACCGCGCAGCCGGCCGGAACGGCCCAGCCTCGCGCGCCCGCGTGCGCGGCCAGGGGGACCGTCGTACTGGGCAGCGTCGCGAAATTTGGCTCGCGCGCCCGCGTGCGCGGCCAGGGGAGCCAGCACCAGGTACTCCATCCCCGGCACCGGGACCACGGCGTGCAGCGCAACTGCAGTCACCGGGGCGATGAAGGTCTCACCCGCTGCCGGGGCCCGGGGCGCTGAGATCTTCCTGCGTACTCTCGCCGGTAAGGGACGGGCGGTGTGGTTGCGGCCGGGTGAGTTCGGCATGGGGCCTCCCCGAGACGGTTTGTTGGCGTACTCCCAGACAACTGCGACACGTTCGGGCGGGCTCAGGACAAAACCCGGGCAAGTACCCGGAAGGGACCGGACAGTTTCGCCAACGGGAGAAAAGCGGCGGGACTACGGTCTGGCCGCGACTGGCATCTGCGGGGGATTTGATGGGCAGACAGCGAAACACCCGGCTCGAAGCAGTGATGGCCGAGCATGGCTTCACGCACCAGGGCCTGGCCGACGAGATCAACCGGATAACCGCGCGGATCTTCGGAGAGAACCATCCCCGTAAGTGCACCGACCACCACGTCAGGCGCTGGATCAGTGGCGAAGTCCGATGGCCCTGACCCGCTGCCTTCACGCCCTGGAACAGCTCTTTGACCGTCCGGCGCAGGTGCTCGGGTTCATCCCGCGGGGGAGGCACAGCGCGAATCTGCCCGCCCCGCCACGGTCTCCCGCACCGACGAAGGAGGCGCCCGTGCGCCGCCGCCGCTTCATCACCGCGTCCGCAGCCGCGACGGTCGCCCTTGCCCTCGACATCGACGAAACCCCCATGACCGGCCGTCTGTCGATGAGCGACATCACCCATGCCCGTGAACGGATCGACCGCCTGGACGCCCACTTCAGCGCTATCGGCGGCGAACCCCTCCTGGCCGTCGCGACCGCCTACCTGGACCGCCTGACCACCGCGGCCGACCACTGCACCTATGGGCCCCGCGCCGAACAGGCACTCCACACCGCGATCGCGGTCCTGTGCAGCTCCGCCGGATGGGCTGCCGACGACGCCGGGAACCTGGACGCAGCACACCAGTGGCGCACCACCGCGCTGCAGAGAGCCATCCTCGGAGCCGGCCACCGGGCCCAGGCCCGTGCACGGTCCGACCTTGCAACCCACGCCCGCCACGGCGGCCACCACCACGAAGCCCTGCGCATCAGCCAGACCGCCCTTGCCAGCCGCGGAGCCCGCCAGGACCCGCGCTACGCGGCCCTGCTGCAATCCCGGCTCGCCATCGGCCACGCCCGCACCGGCGACCACCCGGCCGCCGCCCGCGCCCTGCTCACCCCCCAGACCGCACACGACCGCATCAACCCCACCGAACCCGCACCTC
The DNA here is from genome assembly GCF_044742755.1 of Streptomyces sp. NPDC087845. NCBI lineage: Bacteria > Bacillati > Actinomycetota > Actinomycetes > Kitasatosporales > Streptomycetaceae > Streptomyces > Streptomyces sp. NPDC087845. Next base: position 7,801 of record NZ_JBIUVC010000039.1, read on the forward strand.
GATGGCTCAACTTCCTCACCGCCGCCGAGATCAGCGGACTCGCCGCCATCACCCAGCAGGCGATGGAACACCTCGCCGACGCCGAGACAGCCACTACCCAGGCCCTCACGTTCCTCGAACCCGGCCTGCGCCGCAGTCACGCGTACTACAGCGTCCAGCTCACCGAACTCCAGATCGCCCAGGGAAACACAGCCGGCGCCCGAACCACCGTGGCAGCCGTCGACACCACAAAGGTCAGCAGCCAGAACAGCACCGGCCGACTCGCCACCGTCCGCCGCACCCTCGCCACCGCATAGGAGAACCGCCGCAGTGACCGCCGACATGGAACTCCGCCACTACACCACCCACGAGGCCGACTACCTGCGACCACTCCTGCTGGACGTGTACGCCGAGGTCTACGCAAAGGCCGCAGAAACCGATCCGTTCTGCGCCGTCGACCGGTTCGCCGAGGGCCTCGACATCTGGTCGGCCCGGCCAGGCTGGAGCTGCGTCATCGGATACGACAGTGGACAGCCCGTCGGCTACGCATACGGAGCGCCGCTTCCCCCTCCGGCAGCCGCTGGTGGGGCGGACTACTCACCGATGTACCCGCCGACACCGTCGCCGGGACCGGCACACGAACCTACGCACTCAGTGAGCTGATGGTCCGTGCGCCGTGGAGGAAGACCGGTACCGCCAGGCGGCTGCACGACGCGCTGCTCGCGGCCCGGCCCGAGGAGCGCGCCACGCTCCTGGTCGACCAGGACCACCCCAAGGTCCATACGCTGTACCAGTCATGGGGCTGGCAGACACTGGGCGACCTGCGCCCGAGCATCCCGGACGCGCCGCTCTTCTGCGCCATGCTGCTGGATCCCCCTCAGCACTGACAGCTGGACTGATCTGCGGCTCAGGACTCGCAAGCGGCTGTCACGAAGAATCCGAATGCATGCCTTGTTGACGACGCGGTACGGCGGCCCGGTTCGGCGGCGGCACTACGACCGCCCGGACGGGTGACAGCCGTAGCCGCGCTGCTCTCTGCAGGTCGCGGGGGTGTACAGGGCCCGTAGACAGAGAAAGTGCAGCCCGCTGTCTGTGACAGGACGATCCGGGCTGCTGCCCTCACACCGGGGCCTGCGCCATCCTAGAGGGTGCTGGCCCCGGTGACGCCCGGGCGTCACCGGGCCGCGCCGGTCAGGCCAGGGCGGGCTGTAGCGCGGCGAGTGGGAACCACCGGCCTCTCTCCACCGCACGCAGCTGGCTCCCATATGACCCCGACGGCACTATCGAGGTGGAATTACCCCCGCGACCGCGGACCGTACGAGAGCCTCGTCAAGGCCGCCGAACTCTCGCAAACAAACCAGCGGAAAGTACCCAAGCGCGAGGCCTGACGCTTCTGAGCCGCCTTGGTGGCCTCGTACATCTCTAGGACAGCAGATATGGACGGGGTTGGGAGGCGGTTGGTGATCTCTCTTCGCCTGGATGTTGGCTTCGTTCACTTTCAGCAGCAGCGTTTGTCCGACACTTTGGGCAGCAGCTGGAGGTTGACGGGCTCGGGAATGTCCACGAGAAATGACGTCAGTGCAGGAGTTGCCCGCCGTCCGTGAGGGCGGCGGGCCGTCGAGATGGAACCTGTAGGAGTCGGCCCTGAGGACCAATCCCGGCCTGAGTCAGCCGCGCTGGTGCTGGACGAGCGCGGGCGGTGTCCTGCTCATGTACCAACCCTCGACGCGGGGTCCGACGAGGTCGGACGGCCAGCCTGCCGTCTCGACGGCGGCATCGTAGACGGCGTCACCGAACGCCACAATGGCCTGGTGCGGGTCCGTTGTCTCTCTGAGCTTGGCCCACGGCAGACGAACCAGACCAGCGTCGGGATGCCAGGCGGCGCCCTCAACACCCCAGGACCGGCCCTCGAGACCGTCCGGCTGGGGCCAGATGTACGCGTACATGCCGACGTTCGGCGCCTTGGCATCCCCGAAGGAGAATCCCACCGACACGTACGCGTCGAGCTGGGCGTTCTGCATGAACGGCGGCTGGTGGGGCGGCGGCACGGTGGGCTGCGCCCGGAAACGCGTGGCGGACAGGTCGAAGCCGCCCCACATCACACCGACCCGGGGGCGGTGTCCCAGGAAGGGGGCTTGCCACGCCTCGAGCCCGTCAGCGGCAAGGTTCAACGCTGTCCAGATCAGCCGGGCCGCGTGGCCATCCCAGGTGCGTTCGACGTGATCGTCCTCGAAACGCGGCGGGGCATCCGGAATCTCACAGATCAACGAGCTGCGCGGTCGGTGTATGCCGAGCTCGTCTGCCGCATCGCAGAAGGACGCATAGAACATGGCGACTGATCCCTTGGACAACGGCACCGTCCGCGAGCCGTTGTCGGCCTCGATGACCACGCCACCGTCGAGCAAGCTGTAGTGCACCGCGAAGGTCACACCTCGCTGCCGAAGGGTTGGCGTACTGAGCCCCCGGGGGGTGACATCGAGGACGATGTTTCCCCAGCCGACTTCGAAAGGCTCGTCGAGGGTGTACTTGCCTGCGACCTGTACCACCCGGTTCACGTAGTCAACCATGGGCGCCAGGTCCTCATGTACCAGCGTCGGCCACGCATTGAGACGTTCGCTCACAGAGAGCCTCCCAGCGTGTCGATGGGATCAGCGGGACGGGGCGCCAGGTGCTGCGCCCGCTCTCCTCATGCAGCGACGGGCGGGCCTCGACACCGAACTGCGACCCAGTACCCAATTCTCACACGCAGGTCAGGGTCCTGCCCGCTCGGTGGTGCCGGGCGTCCGACGTGCTGGGCCAGCAGCCGCGCATCTTCATGCCGGCGCGGTGATCACGGCGGATCGCCGCGCACAGCTCGATCTTGGACATCTGCGGCATGACCAGAACCTTTCACCAGGAGCACTCCGATGCTGCCCGGGCCGGACCTCGTCGGCGCGTACCTCCACGGGTCTGCCGCTGGACGAGGCGCTCATAGTCGCGGGCGTGCCGGCGGGCGTGCATGACCCAGGCCAGCGAGTGTTCGATCACCCAGCGGGCGGGGCAGCACGACGAACCCGACCGCATTCTTGGGCCGGCTGGCTGTCTTCCTGCAGCGTCACTGCGGCGGTCAGGGCCGGTTCCGTCGGCACCGGGCCGCAGACGCGGCGTATCTGCGGGTTCGACCCGCAGCTCCACTGCGGTCACCCAGAGTGGACGAGATGGAGATCGAGCTGTTCTGTGCCCTCGTCGAGACCGCGGCCGGCATGATGCGCGACCACGGACTGCCCGACCGGCGGGTCCAGCCTGAGGGGCCGATGGTGTCTCTCTGGAAGTGCCGACCACCGTGCGTGCATCGCCTGCGGACGGGCTCGTCCCGTCTCGCGGGTCCGCAAGTGCCTCCCGACCGGCGCCCCCTACTGGCAGCAGAGGCGGAACACGCCATGCCCTACCCGGGGACCGGCTGCGCCGCAGGCGGCCTCCTTGACGACCCGGTGCTTCCCTGTGAAATCCGTTCGTGTCCGGCGCGAACCGCTGACCGGCTGTGTGGATACCGCCTTCACACTTCTCTGACCGCTTCCTGACATCGCGTGACTACTGTCCCGCGCATGCGCACACCTTTTCTCCGCCCATGCGGTCACCAGGACAGCACCCGCGGGGCCCTTTGGCACGCGATCGGTGCCACCGTCGCGGTGTCGGTGGCCGTCGTCGCACTGGTCACGCCGGCCGTGGCCGCCAACGCCGCACCGTACAACCCGTCGTCCACCAGCGGCAGCGCGGCGGGACTGGACACCATTACCACCCATGCCGGCGCCGCGACCGCACAAGAGCGTAACCGGATCAACGCTTACTGGACCTCCGAGCGGATGAAGCTGGCAGGCGCTCTGGTCCCGGAGATCACCCCCGTGCCCGAGGACGACAACACGCCGGACGATCCGCGGCCGCTTCCGGTGAACACGCCGGACTCCGGGGCCGTGTGGACACACCGCGGGGCGGTGGGGACGAATGTAGGCCGCCTGTTCTTTACCTTTTCCGACGGTTACGACGGCAGTTGCACCGCGACGGTCGTCACCGGCGCCAACCGCAGTACCGTCATCACGGCAGCACACTGCCTGAGAGGCGTCGGGTCGCCTTCTGCCGACGACACCTGGAACCACAACTTCTACTTCGTGCCCGGCTATCGCAACGGAACGAAACCGCTCGGCGGCTTCAGCGTCAGGGCCATGGCCACCTCTTCCCGCTGGGACGCCGATCCGGACACCACGGAATCGTCGGACGTTGCTGCCGCCGGCTACGACACGGGACTCCTCGTGGCGAACCCTGCTGCCGGGGGGCACCCGATCGCGGACGTCACCGGAAGCCAGCAAATCGGGTTCGGCCAGCCCGTCGAGGACGAGTTCGTCCATGTCTTCGGGTACCCGAACTACGGACTCAACGACCCCGGGGACAAGTACGTCGGATCCCGCATGATCCACTGTGCGGGCACGAGCCACCCCGGTCCCAAGGTCCCCTTGCTGTGGGGTGAGACCTGCGACATGTCGGCCGGGTCGAGCGGTGGCCCCCACCTGGCCCACTTCGATACCCGCACCGGCACCGGCACCGTCGTGGGCGTCACCACCACCGACGAGGAACTCGCGGGCGGGCAGACCCCCACGCTCTACGCCACGCGCCTGGGTGACAGCGCCCACCGTCTCTACGACTGGGCGCAGTCGCATTAGTGCTGCAACGGTGCTTTGCGTGACGGTTGGGCAGGTTGCTCGTTGGTGTTGTTATGGGTGGGGACCTTGCTGATGCGCGGGTGTGGGCGGGCGAACTGAGTGCGGTGCACGAGCGGTTCGTGCACCGGTTTGCCAGAACGGAGCCGCGGGAGTCGGCACTGGCCTATATGCGGGGGCTGATCGCTCCGCTGGAGCGGAAGAACGGCTGGACACTGGCGGAACAGGCCGGTCATGCCGGGCCGGACCGCATTCAACGGCTGTTGAACCGGATCGACTGGGATGCCGACGAGGTCCTTGAGAACCTGCGGGACTACGTCGTTGAGCACCTCGGTGACCCCGGGGCCGTGCTCATCGTGGACGACACCGGCTTCCTGAAGAAGGGGACCCGGTCGGCGGGTGTCCAGCGCCAGTACTCGGGCACCGCGGGCCGGACGGAGAACTGCCAGGTCGGTGTCTTTCTCGCATACGCCGCCGAGCGCGGTCGGACGTTGATCGATCGCCGGCTGTATCTGCCCACGTCCTGGACGGACGACCGCGAACGCTGCCGCCAGGCCGGCATCACCGACGAGATCGCCTTCGCGACGAAGGTGGTCATGGCCAAGGCGATGGTCCGTCGGGCGATCGCGGACCGGATCCCGTTCCGTTGGGTGACCGCGGACGCGGCCTATGGCTTCAGCAAGGGCTGGCGGCACGAGCTGGAACAGGCGGACGTCTTCCACGTCATGGCCACCACCCGGCATGACACCGTGGTGACCGGCTGGGCCCTCGATCATCCTGTCCACGACCTCTTTCCCGCTCTGCCACGGCAGAAGTGGAAGCGACGCTCCTGTGGGAGGGGTGCCCACGGGCCGCGGGTCTTTGACTGGGCACGTGTCGAGGTGCGGCCCTGGCACCGGGAGGACCGCCGTCACTGGGTGATCGCCCGCCGCAGCGTCAGCCGCCCCGACGAGATCTCCTACTACATCGCCTACTGCCCCGCGGACACCACACTCGATCAGCTGATCCACATCGCCGGCAGCCGCTGGGCCGTCGAGGAATGCTTCCAGAGCGCGAAGCAGGAGTGCGGCCTGGACGACTACCAAGTTCGCCGCTACCCCGGCTGGCACCGCCACATCACCCTGGCCATGGCCGCCCACGCCTGCCTGACCGTCCTGCGAGCCCGGGCACTCGACACAGACAAAGCAGAAACGGATCCTCCCAGCTCATCCACCTCAGCCTCGCCGAAATCAGACGCCTGATCACCCGCCTCAACGACCGCGCTCCCACCCCAATCGACCACATCCTGCACTGGTCACACTGGCGCCGACGACGACAACACCAAGCCCGCGTCAGTCACTACAAACGACGCGGACACAGCCCATAGAACTGGCCACCCATCAGCACAAACACCGTTGCAGTACTAAGGGCTGTCCCGTAGTCCCTGGCGGGCGTGCGACGACGGCTACGGCACCTCGTCGCGTTGTCGGAACGCCCGAATACATCCAGTATTCGGGCGTCCTCCGCCTTGCGACGCACGGCATCCGACGCCGCACGCTGTTCCACCAGGGATTACAGGACAGCCCTTAAACAACGATATGAGTTACCGGGTCGAGTACCGCGAAGGCAGCGCAGACAAGCACTACCAGGCCCACGTCCCGAAGCCACCTGAAATGATCGGCCCGGAGCCCATCGCAAAGCTGATGGTTGATTGGGTGCGTCCCGTATCCAGGGCACTGGCATCCGCTTCATCCACGCCACCGACATGGAAGACGGGTTCGCCGGCGGCACCTGGAGCCCCGGCGGCTTCACCCGTCAGGCGTACCGCGCAGCGTGGGGCCCGGTGAACGAACGGTTCTGGATCGACGCCCCCCCCGAGACCGAACGGCGCCGCAAGATCCTCGACGGCGTGTACGCAGGGATCGACGTCACCGAGCGAGGAAGGAAGGCAGCCATTCTCTTTGCCGCCGCGGCGTAACCTCCGGCTCAGCGGCCGGGAGATCCTTCGGCGGAGGGGCGATCCGGTCCGGCTCCAGCCCCGCCTTGTGCGGGTGCACGCACGCCGGGGTCCGGTCAGCGGTGTACCGAAAGCCGTCGGCCGGATCGAACGGGCACTCCCAAGACGGCTGGTCGTACACGACGAACGCGTCACGCGGCAGCCGCTTCGACGGGCAGATGCCACACGCCGGATGATCCTCGCCCTGGGCGAACGGCTCACTTATGACGGCACGGTAGCGGAGCAATGGCACCGGCCATCGCCAGAACCACACGAACGAGAGGGGCGTTCGCCCCGCCGGCGCGGGGTGAGCGCCGCCGGCCCGGCGCAGGCAAGCCCTCAGCACATGGTCAGCTGCTCATGCTGAGGCAGGCCGAGGTCGGTGACTCGGCCCTCGGGCATCAGCGCGGTCAGCTGCCGGGCCTCCTGGGCGCTTGGGACCAGGGCGTGCAGGACCGCGAGTCGGGGTGAGGCTGGGACAGGGCCGCACGACCCCATACCGGGGCTGTCCCTTTCGCGTGGCACAGACCGCCATCCCGTAGGCGTACTCCGGCGTCATCATTGGCTTCTCCGGGATTTCCTCCCGCTGGTTCGACTCACGCCATGCGTGCTCGGCGACTGCAGCAAACAGCTCCTCCATCTGCTGCTGCGGCAAGCGGCGCCACCATGCCCTCGCCGTTTCCAGCGCCGACCGCTCCCGCTCCTCCCGCTTCGGCTGCTTCTGGGCGAGACGCGCGTCTTCCTCCGCTTTCTCTCGGGCTCGGCGTGCATCCTCCTCCGCCTGCCGCTGGCGCACCGTCTCCCAATAGACGCGGGGCTCCTCCTCCCGCTTCTTGCGCAGGCGTCCTCGGCGTCCTCGGCCTTCCGGGCCCGCTCCTGCTCCTCCAGCACCAGACGACGGCGCTCGGCTTCCTCCGCCTGCTCCTTCCGGCGGGCCTCCCGTTCCGCCTTCGCAGCCTCTTGGCGCTGCCGCATCGCATCGTGCTTGTCCTGGGCGCCGGCCGATTGCAGCAACGTCCACCACTGGCTGCGCCGAAACCGCAACCGCTTACCGTCGATGATGCGGTAGACCCGCCGGTACCGCGGCAGGACTGACGCAGGGACGAGCTGCTCGTGCAGCGCCCAGCGCACGAACTGAGACAGCGGAGCCTGACGGAACGTCCAGCGGCCGGCGGCGAAGTCGAACCCGGCGAGGCCGTTGTCCACCGTCCAGGGCTGCTCCCGTTCTTCCGGAGCACGGACCCGAATCGCGGGCACCGCGCTGATCCACTGTGGCGGCCGTTCGGGCGGGGACGCCCAGTACACCCGGACGCCGCGGTCCCGAGCTGGATGTTCCGGGAAGGGTTATCCTTCGGCTGGGGGCCAGGCGAGAATCCCGGCCCGATTACGGCGGGCCGGGATTCTGTGTTGTGCGCCTGGCCGGAGGGCCGCGGCCTGATTACGGCGGGCCGGAGTTCTCCAG
>NZ_JBIUVC010000040.1:0-12420 GCF_044742755.1 Streptomyces sp. NPDC087845
ATGATGCAACACCAACACCAACACCGAATCCTCCGGGGTCACCACGAGATGCGCGTGGATCGGGATGTCAGTGGCGAGGTCGAACTGATGGAGGCAGTGCTCAGCAATGATCCGGTCGGCATCGCAGGGCGCACAGGAGGTGGTCGTGACAGAGACCCGACGTGGCATCAGTACATGTTGTACAGGCTCCCCGTCCACGGTGGGGAACACGGTGCGCAGCGCCTCGTGCCGGTCCACCACATCGGACAGCGCGGCCGACAGGGCACTCGGATCGGCCTGCCCGGACATCCTGGTCACCAGGGACATGTTGTAGGTCGCGGCAGTGCCGTCGACTTGGTGCAGGAACCACAGCCGACGTTGCGCGGGAGACAGCGGAAGCTGGGCGGGACGCGAACGAACCGACACCACGGGGCGGTCTCCGGGGTCACCGGCCCGAGCGGACTGGCCGATCCCGGCCACAGTCGGGTGCTCGAATACGGAACGCAGATCGACCGTGAGGCCGAGCACGGCCCGGATCCGGTTCACCAGTTTGACGGCCAGCAGGGAATGACCGCCCAACTCGAAGAATCCGTCATCGATGCCCACCTCGGTGACACCGAGCACTTCGGCGAACAGCCCGCACAGCATTTCTTCACGCGGGGTGCGCGCGCCTCGGCCGGTGGCCGTGCGGTCAGGCATCGGCAGGGCAGCGCGATCGAGCTTCCCGTGCGGGGTCAGCGGCAGGGCATCCAGCACCACGACGGCGGACGGGAGAAGGTATTCGGGCAACCGCTCGGTGAGCGCGCTCCGCACCTTGTCCGGGTCGACCGCGCCGGTGACGTAGCCGACGAGCCGCCGGTCGCCGGCTCGGTCCTCGCGTCCGACCACTACGGCTTGATCGACGCCGTCCACTGCGGCCAGCGCCGCTTCCACCTCACCCGGTTCGATCCGGAAACCGCGGATCTTGACCTGGTCGTCGGCACGCCCGACATACTCCAACGCGCCGTCCGGTCGGTATCTCACCAGGTCACCGGTGCGGTACCGACGTTCGCCCGGCCGGCCGAACGGGGCGGCGACGAACCGGGTCGCAGTCGCGGCCGGCAGGCCGACATAGCCGAGGGCGACGCCGGGGCCTCCCACATACAACTCGCCCACCACGCCCGGCGGCACCGGTCGCAGCGCCGGGTCGAGCACTTGTAGATGGGCGTTCTGGATCGGTCCACCGATATGGGGCCCGGCGCCGTCGATCCGGGCGAAGGTGGCGGTGACGGTCGTCTCGGTCGGCCCGTAGAAGTCGTACGCCACTACGTCACGCAGGTCCGACAGTTGCGACCACAGGTCGTCGCCCACCGCCTCGCCGCCCACCACGAACATACGCGGGCGCTGCTCACCGTCGAACAGTCCGGCCTCAATCAGCGGTCCGGCGAAGGAGGGTGTGGTGCTCAGCACGTCCAGGCGTGCGTCCCTCACATGTTGGACCAGCATGGCCGGATCGCGGCGGGTGTCGTCATCTATCAGGTGCAGTTCATGGCCGGCGATCATCCACAGAAGCGGATCCCATGACGCGTCGAACGCCATGGCCGCGGTCAGCCCCACGCGCAGCCTGCCACCGTCGGCTACGGGCGGCAGCGTGGTGGTCACATGGTGCTGGAGCAGGTTGGCCAACGCGCTGTGCGGCACCAGAACGCCTTTGGGGCGCCCGGTCGATCCGGAGGTGTAGATCGTGTAGGCAGCATCCGTGGGAGAAGGGGCTATTGCCCGTACGCTTCCGGCTGAGCCGATCACCTCGTCGAGTGTCAGCGCCGACGCCTGCGCCGGACATGTGCCGAGATCCCGACTCGCGCCGTCGGTCAGCACGACGGCGGCCCCGCTGTCCGCCAGCATCCACCGAGTGCGGTCGACCGGTGCCGTCGGATCGATGGTGAGGTGGACGCAGCCCGCCTTGAGCACGCCGAGCAGCGCTACGACCGTGTCCGCGGACCGCGGCAGCATCACAGCCACTACGGTCCCCGGCTCGACTCCGCGCGCCACCAGCCCAGCGGCCAGCCGGGTCGACCGGTCATCCAGTTCGGTCCGGGTCAGGACCGTGTCGCCGTGCACGATGGCTGTGGCACAGGACTCGGCGTCGGCACTTGCCGTGAAAGCGTCGATCACCGTGGCCGGACCCGCGTCTGCCCGGTTGCGGCCCCACCGCCCCAGCTGCTCCCTTTCCGTGGCGGTCAGCAGTTCGACATCGTTGATCCGCGCTGCCGGGTCGTCGGCGACCGCGGTGAGCATGCGGACCAGCCGTTCACCCAGCAACCGCACCGTGTCATGGTCGAAAATATCGACGGCATAGCCGACCACGATGTCGAGCCCCTCGGGCAGTTCGACCGCGGCGATGTCGAGGTCGAACTTCGCAATGTCCAGGCCGGTTGCCGCCGGCGTGCACTCCAGCCCGGGCAGCGCAAGGCACTCCTGTCCACCCGCTGCCGATGTCAGCAGGATCTGGAACAGCGGGTGGGAGGCCGGAGACCTGGCCGGCTGCAGGTCTTCCACCAGGCGGTCGAAGGGGACGTCCTGGTGTGCGTATGCGGACAGAGCAGTGTGCCGGGCCCTTTCGAGCAGCTCCTCGAAAGTGGGGTTGCCCGAGGTGTCGGTGCGCAGCACAAGGGTGTTGACGAAGAAGCCGACCAGGTCGTCGAGCGCCTCCTCCGTACGACCCGCGGCAACCGTTCCCAGCGGAATATCGGTGCCGCCCCCCAAACGGGTCAGGCAGGCCGCGAGCGCCGCTTGCACAACCATGAACATGGTGGCGTGATGGGCCCGGGCGACCTCTCGCAGCCGTTCGATCGTGCTCGTCTCGATGTGGAAGGTCACCGAGTCACCCCGAAACGTGGGGCGGGCCGGACGCAAGCGATCCCTCGACAGCGGGAGTTCCTCGACCATCCCGGCCAGTGTCTCGCGCCAGTAGGCGAGTTGGCGGGATATCTCGCTGTCCGGATCGGACGTCTCTCCCAGCAACTCGTGGTGCCACAACGTGTAATCCGCGTACTGAACCGGTAGCGGCTCCCATGTGGGCGCGTGACCGGCGGTCCGAGCCTTGTACGCATGCGCCAGGTCGGTGGCCAACGGCCCTATGGACCAGCCGTCTGCGGCGATGTGGTGCAGCACCAGCACAAAAAACGCGTCGATGTCGCCGGTGCGCACCACGTGCGCGTGCACGGGAAGGTCAGCGGCGAGATCGAACGTGTGGCGGCTCTGTTGGGCCACGACACGACCGGCATCACCGGCCGCGCACCAGGTGGTGCCGATACGAACCCGCGACTGCGCGGGGGGCAGCACCACCTGGACCGGCTCGCCGGCCTGCTCCGGGTAGACGGTTCGCAGTACCTCGTGCCGGTCGATCACATCCCTCAACGACGCCTGCAGCGCGGACAGATCGAGGTCACCGCGCAGGCATGTCACCACTGGGATGTTGTATGTCGCGCTCGGCCCCTCAAGCCGGTGTGCGAACCACAATCGGCGTTGCGCCGGCGACAGCGGATACATGACAACCCTCTCCTACGGCCTCGCGCTGACTTGAGGCAATGGATCAGTGATCGCGGTACTCGCGGAGGAAGGCCGCGAGGTTGTCCAGCCCGGCGTCGAGCTCAGCGGGAGTGACATGGCTGACCGACAGCCTGATCTGCTTGACCGGTACGCCGTCCCCGTAGAAGTGGTGCATCGGGGTCCACAGCACTTGATGCGCCCTTGCGGAGTGCTCAAGCACGTGGTCGTCCACCGCAAAGGGCACGGTGAGAACGAGAAAGAACCCGCCGGTGGGCACATTCCAAGTGACCTCGGGATACCGACCAGGTGGGAATCTGTCGCGTAGTCCATCCAGCATCTGCAGCAGATTGTCACGGTAGGTCCGCTGCTCGCGGACGTTTCCGGCGCGCAGGCTGAAGTCGTGCTCCAGCAGCTTGCCGCCGATCACCGCCTGCGCCAATGGTGAGGTGTTGACCGTGAGCATGCTCTTGATCCGGCCGAGTTGGTCGGCGAGAAGTTCTTCTCGGCCGTCCGCCGCGGAGACTCTCTGGTCGGCCACGACATAGCCGACCCGTGCGCCGGGCAGAGCGGTCTTGCTGAATGAGCCGAGATAGACGACTCGCCGCTCGGAGTCGAGCGCCTTGAGCGTCGGCGGGCCCGGTTCGCCGTCCGCGGTGAACAGCCCGTACGGATTGTCCTCCAACAGGAGGAAATCGTGCTCAGCAGCCAGCCGCAACAAGCGCAGGCGCGCGTCGAGGTCCAGGCTCACGCCCGAGGGATTGGCGAAATCAGCGACCACGTAAAGAGCTCGCACCCGTCGGCCCGTGGCAGCCACCATGTCGAGTTGGCGCACCAGATCATCGAAGTCGATACCCTCCGAGGAACTGGCCACGGGCAGCACCGGCATGTCCACCAACTGTGCCGCTCCCACCGCGCCGACATAGCTCGGAGTCACCGCGAGCATGACGTCGTCAGAGGTGCGTCGCAGCACGCGCAGTGTCAGGAACAGCGCCTCCTGGCAGCCGACGGTGACAACGATCGATTCCGGGTCCACCTTCATGTTCTCGTCGACCATCAGGTTGCGCGCGATCAGGTCGTGGATGATGCCCTTGGTCCGGCCGTACTGCATGATCTCGCGGTGGACTTGCACTTCATCGCCGTCGAACACGGCCAGCAGATGCTCGCGGAACCTGTCGAGGTAGCGGTGTACCGCGTCGATGCCGAAGAACTGCTCGGTGGGCCGGCCGGCTGCGAACGAGATCGCGTCCGGGTACCGCTGGGCGACCTCGTTGAGGAAGTTCATCGACTCGGCCAGTGGATGGCCCAGCGAGCCGTGAAGGTCCTCCAGCATCATCGTCGCGGCCAGGCCGGACGTGGTCGTGGTGAAGGCCGCGGTGTCCGTGTTCATGAAGCCGGTGAGCCGACCGACGGCTCGTGCTCGGCCCGATTCATGGCTTGGATCAGGCTGGCCGGACGCATATCGGTCCAATTGCTTTCCACGTAGTCGATGCAGTCAGCACGGGATGTGTCATCGAGCATCACTCGCCACCCTTGAGGGACGTCCGCGAACGACGGCCATAGCGAGTGCTGGCCCTCATCGTTGACCAGAACTTTAAAAAGTCCGCTGTCATCGTCGAACGGATTCATCAATTCATCTCCTTGGCGATCGGGGCAGTCTGTCAGCGACGAGGCAATAAGGAAAGAAATAATGCAGGAGAGAGCGGAACAAAATCTGGCGACAGCCTAAAAGCCGCGCCCGCGCCCAGGCAAGCGACCACAAGAACTCGCACCTGTCAGGTAGCTGGCTTACGGCGCGCCGGGCAGGGGTGTTTAGCAGATCCCGTGGCGCATGTCTCCACAGCGTGTTTACAGGAAGTGGACAATCGGACTGCCGGGCTCATCGGCTACGCGCCGGGCCGGCGGGAACGAGCGGCCACGCCGGGCTCGTACGCCGACCACCGCACCCGATGGCCGCCACTGAGCAGATTCACCCCATACATCCAGTGCTGCCCGCACGGTGGAAATAGTGAACATTCCACCCATCAGCCACAAAAACATCGACGAGCCACCATGAAACCCCAGGCCCAAGCATCCACTCAGAGTTCCTCCACGCCGGAGCGGGTTCAGGTTACAGTGACCTCCACCTCACGTCGGCGACCGTCCGGCACAAGGTCGCAAGAAAGAGATGTGGCTACAAGGAATTAATTATTAAACACGGAAGGGTTGATGAAATGCTATTGGGCGAATCAGATCCGGTCGTCCTTCCCGAGCGGCCGAGACCGTTGGGCGTGCGCGGGTCAGAAAACTCGGGCACGTCCGAAATCGAGTCTGCGATCGAAGGCGCACGCCTTCTCCTGCTCAATGCCTTGATAACCTCCCGGCGCGAGCGATTCACGTCCGCGACAGTGGAACCCAGCCAATTTCCCATGCTGCTGAGCCGACTCATGAGGAGCGGGTCGGAACGGAGTCTGCCGGTCCAGGTCATCTGCGGATCCCTCGACGACATCGCACACCAGATGGGGGCCGATCCAGTGGACCTGCTGTGCCGGGAGGTACTCGCCCGCGGTCACCAGCTGACTATTTTGCACCACGATCTTGCGGCACTACGAAGTCCGGACTTACAGCGGCTGGCCGTGCTGGTCGGCGCCGGCGCCGATGTGCGGCTGCTACCACGAAGCTTGCCGACCATTGCCGTGGTGGGCGCCGATTCTGCCTTGTTGCACACCTCCCCCACCTGCCCGAAGCAGGGCCTGGTGGTCCGGTCACCGGAAACGGTTCGAGCCCTGCACCGAATGCATGACGGCCTCCGAGACCTGGCCGTGGATTTCAGGCTGGTCAGCCGGGCGGTTCCGGTTCTGCTGCGGCCGAGCCCGCTCGCCGAGGTTCTGGAGAAGCTGTGCACGGGGATGAAGGACGAGTGCGCCGCACGGCAGATGCGGGTCTCCGTTCGCACCTACCGACGCTATGTCGCGAACATTCTCAAGACCCTCGATGTGACATCCAGATTCGAGGCAGGCATGCGAGTCTCCCAACTGGGCCTGACCGACATCGGGCGACGGTTGTCGCCGATGAGCGAGTTGATTCAGTGATCTGATGCCGCCGCCTCGGTAGGCCATGCCATTGCGCGAAACGCCCTGCTGGCCAGTCCGAGGCAAAACACTATGCCGAGCGCAGCCGCGATAGCGATCAGTATGGCCAGCGGCGACATGAAGTCGAGCAGGACCCCGGCGAGCAGCGTGCCCGCAGCGGCTCCCAGACCCCACAGGGTCATCACTGCCGCGACCACGCGGCCACGCTGCTCGTCCGGAACCTGACGGAACATCACGATGTCGACCAGTACCCGCATCGCCGGGACACCGAGCATGAGCAGGAACAGCACGGCGGCAGCCCACCACGGGCCCAGTGAGAGGCCGAGCAGACAGAGCAGAACGGCCACCGAACCGGCCTGTCCGAGCATCAGCGTGGCCGGGGAAAGCCGGTGCAACCGTGTGACGAGCGCGGCACCGGCGAGCCCGCCGAGCGCCAGACCCGCAGTCGCCACACCGATCAACCCCGAGGAAATTCCCTGGTGTTGCAGTTGTACCACAACTATCAACACCACCGGTGCACTGGCCGCGTTCATTACAGCGGTGAACAACGTGGTCCTGCGCAGCAATGGGTTCCGCCACATGACCACTGTTCCGCTGAGCATCCGGCGCACGGCCGAGGAAGCATCCGGATGCATCTGGTCTGCCTTGTCTGCCTTGTCTGCCTCGTCTGCCTTGAATGTCTTGTCTGCGCCAGCCTGCGGTCGCATCAGCGACACACAGGAGATCGATACCAAAAAAGTCAGTGTGGTCACCAGAAACGGCACCACACGCCCAAGGGCGAACAGCATGCCGCCGAGTGGAGGACCGGCCAGCGAAGCGCCACTGATCCTGACCTCTTCCCTGGTGAGTGCGGCGGTCAACTGCTCAGGCGGCACTACCGAGCGGAGCAGCAGCATCCGTGCGGTGGCGCTGAGCGGTCGCATCGCACCCATGACCAAGGCGACGGCCAGCAGATGGACCAGCACAAGGTGGTGCGTCACCTGCGCCAGGACGATGCTGCCGATGGCAACCGCGCGCAACGACTCCACGACGAGCAGCAGCGCCCGCCGGTCGAAACGGTCGGCCAGTTCACCGGCCGGCAACCCCAGCACAAGCGCAGTGGTCATCTGCACCGCGCCGGCTATTCCCGCAGCCGCAGGCGACCGGGTAACTGCCAGCACGAGCAGCGGAAACGCCATGTCGGCGGTCTCCAGTCCGAGCGTCGAGAACGCCGAACCGGTCCACAGCAGCTGAAAGCCCCGGTTCCGGCGCAGCGGAACCGGGCCGCTCCGTTTCTCGGTCGTCACCGCCTCGCCTCCACCGTCGCGTGCGTCGCTCTCGGACATCGGCCACCCTCCTCAGGGTCTGCGGCTCCGGACCCACGGCACACACCGGTCCCGGCGGAGTAGAAGAACTGGAGAACCGACGAGACTCCGTCTTAAGAGGTCATCGACGCGACCACATTCCCGCATAGTCGCGGACCTTGCGCGGAGCCGGAAGCGAACCGTCAGGAAGGTGACGGTTACTCCTGCCTCCCGCGGGAGCCGCAGAATGCCGGGCAGCCAGCTCCGCACTCCGGGTGTCAGCTAGTTGTCATAACACTGCAAACTCTTGGAGGCTCGACGCTACGTCCCTACTGTCGGGATCGTCCGCCGCATTGGGCGCCTTGCGACAGCACGCCCCTGCTCGCTCTCCCATCGGGCACATCGCGTTGCGGACTCCCGTTCCCGTAGCCAGACCAGGAGAGTGCATGTCGAGCGCTGCCCGTACCAAGCGCGACACCGCGATCGGTCTCGTCCCCGGATCCGCGACATCGGCATCCGCGCCGGTGCCCGCTGTCGAACAGCAGGACGGTATCGAGGTCTGGCGCGCCGAGCTGACTCCGGTCGCCGAGCCCACACTGGTCTCGCGGCTGAGTCCGGTTCCTGACGGTGATCACGACATCGCCGGCGTGAACGTGCCCGCAGGACTAGCGGAGTTGGGCGAGCTGGTCGGCTGCACACCCGCGTCGGTCGTGTCCGCCGCGCTCGGCATCGTACTCGGCGCCCTGCTCGGTCAACGCACGGTGGTCGTCGACCTGATCGACGGCACGGCCGGCGCGGTCCCCCTGGTGCTGACGCCCGGTCCGGACATGGGCTTTGTGGACGTCTTGGCCGCGTTGCGCGCGCAGCGTCGCCGGGTCCAAGGACACGAGGCATCCGCGCCGACCGTGACCACGGACGGCATCGCGCTCACCGATGTCCTCATCACTACCGGTGAAGTGGTGGAGCGGGGGCGTCACATGCTGGTGGGCGTGCTGCGCCCGGACCGGCCCGGACACATGGACCTGCACGGCGGTGGCCTGGCTGGACCGAGCGTCCATAGCGTGGGGGCCCGCCTGGCGACCATACTCCCGCGGCTGGTCGACTCACCCGACGAGCCGCTGGCGCGGCTGGACCTGCTCCATCCCGACGAGCGCCGCAGCGTATTGGGCGAATGGCATGGCCTGCCTGATGTCGAACCTCGTCTGCTGCATCAACTGTTCGAAGAGCAGGCATCCCAGCACCCCGACACGATTGCGGTCGAGCACGGCTCCCAACAGGTCACCTACCACGAGCTGAACCAGCGAGCGAATCGCCTGGCGCGGTTCCTGGTCGGCCGCGGGGTCGGTCCGGACGTGCCGGTGGTGGTATCGATGGGCCGCGGCATCGACCTGGTGGTAGCGCTGCTCGCGATCGCCAAGGCGGGCGGAACCTACGTCCCTGTCGACCCCGCGTACCCCTTGCCGCGCAAGCAGTTCGTGCTCGATGACACCGAGCCGCTGCTGACCCTGGTGGACAAAGCCGCCCGGCTGCCCGGCAGGAACCAGGTAGTGCTCGCCGATGTGGACGTATCCGGCTATCCGGCCGGCGATCTCGACGACGAGGAACACTCGGCGCCCAGACATCACACCCAGCTGGCATACGTGATCTATACGTCTGGCTCCACCGGTACGCCGAAGGGTGTCGGGCTGGCGCATACCGGCCTGTCCCGCTTGGTACATCGGCACCGCCGCTATGTCAGCTCCGACGCCAGCCACCGCGTGCTGCAACTCGCCTCCATCGCCTTCGACGGCTCCGTCTGGGAAATCATGATGGCCCTGTTGAGCGGCGGCACCCTCGTAGTCGGCGATCCCGAGGCGCTACTGACCGGAGGCAGCACCGCCGGGGACATCACACACGCGACCGTCACGCCGTCCCTGCTTTCGGCCCTGCCGACCGAGGCGTTCCCGGCGGGGGCCACCCTCATCACCGCCAGCGAGGCCTGCACACCGGCGCTGGTCGACCGGTGGTCGGAAAAGCATCGGCTGATCAACTCCTACGGCCCCACCGAAACCACGGTGTCCGCGGCCAGCGGTTCACTCGCGGCCGGGGAGCCGGTCACGGTGGGCGGGCCGATCGAGGCCACTCGTGTGTTCGTGCTCGACGAGGCACTGCGCCCGCTGCCGCCCGGGTTCGCCGGGGAGCTCTACGTAGCCGGTCCCGGACTCGCGCGGGGATACCTCAATCGCCTGGGTCTGACCGCGGGACGGTTCGTGGCGAACCCGTTCGGCGCGCCCGGCGAGCGCATGTACCGCACAGGCGATCTGGTGCGCTGGAACCTTCAGGGCCGCCTCGAGTATGTGGGCCGCACCGACGACCAGGTGAAGGTCCGCGGGTTCCGGATCGAGCCCAGCGAGGTGGAGGTCGCGCTCGCCGAGGTCGCGGGGGTGGATCGCGCCGCGGTACTCGTCCAGCAGGACGACCGCGGGGACAAGCGACTGGTGGCCTACCTCGTACCCGACAGTGATTCCGGTGCTGAGACCGATCGCGCCGGACAGCAGGTCGACGAGTGGCGTGAGGTCAGCGACGCCCACTACGGCACCATCGACGACCAGGGTCTCGACGATGTCTTCTCCGGGTGGACCAGCAGCTATACCGGGGAACCCATGGGCGATGAGGAGATGCGCGAGTGGCGTCAGGCCACGGTGGACCGGATACTCGAGGCCCGGCCCGCGCGGGTACTCGAGATCGGGGTCGGCACCGGCCTGATCATGTCCCGCACCGCGCCGCACTGCCAGGAGTACTGGGGCACCGACTTGTCCCCTGTGGTTGTGGCCCACCTGTCCGGGAAGGTGGCACAGGTCCCGGAACTGGCCGGCCGGGTGAGGCTGCACGCCGCCGGCGCGCACGAACTCGATGACCTGCCACAGGAGTACTTCGACACCGTGGTCGTCAACTCGGTCGCGCAGTACTTCCCCGGTGCCGATTACCTGGTCGGCGTCATCCACACCGCTCTCGGGCTGTTGGCGCCGGGCGGCCGGCTGTTCCTGGGCGATCTGCGCAACCTGCGCCTGATGCGAACCCTGCACACGGCGATCGCGCTGACCGCCACGGAGCTGCCGGCCGATCCGGCATCGATCGCACGTACGGTCGACCAACTCACAGCGGGAGAGAAGGAACTGCTGGTCGACCCGGACATGTTCGCCGCGATCCGTCGCACCGACCCTCGCATCGACGCCGTGGATATACAGTTGCAACGCGGAACATTCCATAATGAGTTGACCCGTCACCGCTATGACGTGGTACTGCGCCGGGGCCCCGTCGCGGTAATCGCTGAGCCTGCTCATCATGAACTGCGCTGGGGCACCGAGATCAGCACGCTCGATCAGCTCGCGGCTGTTCTGGCCGCCGGTCCCGTCACGCCGGTCCGCGTGCTCGGGATACCCAACGGTCGGCTGCACGGAGAGATCAGCGCGCGCCGGGCGCTGGATGCCGGCGCCTCGCCTGCCGAAGCCGCCGTTCTGCTGACTGCTCCGGGCACCACGCCCGATCCCGAAGAACTGCACGCTCTGGGCGAGTCCTTCGGCTTCGCGGTCCTCACCACCTGGGCGGGCACCGCCGATGACGGCAGCATGGACGCACTGTTCCACGATCCGGCACAACCTGCTCCAGTGGACCAACTGTACGTACCACGCGACCAGTCGTCGGCGCCGCACTCGTACACCAACAATCCGCTGCGGCGTCTGGAGGAGGCCGAGCTCGTCGCCTCCGCCAAAGCCCACCTGCGGCGGCTGCTGCCGGCCCACATGGTGCCCAGCGCGTTCGTCGTGGTCGACCACATGCCAATGACCACCAATGGAAAGCTGGACAAACGGGCTCTGCCCCAGGCCGACTTCGCTGCTCGCGCCGGCTCTCGCGCCCCACGTACACCTGCCGAGGAGATTCTCTGCGGGGTGTTCGCCGACGTCCTCGGTGTCGCGCAGGTCGGGGTGCACGACAACTTCTTCGAACTGGGCGGCCATTCCCTGCTTGCCACCCGGTTGATCAACCGGATTCGTACCCTGCTCGGGGCCGACCTCGCTGTGCAGACGCTGTTCGACGCGCCGACCGTTGCCGGAGTCGGGACCTTTCTCGACACGACATCGACGGGCTCCCGTGCGCGGCCGACCCGAATCGAGCCGTGGCCCGGAGCACTCCTGCCGCTGTCTCCGGCGCAGCGGCGGCTGTGGTTCCTGCACCGGGTTGAAGGCCCGAGCTCGACGTACACGGTGCCGCTGGTGACGCGGATCCAGGGCCGGCTGGACCGGGAGGCGCTCGATGCCGCGCTGTCCGATGTCGTGGACCGGCACGAGGCGCTGCGCACGGTGTTCCCCACGGTGGACGGAGAGCCTGTCCAGCGGATACTCCCGGGCGGTCCGGGCTCACTGACGGCGTCGTGGCTGGAGTGCGCTGCTGAGCAGGCTGATGCCATGGTGGCAAGGGAGAGCACGCACGTCTTCGACCTCGCGGTTGATCCGCCGGTGCATGCCGCGGTGGTCCCGTACGGGGATCTCGAGTCGGTGTTGGTGTTGGTGTTGCATCAC
>NZ_JBIUVC010000041.1:0-10981 GCF_044742755.1 Streptomyces sp. NPDC087845
ATCGCCGGCCTCGTCTCCGACCGCAACACCACCGGCTGACACAAACCCCCAGCTCAGGCCCCTCACGTCTCCAACGCAATCACGCACCAGCTCGTAACGCTGTACCGGGGCCTGGGCGGCCTGGGCGAAGTGCAGCACGACGGCCTTGGCCCCGGCGGCGACCTCATCGACCAGGGCGTCGCTGCGCGGGTCGGCCACATGGCGTGTAGCCCAGATCTTGGCAAACTTGATGATCTGGTCGACGTCGCTGGGACGCAGCAGGATCGCGTCGCCGGTGTGCAGCGGCTCGGGCTGATGGTGCTGCCACAGCCGGTAGAAGCGGCCGTCGGCGTCGTTGAACCCGAGGTGCCGGTCACCGTGCGGGTTGATCAGGTGGGTGGTGAAGGGCAGATCGTTCGGGCCCGGCTGCCAGGGCTGTTCCGGCTGGCTCAACGCGTCCTCCGTCGGCGTTCGGTGATCACAACTGCCTGAGTGTGTCAGTGCTGGTCCGGGCGGGCAGGGCTTCCGGCCACTTCGCCCGCCCCCGACCGGCGGTCGTCACGCCGGGATCGCGTCCGCTTCGAACGCAGCGAGGCGAGCGGGGAGCGCCGGCCTTTCTGAACCGCGCGCAGCTGCTCCCAGTCGACCTCGGGGTGGGCGGGGATGACCGCGTCGACAGGCTCCGTGGTGTAGAGCGCCACGTCGACCGCCCCGGCCCGGCTCGTGCCGAACCGCACCTCGATCGACTCCGAGGACTTGACCCATTCCAGACGGAGCATCCAATCGAACTCGCGTTTACCGAGTCTCGGAGTGTCTGGATCGCCGCTGGCCTGTGCTGATGCGTCACGTAGGTGTCCGTGACGTGAGTCGACTTGCCTGCCAGAGTGGCTTCAACGGTGTCGGTGTGGAAGCACGGTGCCGCGTTGGGACGCATCCCAGGCTCATCACACTGATGCTCCTATTGCTCGTCAAGCGCTCTGAGGCACGAAGGGCAAGGTACTTTCACTTCATGTCACTGACTCCCGACGACGAAGTCCGCAGTCGCGACGAACTGGTCTCCTTCGTTCGAGAACTGCGTCAGGACTACCTCCGTAGGGGACACGAATGGGAGAACCAGAGCCTCGACCGCTTCCTTGAGGCGCTTGCGACATGGATGCGCGACTCGCCGGGCTGGTATCAGAACGTCGGGAAGGAGCTCCCAGAAGGCGGGGACTGGACCTTCCTGGCCAGAGCGCTTCAGGCTGCCACTGTCTATGAGTGAAGTGTTCGCGTCGAACGGTCAGGCCGCGTGGGGCCAGTCGCGGTAGGTGTGGGCGAGGTCGTTGTCTCGGCGGATCCCGCGTTCGAGGGTGGAGATGGTGGCCGGCCAGACCCCGAAGTGACGGGCGGCCGCGGTGATCGTGATGTTCTTGGACTGGCGCAGAGGCCGCAGGTCGGCGATGCCGGGGATGCTCACCGTGCTGGTCAGGCAGCGAAATATCTCCCGGGCGATGGCCCGCTTCAGGAGCCGGATGATCTCCTTCTTCGTCCGGCCCGCGGCGGTCTGTCGTGCCACGTATTCGCGGGTGCGTGAGTCGCTGGACATACGGACCAGGGCGATGCGGTAGAGGGCAGCGTTGGCTGCCCGGTCGCCGCCTCGTGAGAGGCGATGCCGGTTCGTTCTGCTGCTGGAGGCGGGGACCGGCGCAGCTCCGCAGAGGGTGGCAAAGGAAGCTTCGGTCCGCATACGTTCGGGGTTCCGCCAGCGGTGACCAGGAGCTGGGCGGCGGTGTCGGGGCCGACTCCGTGGGCGGCCCGCAGGCCGGGATTGTGGACGGTGACCTCGCTGTCCAAGGCCTTGGTCAGGGCCTCGTGCTTGGCGGTCAGCTCTTTGACGCGTCGGGCAAGACTCTTCAGTGCGGTGAGGACCGCGACGTGGACTGCGTCCCCGGCCGGCCGTAGCCAGGCCGGGGCGTCGGTGCGGTCCGTTGCTTTGAGCTGCCCGTACTTGGCGCGGATGGTCTGGGGTGCGGTGATGCGGATATGCCCGATCTGGTTCAGGGCGGCGGTGCGTGCCTTGACCCGGAGCGGGCACGAACGACCAGGACGCCGCCTACGACGTCTGCACCAACGCCTACTTCAACCGCAGCTCCAATGTCGCCGACTGGAAGATCCACAAGGCCCAGAGCTGACCAACCTGCACAACGGTCCCCGGCGTCCACGCGACGCCGGGGACCGCCCCGTTGCAGAACCCGCCGCTTTCGGCATCAGGCACCCGTGACGGGAACCGGGGCGGTTTGGAACGGCGTGTGATCGCGGATCATGGCCCACATAACGTTGACGCGTCTGCGCGCGAGGGCAATGACGGCCTGCTTGTGCCCTTTGCCTTCCTTCCTCTTCCGGTCGTAGTACGCCTTCGAGACCGGGCACCAGAACACGCTGACCTGAGCGGACAGGAAGAGGGCCCGTTGGAGGCCGCGGTGGTAGCGGCGGGGCCTGCGCAGGTTGCCGCTGACTTTCCCGGAGTCCCAGGGGACCGGGGCCAGGCCGGCGAACCCGGCCAGGCGGTCCGGGCTGGTGAAGGCGGTGAGATCCCCGCCGGTCGCGGCGATGAACTCGGCACCGAGGGTGGGGCCCATGCCGGGCAGGGTGAGGATCACCTCGGCGTCCCGGTGCTGGCAGAAGCGGGCTCGATCCGGGTGTCGAGTTCGGCCACTTCGTCGTTGTGCGCGACCACCGAACGGGCGAGGCGGGCGACGAGTTCGGCGCCCAGTTCCTCGCCCCGCAGGGCGGTCATCTGGGCCTGTGCGGCTTCCACGGCTCGGGCCGCGAGCGGGCCGGCGGAGTGGACCTTGCGGTTGCGGAGCCAGGTCTCCAGCCGTCGGACGCCCATGCGGCGGATCGCGGCCGGGGTCTGGTAGGCGGTCAGCAGGAGGACAGGGCCCTTCTTCGTCAGGTCCAGGGCCCGTTCCAGCGCGGGGAAGAACTCCAGGAGCTGGGCCCGGAGACGGTTGATCTGGCGGGTCCGGTCGTGGACCACGTCCAGGCGCCGCGCGGTCAGAAGGCGCAGGCCGAGGGCGATGTCGTCGCCGGGGCGGAGCATGCTCACGTCGCGGCGGACGCGGGCCTGGTCGGCGATGATGAAGGCGTCGCGGGCGTCGGTCTTGCCCTCGCCCCGGTACGTCGTGGACGCCTGGTGAATGGCCCGGCCGGTCAGGTAGGCGACGGGCTGTCCGTGGTTGAGGAGGAGGCCGGTCGCCAGGGCGGCAATGCCAGTGTTGATGTCCACGGCCCACAGCACGTCGCCGGATATCTCCAGGACGTCCCCGATGAGCTGAAGCAGCTCGGTCTCGTCGTTCATCACACGGCGGGACAGCAGCCGCTCGCCGTCGGCGTCGATCACCACCGCGTGGTGATGCTTCTTGCCGATGTCCAGCCCCGCCCAGATCTCGGGCACGATTCCCTCCGCCAGCTCGTCGTCACATCCGGTCCCGCAGACGACCTCGCCGACGTTGTCTTACGAAGCGATCAAGTCGCGATTCCCAATTGGTGGTCGAGTCGTCGCGGGGCTCCGGGCGGCCAAGTTGCCTAAGCCATACCGACCGCAACGAGCAACAAGCCATACCCAGAGCCCCTGGGCTCCGCCGATCTTACGAATGACCAGTTCGAACCCACGAAGAAGGTAAGACAAGCTCAAGCCCGGAAAGACAACAGCTTCTGAGGATGCCGCGTGGCGTGTGACCGCCGCTCTCCCGGCCGGGACGACCTTGCCGAGGCTGTCCCACCGTGCGGTCATGTCGAATGATCTCCGGTGCGTTGAGCGTCATGGCGAAGGGGCCGAGGTTCGCTGCTGTGACGGCCATGCCGTCCGCGAGGGAGGGGAGGTGGGGACCATCGCGTCACTTCCATGGTGGCGGGACGGGCTCGCCCCTGCCGGTTGGCCACGGAGTGGAGGTACGCATCGGGGCTGCTGGTTGGGTGTGGGGTCCGTCCGTGGAGCGGGTGCCGGCTGTGTCCTGTGGCTGAGTAGGGAAGGCCGGCAGGGTGGGGAAGGCTGGCAGGGAGGGGACCCGGACGGCCTGGGGAAAGTCGAGCACCTGACCGGGGTCGTAGGTCGCCTTGACCCTTTGCAGGCGGGGGTAGTTGTCGGCGTAATAGGCGTGTTCCCAGCCCAGGAGTTCGGGGTCGGTGTCGTTGACGTAGGCCCCGGGGCCCAGGTGCGTCTGCATGGCGGCGTGGGTGTTTCGCATCGAATCCAGCCGGGCGGCGGAGTCGGAGGGCGGGCATGTCCGGGGCCATGTGGTGATGTATTGAAGGACTGCCAGGGCGTTTCGGTGTGGAAACGCCGTCGCGCTGCTGGTGATGTCGGCCACGGCGCCTCCCAGGGAGTCGAGGTAGAAGCCGCCGGTGGCGCCGAGCCCGTGGAGGTCGTTGATGCCTGCGATCAGGATGGCGGTGGCGGCTTCGGTCATGGGTGCACGCACGATGTGCGACTTCCCGGCCCAGGCCATCCGGTCATCGCCGCCGGGGGTGTCACCCGAGTCGTTGCAGGCCCCCGGGTCCGTGAAGGCAGGGGCGGGCCAGGCGGATTCGGAGTGCGTCGCGCTGTCGCGCAGGGGGTGGTCGGTGACCATGGCGGACTCGACGTAGCTGCCGGGTGTGATGTTGATCCGTTTCGGCGGGCGTCCAACGGCTGCGATCAGGCGGTCGATCACGCGGAGAAGCGAGGCGGTGCCGCCGATCCAGGCGCCGTGCACGATGGGTTGGGAGGGCCCGCTGCCATCGAGCAGGATCCGTACGTCGCAGGAGACCTCGCGCGGTGTACGGGGGTCGGTGATCCAGTGCTGCCATCCGCACAGCGCGCTCGCCATGTCGGCGTGCGCCCACTGGATCTGGAAGTGCGCGAACGACCGGCCGGTGATGTCGACCGGTTGGAAGTCCAGGGCCGTGACGACGCCGAAGTTGCCTCCGCCTGCGCCACGCAGGGCCCAGAACAGTTCGCGGTCGGGATCCTCGGGCGCGCAGGTGAGGTGGCGTGTGCGTCCGTCCGGGGTGACGATGGTCGCTCCGGTGAGCCGGTCGCAGGAAAGTCCCCAAGCGCGGGAGAAGGCACTCTTGCCGCCACCGAGGGTCAAGCCGGCGACCCCGACCGATCCCCACCGTCCTGCTGCGATCGCCAGGTTGGAGCGTGCGAGGGTCTGTCCGGCGCTCGTGCTGCTGACACCGGCGCCCAGGCGCACCCTGTCGCGTGAGACGGTGATGCTGTTCAGGGCGGCGACATCGATCACCAGCCCTGGGGTGGTGGAGAAGCCTGCGTAGTTGTGGCCACCCGCGCGGACAGCGGTCGCTGTGCCGGTCTCGGCGGCGTAGGCCAGGCACGCCGCGGCGTCGTCCTCGTCTGCGATGCGGGCGATGGCTGCGGGCATGACGATGTCGTAGCGCTGGTTGTGCAGCACCCGGGCTTTGTCGTAGTCCGGGTCGCCCGGGCGCAGGAGCCGCCCGTGAAGCCTTCGTGCCAGCCGGGTGAGCTCCGCGTCGGAGCGGTGCCCGTGGGCCCGGACGGTGGGGCGTGATCCGGTGTGCGTCGTGACCGTACCGGTGGAAGGTGTCTTGACGGGGGTGATGGCCTGGGGCTGGGTGAACAACTGGTCCGGGTCCACTGCGGCCTTGACGCGTTGCAGGCGGGGGTGGTTGTCGCCGTGATAGGCGGTTTCCCAGTCGTCGAGTTCGGGGTCCATGCCGTTCACGTAGCCGCCGGTGCCCAGGTGGGGGTGCATGGTGGTGTGGATGTCGCGGAGCCACTGCATGCGCTGTTCGATGTGGGGCTGCGGGGTGAACTCGTGCCAGTAGGAGTGGTATTGGACGACACCGACGGCCGACCGGTGGGGGAAGGCGGTGGCGTCCGGTGCCACGTCGTTGACCGCCCCGCCCATGGAGTCGATGAGCAGCCCTCCGGCTCCGGTGACGCCGTTGAGCCGGTGGAGCCGGTTGACCGCGGCGACCATGTCGTCGGCTGCCACCGGGGTCATGGGCCGGCGGACGATGTGCGACTTGGCTGCGAAGGCAACGCGGGGCCCAATGGTTCCCCCGCCCCAGCGCTCCGGTTCGGCTGCCGCCTGGACGTAGCTGACGGGGTGGGTGACGCGGTCGCTCTCGGGCCTGCCGACGGCGGTGACCAGGCTGTCGAGGAGCGGCTGGACTTGGCGGGGGGTGCCGATGAAGGTTCCGGTGACAACGAGTTCGGACGGTGCGCCTCTGTCGCTGAGCTGTTCGATGGCAGTGCACAGTTCGCGCGGCAGGTTCGGGTCGGCGTTCCAGGCTGTCCAGCCCTGGATGAGGGCGGACATGTCCTTCATGGGCCAGCGCATGACGATGCGGGTGAAGGCCATGTCGCTGATGTCGACGGTGGTGTAGTCCAGTGCGGTGACCACGCCGAAGTTGCCTCCGCCACCGCCCAGCATGGCCCAGTGGAGATCGCGGTCGGCACCCGGGGAATGAGCGTTGACGCTGCGGAGTTGTCCGTCCGCGGTGACGATGTCCACACCCGTGAGGTGGTCGATGGCCAGGCCCCAGGACCGGGTGAAGGCGCTCAGGCCGCCACCCAGGGTCGCTCCGGCCACCCCGATGGAGGGGCAGCGCCCCAGCGGCAGGCCCGCTCCGGATGCGGCCAGTGCCGTGTGGGCCGCTATCCCCAGTGTTCCCGCACCCAGCCTGACCCGGCCGTCGCCCACCGTGATCGAGTTCAGTTCGCGCAGGTGGACCACGAGGCCGGGACCGGTGGAGTACCCCGCGTAGCTGTGGCCGCCTGAGCGGATCGTCAGTTGCACGCCGCGCTCTCGCGCGAAGGTCACGCACGCGGCAACGTCCTCGGCGGTGGCCGGGTAGGCCACGGCTTGCGGGTGCACGTCGTCGTAGCGCTGGTTGACCACGAGCCGTGCCTGCTCGTAGCCGGCGTCGTGAGGCTCCAGCAGTGTTCCGCTCATCCTGACGTCGAGGGCCGACCAGTCCACGGTGCTCGGGGTTCGGCTGCTGGACCGGATTCTTCGGTGGGTCGCGGAGCACGGCGACGGGGTGGCCGGGTCCTGGGTGAGCGAGGCGGAGGTGAGGAGGGCCGGCAGGGTGTGGAGGGAGGCCAGGACCGGAAAGTCGAACGGCAGCGGGCGGGGGCCCGTCTGGTCGGGTACGGAGGTGAATCCGCCGTCGGAGTCCTGGTGGGCCAGGAGGTAGCTGATGCCACGGCGGGCGCACGCGTGGTTGCCGTGGCGGGCCAGGACGGGCACGGCCTGTGCCGTGGACAGCACGTCGCTGGAGTCGTTGTTCTGCCGGCCCCAGCCTCCGTCGGCGTTCTGCACGGCAGTCAGGTGTGACACTGCTCGCGCGGTCGCCTCGGCGATCCGGGCGGCGAGGGAAGCGGAAGGCTGCGGCACCGCGTGCAGGGCGTTGAGCGTGCGGAGGATCCCGCTGGACTCGCTGATCGTCCAGCTGCGCTCGAAGGTTCCGTCAGGTCGCTGGGCGTCGAGGACGAACCCGGCGGACCTGGTGAGCAATGCGTGGTGCCGCCCGGTGGGGGCGAGTGCGAGGAGGGCCCCGGCGGTCATGTCCAGGTCGGGCGCATCGCTGCTGACCCAGGTCGGGAAGCCGCCGTCCGGCCCGGCCATGGCTTCCAGGTATCGGGTGGCCCGTCGCAGGTGGGAGGCGTAGCGCTCGGGGGCACTGGCCTCGAGGAACTCCATGCAGCGGGTGGTGGTGTCGAGGTCTGTCTGGGACATGGCGCTGGCGAACGGCCAGCCACCGTCGGGCGCCTGCCAGGAGGCGACGAACTCGCCCATCCGGCCCGTGAGCGGGCGCAGCCGGTCATCGGCAAGGAAGGCCAGTCCGGCGACGGCTGCGAGCCAGAGGTCCTGGCTGTCGAGAAACGGCAGCCCTCCGTCGCGGTTCTGAGCCAGCGTCATCCTCAGAATGCCGTCGTCCACCACCGGGTGGCCGGGGCGGAAGCCGCGAACGGCGTGCAGGGCGAGCAGGTGGGTGGTGGCGCCGGCCTCCCAGAACAGCCGGTTGCGGCCGGTGTCCAGCGAGTCGACCAGCCGGTTGCGTTCGGCTCCGGTCACCATGTGCGGGTGGCCGGTCGCCCGGGCGCAGATCACCCGGATGGCGAGGAGATTAACATCGGTGTACGTCGTGATCCGGTCCGGCGGCATCGACGGCAGGAGGTCGTCGTCCGTCATGGGGGCGTCGCACAGCAGGTGAAGCACTGCCCGCATCATGGCGGCCTTGAACCGGCCGCGCCCACCGGTTCCGCGGTTCAGCTGTCCGGCGAGCTCCACGACAGCCTGGCCTGCCCGTCCCGCTGTTTCGGCGGGGTGGAGACAGGCATCGATCAAAAGGGCGTCGACGGGATCCGCGCCCACCCGGCGTGAGCGCAGAAACAAGGTCAGCTGTTCCTGCTGCTGGGGCTCGTGTGTCCGTGCGGCGCGCAGGAGGGCGAGGAACAGTGCCGATTCCAATACCCGGCTGGCACACCGGTCGGTCACCGCTCCTCCGGGCGAGACGGCCAACGACAGATGCCGGGTGAGGCGGTCGATGCTCCTCGGCACGTCTGTCGGTGCCTGCCAGGGGCCGGGCGATCCGGTGGCCGGACCAAAGGGCGGAGGATTGTTGCCGGCCCGCTCTGGCTCTGTCGGCCGGGCGGCGTCGGGGCCTGCTGCCTCGGGGTCGTTGCGTCGCGTTTCTCCCTGCCAGGCCAGGGCCCCGTCGAGGAAGGAGCGGATCCGATCGACTCGTACGCTCAGACCTGCACTGTGCGGTCCTTGAGCGAGCGCGGTTGCCGCTGCCGCGTCGAAGGCGTCCATGCGTTCGCTGATCATCGTGCGGGCGATCGCGGCAGCCTCGTGGTGGGTGCACCGGCGTTCACGCGCGAGGATCGAGACGAGGTTGTCCGTTCCTTCAGCGGATTCCCGTTCCGCCGATGCCAGATCGTTGGTCCACGCGACGAGATCCGCGGTGGCCTCGCGCAGACTCTCCAGGTCGCTCTCCTCGCCGGACAACCCGCGCTCCACCAGAGCGAGCATCGGCAGCACCGTGATGGTGTGCCGGCGCATCTCCACGTAGCGGGACAGCGCAAGGGGAGTGCGCCTGGTGCGCAGCAGGGCTTCTTCACAGGTGGCGTCGGCGAAGTCGCGGTAGCGGGCGGCGAACCGCCTTGCCCATTGCGGGCTGGTGGCCGGTGTCGAGCGGTTCCACAGGTTCACGATCGCCCGCACCGCGGGGATGGACAGATCAGATGTGGTGGCCGACCCGTCCACCACGGAGACCAGGGAGTCCATGAGGGCCCGTACGTGCGAGGGACTGCCGTTGCCCGGTCCACGGTCGAGGCTGTCGTCGACCAGCGCGATGAAGGCACCCCACTGTGCCAGGAGTTCGAGTTCGGCCGGGTCCGCTCGGGGAGCGACGAAGCCGGCCATCCTTCCCTGCCCCATCCTCTCCAGACGCCGCTTCTCGTCCGGGGTCGTGAGCAGTCCCATGCGGTCGGCCCAGGCGCGTGCACGGCGTTCTGCCCGGTCCCACTGCCGGTTGCAGGTGGTCGGTTGCTTCATGGTTCGCTCGCCCTTGGTGGAAGTTCGTGTGCGGCTGGACAGCGGCGGGACGGGCCGCGTTCGAGGGGCTGGTGACCGACCTCGTTCCGCGAGCTCATCCGTAGGGAGGCGGCCGGGATGCGGCTGGCTCCGAGCAGGGGGCCACGTCGAACCGGCGGTGCGGGCCCGCCGGTTCATACGGACCGATACCGGGCTCCGCGGCGCTCCTGGGCCGGGCTTCCTGGAGGCGGATCGTGACCCGCTGGTGCTTGCTGGCGGCCCGGTGCTCCGACGTTCTCTTCGGCGGCGCGACCGGTGCCTCGCCCACCAACGTCGTGAACGTACGGCGGCCCGGCCCGGCCTCCTTCGATATCTCCCGCAGGCTCATCGCACCGCACTCGACAGACCTCGAACGGCCTCAACTCCAGCCGCCGATGCGGGTCCAAAGCCATCGTCAGTCGCCCCTCCGCCACCCCGAAGCCGACCACAGCAGACTTGCGGCACCCACCCGTCACCGCATCAACTTTGGTGCACTCTCCTCCGTACGAGGTGATGCACGATCACTTGTACGGCGCCGACTGTCGGCGTACTCCTGTGTAAGACCCCGCACGAATAGGCGGGTGTCATGGTCGGTGGTGGGGGCGTGTATCCCAGCGGTGGGTGGTCCAGACCCGGCGGATCAGACTACGGACGGTGATGATGGCGTCGGCGAGGTCGAAGAAGGCGTCGATGACATTGATGCGCCGTTCGTAGCAGCGGGTGAGCCGGTGAAAAGCGTTCTGCCAGGCATGAGTTCGCTCGATATGCCACCGT
Organism: Streptomyces sp. NPDC087845; assembly: GCF_044742755.1. NCBI lineage: Bacteria > Bacillati > Actinomycetota > Actinomycetes > Kitasatosporales > Streptomycetaceae > Streptomyces > Streptomyces sp. NPDC087845. The sequence goes on from NZ_JBIUVC010000041.1 coordinate 10,344, forward strand.
CGGGTGGCCTGGATGGGTGCGTTGGTGTCTTTCTGGGCGATCCGGCCGTGGAGCCCGCGTTCGCTGAGCAGCATGCGAGTCTTGTCCGAGTCGTAGCCGGCGTCCAGGTGCACGGTGATGTCGTCGGGTAACGGCCCGAGGTCGTCCAGGCGGTCCAGGGTCGGGGCGAGCAGGGGAGTCGTGGCAGTTGGCGCCCGCCAGGACGCGGCCCAGTGGAATGCCGTAGCCGTCCGTCATGCCCGAGCGTTTCAGCCCTTGTTTGCCACGGTCGACCGGTGAGCGTCCGGCGACCTCGCCGCCCCCGGGAGCCTTGGTGATGGAGCCGTCGACGCCGATCTGGTCGAGGACGAGGCCGACGATCCGGTCGTAGGACTGAAGCGCGATCTGCTTGAACCGGGCGAAGAGGCCGAGTCGGATCCACTCGTCACGACGGTTGCGGATCGTGGTGGCTGAGCATGTCGAGTCGGCGATCGCCTTCAGGGTCAGTGGTATTCGGCGCGAGCCTGCACCAGCTGTGCGTGCACTTTCTCCAGCCCGTCACAGTGAGCCTTTTTCATCTTGATCAGGTGGCGAGTTCGAGGGCGACGACGGCACGGACGACAGCGGTGATCCGGGTGGTGCTGCAGCGGAGTTTCCGC
>NZ_JBIUVC010000042.1:0-9949 GCF_044742755.1 Streptomyces sp. NPDC087845
GAAACTCCGCTGCAGCACCACCCGGATCACCGCTGTCGTCCGTGCCGTCGTCGCCCTCGAACTCGCCACCTGATCAAGATGAAAAAGGCTCACTGCCGTCAGAAGTTCGGGGGCGGGCACTGGTTCCGCCCAGCCGCTCAGTCACGGGTGTACCGGGCCACCGTGTAGGCGGTTGGGCCGGTGAGCCCTGCGCCTGTGCCGTCGGCCATGTCCAGGACCTCGAAGCCGGCGTCCTCCACGTAGCGCTCCAGCTCGCGGGGGAATAGGACACGCCTGCGGATCTCGTCCTGGGCCTCGTCGCCCGAGGGGAGCACCCAGTGCCTGTGCATGGTGTTGATCTGGGTCCGCAAGTCCCACTCATGTCGGATGGTGACCGTCGCGGTTCCCCTCGGGGTGTCCACCGTGGCGACAGTGGGCTCAGTCTGGGTGATCGGGGCGACAGGGGAGCACAGCACCAGCAGCGCGCCCGGCCGGGCATGGGCCGCGAAGGTGGTGAAGACCTGGCTGATCTCCTCGCTGTCGTGCACGTAGGCCAGGCTGTTGCCCATGCAGGTCACCACGTCCATGCGCTTACCGAGTCGTGCGGTGCGCATGTCCCCGGTGCGGATGTCCAGCCCCGGCCGGACCTGGTGAGCGTGGTCGACCATGCCGGGCTGGAAATCCACGCCGATGCACTCGAAACGCTTGGCCAGGATTTCCAGATCCCGCCCGGTTCCGCATCCGAAGTCGATCAGCGTCCGGGCATCCGGCCGGTGCAGCTCGATCAGGGTCTGGCACATCTCGGCGCTCATGCTGTCGGACTGGACCGCGTCGTAAAGTGCCGGATCGCGGTACAGGAGGTTTGTGGCTTCCACGTGCTCGGCTTCCGTGTTGGGGCTGGTCACATGAGGCTTCGCAGTCCGACCTCCAGGGCGAGCACATCGCACAGCAAGTCAGGGACGACCAAGGCGGCGTCGGCATCCTTGCGCGCCTGGGCGAGAGCCTTCCCGTCAACGTAGCCGAGGTCCACCAGGACTGATTCCTTCAGCATGTCGTCCAACACGGGCAGGCCGTAGGAACGCAGCCCTTTCTCCAGGACGGCCAGGAAGTTCTCCGGCAACACCCGTCGCCGCGTCCGCGTCTACGGCACCACCCGCAAAGACGCACTGGCCAAACTCACCGAGAAGATCGCCGCCAGCAACCGCGGCCTCCCCGTCCCCTCCGCACAGGGCAGCGTGGCCGCGTACCTGACCTACTGGCTGGAGAACGTCGCCGTCCACCACCTCCGCGAGAACACCCACACCCGCTACACCGCCTGCGTCAACCGGTACCTGATCCCCGGCCTGGGCAAGAAGAAGCTCGCCAAGCTCACCGCCAAAGACGTCCGTACCTGGCTCAACCAGCTCCGCACCACCTGCCAGTGCTGCGCACACGGCATCGACACGGCCCGTGTTGAGCCCCGTTGCTGTGCCGCCGGGCAGTGCTGCCGCAAGCTGCTGTCGCCGCTGACGCTGACCTACATCCACTCGGTGCTCAAGTCTGCCCTGGAGCACGCCGTGCGCGAGGAGGAGATCACGCGCAACGTCGCCCGCAACGTCCGCACCGGCACCCAACGGCCCCGACGCTTCGAACCCCTCACCGCCGACGAAGCCCGCCAGCTCCTCACCACCGCCCAGGCCCACCGGCTGCACGCCCTGTTCGAACTCGCCCTCCACACCGGACTCCGCAAGGGCGAACTCCTCGGACTGCACTGGGAAGACCTCGACCTCGACACGGGCACCGCCGCAATCCGCCGAACCCTCCAGCGCACCAGCACAGGCGGGCTCACCACGCTCCCCACCAAGACGCGCGCCTCCGAGCGCCGCATCGCCCTCCCCACCCGCTGCCTCCACTCACTGAAGCTCCACCGCGAACGGCAGCAGCGCGAGCGCGAGGCCGCGGTCACCACGTGGCAGCACGACGGGCACGTGTTCACCACGGTGCAGGGCAGACCGATCGACCCGACCAACCTCACCCGCACGTTCAACACACTCCTCCGCCGCGCCGGCCTCCGCCGAATCCGCTTCCACGACCTCCGCCACTCGACCGCCACCCTCCTCGTGGAGCAGGGCGTCGAACTCGTCGTGATCAAGGAACTCCTCGGCCACGCCCACATCGGCGTCACCGCCACCGTCTACGCCCACGTGCGACTCCGCCTCCAGCGCGACGCCATCGACACCCTCAGCGCCGCCCTCGAGGGCCCGACAGATGCCGAGGCAGCCAGGATCGATGGCGAGGAACCGCTAACCTGCGCTGCTCTCGTCCGTTGACGTTGCCGTCAACTACTGCCGTCACCCCACGCAGAAGCCCCGCCAGGAGTCACCTGGCGGGGCTTCTATTTGCTCGTGTTACAGCGTGATCGGCGCTCTACTACCGCGTCCAGACGATGCTTTGCGGCAGCACGCCGTCCTCCCATAGCCGATCGAGCCTAGCGAAGAACCTGGGCAGGCTCGTGTCGAACTGTTCCCACGCTGCCGGGTCCAACTCCCGCCATGGATCCGAGATGATCAGACCGGGCGGCAGAGGGCCGGTTGAGCCAGACATCTTGCGGCAAGCAGCACACCATGTGTAGCTGATCACAGCAGGACGATCCGCGTGTTGCGTATTTCTGAGGTAGGTGCGAACCGAAACTTCTCCGCACGAAGGGCAAAGCCACTCTGACTGATCCCGGAGGAAATTTCGCTCTCGCCCGAGAGCCTCGATTTCCGAGGGCGTGAAGCGCGTTACCTGAATCATGAACCCGTCCTTCGCCTGAAAACGCCGAGCATAGCTTGCCCGAATGTCTCCGCAGCGGACTCTGTTCCACCCATTGAGCCTGGCCAAGTGGCGTACATCCGGTGATGGTAGGTCTCGTGGAAGATCGTGGCTACAGCCGTATCCATATCGGCCAGTCCCATATTGGAGATCTGGATTACCGGACGTCCTCGCGGACCCAGGTTCGGCATTCCATTACCGTCGTGAGGGCTGTTCGCGTAAGCAGGTAGGCCATCTCCGGCGGTGCGAATCTCTGGCACGTGCACGATGTCGTACTGGGAAACGCTCATGTCAGCCCTGCCCAGCGCCATTTTCACCTGCTTGATGCTAACGGCAGCGCCGTTCTTCCCTCCAGGAGCACTCTGAGGGTCTACATTGCAGTTGTGAACGAGTACCGGTGTGGCCCCCGCCAGCACATAGTACGTGTGGAGGCCGTCGATGCTGAGGTCGTATGTCGTGCGGTGTGCGGTGTAGGCCTTGGCGTCGAGCACCACGGTGGGTCCGCCGGAGGCGTTCTGGAGTTTCTGGCCGGCCTTGAGGTCGGAGGCCTGGGTCCAGGCGTCCTTCGTGGACTCGTAGAACTGGTGGTGCTTGGTGGTCTGGATCGTCTTCGGGCCCGACTTGGTGTCGACGACGACGTCGACGTAGTTACGGTCGGTCTTGGTGACGATGACCGCCTTGACCTTGTGCTTCTCCTTCTTCTTCTTACCGGGCTCGGCCGTCAGGACGTAGTCCCCGACCTTGACCTGGGAGATCGGTTTGGTGGTGTGGTCGGCCATCAGGACGGTCGTGGTGCCGGTGAAGCTGTGCGGGACACCGGGGACCCGGCAGCCACCGGGCCGGGGCGAGGACGGCTGCCCGTCCGGTTCGGGCTGTGTGGTCGACTTCCGGCCGAACCTGCTGGCCGCCGCGCCGAACACGCCACCGGTGACCGCGCCCACCGCGGTGGCTTTCGCCGCGCCGCTGGCGCTGCAGCCTTCCTCGCTGGTCACGCAGGACACGCCGTAGCCGACCGCGCCTTCCGCCGCGCCGCCCGCCGCGCGGGCACGCCAGGCACTCGGCTCCGGTCAGCCCTGGAAGCTGAGCTGCGGCGCCCGCCGTCCCACTCCTTGCCGTGTCACAACGAGAGCACGGGCCGCCGAAATCCCCGGCAGCCCGTGCTCATATCGAGGTCACCCCTGGAGGGCAACGTATGGCGATCAGAAGAAGGTCTTGTCCCATGTGCTGGAGACAAATGCCTTCACCGCTGCCTCGAAGCCGTTTCCGACCCGCTGCATTCCGGCGTCACCGACGAATACGATGTCGCCGTTCTCCACCAGCAGCACATTTTCCTCGGTCTCCATGGCGATGCCGATCGGCACCGCTTGCATGCCCAGCCGTCGAGAGTAGCTACGGACATTGGACGGATAGACTTCCATCGCTTCCTCGACCGAGATAGCGAGAACCAGTTCCTCACCCGTATCGGGCGCCGTCCAGCCGACGGCGATTTCACCGTAGTTCTCCAGGAATTCCCTAAGAGTTCCGGTGACCTCGTATCCGGCTTCCGTATAGGCAGCGCAAGCCGCCTCCACGTCCACCTCACCGAACTCAACCCGCTCAACCCCGGCCAGCAAAGCCTTGAGAGCTTCACGCTCCGGCCGTTCTGTCTCGCCGCTCATCCCGTCATGACCTCTTCTGACAAACCCCGGCACCCATGTTGCACAGTTGGGGCACATCTTGAATCTTTACCCTTTTGATTGACGGTCACGATGTCCAGATTCTTCGGGTCGGCGCCGTCGTTGATTGCATTGGTGCACATGCGGGCCTCGGCGCACACCCCGGGGGGCCTGCCGCTCTCCAGCTGCGACTTGGCTGGCAGGGCATCGGTCACCGCCTTGGCATGACCCGTCTCCGGGCCGCTGTCTCCTGAATAGACCCTACCGGTGGTCCGGTCGCGGCCTACGCTACGGCCGCACACCGGGAGGACACCACCGCAACCATCACCCCCGCACCCCTCGCTGAGCCGGTGCCTACCTCGGCGCCCGCTCCCGAAACGGCGGCCCCGGCCCCTGAGCCGGTCCCCGCCTCGACGCCTACGCCGCCTCCAGCCGCAGTGCCTACCGTGCTCAAGGTCCCCGCCCCCACCCCGGCCCCGGCCGTCACCACGGCGCCTGCCACCGTCTCCCGACCGGTCCTCCCCGCCGCACTGCTGAGTGCGGCCCGGCGCATCGCGGACACCCACCACGCCGAACACGGAACACCGGTCACCGCCGCCCAGCTGGCAACGCGCATGGGCGTCGCCCTGCCGGTGGCCACCGCCGCGCTCGCTCAACTCTGAGCCTCCCCGGCCGCCGGCCGGAGGACCTCACCTGAACCCAACGCCCGCCAATGGGCCCGGTTCGTCATGCCCCGAGCAGCACCAACACGCCCCCTCGCTGGCTGGTTGCTGCTCGGGGCTACCCACCCCGACAGAAGGGACACGCCCCGACATGGTCACCCTGGACCTGCGCCACGTGGCAAGCCCCGCCGTGCGGGACCTGCTCCACCTGGTCAACCTGCCCGACTTCGACCGTGCACAGCAGCAGATCGAACGCCTCGGCGGCTGCACCGAACCCGTCCGCCTGACCGGCCACTCCACCAACGTCAACACCACGACCGGTGAGGCACTGCGCTCCTACACCACGTCCGACGAACCCACCGGAAGCCTGCTCACCGCATGCGGCAACCGACGCTCCTCCCGCTGCCCGGCCTGCTCCCGCATCTACGCCGCCGACACCTACCACCTCATCCGCGCCGGCCTGACCGGCGGCAAGACCGTCCCCGACACCGTCCGCACCCACCCCCGCGTGTTCACCACCCTCACCGCCCCGTCCTTCGGCCCCGCCCACAACCGCCCCACCAACACCGACGGCGGCCCCCGACCCTGCCGCTGCCGCAAGCTCCACGAACCCACTGACGCACTGCTCGGTACCCCTCTGAACCCCACGACCTACGACTACGCGGGCGCGGTCCTTTTCAACGCCCACGCATCCGCTTTGTGGGCACGCTTCACGATCTACATGCGCCGCGAGATCGCCGCCCGGCTCGGCCTCACCCAGAAGGCCGCCCGCGCCGTCCTGCGGGCCTCCTTCGCCAAGGTCGCCGAGTACCAGAAACGCGGTCTGGTCCATTTCCACGCCGTCATCCGGCTCGACGGCCCCAACGGCAGCACCCAGCCCCCACCGCCGTCCGCCACCGTCACCCTGCTCACCGACTCCATCCGGGCTGCCGCCGCCCGCGTACGCGTAACCGTCGTGTCGGACGCGATCGGGGAACGCGAACTCGCCTGGGGAGAACAGCTCGACGTACGCGAGATCGCCGCCTTCGGCACCGGCTCCGAACTGACCGACCAGGCCGTCGCCGCCTACGTGGCCAAGTACGCCACCAAGTCCGCAGACGCCGCCGGCACCCTCGACCGCGCCCTGTACTGCCGCCCCTGCCAGGGGCGCGGCGCCACCCTCCTGCCGCACGGAACCCCGATCCCCTGCACCGCGTGCGACGGCACCGGGCAGGCCCGGCCCCTGCCTCGCCTGGCCGTCGCCCGCCACGTGCGGCAGATGATCCGCACCTGCTGGGAGCTCGGCAAGCTGCCGGAGTTCGCCGACCTCAAGCTCTGGAAGTGGGCGCACATGCTCGGCTTCCGAGGCCACTTCTCCACCAAGTCCCGCGCCTACTCGACCACCCTCGGCGCGCTGCGCGCCGCCCGCCGCGCCTGGCGCGCCGAACAGGTCCGCGTCCACGCCGGCCTGCCCGAGCCCGACCCGGCCAGCACGCTCGTCGTCGGCCATTGGGCCTACCTCGGCACCGGCTACAGCCTCGGCGCCGGACTCCTCGCAGCCGCTGTCTGGCACCGCAGGGAACTGGAACGGCAGTTCGTAGCGGAAGAGGGCTGCTGATGACCTCGTACCAGCCCACCGCGCCCCATCAGGCGCCGAGTGCGTCGCAGGAGCTGCTGACCGTGCCCCAGGTCATGGCCCGCCTCCAGCTCGGCCGTTCAGCCGTCTACGACCTGCTCCGGACCCAGCAGCTTGCCTCGATCACCCTGGGCCGCGCCCGCCGCATCCCCACGCACGCCCTCACCGACTTCATCCGTACCCGCCTCGACCAGGAAGCCGCCGCCTGATGACCACACCCCGCGACGCCACTCCCTCCCGCCGCGTCCGCGCCAACGGCGACGGGACCGTCTACCAGCGCAAAGACGGACGCTGGGAAGCCGCCGGCTACGTCCTCGCCCCGGGCAACACCCGCAAGCGCATCCGCGTCTACGGCACCACCCGCAAAGACGCACTGGCCAAGCTCACCGAGAAGATCGCAACCAGCAACCGCGGCGTCCCCGTTCCCTCCGCGCAGGGCAGCGTCAGCGCGTACCTGATGTACTGGCTGGAGACGGTCGCCGTCCATCAGCTCCGGGAGAACACCCACACCCGATACACCGCCTGCGTCAACCAGCACCTCGTCCCCGGCCTGGGCAAGAAGAAGCTCGCCAAGCTCACCGCCAAACACGTCCGCACCTGGCTCAACCAGCTCCGAACCACCTGCCAGTGCTGCGCCCGCAGCATCGACGCTCACCGCGATCAGCCTCGCTGCTGCGCCGCTGGGACGTGCTGCTCCAAGCGGCTCTCACCGCTGACCCTGGCGTACATCCACTCCGTACTCAAGTCCGCTCTGGAGCACGCCGTCCGCGAGGAGGAGATCACGCGGAATGTCGCCCGCAACGTCCGTACGGGTACGCCGCGCCCTTGTCGGTTCGAACCGCTCACGGCAGATGAAGCTCGGCAGTTCCTCGCTGCTGCCCGCAATGACGGCCTGTTCGTGCTGTACGAACTCGCCCTCCGCACCGGCCTCCGCAAGGGCGAACTCCTCGGCCTTCAGTGGGGAGACGTCGACCTCAGTGCCGGCACTGCCAGCGTCCGACGTACCCTCCAGCGCCCCCAGACCGGCGGACTGACCACCCTGCCCACCAAAACCCGCGCATCCGAACGGCGCATCGCCCTCCCCAGCGAGTGCATCAACTCGTTGGAAGAACACCGTAAGGGCCAGGAAGGAGAGCGTGAGGCGGCAGCGGGGGGCTGGAATGAGAGCAGGCTCGTCTTCACCACACTGGCAGGGGGGGCCGATCGATCCGGCGAACCTCAATCGTGGCTTCCGTTCCCTCCTCGATCGGGCAGGTATCCGCCGCATCCGCTTCCACGACCTACGACACTCCACCGCCACCCTCCTCCTAGAGCAAGGCGTCGAACTCGTTGTGATCAAAGAACTCCTCGGCCACGCCCACATTGGCGTCACCGCCACCGTCTACGCTCACGTCCGGCTCCGCCTCCAGCGCGACGCCATCGACCTCCTCGGCCGCACACTCCACAACCCCAACCGGCCTGACGACGGTGACGACCCACCGCTTAGCGCACCGGCCGTCCGCTGACGTTGCCGTCAACTACTGCCGTCAAGCACGACAGGAGCCCCACCGAGAATGTGCCTCGGTGGGGCTCCTGAATTACTTTCCGGCTCAGCGCGTAAATCGACTCTGAATCGCCAGTAGACGCTCGCGACTAACGGTTCGGTCACCCTCCTTCAATCGCGAGATCAGGTCAGGGCTCAAAGCATCCAAGGGGGGCGTGGAAGCTGTGCGCCGCTGAAGTTCCGCCTCCTCGGCGAAGAGTGCTGCACCTGGAAGGTTCTGATCCAATTGCCCCATCGCCGTCAGGCATGAATGTGCACACTTGAGTGCATCTTCAACGTCGCCACTGGAGCGATAGAGGGCCGCGTACCGCATCGCCAGCACCGAGTAGAAGGAATAGATACCTGCTACGTCGATGATCTCCTCGTCGGAAGGTTCGAGCTCCCGGAAACCCTCCAGAGACTCCACCGAAGCGCGGAACGAATCTGCCGGGACTTCAGTATCCCAAAGATTCTCCAGGAGCTGGACAACGACATCGGAGTCACTATTCCGCGCGGGATCGGTTCCGCACAACCCCGTGAACACCTGCGCCATCCGCTCCGCGCAGCCAGCCACGAAGGTTGCAACCTGTGTCTGCGACTGCCCCCGAAGGGTCGCCGCAACAGCCTCGTCGACTACCACTCAAAGCTCCTCTGGCGAGTTGTAGTTTTACCACTTCCCGGGTACACCTCACCCATCATCTTACCGCCAGTGCCCCGGATGAGCGGCGCACACCTACCCAGGCAGACATTACGGGAAGTCCCTCCCGAAATAGGAGTCCATCTCATTTCATTAATGAAGAGCAGGGCATTCTGTTCTGCGTGAGTGCCTGGGATGTTGTCGGCGACGATCTCACCCTTGCCGATGGCGGACATCTGCGCGGGGGTCAAGCCATCACCAGATCCGGCAACGACATTGATATGACCGTGCGGAGTGTCCGCCTTGATTACAGCCACCGTGCTCACGTTCTTGCGAATGAATTCGTCCGGCTCGGCGGCATGAATTTCACTCGCCCGTGCCGAGAGATTGCAATTGTGGACGAGGACCGGTGTGGCGCCCGCGAGCACATAGTACGTGTGCGTGCCCGAAGGCCGTCACCTGCATTCTTGCTGGTCAGCGAATTCCGGCCGGTCCGTCGCAGTGCGTGGAAGTGCCCTGTTGTACGCCCGTGTTGCCGTCGGCGTTGCCGTCAGACGGCTACGTGTGTGAGGTCGGGCCGGTGTCCTGTTCGGGTTGGGGTCGGGCATGGCCAGGGGGCCGTACGCTGGCCGGCAACTCGGGCAGGCTGTGATCCTGCCCGGAATTTGAACGAGTGGCCTCCTGGCCTTGCCCGACTCGGGCCCCGAGCCGAACAGGTGGGTAAAGCCCACGGAACCGACCGGCCCCACCCGCGAGTGGCGCATCAGCCGACTCCCCGCCGCTGTCTCGCCGTCGGCCTCGCGCTCGTCATGCGGACGCGTCCCGGCTTCTCCGTGCTTCCGGAAACGCAGCGCTATTCCGCGCGCGACCCGCGCCAGCGGGTCGCCTTGAAGACGTAGAAAAGTTTGAACACATCTCGCCTCGGCGGTATGCCTTGGCAGTCGTCCGCTGACGTTGCCGTCAAACGACGCAGAGCCCTCATCGACACCACTGAGCCTTTTTCATCTTGATCAGGTGGCGAGTTCGAGGGCGACGACGGCACGGACGACAGCGGTGATCCGGGTGGTGCTGCAGCGGAGTTTCCGC
>NZ_JBIUVC010000043.1:0-9859 GCF_044742755.1 Streptomyces sp. NPDC087845
GAACCGGGCCCGCGAACGCCCCGTCGGAAAACACAGCAAAACCGACACGATGAAGGTCGGCGCGGACAGGCAGGCACCATAAACGCCAAGCTTAGGCGGATTCTTCGCCCGGCACCTTGGCGAGCTGCACACCACGCAGGCTGAGCAGCACCAACGCGACGCACCCGCAGGCGATCGCGATGTCGGCGACGTTGCCCACGAACGGGCCGTAGTCGATGAAGTCCACAACATGCCCGCGGGCCAAGCCGGGCTTGCGGAAGAGTCGGTCGCCCAGGTGGGATGCCGCACCGCCGAGCAGCGCGCCCAGCACGAGCGCCCAGCCCGCAGAGGCCAGTCGGCGTGCGGTGTAGAGGATGCCGACCACTGCCGCTGCCGCCACCAGGGTGAACACCCATGTCGCCTCGGTGCCTATGGAGAACGCGGCGCCGGCGTTGTACAGCAACCGGAAGTGGATCAGAGGGGGGATCACGGCGACGCGCTCGCTGTCGGACAGCGCGGAGACTGCCCACAGTTTGGTGAGCTGGTCCGCGAGCAGGACCACCGCCGCCAGCATGAGCATCATGCCGTACAGCCGGCTTGAGCCCCGTTCCAACCGCATCATCATGGCCTCCGTGCGTATCGATATTCCGAACCAAGATTCCCTGAGACTATCGGCCCCTTCTGAGGCGTCTTCTCCGCTTTCCCAGGCGAAGGTCATCTCTACGCTCCACGCGTGACCACTGAATCCCCGTGCGCCGCCACGCATCTCTTGCGTGAGCAGTTGGCCGAAACGAACCGCCTGGGGCAGTCTCACGCTGTTCCTGGCCGCGTTCGCCGTTTTCGAGAGTCAAAAGTACGGCCTGCCGACCACGGCCGCGGCGCTGGTGTTCTTACCCGATCTGATGCGGCTCGCCGGCATCCGCCCGCCCGGCACGTTCAGGCCGGAACCATGCGTGATGCCTCGGCGGGCGATCTCGGGTGTGACCCCGCGGGCCCGGACGGGGTGCCGGTAGTTGTCGAAGTCGTGGCCGCGGTCGGCGAAGAGCCGTCGGCGGCGGTGGCGGGGCCGGCCACGCAGTCCGCGGATGCGGGGTAGGGCGTCCAGCAGTGGCACGGGCTGGGTGGCGGCGTGGCGGTTTTCGCTGGTCAAAGAGACAGCAAGTGGGGTGGCGTGGCGGTCGACGATCAGGTGGTGTTCACTCCCGGGCCGGGCCCGGTCCACCTACAAGGGCGGCTTCGGCTGCTACCCGCTGCCGTGCTTCCTGGCCAACACCGGCGAAGCCCCGGCGGGACGACTCCGGCCCGGGAACGCCGGAGCGAACACCGGCAGTGATCACACAGCGGTCCTGGACGACGTCCTCACCCAGGTCCCCGACGCCCATCGGTACGGCACAGACCTCCTCATCCGCGCCGACTGCGCCGGATGCGCCAGGACCTTCCTCGCCCATGTCCGCAGCCTGCGGAGACGAGGAACGGGAACGTACTTCTCCGTCGGCTACGCGATGAGCGAACCAGCCCGCCGCGCGATCCGGGCCCTCCCGGGCCGGCTCCGGCACCCGGCCCTCGACCAGGACGGCAGTCTGCGGGCAGGGGCCGAGGTCGTCGAGCTGACCGGCATGGCCGACCTGCCGGGCTACCCGACGGGCACGGAATGATCGTGCGACGCGAGCGTGCGCATCCGGGCGCTCAGCTGTCCTTGTTCGACCAGCGCGAGGGCCTGCGGCAACAGGCCCTCCTCACCGGCACCCCGTTCTCCGGCGGTGGCTCGGCGCAGTTCCTGGAAGTCCGCCACCGTGGACACGCCACTGTCGAGGACCACATCCGGACAGGCAAGACCACCGGCTTCGACCGCTGCCCTTCCCGCGGCTTCCAGGTCAACGCCGCCTGGCTGGAACTGTCGCTGACCGCGATCGACCTGCTCGCCCGGATGTGGGTCCTGCTGCTGGACGATGAACTGGCCGATGCCGAGCCCAGGAAACTGCGCTACCGGATCCTGCATGTCGCAGCCCGTCTCACCCGCGGCAGCCGCCGCCGACGACTGCGAGTCTCCGCGACCCGGCCCGGGAGACCCGAACCGACCACGGTCTTCCGGCGGCTCGCCGCCCTGCCCCGCCCAGCCGGCTGACAGCTACCCGCCTTATCCGCCCACGGCCTCAAGGACCACGGAGAACCCGACCACCGCGCCGGGACTCCGCCATGCCCAAGAGACAGAAGACACCTCGAACATCCAGCAGTTGGTGATCAGAGACGTCAGGTCATCGCAACCGAAACGGCGAGGTTAGGGAATGACACGGTTCCTCAGGTTGTGGGGGTAGGGGCCTTCGCCGTGGATTCTCAGTTCCGTGGCCACGTCGAAGCTGTAATAGGGGTGTGAGGTGAAGTAGCTGTCCAGGTTGGTGCCGCCGAAGCAGATGAGATCCGATCCACCCGCCGAGTTGGGGCCATTGCAGAGGCTCAGCGTCGGGTACTGGAACCCGTCGAGCGGGCGGAAGCCGGTGCCACCGGGGCCGGGAACGGGCAGGTGGCCGACGAGCCCGCCAGGGTCGCCGGGCCAGTTCGACTCGCCGGGCTGCCGCCGGCCGTCGGCGAACAGGATTCCCTGGATGTTCCGGCCGGGCGGTTCGGTTTCCAGGACAGTGCCCGCGACGAGGGCGCCGAGGCTGAATCCGACGATGTACACCTTGGTGCTGAGGTCACACCCGTAGGTGACGTAGAGGTTGTAGAGCGCCGTCCTGAGGTTGGCGACACCGGCGTCGACATCGGCGTACAGGTTGATGTCGTTGGCACTGTTGGGGTAGGGAATGCGCACCGGGTTGGCTCCCTCGGGAGCGAGAGCCGGGTCCAGGAGCTTCTGGGCCCCGCCGTCCTGATAGCCCGGGACCACGAACATGACCGGCCCGCAGGGCTGGGCAGGCCGTGCGGGAGCGGCCTGGGCCGTACCGGCCGACCCGATGATGGTGCCGGCGACACCGGCGATCGACAGGACGATGGCCAAGAACCACCTCTGTCGCGGCGGTACGAAGCTTGTCGTCACGTTTTCTCCTTTCGATGGTTGCGTCCGGTGCCGGCCGGGCTACGTCAGAGACGCCGACTGGGCGGCGTTGTAGACGGCCTGTTCTTCGTCACCGAAGTGGGTGGAGCTCATGTTGGGGCCCTCCTGCCAGCCGAGGACGCCGATGATCTGGCCGGGGTCGTCGTAGCGGGAGAAGACTCCGGCCTGGAGGCCCGCGCCAGTCGTGGGGTCGAAGTCCTGCAGCACGGCGCCGCCGCTGCATCCGGGCGACAGGGCCCCGGGCATCACGTCGCTGTAGTAGACCGGGTCGGCCCGGGTGGTGCCCTGGGCGACCATGAGGTTCCGGCCGTCGAAGGTCCGCTGGAGCTCCGGGGAGACGTGGCCGGGACGGTAGTAGTTGCGTTCGTTGATCGTCGGGTAGCCGAAGATGTGGTCGGTCTGGTTCTGCGGCTGGTTGAAGCCGATTCGCTGGGCGCCAGTGACCTGGCCGATCGGCCGCGGGTCATCGGGGCTGGCCACCAGGACCGCGGCCATGTCGTGCCCCAGCAGCCAGTCGGCGCTCTGGCTCCAGGTGTTGGTGAACCACTCGCGGGTCACTCCCCAGACCCCGTACGGGGCGATGTCCTTGCCGGGGAGCGTCGTACTGGTGGTGTGGCGGGGCAGGTTCGCTCCGTTGAATCCCGGGACGAAGGCCATGTTGGTGACCACGATGTTCCCGAAGCCCACGTCGACCGGGGTGTGGACGCGCAGGCAGTGGGCGGCGGTCACCACGACGCTCTGATTGGCGCTGGCCACTACGTTGCCGGAGCACGCTGATTCCGTGACGGCACCATTGTCCAGGTTCTTGTAGGCCATGAAGAACTTGCCCGCGGTGCGCGAGACCAGTCCCGCCTCCCGCGGCCACGGCTTGCTGAGGTTGTCCCAGCCGCCCGGGGGCGGGGTGGCGTCCTGGTCCTCGTGGTTGAGGCCGACGGAGGCCATCTTCGCGAGGGTCCAGTGCTCCACTTCGGCCCTGAGCCTCTGCTGGTGGTCCGCACCGGCCGGGACCAGCGGAAGGAGCTCGAACGCAGGGACATCGGCCCGTGCCGGAGGCGCCGAGACGAGGAGTGCGGCCACCAGTGCGAGCACGCCGAGCAGGGGCGTTCTCGTGCGTCTCGACAGCATTCCGATGGACAAGGTTTTTCCTCCTTGAGGGTATGGAGGGAGCCGGTTCCGATGACGTCGGACGTTCTCCGCGGCCGGCCCTACGGGTTGGTGGTCACCTCGAAGCCCGCGCCGAAGACACCGGCGGGAGTGGCGGCGTCACGGGCACGCAGGTCGGCGAGGATGTTCGCCGAGCTGGTGTACAGGAAGGGCGGCAGGTTCACGGTGATCCCCTTGATGATGCCGGCCCAAGGGCCCGATGCCTGGAAGCCGTTGGCCTGGGAGGGGAGATCGGTCCCCGGTACGTGCCAGATCGCCGGCCCGCCCGAGTCGCCCTTCATGTTCACGGCCGGCGACCGGTAGACGCCGACGGCGTTGTCCATGACGGTCCCGTACCACACACCCGTCTGGCCCGACGTGATGATCTCGTTGCTGCCGGTGGCGAGCAGCCGCTCGTTGTCGAGCGCGGGGTTCAGGGCGTTGGGGCTGGCGGTCCCGCCGGGGACCTTCACCTCGCCCGTCTGCTTCAGGTACGGCCCCTGTGAGGAGAGCGTCACCTGCGGGACCAGCTCGATGACCATGTAGTCCTTGGTCACGTGACCCGTCTGGGAGCCCTCCGGGTCCTTGAAGTAGCGCACGTATCCGATCGGGCCGAACCCGGTGTCGGCCCGGTCGTAGACGGGGGCGACGTTGTCGTGGATCTCGCGGTCCGCGTATGTGCCTTCGGGGTCGCTGAGGCAGTGGCCTGCCGTGATGGCTATCTTGTGACCGTACTTGTCGTTGCCCACCGCGCCGACCGTGCAGAAGAGATCGGGCGCCGACGGGCTGAAGATGATCTGCATCGCGTTGAAGACCCGCTTGCCCGGCTGGGCGTGGGCGGCGCCGGTCCCGACGGTGCAGAGGACCGCCAGGCTCAGCAGGAGGGTGCACAGTCGCTTGATCATGTACGTAACCCTGTCTGTCGGGAACGGGAGAGGTCAGGCGGACTCGAAGGCCGCTTCCAGGCGCGGCACGAAGTCAACGAAGTCCTGCGCCCAACAGTCGTAGCTGTGGCCGCCGTCGCAGCTGCCCCAGCCGGAGCCGTTGCCGTAGTCCACGTAGTGAGAGGGGTATCCGAGTGCGTCCAGGTGGTCCTTGGCGTGCTGTGCCGCCGACCTGACCCAGAACTCCGGGTCAGTGGGATCTCCCCTGCCGTCGCCTGTGTACAGCGAGATGCCCATGCCGGCCAGGCGGTCCATGTGCGTGGACGGGTCCGCCTCGTTCCAACGTCGGTCGGCGTCGAGGATCGGATACGGCGTGCCGAAGATCGCGTCGCTGGACACCGCGGGCCCGAAGTCGAGCGAGCAGGTGGAGTCGCTGGAGCCGCAGAGCGGTGCGCCGATGTTGGTGAGTGTGGCGACCACGGCCGCCCGCATGACAGCGTGGTCCCTCGAGAGGTCGACCGCGCCGGAGAACGCCCCGACCTGGCTGAACAGTTCGGGATGCGCCTGGGCGTAGTGCAGGGAGCCGAAGCCGCCCATCGAGAGGCCGGTGACGGCCCGCCCCTTCTTGACCGCGATGGTGCGGAAGTTGGCGTCGATGAACGGGATCACCTGGTTGATGTGGAAGTTCTCCCAGTTCTGCGCGCCGGCGGCGGTCTCCTGGTCGAGCCAGTTGGTGTACCAGCCCCTGCGGCCGCCGTCCGGAATGACCGTGATCATCGACTTGGCCGCGAGGAGGGCGGGATAGGCGAGTCTCGGGTTGCCCGGGTCGTCGGAGGCGCCGTGCAGGAAGTAGAGCACCGGGTAGCGCTTGGTGGGGTTGGCCGTGTAGTCGCCGGGCAACAGGATCCGGATGCGGTGCTCACCGGCGGCCTGGGCCGTCTTCACGGTGACCACGAAGTTGGTGGCGGAGCCGTATGCGGAGCCGGACTGAGTCAGACCGTAGCCGTCGGCCATCTCCGGCGGACCCGAGGGCAGTGCGTGCGCGGAGGGCATTCCCAGTAAGAGGAGGAGGACGGCCGTCACGGCGGCGACTGCTGCCCTCGCGCGCGGGAGCCGGACTGGCAGGACTGGTCTCATCAGGTGTCCTCGGGGTGGGCTGGATGCCATGGAACCGTGGTTCAGCCGGACACCGTAAATTTTCACCGCAGTGCCTCGCCCAGCGCCATACCGAGCCGGTGGCGCACTTGGGCCACTGGCACACGTGCGCCACCGAGCAGTAGGCTACGGCGGCGGGGCGGGCCGATCCTGGTACGGGTGAAGGGAGAGCCGTGCGCGACGTGTTGGACCCGGATTCCGACCGCGGGCGCGTCTACCGATCCCTGGTCGGTCACCCACGTGAGCCCGTCGGCCGGCTGGCGGCCCGGACCGGGCTGGGCGAGACCGTTGTGCGGGCGGTGGTGAAGGAGCTCGCCGCCGAGGGCATCGTCATGACGACGGACGCCGGTAGCGGGAAGGAATCCTGGGAAGCGCTGCCGCCCACACAGGTCGTCGAGGTGCTGCTGCAGCGCGATGCCGCCCTGTGGACGGCCCTGCGCCAGGCCGGTACGGAACTGGAACAGCTCTACCGCTTCGCCAGGAGGGACGCCGGTCACTACGACGCGCTGGAGGTCGTCGAGGACGCCGCGCGCGTCCTCGCCGTCAGCCGGCAGCTTCAGCAGTCCGCGCGCCGCCAGCTCCGGACCATCGACGTGCCACCGTACTCCGGCACGGTCGACCACTACCTCGGGCAGGAGGTGATCCAGCGTGAGCACATGGCCGCCGGAGTCGTGTACCGCACCATTTACCACGGATCCGCGTTCGACGACCCCATCGCGGGGCCCAACATGGCCCGCATGATCGAGGCCGGGGAACAGGCGCGGACACTGGACGACCCGCCCATGAAACTCGCCATCGTTGACAGCGAGCTGGCAGTGGTCACCCTCGCCGCCGACGACCACCCCGGTGTCGTCTCTCTCCTGATTCGTCCGTCCAGTCTCTTTCGGGCGCTGTCCAACGTGTTCGAGTCCCTGTGGAGGCTTGCCGTTCCCGTTTCGGCGACGGGCACGGGTACCCAGATCGACGCCCGGGACCGCCAGATCCTCACCCTCATGGCCAGCGGCGCCACCGACGACGCGATCGCCCGACGCCTGGGCATGGGCCGCCGCACCGTTGTACGCCGTGTCTCCGTCCTCCTCGCCAGGCTGGGCGCCACCACCCGCTTCCAGGCCGGGGTCCAGGCGGCCCGGCGCGGCTGGCTCTGAGAGAGCGTTTAGTGTGGGTGAATTGCCCCCTTATGCGCAAGCCTGCCGTTTCGCTTGGGCACGGCGGCTGGCGGGGCAGGAACGCCAAAGTGCCTTCCTTACCTGGAACGACGAACCTTGCCGAGGGGTTCTGCCGGTCCAGGCGGAGGGCACTTGACCCGGGGAGTGCGGGCGAGGCCCACCCTTCCACACTGCGCTCGGCGCGGCTCGTTGTGGCGGGGCTCACTCCACCCGCGGCTCGCCCGCGGGTGCGCCGCTGTCCGGTTCGCGCGCTGGGGCCGCGCCAGGTGCGGGCCCTTCGTCGGCCGGGGCGTCCGCCACCGACGGCACCACCTCCGGAGCGGGAATCGAGCGGACCAGCAGACTGACCGCGCACGCCACCGTGGTCACTGTCATCACCAGGTACATGACCCGGTAGTCCAGCACCCCGATGAGTGCAGCGCCGGCCGTGAGCGACAGGGGCTGCGCCCCGTCCTTCGCGGTGTTGACCGCGGCGTTGACGCGGCCCTGCATGCGGGCCGGTGCGTACAGGTGCACCGCCGCGCCCAGCAGCACGGCCACGAACGGCGGGCCCGCACCGATGAGTGTCGTCCCGACGAGGAAGAGCGCCACATCGCGGGGGACGCACAGCAGCAGCCCCACCGCGACGAGTCCGTAACCGACGCAGCTGGTACCGATGTCCCCCAGCCGCCGTATCACCGTCCCGGAGATCAGACCGCCGAGCGCGGAACCGGCACCCTGGATCGACGCCATGACCCGGACGAAGGCCGCCGGGCGGCCCAGGCCGTGATCGACGGCGGCGAAGGCCGCGGTCTCCAGCATGCCGATGCCGCCGAGGAAGACGATCACGCCAGGGTTTGGCTGGTGGGGACCCGACGGAAACGTCCGTCTCGTCGTGGCCACCACCGACCCGGCCGCCCTTCCCCCGCAAACCACCTGGTACCTGGCCACCGACCTGCCCCGCCCCGGCGGACCCCGCGAGGCCGACAGTTCCGATCCGGCCGCCGACCTGCATGAAGCCGTCCGGATCTACGGCATCCGACACTGGATCGAGCAGAGCTACAAGCAGATCAAGGACGAACTGGGCCGGGCCGACTTCCAGGTCCGTTCCGATACCGCCATCCGCCGCCACCAGACCCTGGTGAACTGCGCGGTCTCGTTCTGCTGGGAGACCTGGTTCGCTCAACCTCCCGACCGGGAGCCCGCCGTCGTCCCCACGGCCCCGCCGACTGTCACAGCTGTGGGGCCGGCTGAGAGGGGCCCCAGCAGACCCCACCAGCCCCAACCGGCCAGCTGGCCGCAGGCGATTCGCGCCGTCCGTGCCTGGCTCGACCCCTGGACCACCCTCCAACGCTGCTGGCGAGCCCGGAGCAACGCACCCCCGCCACCCGAACTTCAAGCCCTGATCAACGCCGTCGGCGCAGGCCACCCACTCGATCTCTACTCCCCGGTCCAACAAACCACCGCTAGTGCTTCCGCCACACAGTGACGTGTGCTTCGAAGTAGTCGTACTCGCGGGGGTTCTGACGCAGGACGCATGGCTCGTCGACCTCGGTGACGAGGTCGAAGTCGTTGGCCAATAGCGTCTTGACCGCCTCTTCGCTAGGTGTGGCGTCCCGCGCGGACCCCAGCCATGAACCAGGGGCGCTGTACTCCGGGTACCAGGACCACGGGCAAGCGATCATGAGAAGTCCGCCGCTGCGCAGAGTCCGTTCCGACGCGCCGAACTGTTGCAGGCAAAGCGCCGGATCGGCCACCCGGTCCACCACATTCGACAGCAGCACGGCGTCGAAGGTGCCATCGACCGCCTGCAGGTCCGCGCCATCGCCGACCTCGAACTCCACGTGTGCACACGTATCCGCGTCCGGGAGCCGCACTTCGACGTCCTTGGTGAACGGCCCCTGCTGCACGATGCTGAACACACCGCCCCCACCAATGGTCAGGGCCTTGGCCACCTCGATCGACCGTCGGCTGATGTCCACTCCGACCACTCGGTCCTCGACCCAGGTGCTCAACGCGTGGCTGACCCCGCCGACGTTGCATCCCACATCGAGCGCGGTACGGACACGGGTACCGGTCGACTGGGCGCTCGCCCGAAGAACTTCCGACAGCCGGCGAGGAAAGCCGTGTGCTGCGGCGAGCGGATGATCGGCTCTTTCGAACACGTCGTCGACCACGCCGTAGTGCATCAGTAGGTATTTGGAGATCTCCCGCGCCCGGTCGTACTGCGAAATGTGCGACTCGGGTTCGAAGATCTCTTCGCTCTTGACGAGGATCTGGGGCACGAACATTTCTGACTCCTTGGACGACACGGAAAGTCACCAGCAGATGACAGATCACGGACGCGGACCGGTCCGACGCCGGAGTACTGGCCGCTCACGGCGGGGTTCACTGAGGTGTGTGGCCAGGTCGGCGATGGTGGGGTGTTGGAAGAGGGTGTGGATGGTGGTGTGGGTGTTGAGGGTTGTGTTGATGCGGTTGGTGAGGCGGATGGCGAGGAG
>NZ_JBIUVC010000044.1:0-6607 GCF_044742755.1 Streptomyces sp. NPDC087845
GACACTCCGAAGAATCACGGGCGGCCGTGCCCGTTGTCAGGCAAACGGCGAACCCTAACAAGCAATGATCTTGCCGCGATTAAACGCCAAGCTAAGGGCTTGCAGAGAATTAACTTGCCTGCTCTGGGACTTGACGTCGGCACCCTGCCGAGCAGCTCGCCAGGCAGGCCCTCGTGGACGGGGTAGCCGGAGCAGCGCCCGCTGCCGGAGCCGTACCAATCGAGCAGGGCCAGCACCCGCTCCACCCGGTCGGGGAACGTCAGCTGCAGTCGGTCCGTGAGTTCCGCGAGCGATTCGGGGGAGGGCCTGCTGCCGGTGCGGGATAGGTCGAGGATCCGGTCGGCGGTCCCCTCCAGTCCGGCGGGCATCGCGGCCAGCCAGTTGCGCTCCTCTTCGGTCCCTTCCTCCGCTCGCTGCCGGTCGGCCTCGAACTGCTGCATGGGGCCGGGCATGCCGTGCCCGTCCAGCCACGCCAGGAGCAGGCGGCCGTCGGCGAGGACGGCGTCACTCTCCCACTGTTCCCACCTCGGTGTCGCCCTGTGGTGCAGGACGACGACTGCAAGCCGCCCATCGTCCCGGTCGAACACCTCGAAGCGGACGTCCTTGCGGCACATGCAGTGGAACCCGGGCAGCGATTCCACGGCCATGGCTGTCCTGAGCTGGGCCGACTCCGCCGGGTCGGAGAGGTCGACCCGGATCTCTCCGTCCACCCCGAACCCGCTCACCGAACTCACCTGGACCACGTGCGCCTGCTGCAGCATGCTGTCCAGCGCTGTCGTCCCGTTCATGAACCAATCTCTCCCCGCCCGGGCCGCAGGTGCACGGCCCGCCCGATTTCACCGCAGCTCCCGACCGCCTCGCAACCCGGTTCCCTCGCGCCCGCACTTCAGCTCGCACGCCGACAGGCGGATCCCTCCGGGGTGAAGGTGAAGCCGTTCATGAACAGGGCGCCGCAGTCCCGGAAGGCCCAGAGGACGGGTTCGGCATGGACGGCGGCCGACGACGAGCTTGGACTCGGGGCGAAGCTGTTCCAGAGGTGGAAGCAGAGCAGGGTGTCATCACGTCGGGCGGTCGCGTAGGCCAGCGTCTTGGGGTAGTTGGGGCTGTTCCCCGTTATGGGGCGGGGAGAACGTGGTGATCTGTCGGACGCAGAGTGGGAGCGGCTGCGGCCGTTCCTGCCGGTGAGCAACGGACGGTGCGGGCGGTGGCGTGATCACCGGCAGGTGATCGACGGGATTCTTCACCGGGTTCGGACCGGGGTTCACTGGCGCGATCTGCCGGAGCGGTTCGGGCCGTGGAAGACGGTCTACGAGCGCCATCGGCTGTGGTCGGCCGACGGCACCTGGGAGCTTCTGCTGCAGCGGGTCCAGGCCGCGGCCGACGCGGCCGGCGAGATCGACTGGGACATCTCGGTGGACTCCACCATCGTTCGCGCCCATCAGCACGCGGCCGGCGCCCGCACCGACCCGCCACCGGCCCGCGCCGACTCAAAGGGGGACGAGACGCTGGAACACCAGGACGAAACTCCGTGGCAGAGCCTCGTCGGCCGGCTGGCGGAGGTGGTGCGGGAGGCGAGGGCCTGGGCCGTTCGCGCGGCGGCTTCACCAGCAAGATCCACCTGAGTGCGGACGGCTTCTGCCGCCCGCTGACCCTGATCGTCACGCCGGGGCAGCGGGCCGACTGCACCCAGTTCGTGCCGGTGCTGGAGAAGATCCGGATCCCCTGCCGCGGAGTGGGCAGACCCCGCAAGAAGCCCGACAGCGTCGCTGCCGACAAGGCCTACAGCAACGGTCCTTGCCGTCAGTACCTGCGGCGACGCGGCATCCGACACACGATCCCGCAGAAGGCCGACAGCCAGGCCGCCCGCCTGCGCAAAGGTCGCGAGGCGGACGACCCCCCGGCTTCGACGAGGAACGGTACAAGAAGTGCAACACTGTGGAGCGGGCCATCAACAAGCTGAAGAACTTCCGTGCTGTCGCGGCCCGTTACGACAAGCGTGGATACGTCTTCCTCGGTACCGTCACCGCGGCCGCGCTCGTCATCCGGCTCCGCACCTGACCACGTGGCACGACGTCAACTCACCGAGGCACCGGGCGCCAACACCAAGCCCGCTGCCGCAAGGAAGTCCTCAAGGTTGACAACACCGCTGCCGGTGCCATCGTCCCATTCGATCAGGAGCCCCGAGCGGTCCTCGCTCCAAGAGTCCGGCGTATCGGCATCATCGGCAGGGCCAGGATGCCACTCGACGCAGCCCACGCCATGCCGGTATCGGAGATACAAGTACTGGCCGTCTGCCGTCCAGGCATCCCACTGCGACGGGTAGGCAGAACACGTCTGCACAACCCGCATCAGCTTCCGACCCTCATCCGCACCCATCCGGCGATGGTCGCGCAGCAGCAGACCCCTGGCAATCGACTTCAGACCGCCGTCACAGGTGCCTCAAGCAGGAGCCTGACGCACGCCATCGATGATCGGCCGGACAGCTCCTAGTGCAGCAGGACATCGATCGAGGCAGCGACCTTCTGGCACATTTCCGTGAACAAGGCCTGCTCGCCGGGCGAGAGCACCTCTGCAGCGGCGTGAACGTTCTCCCGTCGGCTGCGCGCCGCTCTAGCCAGGAAGGTGTGGCCCTTCGGGGTCAGCGAGGTCGTATGTTCCCTCCTGTCCTCGCCGAGTGCTGCCTGCTGGATGAGTTCGAGGTCTTTCAGGACGCGCAGCGCCTTGGATGCGGTCTGCCGTGACACCCCCAGGGACTCACTGAGCCGCGAGGGGTTCATGGCGCCGCGGATACGGAGCATCTCCAGTACGTCGTACTGCTGCCAGTTGATGCCCTCGGGGTTGGTCGCAGTGCGCCGGGCGACCAGCACGCACTGCAGATGGGACAGCGCGTCCTCCAGCTCGGAGGGCGGGCTGGGCTGCTGTGGGCAGACAGCGCGTACGTCCGTCATCGGTGGCTCCTTTTCGAAGTGGACACAGAGGACCGGGGCCGCTGCAATATCCAATGCACCCCTACTTGATTTCCGCATGGAAATGATGCAAGCGTAGCCGCCTTCTGCGCAAAGGGATGGCCACCCCTGTCGGGGGTGGCCATCCCTTTGCCGTTCCGGGGCATGTGCCTACCCCGTTGCTGCCCGCAGGGCCGCCCCGTGGCGGGATGCCTCCTGCATCAGGGCGAGGAACAGCTCGGCACCGGAGCGGCTGAGACGGACTCCGGATGGAACTGCACCCCCGCGACGCCAGGCCCTCGCAGAGCGAGTACCTCGTCCGTGCCCGGCTGCGGGCAGAGCTCCACTCCGACCTGGTGCAGGGCCTCGACCGGGCCACCGCCGGTGCGTACGGAGAAGGAATTGGAGAAGCCGACGGTCGCCGGGCAGCCGAACACTTCGATCGTGCGCTGCATCCCCTGCTGGGGCCGCTTTCCGCGCGAAACGGTCAGCCCCAGGCAGGACGACAGCAGCTGGAAGCCGAGGCAGATCCCAGGACCGGGTTCCCGCCGGCGCGCGCACCTTCCTGAACGCCTCCGGCTTCACCCACCGGCTCACCTTCCACGGCATCACCCGCCTCGGCGTCAAACTCGACTTCCTCGCAGGCTTGTTCCTCAAGGGAGTCGAGGCCGCCGGTACCAAGGACTTCCGCGGCATACAGACCCGCATCGGCGAGGCCCTCGCCTGGCGCAACATGTTCTGGGGCCTCGGCGACGCCATGGCGCAGAACCCCGACCCGTGGCGCAACGGGGCGCTGCTGCCCAACCTCGACTATGGTGTGGCATGCCGATGGTTTATGACGATCGGCTACCCGCGGATCCGCGAGATCCTCCAGCAGGACCTCGGCAGCGCGCTGATCTGGCCGACCGAGGGTCCAACAATCTCCGCCCGACGGGTGACACGCGTTTCCCCTGGCGACCTCGGCCAGGTGGTAGGTGAACCGCGGCAGGGTCAGCGTGCCCCGTGCGCAGGAGGCCAGCGGCCCGTGCAGCGTCAGCTCCCGTACCTCCTTGTCTCACTCGGGCCGCAGTGCCGGGTCGGCGTAGCAGGCCCAGAAAACCGCCTGCGGCAGGGCGGTTCCGATGCTGTGCTCGTACGTCCGCATGGGGAACGACCTCCAAGAGTCGGGCCGGTGATCAATGTCGAACGATGCTAGTCTGTGATTGCCGTACGGAAATCAGTTGGCGTGGGGTGACGGTAGCGGAGCCATTGCGGCGGGCGGAGGTTGCGGAGCATGGCAGGTCGGGGAAACGCGCGATTCAGCGGCGATATCGTTCTCGGCGGCGCCCGGGAGAACAACCTCAAGAACGTCTCGCTGACCGTCCCCAAGGGAAAACTCACCGTCTTCACCGGTGTATCCGGCTCCGGAAAATCCTCGATCGTCTTCTCCACGATCGCGGTCGAGTCCCAGCGCCAGCTCAACGAGACATTCCCCTGGTACGTACGAAACCGGCTCGCCCGGTACGAGCGGCCGCGCGCCGAAGTGATGGAGAACCTCTCCACCGCGATCGTGGTCGACCAGAAGCCCATCGGCGGCAATTCACGCTCGACCGTCGGCACCATGACCGAGATCCACCCTATTCTGCGGGTGCTGTTCTCACGGCACGGAAAACCCAGCGCCGGACCGTCGAACCTGTACTCCTTCAACGATCCGCACGGCATGTGCGAGACCTGCGAAGGACTGGGCCGCACCACCACCGTGAACCTGGATCGGCTGCTCGACGAAAGCAAGACGCTGAACGAGGGTGCCATCAACTTCCCCTCGTTCGCGGTCGGTACTGCCCAGTGGCAGCTGTACGCGGAATCGGGTCTCTTCAACCCCGACACGCCGCTGGCCCGCTTCACCGACCAGGAGCGCGAACTCTTCCTGCACGGCGGTGGGTTCCGCGTCGACCGCCGCAGCCGGCACAGCGTCTACAAGAACGAGTACGAGGGAGTCGTTGCCCGCTTCACCCGCCGCTACCTCAAGCGCGACGGACAGACCCTGAGCGACCGCGACCGCGAGGCCGTCGCCCGGGTCGTCACCGAGGGCCCCTGCCCGGAGTGCGGGGGCGCCAGGCTCAACGCGGCGGCCCGGCGCTCGAAGATCGGAACGCACAGCATCGCCGACTACACGGCAATGGAGATCGGCGAGCTCATCGAGGTGCTCACCACCATCGACGACCCCGTAGCCAAGCCTGTGGCGACAGCGGCCCTCGCAGTACTGCGCCGCATCGAGGCAGTGGGCCTCGGCTACCTCAGCCTGGACCGTGAGACCTCCACCGTGTCAGGCGGAGAGGGGCAGCGACTGAAGATCGTGCGCCACCTCGGCAGCAGCCTTACCGACGTGACGTACATCTTCGACGAACCCAGCGTCGGACTGCACCCCCGCGACGTGCACCGACTCAACGAGCTGCTCCTGGCCCTGCGGGACAAGGGCAACACGGTCCTGGTCGTCGAGCACGACCGGGAGGTCATCGCCATCGCCGACCACGTCATCGACATGGGCCCGGGCGCCGGCGCCCACGGCGGCGAGGTCGTCTTCGAAGGCACGGTCGCGGAACTGTGCATCTCCGACTCCCTCACCGGGCAGCGCCTCAGCACAGTGTCCGGGCTTAACCAGGCACCGCGCGCCCCCACCGGCACCTTCTCCATCACCGGGGCCGATCTGCACAACCTCAAGGACATCACCGTCGACATCCCGGCCGGTGTACTCACCGCCGTCACCGGCGTCGCCGGATCGGGCAAGAGCACCCTGGTCTCCAGCGTCCTCGCCGCCCAGCAGCCCGACGCGATCATCGTGGACCAGTCGGCGATCGGCATCTCGCCGCGCTCCACGCCAGCCACCTACATCAACATCATGGACACCATCCGCAAACTGTTCGCCCGGGCCAACGGGGTCGACGCCGGGATGTTCAGCTTCAACTCCACCGGCGGCTGCCCTGCATGCAAGGGCCGCGGCCTCATCGACAACGACCTCGCGTTCCTGGACCCGGTCACCACAGCCTGTGAGGTCTGCGAGGGCCAGCGCTACCGGCACGAGGTCCTCGACTACCGCCTCGACGGCCACAACATCGTGCAGACCCTGAGCCTCAGCGTCGAGGGGGCACTCGACCATTTCACCGAACGCACGGTGCTGCGCAGGCTCGCCATGCTCCGCGAAGTCGGCCTTCCCTACCTCACCCTCGGACAACCGCTGTCCACACTGTCCGGCGGCGAACGGCAACGACTCAAACTCGCCGACCGGCTGCGCGAGACGGGCAGCCTCTACATCTTCGACGAGCCGACGACCGGCCTGCACATGGCGGATGTCGAGACACTGCTCGCCCTCCTCGACCGGCTCGCCGACGGCGGCAACACCGTGATCGTGATCGAACACGACCTAGACGTGATCAAGCACGCCGACTGGGTCATCGACCTCGGCCCCGAAGCCGGCCGACACGGCGGCCACATCATCTTCGAAGGCACACCGGAGCAACTGAGCACCACCCAGGGCTCGTTCACCGCCGAGTACCTCCGAAGAGACCTCGCGCAGGCTGCCGCACAGCACTAACGAGCTGGTGCGTGATTGCGTTGGAGACGTGAGGGGCCTGAGCTGGGGGTTTGTGTCAGCCGGTGGTGTTGCGGTCGGAGACGAGGCCGGC
>NZ_JBIUVC010000045.1:0-5342 GCF_044742755.1 Streptomyces sp. NPDC087845
TGGCCCTCGCCACCGTCGCCCCATACCGCGACGCCCTCGCCCGGCAGATCGCCCGCCAAGAAGCGCAACGCCGCACCCCGGCCGTAAAACTGAAATGACGTCAACCCGCCCCGAGCAGCTAGAGCCTGTCCGGTCGATCATGTGCGGAACCAGATGATGAGGGCTGCGGCGGTGACGGTGCCGAGGTAGACGTAGCCGCGCTTGTCGTATCGCGTGGCCACGGCCCGGGACTGTTTCAGCTTGTTGATGGCCCGCTCGACGGTGTTGCGTTTCTTGTAGCGCTGCTCGTCGAAGCCGGGTGGCCGTCCGCCGCGTGAGCCTTTGCGCTGGCGGGCGGCCTGGCTGTCGGTTTTCTCCGGGATGGTGTGCCTGATGCCCCGGCGGCGCAGGCTGTCAATCCCCTCGAACCGTGGAGATCTTCTAAGCGGCCAGCTCCAAGGCGGGGTTGGCCCGGTGGTCGTGCTCGTAGTCGATCGGACTCCGATACCCATACACGCTGTGTAGTCGGTGTGTGTTGTAGAAGCCGGTGATCCAGGTCGCGATCCGCAGCCGGGTCTCGGTGCGGGTGGCGAACGTGTTGTGGACGTACTCGACCTTGAGCACGCTGTTGAACGCCTCGCTGACGGCATTGTCGAAACACGACCCGACGCGGCCCATGGACTGCGTCACGCCCAAGCGGCGACAGGCCCGGCGAAAGCGCCGGGACGCGTACTCGCTGCCGCGGTCGCTGTGAAAAATCACGCCCTTCACGTCACCACCTCGGGTGGCCGCGGCCATGTTCAAGGACGCCACGACCAGTTAGGCGTCATGACGTGCGCCCATCGCGTAGCCGAGCAGCCGACGCGAGAACAGGTCGATGACGGTGGCCAGGTAGAGCTTGCCTCACCGGTGGGGATCTCGGTCATGTCGCCGCACCACACCTGGTCCGGAGCATCGGCGGTGAAGTCACGGCGGACGAAGTCCGGGGCCGCGGGCCGCTTGCCGGGCCTGGTCAGCCCGCGCCGTCGGCGGATCTTCCGTCCGGCCAGGCCGAGTTCGGCCATCAGGCGGGCGTCGGTGTTCACCGAGACGCACCAGCTCTCTCGGACCAGGAGGAGCCAGATCTTCGGCGAGCCGTAGGTACCGCCGGAGCCCTCGAAGATCTACCGGATCACCTCGGCCAGCTGTCCGCGCCGGATCTCGCGGGCCGTGATGGGCTTGTTGCGCCACTTGTAGAACCAGGACTCCGACACTTTCCAGAACTCGACAGGTCAGACGGTGTGGCACATGGTGTTCGGTCCTCTGGTTACCGATGAACGCGGCCAGGGCGGCCGGTTCCGTCTCGGTCACTTCACCCAGAGGACCATGCATCGCTTGAGGACATCACGCTCCATCTCCAGCTCGCGTATCCGCTTGTTCTTCTCGTTCATCTCCCGGGGAAGCCGCTCCAGTTCAGTGCGTTCCGTCTCGCGCATCCGGCCACCCGGTACCGGCTCGCCCGGCCGGTCGGACGACGCCGACCCGTTGCGCCGCCACCGCGACACCCAGCTGTGCAGCGTGCCGGAGTGCACGCCGAGCTCGTCGGCGACCTCCGGGACCGACCCGCCCGTCTCGATCACGATACGTACAGCACCCTCACGAAACTCAGGCGTGTACGTCCGTTGCTTGGACTCCATGAATCCCAACTTCCCCTGCAATCACGGACTCCACGCTACGAGGGGAGGGACATCGGCGCGATGCCCGAAGGGCTGCTGTACGACACCGAGTTGAAGGGTCTGTCGACCGAGGAGGTGTACGACCGGATCGCCACCGGGCTGCGGCGTGGCCGGCGCCTTGCGACCCTGCGCGGCAAGGGCGCCGACGACATCCTGGGCGAACCACTGCCCGGCCGGACCGCCGACCCCGTCGACCTCGACGAGTTCTACCGGCGCGCCCTCGTCCAGGGCCACCAGCTGCACACCGACCGACAGCGCGGCCTGCTACCGGCCGGACTGGTCCAGGAGATCCGCGCACTCGCCCACCCGCCCGTCCCGTGGGATGCCCAACTGGCCTGCTGGTTCGACGAGTTCGTGGCCCGTCCCGACCGGTACGCAGCTACTCGCGGCCCGCCCGGCGCCAGGCCTCGACCCCCGACATCCCGCGCGCGGGCCGCTACTTCCCGCCCGAGGAGGTCGCCCGCTGCACCTTCGGCGTCGTCCTGGACACCTCGGGCTCGATGTCCGGCCCGCTGCTCTCCAAGGCACTGGGCGCGATCGCCTCCTACGCCGAGGCCCGCGACGTGCCGGCCGCCCGAGTGGTGTTCTGCGACGCCGCCGCCTACGACGCCGGGTACCTGGCGCCGACGGAGATCGCCGGGCGGGTACGGGTCAGGGGGCGCGGCGGCACGGTCCTGCAACCCGGCATCGACCTGCTGCAGCGGGCCGACGACTTCCCGCCGACGGCCCCCGTCCTGGTGATCACCGACGGCTGGTGCGACGTGCTGCGGGTCCGCCGCGAGCACGCCTGCCTGATCCCGGAGGGCGCGGGGCTGTCGTTCACCCCGCGCGGACCGGTCTTCCGGGTGCGCTGAGCGGCAGGGCCGCGTGCGGCAAGGCCTCCTCGAACTCGCGGTAGCTCCGGGGCGCCCCCGGCCGGACTGAGGGCGTGACGGGCCAGGATGCGTCGCTTGGCCTCGACCTCAAGCGGAACGCGGGCCGGGTCGTGCAGGGCGATCGCGGGGTGGAAGTCTGAGAGCTCTACCTGACAGAAATCAACCGTGTTCCCGTGGGCAGACCACTCTCCGCAACATCCGTCGCCGTCGCAGCGCCGGGCCAGGTCGGCCTCCTCATCCAGCCGTGTCTTGAGGAACGTCACCAGATGTTCAGTCATGAGGACATCCTCGATGTTCTGCTGGGCGCCGTCGCTTGCTTTTGTCGCCCGAGCGCGTTCCCTCGCGGGTCGGCGGTGAAATGATCTCGTCGTGACTGGTGTGATCACGGCGTCTGAGCCGTCCTGGATAACCCCGTTCGCCGGGCTGAGCCCGCATACCTTCGGGAAGGCCGTGGGCCCTTCCACTGGAGGACCGGGTGCTGCTTGTAGCGGCTTATTGACGAACAAAACTGACGTTTCGTCAGCTTGCCCCGCTCTTCGGTGTCTCGAAGTCCGCGGCCGACCGCATCATCGATCACCTCGGCCCGTCGCTCGCGCTGCAGCCCCGCAAGCGGTTCCGCGAGGACGCCGTGCTCATCGTGGACGGCACCCTGGTGCCGACTCGCGACCGCGCAGTCCAAGACTACCGGTACTCCACGAACCACCAGGTCGTCATCGACGCCGACACCCGACTCGTCGTCGTGATCGGTCAGCCCTTGCCCCGGAACCGCAACGACTGCAAGGCGTGGGACGAATCTGGCGCCAAAGCCTCCGTCGGCAGGACCACGACCATCGCCGACGGCGGCTATCCGGGCACCGGGCTCGTGATGCCGCACCGCCGCCGTGCAGGCGAAGAACTACCCGAATGGAAAAAGGCCCACAACAAGTCCCACAAACAGACCCGCGCCCGCGTCGAGCACGTCTTCGCCCGCATGAAGACCTGGCAGATCCTCCGCGACTGCCGCCTCAAGGACGATGGCGTCCACCACGCCATGCTCGGCATCGTCCGTCTCCACAACCTTAACCTCGCCGGATAAGCGAACAGCCGGACTGACCGTCGACCACGCCTGTATCCGGTCAGAGATCATCTACGGGACAGCCCTTACGGCCGGCCACCGGGATCACCAGTCTCCACCGCCGAAGTCGCCTCCGCCATCGAAGCCGCCGCCTTCGAAACCACCTCCGAAGTCGCCAGGGTTGAAGTCCGCGCCGGTGAACTCACCGCCGTCGGGAGCGCTGTCGATGGCCGCGGTGTCGGCGAACGCGGAGGGTGCACTGAGAACCGAACCCAGCATCGTGCCCACGAGCAGGCCGCCGAGCATGCTGCCCACGCCGCCGAAGTAGCCGCCCGCCCAAGGCGCGTATGAGGGGCCGGCATTCCAGTAGGGCTGGGAACCATGGGCGGTCTGCACCTGACGGGCCATCGGCTCCTGCCCGGCCGCCAAGAGGTTGGCATCAGCCTCACAGGCCGGCACGTTGCGCGGCATGCCGTGGGGCGGGGCCCACATCGCATCGATGGCCGACGGGCCGTGGCGAGGGTCGAAGAAGCAAGGAGCGCGGCGCTCGGGCACCGGGGCACCGGCGCGGCGCGCGGCCAGGGTGGCGAGCGCGAACCGGCCCTCTTCCAGGGCTGCGGTCACCGGTTGGACGTCCTGCGGCCTGGCGGCCGTGGCCATCAGTTCTTTGGCCTTGTCGTACGTGTCCAGTGCGTGGGTGTAGTCCTGCCGCATCGCGTTGTCGGCCCCGGGCTCCGACGGGTGGAAGTCGAGTCGGTCCAGTTCCTCGCCGAAGGCGGTGATGTCCTCGTCGACAACGACGCGCAGGGCGTCCAGCTCGGCGCGCTCGCGCTTCTTCTTCGAGCGGCGGTACAAGGCGTACCCACCGCCGCCGACCGCCGCGGCCGTACCGACCGTGAGCAGCACTGCCGCGCCGCCACTCCCCTCATCGTCCTCGGAGCCGCTCCAGGTGGCCGGGGCCTGCCCCTTGGCCTGTTCGGTGGCCTGGTCGACGAAGGCGGTCAGGAGCCCTTCGGGATCCCCGGAGTG
This sequence comes from Streptomyces sp. NPDC087845, assembly GCF_044742755.1. Lineage (NCBI taxonomy): Bacteria > Bacillati > Actinomycetota > Actinomycetes > Kitasatosporales > Streptomycetaceae > Streptomyces > Streptomyces sp. NPDC087845. The sequence goes on from NZ_JBIUVC010000045.1 coordinate 4,653, forward strand.
GGAGCGCTTGACAGCGCCGGTGAGGTTACCGACCGCGTTGCGCGACATCACCGAAGAGTCCGCGTTCGCGTTGAAACCGCCGCCGAGGTGGACGGCGTACACCCCGGTGATGCCGACCTGGGTGCGCAAGTCCCGCATCAGAGTTTCGGGAGGGAACTCGGCGGCCTCGGGCAGCACCGCGACGAAGATTGGCTTGCCCGCGTCCTCGATCTTCTTCGCGAGGTTTACGGCGTCGGCCTCGGAGAGCTGGTCCCGGGCGCGCGGATCAACGTACACGGGGCTCTTCTTCAGGGCCTCGGCCACGCTGTCGAGGCCCGCCCCCGCGGCGTGCGCGGAGACGGGCGTAAACATCGCGCAGACCATCAGAGCCAGGGCGGTCAGGACCGGGCCGAGCCATGGCAGCCCCCGGCGGACGACGGGCATGGGCAGTTCCTCCTCCTATGACGGATTGCAGCGCTTACAGTTGCTCAGTTGCGTAATATAGCAAGTCTCACGGAGGAGGTACCCGTGCGATCCCGGTGGCTGCACTGACACGCTTTAAGGGTTGCGCAATCCGGAAACCATCGTGAGGACACGCTGAGCGCATTCCACCGACTTACGAGTTGGTGCGTGATAGGGGGTGATGTGTTCTTGCTGGTGGGTGGCATGATCCGGATGTGGCGATCATGCTCAGTCGGACGGTTCTCGCGC
>NZ_JBIUVC010000046.1:0-5228 GCF_044742755.1 Streptomyces sp. NPDC087845
GCCGGACTGCCCCTGGTCGTCGGGCTCTCCGCCGCCAACACCCACGACAGTCACGGTCTGAAGCCCATGGTGGGCGGTCTCCAATCGAGACACGACCCCCACCACGGCTGGAACCACAAACCCGGCAAACTCCACGCCGACAAGGCTTACGACCTACCTGACCTGCGGAAATGGCTCCGCGGTAAACGGATCGGCGTCCGCATCGCCCGCAAAGGAATCGAATCGAGCGAACACGCTCTTAGTGATGGGTTCGAGGATCGCCACGCACTCCACATGATGGGTCATCGGAAAGACGTCACCGGAAGTGACAGTCAGAGAACCTGCAGGTCAGACGCGGTGTGATTGCTCCAGAGGAGCAGCCTGCATGTGCCCGAGCGTCAAACGAGCGTCACGGACGAGACGGATCGGCCCTGCTCGACGGGTGTCGACGGCAGTCCCGCACACTGCCGGAAACAAGGACGTGAGATGAGCGGAATCACCGGTCGGTGCTCACCCCCGGGCGCCGGCCACCGTCGAAGCGTGCCCGCACTGCGGGGTCGCCAAGCAGGTCGGCACGGGTGGCCGTCGGTGCGTACAGACGTGCCCTCGTGACGCAGTGGCTCGCCGCAGGTGCGGGACCTGGGGCTGCGTCCGGTAGAAAGCACCCGCACGAAGATGCCTCCTCACCCGCCAACCATCGTCGTCCACAACGCCGTCTGTCACGGCGTCGACCTGCAGCCTCCGGCCACACTCGCGGCGGCCGGCTCTGGCTTGCGGACCTGTTCGCCGGGCCGACCAGCCTCGACAGTCGCCGGCCTGGAGCGTTTCAGCGGTACCCAGTTGTAAGTAAGCCGGAACGCGGGTGCCCGGGCCCACCGGCACACGTGGGCATGCCTTCCGACACCGCTGTCGTACGACTCGCCTCCAAAGAGCTGGAAGACGAGAACGAGAGCGAGGGCAGCAACCCCCAGGGGTCGACAACCCGGCGTCTCTGCTCCGGGAGTTCATCGAGCCGGGGCTGATGACGCGGCACGCCGACACTGCGATCGACCTGCCTAACGTCTACCGCCTCACCTTCGGCTCAAACGTGCGGCAGCGTCCCCGCCAGTCGACGGCTCCGCGGAGACATACCACGGGACGTGGTAAGTCCCTTGCGCCACAGGGCGATCTCTTCCCCCACCAGGAGGCGGGCTTGCGGTCTACCGGGGGTGATTACGAGGCTTGCGCAGCCTGAATCCATTGCGGCTCTTCACCCGAGGACGGCTTCAGCCACGGGCGAAGCTCACCCCCTCGTCCGGCAGCGACTCGTGCACGAAGCGCGCATCCAACGCTGCCAGCAGAGCGGACAGCTCCGCTTGGGCCTCGTCGGTCAGTGTGCCCATGGCAATCTGCGACTGATCACGTGCATCCAGATCATTGATGTAAGCGCTGATCGGGTACTGCCCCGGTAGTTTCCAGTCGGACTCCATCCTGCGTACAAGGTGTTCCCGGGACGAGAACAGATTCTTGAAAGAATATACCGGATCTGTAATTCCTCACGAATGCTGGGCGCAACCCGAGATCGCTCGATTTCCATTCAACAGGCGTCGTACCGAGAGACGCTGTTGATCACCGACGGAGTCAGCCTGGACCATAGCTCTTCTACATTCTGCGCCTCTGCCGATCTTTCATTCATCACGTTACTCCTGGAGTTGGCGCATGTAGTAGCTGTGGCCGCCACTTGGCTGCATGAAGGTGCCGTTGGATCCCTCACGGATTAGCATCGCGCCAGTCCGGTCATCCCACCATGCCCAACGAGAAACCCTTTACGGGTCTCCCCAAATTTTAATGCCAGGTCTTGCAGTCATCATTCTCCGAATTGTTCCGGGACATCCAGATCCCGAATTCACTAGATACCTCACCCCTATCCTCCTGCGCGTCGGCCCCTGCGGCTTCGAAATTCGCCTCGGCAAGGCCAGGCATGAACACCCCGCCACCTCCTCAGTGTCGGTGGGAGCGGATGCCCTCGGAGAGGAAATCGGTCCCGCACGCCCGCGGAGTCGTAGCCTGCGGATTCAGCCCCCTGACACGATCGAAGTTCTCCGGCAGCGGCCCACGAAATGCGCCCTCATCGGCGAGCTTGAGGATGAATTCGGAGGCGAGATGAGCGTCTTGATGTCGATGACATCGCGCAGAAGGGGGCCGCGGCGACCGCCGGGGCCACTTCTGTCGCTCACCACACCACATTTCCGACGCAGAGCTTTCCTGACCTACCTTTTCCGCTTCATGCCCGTCACACTTCCCTCCGAAGCACGGCAAGTCGTCTCTCCAGCAGACGGGTCGGCGGCGGCGCCGTCAGCCGAGGCTGACGCTCCATACGTCTCCATGCCCTAGCCATTCGTCGCGTTCCTCATGGTCATTGTTGACCAGAACGGATACCTTCGTTGCCGATGCGCGGTACTCCTGAAAATCACCTTGATCGATATGTTGAAGGGCGGGAGGATTCGGCAGCTTGGAAAACTCACCAAACAACTCATCCCATGTGAGGTATTGGGGGAAGTCATCGCGCATGGCAGTACGCCACCGATCGACCATATCGCTGCGGGTGGCCAGCCTGTGCAACTCGATGGCACCCCCGGATACGCTCCAACTTTGCCCGGAATTCAGATAGAATTCGATGAATCCATAATCACGCCGCATCGAATCACCGTCCTCGTCCACAACATCCACGAAATCGCAGTTGATTGCCTGCTGAAGCTCCATGAGGGTGGAACCGATGCCAACTCCGTACAGTCGCCCCGATGCAATAAATGAGGCAATCAATTCAGTGGCGCTCACGGCCACCCCTCCAATTTTTCTATGAGTGCTTTCATTTCATCCGCCCGGTTCTTTTTGTTTCCCCAGTTGTGATCAAGCATATGCTCCTGGGCGGACCTGGCCTTGGTGAGCAGATCGGCGCGAAGCTTGGGATCAGTGTTCACAGCGTCCACGGCTGCCTGGACGCTCTTGTCCGAGGCCCAGCCATGTTCGAGCCTGATCGGTGCACCCGCAATGTTGCCGTTGTCATCCACGAACACGTGCACTTCGTCCTCAAGACCCGGCTTCTTCTTCAGCGGGATGTGGATGTGGGCACCTTTGGTAGCCCAATCGGATGCCACGGGAGATACGCGTATCTTGCAGGGCTTCAGCCCCAATGGGTCGGCCCACGTATGTGGGTTCTCCACATACGTCAGGGCGTTGGGGGCTGGATCGAGGCCCAGGGGATCAGCAGTCACATAACGGGCCGTTTCCGGATCGTAGTACCTGTTGACGTTGTAGTGGAGGCCGGTCTCTGGGTCGAAATACTGGCCAGGGAATCGAAGCGGCGTGTATGCCGTGCTGGTTGTTGCCCAGGTTGTCGTGCCCCACAGTGTGGAGCGCGTGTTCCAGGCCAATCCCCCCGACTCGTCAATGAGTTCGCTCGGAGTGCCGATCAGATCGGTGACGATGGTGAAGAATCTTTCATCAACCGCCGCTTGCGTCGAACCACTTGCGAGGATGCGTTCCACCTGCGCCAGTGGACGCGCGCCGTCGTGGTCCCACGTGAGCGTGACAGGGTTGGGCAGGTCCTCCCCGGTGACCAGTTGCTCGCAGAGCTGTGCGTCGTCCCAGGCGAAGGAGGTTTGCTCCAGGATGGTGTCGCCGTCGTCGGCGAGGCGCTGCTTGGCTGTGCGACGGCCCATCGGATCGTACTGGTAGCGCCAGACTGTTCCATCTGGCGTGACTACCGAAACGAGCCGGTCCTCGGCGTCCCAGGCGAATCGCCACGTTTCAGGTTTACGGGAAAGCCGCCGCTTCTGACGAAGTGCGATTCTTCCCTGTTTGTCGTGCTCATAGCGGACGTTCCCCGCCGTGCTGATTCGTGTACCCGCGTAGGTGCGAATCCCTACCGCCTCCTGACCCGGGTGCGCTGTGGCCCAGGTCGCCTCGGTCTGATTGCCGGCGGAGTCATACGCGTATCGCTCGGACCAGTTCGAGGCGTGCACGGCCGTGACCCGGCCCAGGGTATCCAGGTCGAAGGTTCGGCTGCCGCGGAGCTGGTCTTCGATGCCGGTGAGGTTGCCGTCGGCGCGGTATGAGTACACGCGGTGCTGAAGAGTGCGGTTCGTAGCGGTGATGTGCTGGCCGGTGCGGCGGCCCATGAGGTCGAACTCGTGCCTGAGCGTGACTGTTGAGCCGATGTGCCGGGTCAGTTCCTGACCTGCCGCGTCCCGTTCGAAGGTGAGCGTGCGACCGGCCGTCGTGAGTTCATCGCGCCGGCCCGCCGCATCATAGGTCCAGGCGCTGACGGATCCGCTGGGGGTTCTCCTGCTGGTGCGGCGTCCGAGGGCATCATGCTCGAAGGAGAGACGTCGACCGTTGACGGTCTCGTACTTCAGGCGCCCGTAACGGTCCCGCATGCGGGTCAGAGAGGTGTCGGGTCCTGATGCGCCGGCCAGTTGGTCAAAGATGTCGTACTCGTAGCGGGTGAGTGCTCCGTCCGCGTCCTTGCGCAGCAGTTGGCCGAGTTCATTGCGTTCGAACCGGATGGTCTGGCCGGCCCCGTTAGTGCGGGAGACCAAGCGGCCCCCGGCATCGTAGCGGTAAGTCAGAACCCTGCCGTCGAAGTCGCTCTCCGCGGTAAGGCGACCGACTGGATCGTATCTGTAGTTCCAGGTCAGCCCGTGTGGGTCCGTGACTTCGGTAAGCCGGAGCAGCAGGTCATGGCTGAACTCGTACCGCACCCGGTCCGGGCCGGTCCGTGCCACGAGCAGGTCGAAGTCTGCGTACTCGAAGGTGGAGACGCCGCCCATGGCGTCGGTTTGAGTGAGGCAGTTGCCTTCGCCGTCGTACGTCCAGAACTGTTCGCTACCGTCCGCATCGATCCGGTGAGCGAGTTTTCCCTCCGTGGTCCAGGCGAACCGAGTGACAGCTCCCAGGGCGTCGGTCATCGAGGCCGGGCGGCCGAAGGCATCGCGCTCGTATCGCGTCGTTGCGCCCAGCGGGTCGGTGATCTCGGCGGGCAGGCCAGACATGTCGCACCGCACCGTGGAGCGGTGTCCAAGTGCATCCACAACGGATATGAGGTGTCCGGCCTCGTCGTACGTGTAGGTCGTTGTCGCGCCGGAGGCATCGGTGACCGACGTGCGGTTGCCGCGCTCGTCGTAGGTCTGCCGGGTGATCGTCCCGTCCGCGCGCTTGATTCGCACCGGTAGGCCGAGGGCGTTGTAGTCGGCGGTCAGTTCCCGCCC
>NZ_JBIUVC010000047.1:1998-5178 GCF_044742755.1 Streptomyces sp. NPDC087845
CTTGAGAACTGCACAGTGGACGCGAGCATCTGTGGCCAAGTTTTTAAGGGCGCACGGTGGATGCCTTGGCACCAGGAACCGATGAAGGACGTGGGAGGCCACGATAGGCCCCGGGGAGCTGTCAACCGAGCTTTGATCCGGGGGTGTCCGAATGGGGAAACCCGGCAGTCGTCATGGGCTGTCACCCGCTGCTGAACACATAGGCAGTGTGGAGGGAACGAGGGGAAGTGAAACATCTCAGTACCCTCAGGAAGAGAAAACAACCGTGATTCCGGGAGTAGTGGCGAGCGAAACTGGATGAGGCCAAACCGTATGCGTGTGATACCCGGCAGGGGTTGCGCATGCGGGGTTGTGGGATCTCTCTTTCATAGTCTGCCGGCTGTGAGACGAGTCAGAAACCGTTGATGTAGGCGAAGGACATGCGAAAGGTCCGGCGTAGAGGGTAAGACCCCCGTAGCTGAAACATTGACGGCTCGTTTGAGAGACACCCAAGTAGCACGGGGCCCGAGAAATCCCGTGTGAATCTGGCGGGACCACCCGCTAAGCCTAAATATTCCCTGGTGACCGATAGCGGATAGTACCGTGAGGGAATGGTGAAAAGTACCGCGGGAGCGGAGTGAAATAGTACCTGAAACCGTGTGCCTACAAGCCGTGGGAGCGTCGCTGTTGTTCTTCGGAGCAACAGTCGTGACTGCGTGCCTTTTGAAGAATGAGCCTGCGAGTTTGCGGTGTGTTGCGAGGTTAACCCGTGTGGGGAAGCCGTAGCGAAAGCGAGTCCGAATAGGGCGGTTGAGTAGCACGCTCAAGACCCGAAGCGGAGTGATCTAGCCATGGGCAGGTTGAAGCGGAGGTAAGACTTCGTGGAGGACCGAACCCACCAGGGTTGAAAACCTGGGGGATGACCTGTGGTTAGGGGTGAAAGGCCAATCAAACTCCGTGATAGCTGGTTCTCCCCGAAATGCATTTAGGTGCAGCGTCGTGTGTTTCTTGCCGGAGGTAGAGCACTGGATAGGCGATGGGCCCTACCGGGTTACTGACCTTAGCCAAACTCCGAATGCCGGTAAGTGAGAGCGCGGCAGTGAGACTGTGGGGGATAAGCTCCATGGTCGAGAGGGAAACAGCCCAGAGCATCGACTAAGGCCCCTAAGCGTACGCTAAGTGGGAAAGGATGTGGAGTCGCAGAGACAACCAGGAGGTTGGCTTAGAAGCAGCCACCCTTGAAAGAGTGCGTAATAGCTCACTGGTCAAGTGATTCCGCGCCGACAATGTAGCGGGGCTCAAGCGTACCGCCGAAGTCGTGTCATTCACACATGAAGGGCCAACGCCTGTGTGGATGGGTAGGGGAGCGTCGTGTGCCGGGTGAAGCAGCCGCGGAAGCGAGTTGTGGACGGTTCACGAGTGAGAATGCAGGCATGAGTAGCGATACACACGTGAGAAACGTGTGCGCCGATTGACTAAGGGTTCCTGGGTCAAGCTGATCTGCCCAGGGTAAGTCGGGACCTAAGGCGAGGCCGACAGGCGTAGTCGATGGACAACCGGTTGATATTCCGGTACCCGCTTTGAAACGCCCAGTACTGAATCAGGCGATGCTAAGTCCGTGAAGCCGGCCCGATCTCTTCGGAGTTGAGGGTAGTGGTGGAGCCGATGAACCAGACTTGTAGTAGGTAAGCGATGGGGTGACGCAGGAAGGTAGTCCAGCCCGGGCGGTGGTTGTCCCGGGGTAAGGGTGTAGGCCGTGTGGTAGGTAAATCCGTCACACATTGAGGCTGAGACCTGATGCCGAGCCGATTGTGGTGAAGTGGATGATCCTATGCTGTCGAGAAAAGCCTCTAGCGAGTTTCATGGCGGCCCGTACCCTAAACCGACTCAGGTGGTCAGGTAGAGAATACCGAGGCGTTCGGGTGAACTATGGTTAAGGAACTCGGCAAAATGCCCCCGTAACTTCGGGAGAAGGGGGGCCATCACTGGTGATTGGATTTGCTCCATGAGCTGGGGGTGGCCGCAGAGACCAGCGAGAAGCGACTGTTTACTAAAAACACAGGTCCGTGCGAAGCCGTAAGGCGATGTATACGGACTGACGCCTGCCCGGTGCTGGAACGTTAAGGGGACCGGTTAGCCGACTTTCGGGTTGGCGAAGCTGAGAACTTAAGCGCCAGTAAACGGCGGTGGTAACTATAACCATCCTAAGGTAGCGAAATTCCTTGTCGGGTAAGTTCCGACCTGCACGAATGGCGTAACGACTTCTCGACTGTCTCAACCATAGGCCCGGTGAAATTGCACTACGAGTAAAGATGCTCGTTTCGCGCAGCAGGACGGAAAGACCCCGGGACCTTTACTACAGTTTGATATTGGTGTTCGGTTCGGCTTGTGTAGGATAGGTGGGAGACTTTGAAGCGGCCACGCCAGTGGTTGTGGAGTCGTCGTTGAAATACCACTCTGGTCGTGCTGGATGTCTAACCTGGGTCCGTGATCCGGATCAGGGACAGTGTCTGATGGGTAGTTTAACTGGGGCGGTTGCCTCCTAAAGAGTAACGGAGGCGCCCAAAGGTTCCCTCAGCCTGGTTGGCAATCAGGTGTTGAGTGTAAGTGCACAAGGGAGCTTGACTGTGAGACCGACGGGTCGAGCAGGGACGAAAGTCGGGACTAGTGATCCGGCAGTGGCTTGTGGAAGCGCTGTCGCTCAACGGATAAAAGGTACCCCGGGGATAACAGGCTGATCTTCCCCAAGAGTCCATATCGACGGGATGGTTTGGCACCTCGATGTCGGCTCGTCGCATCCTGGGGCTGGAGTCGGTCCCAAGGGTTGGGCTGTTCGCCCATTAAAGCGGTACGCGAGCTGGGTTTAGAACGTCGTGAGACAGTTCGGTCCCTATCCGCTGTGCGCGTAGGAATATTGAGAAGGGCTGTCCCTAGTACGAGAGGACCGGGACGGACGAACCTCTGGTGTGCCAGTTGTTCTGCCAAGGGCATGGCTGGTTGGCTACGTTCGGAAAGGATAACCGCTGAAAGCATCTAAGCGGGAAGCCTGCTTCGAGATGAGTATTCCCACCAACTTGATTGGTTAAGGCTCCCAGTAGACGACTGGGTTGATAGGCCAGATGTGGAAGCCTGGTAACGGGTGGAGCTGACTGGTACTAATAGGCCGAGGGCTTGTCCTCAGTTGCTCGCGTCCACTGTGTT
>NZ_JBIUVC010000048.1:0-3798 GCF_044742755.1 Streptomyces sp. NPDC087845
CGCCTCACCAACCGCATCAACACAACCCTCAACACCCACACCACCATCCACACCCTCTTCCAACACCCCACCATCGCCGACCTGGCCACACACCTGGAAACGACCGGCGTCGGCACGTCCGAGAGGGTCACGGCCGTAGTTCCCCGCCCTGAGCGGATACCACTCTCGTCGGCACAGCGCCGACTATGGTTCCTGCACCAGCTCGACGGGCCCAGCCCGGTCTGGAACATTCCACTGGTCACACGGGTTCGTGGTTCACTCGACAGCAATGCCCTGAGCATGGCCCTGTCCGATGTGATACGCCGACACGAGGCACTCCGTACCGTGTTCACCGACCTCGACGGCGAACCGGCACAGTTGGTTCGATCCGACGTGAGCGTCGAGATCGGCTGGTCGTCCTGCGCGCTCGAAGACGTCGACCAAGCAGTGGCCGAGCAGTGCGCCTACGAGTTCGACATTGTCACCGAACTGCCTGTGCACGCGCATGTGGTGCGAACTGGCGCCGACAGCACGGTATTTGTTCTCGTGGTACACCACATCGCGGCCGATGGCTTGTCGATGGGTTCACTCGTTGCCGACCTGGAGCACGCGTACTCCGCCAGGACCGCCGGCCGGGAACCCGAGTGGCTCCCGCTGCCGGTTCAGTACGCCGACTACGCGCTCTGGTCCCTCCAGCAGGAAGACCGGCACGACAGCGACCTGGCGTACTGGCGGGAAGCGCTTGCGGGCCTTTCGGAAGAACTGGCGCTGCCGTACGACAGGGCACGGCCGGCACGGGCCTCCCACAGCGGAGCCGAAGTGACTGTGCGGGTCGGGCCGGAGACTCATCACCGGCTGCGAGACCTCGCTCGTCACCACAAGAGCACCATGTTCATGGTCGTCCACGCGGCTCTCAGCGCCGTGCTGACCAGGCTCGGCGCCGGCACCGACATCCCGCTCGGCACGGTGGTGGCAGGCCGCTACGATCCGGCTCTCGACAACCTCGTCGGATTCTTCGTGAACAGCTTGGTGCTGCGCACCGATACCTCCGGTGATCCCCGGTTCGACGAGCTGCTCGGTCGGATCCGCGCAGCCGACCTCTCGGCATACGAGCACCAAGCCGTGCCCTTCGACCGCATAGTTGAGGAGTTGCGCCTCAGCCGGTCGCTGTCTCGCCATCCGCTGTTCCAAGTCGCTTTCAGCGTCGAGGACGAGGCGCCGACGCTGCGGCTCGCCGGGGTCGAGACGACCGCCGGTCGAGTGCCGATGTCCCCGGCAAAGTTCGACCTTCTCATCGGCGCGATCGAGCATGGCGTGACCGAGGACGAAGCCCGCGGCATCACCTTGACGCTGACCTACGCGACGGATCTGTTCGACAAGGACACGGTAAGCGAACTGGGCGACCGGCTGGTGCGTCTGCTGAGCGCGGTCGCCCACGACTCATCACTCCGAATCGGAGAGATCAACCTGCTGGCCGCTGCGGACCGGCGGCGTTTGCTGGAGGACTGGAACCGGACCGACGACGTAGTGCCGAGCACCCTGCCCGAACTGTTCGAAGACCAGGTCAAGGCCGATTCGCAACGGGTGGCCGTCGAAGCAGACGGGATCGGCACGTCGTACGCCCAGCTGAACGCACGCGCCAATCAGCTCGCACGCTACTTGATCCGTCAGGGCGTCGGCCCGGACGTTCCGGTTGCCGTGTCCGCCCAACGCTCGCTCGACTGGGTGGTGGCGTTCCTCGCGATCGCGAAGGCCGGCGGCACGTACCTGCCGGTGGACCCGGCGTATCCATCGCAGCGCAAGCAATTCGTACTCGCGGACAGTGCCGTTGGGATAGCACTGGTCGATACCGCGGACGCCTTGGGCGATGTCGGCATACCCACCGTGCTCCTCGGCGACCTCGACCTTTCGGGGTTTTCCGCCGACGACATCCGTCCGGCCGACCGGGCGGCTCCGCTGCAGCACAGCCAGATCTCTTACGTCATCTACACCTCGGGATCGACCGGAAAGCCCAAGGGGGTCGCTCTACCGCACACCGGAATAACCCGACTGGTACGCCGGCACCGCGACTTCGTGGCACCGGACTCGGCGCACCGCGTGCTGCAATTGGCGTCGATCAGCTTCGACGGCTCCGTGTGGGAGCTGGTCATGGCGTTGTTGCTCGGCGGCACACTGGTGATCGGCAAGCCGGAAGCGTTGCTCACGGCCCGGCCGGGCGATGCTCCGGACATCACCCATGTGTTGGTCACGCCGTCGATGCTCGCCGCTTTGCCGGCGCACGCAGTACCCGAAGGGGCCGTGGTCATCACGGCCAGCGAGTCCTGCCCGCAATGGCTGGTGGACCAATGGGCAACCACCCACAATCTGGTCAACTCCTACGGGCCCACCGAGACCACGGTCTGCGCGACCGGCGGTCCGCTGCCCGCCGGGCAACAAGTGACCATCGGTGGCCCCGTTGCCAACACCGATGTCTACGTGCTGGACGAGGCACTGCGGCTGGTACCTCCGGGGGTCGCGGGGGAACTCTACATCGCGGGCGCCGGGCTGGCCCGGGGATACGTGAGCCAGGCCGGGCTGACCGCGTCCCGATTCGTCGCCGATCCGTTCGGTCCCCCAGGCACCCGCATGTACCGCTCGGGCGATGTGGTGCGCTGGGACAGGTCCGGTCGGCTGTTGTTCGTCGGGCGTGCCGACGACCAGGTCAAGATCCGCGGCTTCCGGATCGAACTCGGTGAAGTCGAGGCCGCGCTGTTCGCATGCCCAGGGGTCGGCCACGCCGCGGTCCTGGTGCGCGAGGACCAGCCGGGCGAACGGCGTCTGGTCAGCTACGTCACCGGCTCGGCCGAGCCCTCCGAGATACGACGGTGCCTCGCCCGGCGGTTGCCGGAGTACATGGTGCCGTCCGCGCTGGTGACGCTTGACGCGTTCCCTCTCACCACCAATGGCAAGCTCGATCGTCGCGCTCTGCCCGCGCCGCACTACAGCAGCACGTCGCGGCACGCACGCACTCCGCGCGAAGAGATGCTGTGCGGGCTGTTCACCGAACTGCTCGGTGTGCCCGACGTCGGCGTCGACGACGACTTCTTCGCGCTGGGGGGGCACTCCCTCTTGGCCACCCGTTTGGTCAATCGGGTGCGGGTGACCTTCGGGGCGGAGCTGACTCTGCCCACGGTGTTCGAGAATCCCAGCGTGGCCGGACTGGAGCGATGGCTGCACCAGGCTGATGTGGCCGACGTGGTTCCCCTGGCAACGGTGCATCCCCGGCCGGCCAAGGTACCGCTGTCCCCGGCGCAACGTCGGCTGTGGTTCCTGCACCAAGTCGACGGCGGGAGCGCTGCGTACAACATCGCGTTGGTCAGCCACGTCTCCGGGGCGCTGAACCGGGAGGCGTTTCAGGAAGCCATATCCGATGTGGTGATCCGGCATGAAATCCTGCGCACGGTGTATCCCGAGCAGGACGGCGAAGCGCTGCAGGTCATCCTCCCGGCAGGACAGGCCACCGTCACCGTGCAGTGGTCACAGAGCCTGCCGCAACTGGCCAACGAACGAATATCCCAGGAGTGCGAGCACAAGTTCGATCTCGGTGCCGATCTTCCGATGCGCGTGCACGTCGTCGACACCGGTGCTGAGTCGGTGTTGGTGTTGGTGTTGCATCATATTGCTGCGGATGGGTGGTCGATGGGGCCGTTGACTGCGGATCTGGCGTGTGCGTATGCGGCGCGGGTGGCGGGGCGGGAGCCGGTGTGGGAGCCGTTGCCGGTGCAGTACGCGGATTACACGTTGTGGCAGCGGGAGTTGCTGGGAGAGGAGTCGGATCCC
>NZ_JBIUVC010000049.1:0-3433 GCF_044742755.1 Streptomyces sp. NPDC087845
ACACCCACTACGTGGTCGTTCACCACGATGTAGGAGAAGCCGGCATCGGCCGCCTGCAGAGCCCAATCGCGCACTACTGCACGATCCGAACCAATTTCCTGTGACGGGAACCTGGCGCCTGTCAGCACGGGTCCTCCCGGATGCTTTGTCGAGTGGAGATGTGTACGCCGCGGCGGAAACGGCATCGGCGAGGTGGGACGGTCGACCTGACGGAGCCCTCGCGGACCGCAGACGGCGGTCGGATGGGGACCGTGACCGTTCGAGTAGGACGGCCGACGCCGGTGGTGGGGGCTACTTCACGAATGGGGTGACGAAGAAGCCCATGCCGTGTGCTCGGCAGTCAACGCTGGTCGGCGTGGCGCGCGTCGGTCCCATGACGGGGTGTTCCGCGCGGACACCGGCCACCGCCATGTCCGGCCTCCAGCGCCCCAGGGGCGACATTCGGGCCCCTGACCCACATCAGTTTTACGGCCCATTCATTTTAGCGGGCTGAGGCGGATGCCCCAACTGCTGCGCCTGGCGCGAGGCTGGGCAACGTGTCCGCCGCCGGGCCTACCGGTTCCGCGCCCCGTTGCCTGCCGTGCTGGGTGACCTCGGATGCGTACGAGCAGTGATCGTCGGACTGTGCCGGGAGTCGGCAGCCGGTGCCGAGGGCGAATCGGAGTGGTCGCCGAGCAAGGAGTGCGGCGGCACGAGTGCTCCTGGGCTGCTCCCGTCCTCCTGGGCTGCTCCCGTCGTCAGGAGTGCTCGACGCGGGCTGCCGGCGTCACTCGGAACCGGTCGCTGCCGGACGTCGACGCGGTGACCCGTCGGCCTGCGCTGCGTGTCGGCGGGGCACCGCTGTGTGGCCGTGTCCCGTTCGTGGGCAGTCACCCGCACGTGCCCGGTCGCGGGTCCAGTACAGGTTTCGACGGAGTGGGAAGGCTTCAAAACTAGGCAGGCACCCTGCTAATATTTGTCAGGCAGCCTGCCTATCTGCCCGGGGTCTCCACAGCAGGCCTGCTCCGCCGCAGAGGTCCCGGAGGAAGGAGCCGTGCCGTGTCACTCGCCGGTGGCACCAACGCTCCGCGACAGACGGCCGGGACCGCTGCGCCTGCGGGCAATCCGTTCGGCCCGCGCTTCGTCGCGCCGCTGTACCTGGGAGCCTCGCTCAACCCGGTCAACAGCTCGATCATCGCGACGGCGCTGGTCGCGATCGCCGCTGCCCTGCGCATCTCCGTCGGGGACACCGCGATCCTGATCTCCTGCCTCTACCTCACCAGTGCGCTGGCCCAGCCCGCCGCAGGGCGCCTCGCCGAGGAGTTCGGACCCCGTCGGGTCTTCGTCACCGGCATTGTGCTGGTGCTCGTGGCCGGGATCGTCGGCTCGCTGGCTCACTCACTGACGGCGCTGATCGTTGCCCGGGTGCTGATCGGCGCGGGCACCTCGGCGGGATACCCGTCGGCGATGCTGCTGATACGCCGCCGCGCGGAACAGGCCGGCCACGAGGCCCCGCCGCGCGGGGTGCTCGGCGGCCTGGCGGTCACCGGAGCCGCCACCGTCGCGGTCGGCCCCGCCATCGGCGGGCTGCTGGTCGGCTGGCTCGGCTGGCGGACCGCCTTCTGGATCAACATCCCGGTCGCGACGGTCGCCCTGATCCTTGCGGTGGTCGGGATCGCGCCGGATTCCGACCGGATGCGTCCCGGTCCTCCGCGCGCCCTGGCCTCCCGCATCGACCTGCTCGGCATGCTGGGTTTCGGCGGGACGCTCACCGCCTTGATGGTTTTCCTCTCCGCCCTGCCGCGCCCGGACTGGCCCGCGCTCGCTGCCGCCCTCGTTCTCGCCGCGATGCTGATCGGCTGGGAGCTGCGCGCCGGCCACCCCTTCCTCGACGTCCGCCTGCTCGCCTCCAACGGAGCACTGACCCGTACCTACGCACGCAACGGCCTGACGCTGATGGGTACGTACGTGATCCTGTACGGGCTCACCCAGTGGCTGGAGGTGGCCCGCGGGCTGTCCGCCTACCAAGCCGGACTGGCACTGCTGCCGATGGGCGTGCTGACCGCCATAACCGCCCGGGTGGTGTCGCAACGGACGGGCGTGCGACTGCCATTGATCGCCTGCGCGGTACTGCTGCTCCTCGGCGCGGTGGCCGTGCTGTTCGTGGGCAGCGGCACTCCGATGGCAGCGGTCATCGCCGTCAGCGCGGTGTTCGGCCTGACGTCCGGTGCCGGGACCGTCGCCAACCAGACCGTCCTCTACCAGGAGGCCCCCGCCACCACTGTCGGCACCGCCTCCGGCCTGCTGCGCACCTTCGGCTACATCGGGTCCATCGCATCGGCGGCCATCACCGGCACCGCGTTCCACAGCAGCGTGGACGACAGCGGCCTGCACCTCATCGCGTGCGTGCTGGTCGTGATCGCCGCCCTCGTCCTCGTCATGACCGTCTGCGACCGCCGACTGGGCAAGTCCGACCGCCTGCACCCGAACTGACGAGCAATCAGCCAGGGCCCTCACCAGGGGCCCCGTACACAGCCAGAGAATCTCCCGAATCCACAGAGAGCTGATCCACGACATGACCACCACGACCGCCACCGGCGCCGCAATCGATCCCGGCCGGACCGCGCTGCTGCTGATGGACTTCCAACCCGCCGCCCTCGGTGCCGTTCCCGACCCGGAGAGCGTTCTGGCCCGCGCGAGCGAGGCGCTGGGCTGGGCCCGCTCCCACGGCACGCACGTCGTCTTCGTGCGCGTCGCGCTCACTGAGGCGGACGCCGCCGCCGTCCCCACCCGCAACAAGGCCTTCGCCCGGGTCGCCGCGGCCGGACACCTCACCGAGGGCACGCCCGCGACGGCGGTGCACGAGTCCCTGGAGCTACGGGAGCACGACCTGACCGTGCGCAAGATCCGGTTCAGCGCCTTCGCCGGCGACACCGATCTGCGCGCCGAACTGCGCGCGCGGGACGTGGACACCCTGGTCCTCGCCGGGCTGTCCACCAGCGGCGTGGTACTGACCACCCTCCGGCAGGCAGCCGATGAGGACTACCGCCTGTTCGTACTGGCCGACGCCACCGCCGACCCCGACCCGGAGGTGCACCAGGTGCTCATGGAGAAGGTCTTCCCGCGCCAGGCCGACATCGTCGTCACCGCAGACCTCGCCGCACTGAGCACGGCCGGGGAGCCGGCGACGCGGGGCTAAGGGCTGTCCCGTAGTCCCTGGCGGGCGTGCGACGGCAGCTACGGCACCTCGCCGCGTTGTCGGAACGCCCGAATACAGCCAGTATTCGGGCGTCCTCCGCCTTGCGATGCACCGCATCCGATGCCGCACGCCGATCCACCCGGGAATACGGGACAGCCCTTAAGCTTGGCGTTTATGGTGCCTGCCTGTCCGCGCCGACCTTCATCGTGTCGGTTTTGCTGTGTTTTCCGACGGGGCGTTCGCGGGCCCGGTTCC
>NZ_JBIUVC010000050.1:0-2147 GCF_044742755.1 Streptomyces sp. NPDC087845
TGCTCCGAGGTTCTGGCCGAGCCGCATGGCTCTGTTCGCTGGGGCGATCACGAGGTGATTTGGGTATCTCGGACCATGGCAGGCAGCTCAGTTCCCGGAGCCCTTGATGCGCTTTGGGTCGGGCAGCCGGTGTGTCGCGTCGTGGGTGCAGGCGGGTTCTGGCCGTTGGTGTCGGTGCGCTCGGGGGTGGCGGTAGGCGGGGCGGATGGGGAGGTGCTTGTCGACTAAGGCTCCGGCGCTGCCGTTCTGGCCGGTGATGGCGTCGCAGGCGTCGCCGAGGAACTCGAAGGGTGTCTTCATTCCTTGCGTGAAGCCGGGGCCCAAGTTTCCTTGTTTCTCAGTCGGGTTGTTGTGGTCTTCGGGGGGCGGGCTGCTGGGATCGGTCAGGTGGATGGGGGCGGTGTCGGTGTCGGGCGCGTCATTCTCTGCCCGGTTTCGGAGCGAAAGTGGGCCGAGGGGCTCAGCGGAGCCTTTCCGTGGGGTGCCCGCAGGTCCATCTCTGTGGGTGTGGAGCCGGACCGGCCTTGGGCCGTGACTGGCTGGCTGCTTTTGCTCGTTGCTCCCGGGAAGTGTGCCGTGACAGCATTCGACGCGTGTTCGATAACGGGGATGACATATCAGAGCCGCCCGCTCGGCGTTCAAAGATCGCTGACTTGGCCGACTGGGCTGCTGACGAGGTGCCTTCCGCACCGTGTGAGGTACCGGACCTGGCCCGTGCCATGACGCCGGAACATGATCCGGTGGCGGTGGCTCGGCGTGAGTTTGCTGTGTTGCTGGGTGAGTTCCGGTGTACGGCGGTGTTGGTGCCGCTGGATGAGGTGGGGGATCTGTGGTCGGCGGAGCAGTGCGGGGTGCGCTGGATCTGTGCGTTCTCGGACGAGGAGGCGTTGGCGCGGTTCGCACAAGCTCGGGGGGATGCCGGGCGGGAGTGGACGTATCAGGCGGTGTTGGGTGCGCGGTTGCTGGATGTGATGGTGCCGTTGTTGCCGGGGCCTGCGGGGGTGGCGCTGGATGCGGGCGGTGAGGGCGGGATGTTGTTTCCGCCGGTGGCGGGCATTGTGCCGGACGCGGTTGCGGTGGATCTCGGGGGGATGCAGTGAGTGGGGAGAGTTCTGATCTTCAGGTGCCGCCGGAGGTGTTGGCGGCGATCGCGAAGGGGATCGATCTGGCGCATGCGGAGTTGAAGGATCTCGGGTTCATCGGGCAGGCGTCGACGGGGCGGGGGTTCTCGGATCTTGCTTTGTCGGGGCTGGAGTTGGGGCATGGCGGGCTGACGTCGGAGTTCGAGACGTTCTGCAATCGCTGGGAGTGGGGTGTGCGGGCGCTGACGCGGAAGGGGAACGGCTTCGCGCTCGGGGTCGGCTTGTCGGCGGGTTCCTTCGCGGAGCAGGAGCAGTACATCAAGGACTCGTTCAAGGTCGGTGTGAATTCCCTGAACGGGAACCCGCACCTGTCCGAGGACGAGGTCAAGACGATGAGCTGGGACACGATCCGCAACCAGTCCGCTTATGACGACCCGGACTGGAGTGGGGAGTCGATGCTGAAGGCGCATGAAGAGGTGAAGGAGAACTGGAAGGACACCGTCTACGACGTGGAGGACTCCGCGCTCGACTCGATGGAACGCTCCGGGCTGGTGGACCCGGCGGTGCGGGCAGCGGCGGATGAACGCCTGAAGGAGCAGCTTGATCCGTCGCAGGAGGCGATTCGTCAGGCCGGGCAGCCGCGGTGGGGGGAGAGTCGCTGATGGTGGACTGGGGGAAGCTCGGCGGGGACCTTTACGACGGTGCGGGCAAGCTGGTCGACAAGGGCAAGGAGATCGTCGGCGAGGGGATCGAGAAGGGTACCGATTTCGTCGGTGCCGGTCTGGAGATGGTCGGCGCCGATGAGTGGGCGGACGCGGTCGAGGACTGGGGGGATGAGACCGCGTCCTCGCTGGGTGCGGAGGTCGGTGAGCAGCAGCTTGGGCAGAGCGAGGAAGCGAACGAGCTGATCCATGGCAGGCCGGAGAAGATCAGCGCGGCGGTGAAGAACCTCCGGGACTTCCAGCGGGCGTTCGATCTCGTGGGCGGCGGGATGAAGAAGCTCGACTCGGGCCACTGGAAGGGTGAGGCCGCCGACGCCTTCCGGGCGAAGTTCGAGACCCTGCC
>NZ_JBIUVC010000051.1:0-2146 GCF_044742755.1 Streptomyces sp. NPDC087845
CGAGGGCATCGAGCTGCGGTTGGACGCCACCGAGGTCCAGGTCCGCCGGCCCCCGGCCGGCCGCGGCGGGCGCCGTGCGTTCGTCTCGGGCAAGAGTCGAGTAGCCGAGGGGAGTCTCACCCCTCGGCTCTCACAGAACCGTGCGTAACAGTCGCCCGTTACACGGCTCTTGTCGTTCTGGTCATCAGACCGGCACGGCGTCCACAGACAGGCGCCAGTGCGCGAACATGCGGGGGTATCGCCGAGCGATCTCCTGCATCTTCGAGTACGCCCTCTGCTGGGCCGCGAGCCGCTTGTACTTGTTACGGATCCAACGCACCAAGTAGGTGTTGACGCGCGCCAGGAAGGGGTTCAGCTCCCAGGGCCGGAAATGGCCGTAGTAGTTGATCCAGCCCCCGATCACAGGATTCATCCTGCGTGCGAGCTCGTTGAAGGTCAGATCTGCACGTCGATGCAGTCGCCAGGACCGCGCCTCCCGACCGATCCTCGTCAGGGCCTCCCTGCTGATCCCCGGCTCGAACGACAGAAACTGCTGGCTGTGTCGATTCCGGTTCTTCCGAGCGCGGAACGTGTATCCGAGGAAGGTAAACGCCGTGTGCTCGAAGGAGCGCCGGCGGCTGCCGTCCTTGCAGTAGACGATCCGGGTCTTGTCCGGGTGCAGCCGCAACCCGACCTCGACCATCCTGTCCGTGAGCGCGGCCAGCACCTCGCGGGCCTGTCGCTCGGTGACGCAGTGCAGCACCGCGTCGTCCGCGTAGCGCTCGAACCAGACGGACGGGAACTCCCGTTCCATCCACATGTCGAACGCGTAGTGCAGGAACAGGTTCGCCAGAACGGGAGAGACCGGCGCCCCTTGAGGCGTTCCGCACTCCCGCTCCACCAGGGAGCCGTCGGGCATGACGAGCGGGGCGGCGAGCCACCTCCGCACATACAAGTTCACCCAAACAGCGTCAGTGTGCGCGGCCACCGCCTTGACCAGCAGGCCCCAGGGCACGCTGTCGAAGAACTTGGCGATGTCGAACTCGACCACCCAGTCCCGTCGCCAGCTACGCTCCCTGCATTTTCCCACCGCGTCCAAGGCAGACCGTCCGGGCAGATATCCATAGCTGTCCGGATGGAAAACTTGCTCCACCCTTCGCATCAGATGCCGGGCCACGACGGTCTGAGCCACCCGGTCGGCAACAGCGGGAATGCCGAGCATTCTCGTGCCGCCGCCATGCGGCTTCGGAATGGCCACCGCTCGCACCGGAGGCGGAAAGTACGAGCCCGACGACATGCGGTTCCAGACCTTTTACAGGTTTCCCTTGAGATCCTTCTCGAAGTCGTCGACGCTCTGCCCGTCCACTCCAGGCGCACCTTTATTAGCCTTGACTTCCTCCCACGCCTCCTTGACTTCCCACTTCGAGATCTCAAACGGTTTGGTCGATGACTTCAACTGGCTCATCGCACTCCTCCCAGACGCTGTCCGGTTGATGTGATCAACTCAGTCACGAACGACCCGGCCCCTTCGCTCCGCCCCCGTTACAGGGGCTTCAGCACTACTACGAGCCGGTCCGCCAGCAGGTACCGCATCGGTACTCGACCCCTCACGGTGTCTTCCGCTTGGGGCACTCCCTCTCGCCGCCGCCGCACGACGGCAGTGTCGGACCTGCCTTCTCCTGTTCCATGTGAAAGCCGCAGACCGGGCTCACGTCGCCTTCATGCCGGACACCACCTGGCCAATAGACGGGCACCCGCCAAGCTCATCCCGAAGTCGCTTCTACACCCCGGTTTTGATGTCGTCTGTTGTTCTTTCGACACGTCAGCAGCGATTCACTTGCGTTCGTCTTCCCGATCCCCACCTGACGCCTCTTACGACGCCTTTTCCTCATCGCTCACCACGACAGTCATTAGCTAACGCAGCATGAGACGGTTTGAAGCCTCCCCCCGCAGGGCGACTTCGAAGGGCCAAGACCTTCATCTTCCACACAGCACCATGATCGGAAGCTGTCCTACAACCAACTCCTAATTCATGCTCAGGACACACAGAAACAGAACACGATGAAGGCAACCATCGTGTTCTGTTTCTTCTTGCCCGAGACGAACGCACGGCGCCCGCCGCGGCCGGCCGGGGGCCGGCGGACCTGGACCTCGGTGGCGTCCAACC
>NZ_JBIUVC010000052.1:0-1694 GCF_044742755.1 Streptomyces sp. NPDC087845
AGGGCGAGCTGCCGCATGGTCAGGTTCGTTCGCCAGTAGGCCGCGACCAGCAGGGTCCGGTCCTCCAGCGGAAGGCTCCACGGCCGGCCTTTGCGGGCCGTGTCCGCCCCCGCGCGCCGCAGAACCGTCACCAGCTTTCCGAAGGCGCGAGGGCTCAGCCCAGAGAACGGAGCTATCCAGGACGGCTCCGCCGCCGTGATCACACTAGCCACATCAAGATCATCACATCAGGGTCAGGCGGAGGTCCCAGCCCAACTCTCGCAGCGGACACGACCTCTGGTCGCCTCGCCGCCCGACTCACCCGCCGGGCGACGCCCGTCGCGCGGTTGGCCAAGTGCCCCGGCCCGCGGTTGCTCGCGGGCCGGGGCACTGGCGCTGGTGTGCGGTCGGTCACCCGTTGAGGAGAGCGATGCGGATGGCTCGTTCGACGTGTGCGGCGGTGTTGGCGTGTCCTGCACCGTTGGGGTGGACCAGGGTGACGCGCTTCTGGATGAGGCCGCAGTTCAGCAGGGTGCCGGGGAGTTTGGCGGGCCAGTAGTCCGCTGCGTCGCCGCAGATTCCCTCGATCCACTTGGTGCCTGCGGGCTGGCAGGCGTCGTGGCCCACGCTGGAGGAGTAGACGTCCACGTAACGGTCGCCGAAGAACGACGTAACGCGCTGGATCGTGCTGTTCAGCGGCTTGAGGACGTCGTCACGGAGCCAGTCGATGTCGGCGTGCTTGATCGAGCCCAGCTCGGTGAGGGCGAGGCGGTTGCAGGCACTGGCCTCCTGCGGCAGGACGGCCGGGTAGCCGACGGTGATGACCTTGGCGTTGGGTGCGGCCTCGTGCACCTTGGCCAGCATGGCGATGTACTCGTCCTGGACCCTGGCGAGCTTGTCCTGGATGCTCTCCTCGCCCTCGGGCGGGCTGGTGTAGTACTCGCGGCAGGACTCGCCGGGCTTCGCGCCCAGTTCGAGGCACTTGAGGAGCATGCCGCCGAAGGGCAGGCTATTGCCGCCGACACCGATGGTGACGACGTCGGTCTGGTCGTTCAGCTTGGCCCGCTGGATCTGCGGGTCGACCGCGGTCCAGCCTCCGGCGGGGGGCTGGACCGGACTGATCGGCGTCTGCTTGGTCGTGGCGATGTTGTCGATGGTGGCGTTGCCGCAGCTGACGTTGGTCAGGTGGACGTGCTTGCCGGGCGGGAACTCGTCGAGTTCCCGCTCGACAAGGCTGGGGTAAGCGCCGGTGGTGCGGTCGCAGCCGTCCCGCGACGCATCACCGAGCGCGGGCTGCGGGTCCCCGACGAAGCCGCCGGCGGTGTACGAGTCGCCCAGGGCGGCCCACTCGTACTGATCAGCCGCACCAGCCGAGCCCGCGGGCACGAGGGCGGCCGCAGCCAGGGCGAGCCCGACCGCCAGTACTCGCGTCCTGAGTCGGGAGACAGGGTGTCGCATCAATCCTCCAGAATCGACAAAAGACACCCCGGAGCCGCAATGTACCCCAAATCGGAAGGCGTCCCGCCCAAGATCATCCACGCCGCCGGTCTACTGCTCGACTGACTCGGACCTATCAGACCCGATCGAGCTAAATGATCAGATCTTCGTGCTGCCACCTGCCAACAGCCGACACAGGCGCCGGATCGGCGAGCCGGCCGCGCGGGCGACCAGGCACCCGACACAGCTTGCAGATCATTTACGGGACAGCCCTTAGG
>NZ_JBIUVC010000053.1:0-1623 GCF_044742755.1 Streptomyces sp. NPDC087845
AGCGGTGGTGGCTGATCCCGACCGGTCGTTGACCCGGCTGGAGATCCTTGAGCCCGCCGAACGCCACCGGCTCCTCACCACCTGGAACGACACGGACAGGCCGGCGGACTTCGAGGATGTCGTCGAACAGATCCGTGCGGTCGCGGGGCGGACCCCCGACGCGGTCGCGATCACCGATGACCACGACACCCTCACCTACCGGGAGCTGGTGACCCGGGCGGACGGAGTCGCGAGCTGGCTCCGCTCCCGAGGAGCCGGACCGGAGGCACGGGTCGCACTCCTGGCCGAGGCCGGCATCGAAGCGACCGTCGCCTTCCTCGGAGTGCTGGCCGTCGGAGCCACGTACGTGCCGCTCGACACCCGGTCACCGGCCGCACGCCTGTCGGAACTGCTGTCCGACGCCGGTGTCCGCTGGATCCTGGCCGGCCGCGGTCAAGCCGCGCTGGCCGAGGAGATCGCCGCCGGCTCCGACGGGGCGGCCGAGGCCGTCCTGGTGGAGAACGCCCGGGCGGGCGTGGCGGAACTGCTGCCCGCATCCCCACCGCACGCGCAGGGCCTCGCCTACGTGATCTACACCTCCGGATCCACCGGGCGGCCCAAGGGCGCCATGGTGCGCCGTACGAGTATGCAGAACCATATCGCCGCCCAGATCGAGGACCTCGGCCTCACATCGGAGGACTCCCTCGTCCAGAACGCCTCGCTCACCTTCGACATCTCCATCTGGCAGATGCTCGCGCCCCTGGCCGTCGGCGGTCGCGTCCGTGCGGTCGGCCGTCGCACGGCCGCCGACCCCACCGCACTCTTCGGGATGGTCGACGGCGAGGGCATTTCGGTGATCGAAGTCGTCCCCTCGCTGCTGCGGGCCGCGCTGGACCAGTGGGACGACGGGCTGCCCGTGCCCGCTCTGCGGAGCCTGCGCCATCTGATGGCGACCGGTGAGGAACTGCCGGCCGACCTGTGCCGACGCTGGTTCGAGCGCTACCCACACGTCCCGATCACCAACGCCTACGGTCCGGCCGAGTGCGCCGACGGAGTCGCGCACGCCGTGGTCACCGCCGGCCCCCTCGCGGACGGGCGGCCCGTTCCGATCGGATCGCCGGTCCGCAACACCCAGCTCCATGTGCTGGGCGAAGGGCTGGAGCTCGTGCCGGCCGGCGTCGAGGGAGACCTCTACGTGGGCGGTGCCGGCGTCGGCCGCGGATACCTCGGCGACCCGGCGAAGACGGCGACCGCCTTCGTACCCGATCCGTTCTCAAGGATCCCCGGCAGCCGGATGTACCGCACGGGCGACCGCGCCCGTCGCCGTGAGGACGGCCGGCTCGAATTCCTCGGGCGGCAGGACCACCAGGTCAAGATCCGCGGGCGCCGCATCGAACTCGGAGAGATCCAGGCCTGCCTGCGCACCGCTTCCGGGGTGTCCGACGCGGTGGTCCTGCTCGTGCCGGCCCCCGAGGGGCAGCCGCAGCTCGTCGGCTACGTCGCGGGCACGGCCGACCCGCAGGCAGTGCGCGCCCATGCCATGGGCCTGCTGCCGGAGTTCATGGTGCCGGCGGTGGTGGTGGTGTTGGATGTGTTGCCGTTGTCGGTGAACGGGAAGGTGGATCGTGCTGCTTTGCCGGTGCC
>NZ_JBIUVC010000054.1:0-1596 GCF_044742755.1 Streptomyces sp. NPDC087845
GGAAACTCCGCTGCAGCACCACCCGGATCACCGCTGTCGTCCGTGCCGTCGTCGCCCTCGAACTCGCCACCTGATCAAGATGAAAAAGGCTCACTCATTCGAGTGAGTAATTCGACCTGGCAGTTTCAGCCCGGTTCAAGGGCGTGGCGCCGGCGCGACCGCGATCCGGCGGTGGATGTCCTCAAGCAGGTCCCGCATCGCTGTGCGGAAGATTTCAGTCTGGTGGTCACCGAGGAAAGAGGTGTGCCCGAACACCTCAAGGGCGACGAGGCCATGCAGGTGTCCCCACGCGATCAGCAGGAGCGCGGTCGCTGGGGGCGGCAGATATCCCAGGCCGTAATGCGGCAGCTGGTCCAGATAGGCCCGGAGCGCGGGTGAGAGTGCGGGGGTGTCGACTGCGGCGAGCTGCGCCGAGGTGAACCCGTCGAACATCTCGCGCTCGAAGATCGCACTCATCCGACGCGACGCCTGGGTGGTCGGGCCTTCGATGAGTGCCGCGTAGTCCCGTAGCGGCGTTCCGTAGAGGAGCTGGAAGTGCTCGGGATGGGCGATGGCCCAGCGATGGTAGCCCTACCGTCCACTAAAGGCTGTCCCGTAACTGCTGGTCACGGGTGAGATGATCTTGTCGTGTCTGGTGTGATCACGGCCTCGGAGCCGTCCTGGATAGCCCCGTTTTCCGGGCTGAGCCCGCGTCAGTTCGGCAAGCTGGTCAACGCGTTGCGGCGCGAGGGGGCGGACCCGGTCCGCAAGGGCCGGCCCTGGAGCCTGCCGCTCGAGGACCGCGTCCTGCTGGTCGCCGCCTACTGGCGAACCAACCTGACGCTGCGACAGTTGGCGCCGCTGTTCGGCATCTCGAAGTCGGCCGCCGACCGCATCATCGACCACCTCGGCCCGTCGCTGGCGCTCCAGCCCCGCCAGCGGTTCCGCAAGGACACCGTGCTGATCGTGGACGGCACCCTGGTCCCCACGCGTGACCACCAGGTCGCCGAACAGTCGAAGAATTACCGGTACTCGACCAACCATCAGGTCGTCATCGACGCCGACACCCGGCTCGTCGTCGCGGTCGGCCGGCCGCTGCCCGGCAACCGCAACGACTGCAAGGCGTGGGAGTTGTCCGGCGCGAAAGCCGCCGTCGGCCGCACCACGGTGATCGCGGACGGCGGATACCGGGGCACCGGCCTGGTCATGCCGCACCGCCGCGAGAAAAGCCAGACCGAACTCCCGGCCTGGAAAGAGGAACACAACGCCTCCCACCGCAAGGTCCGCGCCCGCGTCGAGCATGCCTTCGCCCGGATGAAGACCTGGAAGATCCTGCGCGACTGCCGCCTCAAGGGCGACGGCGTACATCATGCCATGCTCGGCATCGCCCGCCTGCACAACCTCACCCTCGCCGGGTAACGAAGAAACAGGCAGGTCAACGAACACGTCGTAGATCATTTACGGGACAGCGCTTAGCTAACTTGATCTTTAACCTGTGCGGCGTGGACGTGGGGTCGTTGGATTCTTCGTTCGTCGCTTTGGAGGGTCCGTTTTGCTGGCCGTGTGCACGTCGTGGCGTGGGGTTGGCCGGGTGTTCTTGCGGCCGGGTGGCCGGCC
>NZ_JBIUVC010000055.1:0-1154 GCF_044742755.1 Streptomyces sp. NPDC087845
GAGCCGGTCCACATCGGCAGCGGTGGCATCGCAACGTGACCACCACAGCCAGACCGGCTTGGGGTCCCGGTCCCCGGGCAGATGGCCGACCCGGAGGTGGACCACTGTGCCTGCGATGACAGGTAGTTCACTCTCGGGGTAGTCGGCCCACGCCGAGCGGCGGACCAGCAGCGGGTGCAGCTGACCCCAGGCGCTGGCGGTGGCCAGCCCGTAGCGGGTGGTTTCGGTGACCGTGGTGATCGCCGGAGCGGGCCAGGTGGTGGCGTCCTCGAACTTGAATTCCGGTCCGCGCTTGGGTTTGCGCCCGCGCTTGCCAGGTGGCTGGGGCGGTGGCGGGAAGTACAGGACGCGGTCCGAGCGCATCCGCCCCAGCAGTTCGACGGGCAGGTCGGCGAGCAGGAAGGCCAGACGGGTGACGTCGTAACCGGCATCCATGACGACCAGGACGGGAAGGTCACCGTCCGTCCACTGCCCTGCCGCACATATTCGCTGGACCACCTCCCGGATCTGGGCCGCAGTGACGGCGATCTCGTCGTCGCAGGGACGGAGCCGGATCACATCCAGGATGGTGGTCCACGAGGTCCGCCCGGGTTCCAGGGCGGCTACGAAGGAGTAGGGCCAGCCAGGGATCATCTGGGCCGAGCCCTTGCCCCGGCCATAGGTGTGGCAGAACAGCCGGTCCGGGCTGGTGTTCGCGTCCGGCCGCAGCCAGTTGCTGACATCGACGGCCAGGACGATCCGACCGTCCGCAGCCCGGGGCAACGCCAGTCCGGTCAAAGCCCTGCGCAGCCGCGCCACATCCAGCCGCCCACAGTTCAACCCGCCATACAGGGCACCATGACCACGCCGGTGTTCAGGAGCCAGTGACAACTCGACCAGCGTCTTCACCGGACCGTCCGTGCACAGCAGAGCGTCGACCAGCTCGAACAACTCGTCGCCCCGCGCTTCCAAACAGTCATAGAGGTCCCGGCGAAACCCGGACAACACACCAAGTGGGTCGACGCGGGCGACCTCGTCCAGCACACTCATTCACACGGCCGTTCTGTGACGCTTCGAAGCTCGACACTCCGAAGAATCACGGGCGGCCGTGCCCGTTGTCAGGCAAACGGCGAACCCTAACAAGCAATGATCTTGCCGCGATTAAACGCCAAGCT
>NZ_JBIUVC010000056.1:0-1128 GCF_044742755.1 Streptomyces sp. NPDC087845
CGGCCGGCGGCCTGGACATCCAACTCGGCTATGCGGTGGATCTGTTCGACGAGCTGACGGTGCGGGGGCTGGGCGAGGCACTGGTACGAGTGCTGACGGCAGCGGCCACCGACCCGCAGACCCGGCTCACCCGCATGCACATACTCTCCCCCATCCAACGGGAAACACTGACAAGGTGGGGCACCGGGCCCGCCCCGCAACCTGCCAGAACACTGACAGAAGCCTTCGCCCGCGCAGCACGCTCCGCACCAAACGCACCCGCGGTCATCGACGGCACCCTGCACCTGTCCTACCAGCAGCTCGACACCCACTCGAACCGGCTGGCACAGCGACTCCTCGCCGCCGGCGTCACCCCCGAAACACCCGTACCCGTACTCATGAACCGCGGCGCCGCACTGGTCATCGCCCTACTCGCCATCCTCAAAGCCGGCGCCGCCTACCTCCCCCTGCACCTGGCCCACCCCACCGACCGCATGCACACCATCACCACCGACAACACCTCACCCGTCCTCCTCACCGACCCCACCCACCAACACCACCCCTACACCACCACCCAACCCCCCACCCGCCAAACCATCACCATCAACCCCACCCACAACAGTGCCATGGGCGGTCTTGTGGACGGTGACTTGGACAGTGTCGCGGGCGATGGCTTGGACAGTGTGGCCCTGCCGACGGTACTGCCCTCACAACTGGCCTACATCATGCACACCTCGGGATCGACAGGAACACCCAAAGGCATCGCCGCCACCCACCAAGGCGTCGTCGACCTGGCCCTGGACCCCTGCTGGGAAATCACCGCCCAGGACCGGATCCTGCTCCAGGCCCCCCACGCCTTCGACGGCTCCACCTACGAACTATGGGCACCCCTCCTGGCCGGCGCGACCATCGTGACCGCACCCCCCGGCCACATCACCGACGCCACCACCCTGCACACCCTCACCCAACAACACCACCTCACCCGGATATCACTGACCGCAGGACTCTTCCGCGTCATCGCCGAGAACGACCCCGCCGCATTCAACACCCTCAAAGAAATCACCACCGGCGGCGACATCATCCCACCCGAAGCAGTCCACGCAGTCCTCACCGCCTGCCCCCACACCACCGTACGCACCACCTACGGCC
>NZ_JBIUVC010000057.1:0-1101 GCF_044742755.1 Streptomyces sp. NPDC087845
GCGGACCGTGCCGGTGTGGCGGTGTACGCGCCGGAGCCGGGCAACGGCGTCGGTGACCCGGTCCAGGTCGCCAAGGATTCCATCGAGCATGCCCGGTCGAAGCAGTTCGACGTGGTGATCGTCGACACCGCGGGCCGCCTCGGTATCGATCAGGAGCTGATGCGGCAGGCCGCGGACATCCGCGACGCGGTCAGTCCCGACGAGATCCTTTTCGTTGTCGACGCGATGATCGGTCAGGACGCGGTCAATACGGCCGAGGCGTTCCGTGACGGTGTCGGTTTCGACGGTGTGGTGCTTTCCAAGCTCGATGGTGATGCCCGTGGTGGTGCGGCCCTGTCGATCGCCCATGTGACGGGCAAGCAGGTCATGTTCGCGTCGAACGGTGAGAAGCTCGGGGACTTCGACGCCTTCCATCCCGACCGGATGGCGTCGCGCATTCTCGACATGGGTGATCTGCTCACGTTGATCGAGCAGGCGGAGAAGACGTTCAGTCAGGAAGAGGCCGCCAAGATGGCCTCGAAGCTGGCGTCGAGCAAGGGCAAGGATTTCACGCTCGACGATTTCCTGTCCCAGATGGAGCAGGTCCGGAAGATGGGGTCCATCTCCAAGCTGCTCGGGATGCTGCCGGGTATGGGGC
Organism: Streptomyces sp. NPDC087845; assembly: GCF_044742755.1. Lineage (NCBI taxonomy): Bacteria > Bacillati > Actinomycetota > Actinomycetes > Kitasatosporales > Streptomycetaceae > Streptomyces > Streptomyces sp. NPDC087845. The sequence continues at coordinate 638 of NZ_JBIUVC010000057.1, forward strand.
AGATCAAGGATCAGATCAACAACATCGACGAGCGTGATGTGGATCGTGCTGCCGCGGTCATCAAGTCGATGACGCCGAGGGAGCGTGCGGAGCCGACGATCATCAATGGTTCGCGCCGGGCCCGTATCGCCAAGGGTTCCGGTGTTGAGGTGAGTGTGGTGAAGAACCTGGTGGAGCGGTTCTTCGACGCGCGCAAGATGATGTCGAAGATGGCGCAGGGCGGCGGCATGCCGGGGATGCCGGGGATGCCGGGCATGGGTGGTGGCCCCGGTCGGCAGAAGAAGCAGGTCAAGCAGGCCAAGGGCAAGCGCAAGAGTGGTAACCCGATGAAGCGCAAGGCCGAGGAGCAGGCGGCCGCGGCCCGTCGTGAGCAGGCCGCGCAGGGCGGCGCGTTCGGTCTGCCGGCGCAGGACGACAAGAACTTCGAGCTGCCCGACGAGTTCAAGAAGTTCATGGGCTGAACG
>NZ_JBIUVC010000058.1:0-1074 GCF_044742755.1 Streptomyces sp. NPDC087845
AAAGGGCGGTGAGCATGCATCAGGAAGCCGGCAGGCGTGCACGGGCCGTCGTCCGCCGGGGCGGTACCTCATCGCCCGGCACTCGTGATCAAAATTCGGCGGCGGAGTCCGGACGAGGAGAGCCATCCAGCGCACCAGATATCACCAGGACGGGCGCGTCCAGCTCAGCCAGTACCGCGCGGGCGGCGTCCGCACCGTCGAAGGCACCCGGAGCCAGGTAGGCACCCGCTGCCTTCTCGTCGAACCACTCCTCGCACGCGGCGGCATGCGTCTGCGCCGCGGCGTCCCAGCGGCCGTAGGAAAGGCGGTCGAGCAGCGCGAAGTCCGCGTCGCTCGCCTCCCCGGACACCGCCCGCTCGAAGGCCGGCCGGACCTCTTCGTGCCAAGGCTCGTCACGGCGCAGTTCCAGTGCCTCGCGCCGCCGCTCGACAGGGAAGTCGATCCCGGCAGTGCGCGCACGCGCGCAGACCAGTACGAGCGAGCGCACCCGCTCCGGGTAGCGAGCCGCGTAGGCCAGCACGAGGTCACCAGCGGCCGAATGGCCAAGAAGATCCAACTGCTCCAGGCCGAGGGCGACACGAAGCGCCTCGATGTCCTCGGCCTGCCGGTCCACCCGGAAGCCCGCGAGGTCGGCGGGCTTGGCCGAGTCCCCCGTGCCGCGCAGGTCCAGCAGCACCAGCTCTCGCTGCGCGGCCAGCCCACCAAGGTCGCCGAAGTAGGCGGAGCGCATCATCGGACCGCCCGGAACGCAGACAAGCGGTCGATCGCCCCTGGAGCCCTTCCGGTGGTAGGCGAGGCGGGTCCCGTCGGGCACGTCGAAAGTCAGCATGCGCGGATGCTCGCAGGTGGCGCAGTGATCCGCCACGGAATAGACGGCCCGATCCGCTCGCTGTCGCGCACCAGGGGCATGACCAATCCTGCGAAACCCTTCAACAGTCCTCCTGCTCCTGAACAGAAAGACTTGACTGGGAATCGTGGTCCTAAGGGCTGTCCCGTAAATGATCTGCAAGCTGTGTCGGGTGCCTGGTCGCCCGCGCGGCCGGCTCGCCGATCCGGCGCCTGTGTCGGCTGTTG
>NZ_JBIUVC010000059.1:0-1071 GCF_044742755.1 Streptomyces sp. NPDC087845
GTAGGAGAGCCGGCGTGAGCTTGAGGATCGTTGTCTGTGTGAAGTACGTGCCCGACGCCACGGGTGACCGGCATTTCGCCGATGACCTGACGGTGGACCGTGAGGATGTCGACGGTTTGCTGTCGGAGCTCGACGAGTACGCGGTGGAGCAGGCGCTGCAGATCGCGGACGGAGCCGATGACGCGGAGATCACTGTGCTGACGGTGGGTCCGGAGGATGCCAAGGACGCGTTGCGCAAGGCGTTGTCGATGGGTGCGGACAGGGCTGTTCATGTCGAGGACGACGATCTGCACGGTACGGATGTGATGGGGACGTCGCTGGTGTTGGCCAGGGCTGTGGAGAAGGCGGGTTACGACCTGGTGATCTGCGGTATGGCGTCCACGGACGGCACGATGGGTGTGGTTCCGGCGCTGCTGGCGGAGCGTCTGGGTGTTCCGCAGGTCACTCTGCTCTCGGAGGTCTCTGTCGAGGGTGGGGTCGTCAGGGGGCGTCGTGACGGTGACACGGCGTCGGAGCGGTTGGAGGCGTCGCTGCCGGCGGTGGTGTCGGTGACGGACCAGTCGGGTGAGGCGCGTTATCCGTCGTTCAAGGGCATCATGGCGGCGAAGAAGAAGCCGGTGGTGTCCTGGGATCTGGGGGATCTGGAGATCGAGGCGGGCGAGGTCGGCCTTGCGGGTGCGTGGAGTGTGGTCGATTCCGCGGCGCAGCGTCCGGCTCGTAGTGCGGGCACGATCGTCAAGGACGAGGGTGAGGGCGGCAGGCGGTTGGCCGAGTTCCTTGCGGGTCAGAAGTTCATTTAGGGCGTGCCGCCCCTTGCGGTGTACTGCTTCTCGCGGTGTGCCGTCTCTGGGGTGTAGTGCCTCTGGGGCGAGGTGCCTTGCGTGGTGTGCCGCTTCTTGCGGTGTGCTGCTTTGTGGGGTGTGTTGCCTGTCGTTCGTCTCTGTTTCTTCGTTACTCGCAGGAGAGCGTTCTCATGGCTGAAGTTCTCGTTTTTGTCGATCATGTGGATGGTGCCGTCCGCAAGCCCACGCTGGAGTTGTTGACGCTGGCGCGTCGGATCGGTGAGCCGGT